>NZ_JBHZPL010000009.1:0-173901 GCF_042788095.1 Kosakonia sp. YIM B13571 | reverse complement strand
GAGCGGGAAACGAGACTCGAACTCGCGACCCCGACCTTGGCAAGGTCGTGCTCTACCAACTGAGCTATTCCCGCATATTTATCTGGATTCGACATCAATGACAAAACCAGTAAATTTGGATGGTGCATTTCAAATTTTGGAGCGGGAAACGAGACTCGAACTCGCGACCCCGACCTTGGCAAGGTCGTGCTCTACCAACTGAGCTATTCCCGCTTATCATCGATTTTTCAGGAACTTGCTTACGCTTTTCACTAAAATTTCGTGACGCCGTGTTGCACATTTCTGTGTCTTCACGGGAGGCGCATTATACGAGAAATCCTTCCTGCTGCAAGCCCCCGAAAGCAAATTTTCGCTTTTTTTGTTCAAGTGCCGATTAAATCGACAAAACGCGCATTTTTCCAGCAAAGTCGCGCCATTAGCGGCTTACAGAGCCGAAGCTAAAAATTTCCGGCTCCGCACCACTTGTGCATTACAGCTTAATAAAATGCTCGCGATAGTAAGCCAGCTCCGCCACCGATTCGCGAATATCATCCAACGCCTGATGGGTGTTCTGCTTTTTCAGACCGTCCAGCACTTCCGGTTTCCAGCGGCGCGCCAGCTCTTTCAGGGTGCTGACATCCAGGTAACGGTAGTGAAAATAGGCTTCAAGCTCCGGCATGTACTTAAACAGAAAGCGGCGATCCTGGCCAATACTGTTACCGCAAATGGGCGATTTACCCGCTGGCACCCACTCTTTCAGGAACTCGATAGTCGCCAGTTCCGCCGCACGGTCATCCAGTTGACTGGCTTTGACGCGATCCACCAAGCCGCTGCCGGTATGGGTGCGTACGTTCCAGTCATCCATCAGCGCCAATTGCGCATCGGATTGGTGTACCGCAATTACCGGACCTTCCGCCAGAATGTTCAGGTTTGCATCGGTCACCAGCGTCGCGATTTCAATAATGCGATCGCGCTCGGGATCTAACCCCGTCATTTCAAGATCGATCCAAATGAGGTTGTTTTCATTTGCGCTCATGCTATTTTCCACCCTTCTCGCGTAACTATATTCATCTAAAATTGCGTGTATCATAGTCGTTTTGCCCATCCGGGGCGACCAGGAGCCAGCACGATTGAGTAAAAATAAACTCTCCAAAGGGCAGCAGCGCCGCGTAAATGCGAACCACCAGCGCCGACTAACAACGTCTGCGGAGAAAGCTGACTACGATGACAACCTGTTCGGCGATACGTCCGAAGGGGTGGTGATCAGCCGTTTTGGCATGCATGCCGATGTGGAATCCGCCGATGGCGAAGTGCATCGCTGCAACATACGACGAACTATCCGCTCGCTGGTCACCGGTGACCGCGTGGTGTGGCGACCAGGTAAAGAAGCCGCGGAAGGTGTCACCGTAAAAGGTATTGTTGAAGCCGTACATGAGCGCACCTCGGTGCTGACGCGCCCCGACTTTTACGATGGCGTCAAACCGATCGCGGCAAACATCGACCAGATCGTGGTGGTTTCCGCCATCCTGCCTGAGCTGTCGCTCAATATCATCGACCGCTATCTGGTGGCGTGTGAAGCCTTACAGGTTGAGCCGTTGATTGTGCTGAACAAAATCGATCTGCTGGATGACGACAGCTTACGCTTCGTTAACGAGCAGATGGATATCTACCGTGGAATTGGCTACAAAGTGTTAATGGTTTCAAGCCACAGGCAAGACGGGCTGGCACCACTTGTCGAAGCCTTGACCGACCGCATCAGTATCTTCGCCGGCCAGTCCGGGGTGGGGAAATCGAGCCTGCTCAATGCGCTGCTCGGTTTGCAAGGAAAGCAAATCCTCACCAACGATGTTTCCGACGCATCTGGCCTGGGCCAGCACACCACTACCGCTGCGCGGCTTTATCATTTCCCGCATGGCGGCGATGTGATTGATTCGCCTGGCGTTCGTGAGTTTGGCCTCTGGCATCTCGAACCGGAACAAATCACTAACGGTTTTGTCGAATTCCATGACTATCTTGGTCATTGCAAATACCGCGACTGTAAGCACGATACCGACCCGGGTTGCGCCATCCGCGAAGCGGTAGAGAAAGGCGAAATTGCCAAGAGCCGGTTTGAAAACTACCACCGCATTCTCGAGAGCATGTCGCAGGTAAAAACGCGTAAAAGCTTTTCTGAATAGGATGACTGACAACTACGCTTAGCATCGCTAAAATCGTCCCCCTTTTTAAAGGCTTCGGCGCTTATGCGCCGGGTCAGGAACGACAAAAACAATAGCCTGGAGGCTACCTTGTTAAATTCATTTAAACTTTCGCTTCAATACATTCTGCCGAAACTGTGGCTCACTCGCCTGGCGGGCTGGGGCGCAAGTAAACGTGCAGGCTGGCTGACCAAACTGGTTATCGATCTGTTCGTGAAATACTACAAGGTCGATATGAAAGAAGCGCAGAAGCCGGACACCGCCAGCTACCGCACTTTTAACGACTTTTTCGTCCGCCCGCTGCGTGACGAAGTGCGCCCGCTTAACACCGATCCGAACGTACTGGTGATGCCGGCGGACGGCGTCGTTAGCCAGCTTGGCGCAATCGACAATGATAAAATCCTGCAGGCCAAAGGGCATAATTACAGCCTGGAAGCGCTGCTGGCGGGCAACTATCTGATGGCGGACCTGTTCCGTAACGGTAGCTTTGTTACTACGTATCTCTCGCCGCGCGATTATCACCGCGTTCATATGCCGTGCAACGGCATCCTGCGCGAAATGATTTACGTGCCGGGCGATCTCTTCTCCGTGAACCATTTGACGGCACAGAACGTGCCGAACCTGTTTGCACGTAACGAGCGGGTGATCTGCCTGTTTGAGACCGAGTTCGGCCCGATGGCGCAAATTCTTGTTGGTGCGACGATTGTCGGCAGCATCGAAACCGTATGGGCGGGTACCGTTACTCCGCCGCGCGAAGGCATCATCAAACGCTGGACCTGGCCTGCCGGTGAAAGCGAAGGTGCGGTTGCGCTGCTGAAAGGCCAGGAGATGGGCCGCTTTAAACTTGGCTCCACGGTGATTAACTTATTTGCGCCGGGCAAAGTGAATTTAGTCGAGCAGTTACAGAGCCTGTCAGTCACCAAAATTGGCCAACCGCTGGCGGTTTCCGCCGAAACCTTCGCGCCTGTTGATGCAGAACCGGCACCGCTCCCGGAAGCGGAAATCAAAGCAGAGCATGACGCCAGCCCGCTGGTAGATGACAAGCAAGACGAAAGCTAATCCTTAACGACCCGGGAGACTGATTTGCGCCTGATTATCGTTTTTCTGATGGCCTGGTGCCTCAGCCTGGGGGCTATCGCTGCAACGGCCCCCGATGCCCGACAAATCGCCCAGGAGCTGGAGCAAGCCAAGGCGGCGAAAAACACGCCGGATCAGGCAGAAACCGTCGAGGTACTTCAGGCGGCACTAAACGCGCTCGAAGAACGTAAAGGTTCACTCGAGCGCGCCAAACAATATCAAGAAGTTATTGATAACTTCCCTAAACTCTCCAGAACGTTGCGCGCGCAGCTGGACAACCTGCGCGACGAACCGAAACCCGCGCCAGCGGGCATGAGCAGCGATGCGCTAAATCAGGAGATCCTGCAAGTCAGCAGCCAGTTGCTGGAAAAAACCCGTTTAGCCCAGCAGGAGCAGGAGCGCGCCCGGGAAATTAGCGATTCGCTAAGCCAGCTACCGCAGCAGCAAACCGATGCGCGCCGCCAGGTCACCGAAGTGGAACGCCGCCTCGGCACACAAAACAGCAATACTCCGCTGGCACAAGCACAAAACTTTGGCGCACAGGCGGAATCGGCAAAGCTGAAAGCGCTGGTTGACGAACTGGAGTTGGCGCAGTTATCGGCAAATAACCGCCAGGAGCTGGCGCGTATGCGCTCCGAGCTGGCGCAAAAACAGAGCCAGCAATTAGATGCTTATTTGCAAGCGTTGCGTAATCAACTCAATAGCCAGCGCCAGCGCGAAGCAGAACAAGCGCTGGAGAGCACCGAATTACTGGCGGAAAACAGCGCCAACTTACCGGCGGGGATTGTCGAGCAGTTCCGCATTAACCGTGAGCTATCACAGGCACTGAACCAGCAGGCGCAGCGCATGGATTTGGTGGCCTCACAGCAGCGGCAGGCTACCGGGCAGACATTACAGGTTCGTCAGGCGCTAAATACCCTGCGCGAGCAATCGCAATGGCTTGGCGCGTCCAATATGCTGGGCGAAGCGTTGCGCGCGCAGGTCGCTCGTCTGCCAGAGATGCCAAAACCACAGCAACTGGATACCGAAATGGCGCAGTTACGTGTGCATCGCATGCGCTATGAAGATCTGTTGAATAAGCAGCCGCAACTGCGACAAATCCGCCAGGCGGATGGCCAGCCGCTGACGGCTGAGCAAAACCGCATTCTGGAAGCGCAACTTCGCACCCAGCGCGAGCTGCTGAACTCGCTATTACAGGGCGGCGATACGCTGATCCTTGAGCTCACCAAGCTCAAAGTTTCCAATAGCCAGTTGGAAGATGCGCTAAAAGAAGTTAATGAAGCCACCCATCGCTACTTATTCTGGACGGCGGACGTCAGCCCTATCTCTTTTTCCTGGCCGATTGAGATCGTACAGGATCTGCGGCGCTTGCTATCGCTCGACACCATCAGCCAGTTGGGCAAAGCCAGCGCCATGATGCTTACCAGCAAAGAGACGCTATTTCCGCTGTTTGGTGCGTTGCTGTTGGTGGGCTTTAGCATTTACTCCCGCCGTCACTTTACGCGCTTTCTGGAGCGTTCCAGCGCCCGCGTGGGCAAAGTGACGCAGGATCACTTCTGGCTCACCATGCGTACCGTATTCTGGTCAATTCTGGTCGCGTCGCCGCTGCCGGTATTATGGAAAACGCTCGGCTATGGATTGCAGGAGGCCTGGCCCTACCCGCTGGCGGTGGCGATTGGCGATGGCGTGACAGCCACCGTGCCGCTGCTGTGGGTGGTGATGATTTGTGCCACGTTCGCCCGACCGACCGGCTTGTTTGTCGCCCACTTTGGCTGGCCGCGTAACCGCGTGGCTCGCGGCATGCGCTACTATCTGATGAGCATCGGCTTTATTGTGCCGCTGATCATGGCGCTGATCATGTTTGATAACCTTAACGACCGTGAGTTCTCCGCGTCGCTGGGGCGACTCTGTTTTATTCTTATTTGTGGGGCGCTGGCGATCGTGACGCTCAGCCTGAAACGCGCTGGGATCCCACTGTATGTCGATAAAGCAGGCAACAGCGACAATATGCCCAATCACCTGCTGTGGAACCTGCTGCTGAGTGCGCCTCTGGCGGCGATTCTGGCCGCCTGCGTTGGTTATCTGGCCACGGCGCAGGCGCTGCTTGCGCGTCTGGAAACCTCGGTCGCCATCTGGTTTCTGCTGCTGGTGGTGTATCACATCATCCGCCGCTGGATGCTGATCCAGCGCCGCCGTCTGGCCTTTGAACGCGCCCGTCACCGCCGCGCAGAGATTCTCGCCCAGCGCGCCCGAGGTGAAGAAGATGTTCCCCATCACACCAGCACCGAAGGCACTGCCGAGGTGGATGAGCCGGAAGTCGATCTTGATGCCATCAGCGTGCAGTCATTGCGTCTGGTGCGTTCGATCCTGATGCTGATCGCCCTGCTGTCAGTGATTGTGCTGTGGTCCGAGATCCATTCCGCCTTTGGCTTTCTGGAAAACATCCCGCTGTGGGATGTCACCTCAACGGTACAAGGCGTGGAAAGCCTGGAGCCCATCACCCTCGGCGCGGTACTGATCGCCATTCTGGTGTTTATTATCACCACCCAACTGGTGCGCAACCTCCCCGCATTGCTGGAGCTGGCGCTGTTACAACACTTGGATCTGGCACCGGGCACTGGTTACGCCATCACCACCATCACCAAATACCTGCTGATGCTGTTTGGCGGGTTAGTTGGTTTCTCAATGATCGGCATTGAGTGGGCCAAATTACAGTGGCTGGTCGCGGCGCTCGGTGTTGGGCTTGGTTTTGGCTTGCAGGAGATTTTCGCCAACTTTATCTCTGGCCTGATTATCCTGTTTGAAAAACCGATTCGCATTGGCGATACGGTAACTATCCGCGATCTAACCGGCAGCATCACCAAGATCAATACTCGCGCGACGACTATCAGCGACTGGGATCGCAAAGAGATCATCGTGCCAAACAAAGCATTTATCACCGAGCAGTTTATTAACTGGTCGTTGTCAGATTCGGTCACGCGCGTTGTGCTGACGGTACCGGCGCCAGCCGATGCCAACAGCGAAGAGGTCACGCAGATTCTTTACACCGCAGCCGAACGCTGTTCGCTGGTGATTGATAACCCGGCGCCGGAAGTGTTCCTCGTCGACTTGCAGCAAGGCCTGCAACTGTTTGAGTTGCGCATTTATGCGGCGGAGATGGGACATCGCATGCCGCTGCGCCACGAAATCCACCAGTTGATTCTGGCGGGCTTCCGCGAACACGGTATTGATTTGCCGTTCCCGCCGTTCCAGATGCGCCTGGAGAGCCTCGATGGCAAACGCAGCGCAAGAACGCTGACGTCCTCAGGCAAAAGTAGCCGCCCGGCGGGCAGCTTGTAAGCCAACAAAAAAGGCGCCTCAGGCGCCTTTTTTACTGTTAACTCATCGGGTCATCAGGCCCGATCAACGGTAAACGCAATCACGTCGGCCAGGCTTTCAGCTTGCAGCGCCAGCATCACCAGACGGTCAACACCCAGCGCTACGCCGGAGCAATCCGGCAGGCCGGCTTTCAGCGCTTCCAGCAGATTGACATCCACGGGTTGCTGCGGTAAACCGCGCGCGGCACGTTTGCGATTATCCTGCTCGAAACGCTGCTGCTGTTCGCGGGCATCGGTCAGCTCATGGAAACCGTTCGCCAGCTCGATGCCTTTGAAATAAACCTCAAAGCGTTCCGCAACACGGTGATCTTCCGTGCTGATCTGCGCCAGCGCCGCCTGGCTTGCCGGGAAATGATATACAAAAGCCGGACGATCTTTACCGATCTGCGGCTCAACGCCCATAGTGAACAGCAATTGCAGCAGCGTATCTCTGTCTTCTTCCGTATCGGCGATATTGCTCAGATCGAGTTTCGCCGCCGCTTCACGCAACTGGGTTTTATCTGCCGAGAGTGGGTCGATTTCGAGATAACGCTGGAAAGCCTGCTGGTAAGAGAGCGACTCTGCCGCCGGGCACTCCAGCACCTGTTGCAGCAAATCATCCACTTCGTTCATTAGGCGATACATGTCGTAGTGCGGGCGATACCACTCCAGCATGGTGAATTCAGGGTTGTGATGACGTCCCATCTCTTCGTTACGAAAGCTTCTGCACAGCTGGAAAACCGGGCCACAACCCGCAGCCAGCAGGCGTTTCATGTGGTATTCCGGGCTGGTCATCAAATAGAGATTAAGCCCCTGAGAGTGGCCAGGGCCAACAAAACGGGTCTCGAACGGGAACAGGTGAATATCTGTCACCGTCGCCTGGCTCATACAGGGCGTTTCCACCTCAAGCACACCGCGATCGGCAAAGAAACGGCGAATTTCCGCCATAATTGCCGCGCGTTTCAATAGGTTGGGGATGGATGCGCTCGGCTGCCAGGTTGCCGTCTCGCTCATGGTACTTTCTCCGATTTCAGACAAGGGCACGAAGTCTACCCGCATCGATCCGCAGAGACAAATTTTGCGCAGAATAATTTCATTAATGTCGTCTATAACTAGATGGGTAAACATTTTATGGTGATATCAATCAAGATCGATGACATATCACCACAAAGAACAGCAAAAAAATCGAACGCATCAAATTTCCCCCGAATCTCTACGGTTATACTGCCTTTACCCAAAAAGGAGCAGTGGAACATATCCGCAACTACCTTGAGCGCTTCAGGCTTGTCGTTGCGGAACAACAATAATCTGGAGGAATGTCGTGCATACCTTTCAAGCCGATATCGCTGTGATTGGCGCAGGCGGAGCGGGATTACGTACCGCGATCGCTGCGGCGCAAGCCCACCCAAATGCCAAAATCGCACTGATTTCAAAAGTCTATCCCATGCGCAGCCACACTGTTGCTGCGGAAGGCGGCTCTGCCGCCGTCGCCCAGGATCATGACAGCTTCGAGTACCATTTCCACGATACCGTTGCTGGCGGTGACTGGCTCTGCGAACAGGATGTCGTTGACTATTTTGTGCATCATTGCCCGACAGAGATGACCCAGCTTGAACAGTGGGGCTGTCCGTGGAGCCGCCGTCCTGACGGCACGGTCAATGTGCGCCGCTTCGGCGGGATGAAAATCGAACGCACCTGGTTCGCCGCCGATAAAACCGGCTTCCATATGCTGCATACATTGTTCCAGACATCCCTTCAGTTCCCGCAAATCCAGCGCTTCGACGAGCATTTTGTGCTGGATATCCTGGTCGATGACAACCATGCCCGCGGGCTGGTCGCCATGAATATGATGGAAGGCACGCTGGTGCAGATCCGTGCCAATGCGGTGGTGATGGCAACGGGCGGCGCGGGCCGCGTTTACCGTTACAACACCAACGGCGGTATTGTCACCGGCGACGGCATGGGCATGGCGCTGGCACACGGCGTGCCGCTGCGCGATATGGAATTTGTGCAGTATCACCCGACCGGCCTGCCCGGCTCCGGCATTCTGATGACCGAAGGTTGCCGCGGTGAAGGTGGGATCCTCGTCAACAAGAACGGCTACCGCTATTTGCAGGATTACGGCATGGGCCCGGAAACGCCGCTCGGCGAGCCGAAGAACAAATATATGGAGCTTGGCCCGCGCGACAAAGTGTCGCAAGCGTTCTGGCACGAGTGGCGCAAAGGCAACACCATCTCTACGCCGCGTGGCGATGTGGTGCACCTCGATTTGCGCCATCTCGGCGCGAAAAAAATCAACGAACGTCTGCCGTTTATCTGCGAGCTGGCAAAAGCCTATGTTGGCGTCGATCCCATCAAAGAGCCGATTCCGGTACGCCCAACCGCGCACTACACCATGGGCGGTATCGAAACCGATCAAAACTGCGAATCCCGCATCAGCGGCCTGTTTGCTGTGGGCGAGTGCTCTTCTGTCGGCCTGCACGGCGCAAACCGTCTGGGTTCGAACTCGCTGGCGGAACTGGTGGTATTTGGTCGTCTTGCTGGTGAACGCGCCATGGAACGCGCCGCAACCGCAACCGAGGCCAATGACAGTGCGCTGAACGCACAAGCCGCCGACGTGGAAAAACGTCTGAAAGCGCTGGTGAATCAGGACGGCACCGAAAGCTGGGCAAAAATCCGCGATGAAATGGGTGAATCCATGGAAGAAGGTTGCGGCATCTACCGTACGCCGGAGCTGATGCAGAAAACCGTGGATAAACTGGCGGAGTTGCAGGAGCGCTTTAAACGTGTACGCATCACCGATACTTCCAGCGTCTTCAACACGGATGTTCTTTACACCATTGAACTGGGCCACGGTCTGAATGTCGCCGAATGTATGGCGCACTCCGCGCTGGCACGTAAAGAGTCTCGCGGTGCGCATCAGCGTCTGGATGAAGGCTGTACCGAGCGCGATGACGTTAACTTCCTCAAGCACACGCTGGCGTTCCGCGGTGCCGATGGCGCGACCCGTCTGGAGTACAGCGACGTGAAGATCACCACGCTGCCGCCAGCAAAACGCGTCTACGGTGCTGAAGCTGAAGCGTCCGAGAAGAAGGAGACGAACAATGGCTGAGTTGAAGAATCTGAAAATCGAGATTGTCCGTTACAACCCGGAAGTGGACAGCGCGCCGCACAGTGCTTTTTACGATGTGCCCTACGATGAAGCCACTTCTCTGCTCGATGCGCTGAACTACATCAAAGATAACCTCGCGCCGGACCTGAGCTATCGCTGGTCGTGCCGTATGGCGATTTGCGGATCTTGCGGCATGATGGTTAACAAAGTGCCGAAACTCGCCTGCAAGACCTTTCTGCGTGATTACGTGAAAGGGATGAAAGTCGAAGCGCTGGCGAACTTCCCGATTGAGCGCGATCTGGTGGTCGATATGACCCACTTTATCGAGAGCCTCGAAGCGATTAAGCCCTACATTATTGGTAACACGCGCACGCCGGATCAGGGGCCAGGCAAGCAAACCCCGGCGCAGATGGCGAAGTATCACCAATTCTCCGGCTGTATCAACTGCGGTTTGTGTTATGCCGCGTGCCCGCAATTCGGTCTGAATCCTGAGTTTATCGGCCCGGCAGCGATCACGCTGGCGCATCGCTATAACCTCGATAGCCGCGACAAAGGTAAGAAAGAGCGCATGGCGCAGCTCAACAGCCAGAATGGCGTGTGGAGCTGTACGTTTGTCGGTTACTGCTCGGAAGTCTGTCCGAAGCATGTCGATCCGGCCGCCGCCATCCAGCAGGGCAAGGTGGAAAGCTCGAAAGACTTTCTTATCGCCACCCTGAAACCACGCTAAGGAGTGCATTATGACGACTAAACGCAAAGCCTGGGTTCGTCCCATGCCATCAACCTGGTGGAAAACCCTGCCGTTTTATCGCTTCTATATGCTGCGTGAAGGAACGGCAGTCGCGGCGGTCTGGTTCAGTCTCGAACTGATCTTTGGCCTATTTTCGCTGAAACATGGGCCGGAAAGCTGGGGCGGGTTTGTGCATTTTCTGCAAAACCCGATTGTGCTGATCCTCAACCTGATCGCCCTGGCGGCAGCATTGCTGCACACCAAAACCTGGTTTGATCTCGCGCCGAAAGCGCAGCTCATTATTGTTAAGGGCGAAAAAATGGGTCCAGAGCCGGTAATTAAAGGGCTTTGGGTGGTAACGGCAGTGGTCACCGTGGTGATCCTGTTTGTCGCACTGTTCTGGTAAGGAGGCCAACGTGATTAACCCGAATCCAAAACGTTCTGACGAACCCGTTTTCTGGGGATTATTTGGCGCTGGTGGTATGTGGGGCGCGATTGTCACACCGGTTATCGTGCTGTTGATTGGCGTGCTGCTGCCGCTAGGGTTCTACCCCGGCGATGCACTCGGTTACGATCGCGTGCTGGCGTTTGCGCAAAGCTTTATTGGCCGCGTCTTTATCTTTTTGATGATTGTATTGCCGGTGTGGTGCGGTCTGCATCGTATCCACCACATGATGCATGATTTAAAAATCCATGTTCCCAGCGGTAAATGGGTGTTTTATGGCCTTGCCGCCATTCTCACCGTTGTTACCCTGATCGGTATTCTATTTCTTTGATATCAGTCGCTCTCCTGCGTAAGCGGGAGAGCAAATTTCCCGCCAGCGTCTATACCCTAAAGAAAAGATCTGGAAGGAAATTCTCATGCGCCTGATGCTTCTCATCGTGACTGTTATCGCTGCGCTGTTCATCTCCGGCTGTAGCTCTCCCACTCCTCCTGATGGCGTGACCGTCGTACAGGATTTCAATACACAACGCTATCTGGGTAAATGGTACGAAATTGCCCGCTTTGATCATTCATTCGAACGCGGTCTGGAAAGGGTCACCGCCACGTATAGCCTGCGCGACGATGGCGGTTTGACGGTGGTGAATCGCGGTTACAACACGGAACGCGACATGTGGCAGCAAGCCATCGGCACCGCGTATTTCACCGGTAACCCACGTACCGCCGCGCTGAAAGTCTCCTTCTTTGGCCCCTTCTACGGCGGCTATAACATTCTCGCGTTGGACAGCGACTACCGCTACGCGTTGGTTTGCGGGCCGGACCGCGACTATCTCTGGATACTGTCACGCACGCCCACCCTTCCGGCTGACGTAAAACAGCAGATGCTCGACATCGCGGCCCGACAAGGGTTTGCCGTGGAAAAACTGCTATGGATAAACCAGCCCCATTAATGGGCGCTGAGTTTCAATCCGATAATCCCGGCCACAATCAAACAAAGGCTGAGGATACGCGCCAGGCTTGCAGATTCGCCGAGCAGCACAATGCCGGCGACTGCAGCGCCGACTGCGCCAATGCCTGTCCAGATGGCGTATGCGGTTCCCACCGGCAATGTTTTCATTGCCCATGACAGCAGCACGACGCTTGCGACCATCGCCGTCACGGTAATAATGCTTGGCATTAACCGGGTGAAACCGTGGGTATATTTCAGGCCGATAGCCCAAACCACTTCAAGAAGACCTGCAATAAGAAGAATTAACCAGGACATTTTTGGCTCCAGTGCGGGGCCGTCCCCAATGTGAATTGGCGCAAACGGGTCGTCCCGTTCGGCGTGTGAAGAGAGGCAAATTTTGCCGATTTAGGCCCATTATTTCAATATTTTTGTTCTTGCTCAATTTTAGGCGTTTTAAAGCGAGAAATAGCCACTGTTCGCAGCGGAATTCCGGCATTTATTCACCATATCTACCCCCTATGATAAATCCGCTCTCCTGAATTCAGGACGTTGTGCGCCACTCTCTGACTGCGAAGAAAAATATGTTCAAGATTCTCGTGATTGACCGCTGTTACTTCACCCGCTCAGGGATGGAATCCTGGCTCAATCAAACCGATTTATTCCCCGCTTCCTTCCTGGTAACCGCGTTGCATAACTTAATGCTCGCCAAAGAACATATTGTACAGTGGCAGCCGGATTTGGTCATTGCCGATCTTCATGGATTCAAGAATGAAATACATCACATTCAACAACTTGCGTCATTCTTTTCCGTCTGTAGCGAATCGACGCAGGTGATGTTGCTAGAGTCTGGCGAAGATGCTCAATTGTCAGAATTTTGCGCGCAGTTTGCTATTCAGGCGACGATGTTGAAAACAGAACCACTGGAAAAACTGGCGCAAATCATCGACGCAATGATGCTAGCGCGCCCGATCCGTGCGATACCGCACATCGCCACTCCTCTACTGACAAAGCAGGAAGAAAAAGTACTGACACTGTGGATGGAAGGGAATGATAACCAGGCGATTGCCAGTAATCTCAGCATTAACGGTAAGACTGTTTATACCTACAAGCGCAATATCAGAATGAAGCTGGGGATGGGAAACCGTTTTACGCCGTTCTTATCACTGCCGGAAAACTCAAACTAACGGTACGGCAAACGCCGTACCGACAGTGATTACTGTTGCGCTTTTGACGCCGCACCAGAAATCGCGTTACCGCCATCGGAGATATCTTCTCCCACACCACGCGTGGTGTTACAGGCCGTCAGTACTGAGGAAAGAACCAGAACAGAAAAGATCGCAGCAATTGTCTTCTTAACCATAATATCTTCCTTTTGTAGCCAATATTGTTTGTGTATAGCCACTTAAGCATAGACAAAATCCGGGAAGGTTACCGGAACGGAAGCATTTTTAGGAAGAGAGGAAGTTTTAGTTCGCTGCGCGCGAGATGACATGGCCCAGACTTTGGATATCTTCGCCAACGCCACGGGCAGTATTGCAACCGGAAAGCAGTGCGCAACTGATAAGAAGTAGAGAGAGGAATTTCGTCAGACGTTTCATATCATCCCTGCCTGCAAAGTTCGACGGCGTAGCACGGTGCTACGCCGACGTCGTAAGGATTATTTCACGCGAGATACATATTCGCCAGAGCGAGTATCTACTTTAATCACTTCACCAATCTGCACAAACAGCGGAACTTTAACCACTGCGCCCGTGCTCAGGGTAGCCGGTTTGCCGCCGGTACCTGCGGTGTCACCTTTCAGGCCTGGATCGGTTTCAACGATTTCCAGTTCAACGAAGTTCGGCGGAGTAACAGAGATAGGCTGACCGTTCCACAGCGTCACGATGCACTCAGCCTGGTCCAGCAGCCATTTTTCGCTGTCACCAATGGCTTTCGCGTCAGCAGAGAGCTGTTCGAAAGTTTCGTTGTTCATGAAGTGCCAGAACTCACCGTCGTTGTACAGGTAAGTCAGGTTCATATCGACAACGTCCGCGCCTTCTGCGGAATCAGTAGATTTGAAGGTTTTCTCTACACGCGTACCGGTCAGCAGACGACGCAGTTTAACGCGTGCGAAAGCCTGGCCTTTGCCTGGTTTAACGAATTCGCTGGCTTCAACCGCATAAGGTTCGCCGTCCATCATGATTTTAAGACCGGCACGAAAATCGTTGCTATAGTAAGTCGCCATAAGGCCCTCTGAAATTGTTAACTGGTAGCTAAGCCACAAAATGGCGCATATTGTAACCCTAAAAACCCCATCCAGAGAAGATTGGTTAATACAACTTGCCGATGTAATCACCGATCCGGATGAACTGTTACGTCTTCTAAAGATAGACACTGATGAAAATTTAATCGCTGGTGGTGCGGCAAAGCGCCTGTTTCCGCTGCGTGTTCCTCGTGCATTCGCAGCACGCATGCAGCCGGGAAACCCTCATGATCCGCTTTTGCGTCAGGTACTTACCTCGCAAGAAGAGTTCATCGCCGCGCCGGGTTTCAGCACCGATCCGCTGGAAGAACAGAGCAGTGTTGTACCCGGTTTGCTGCACAAATATCGCAACCGCGCGCTGCTGCTGGTTAAAGGCGGCTGTGCGGTGAATTGTCGTTATTGCTTCCGTCGCCACTTTCCTTATGCCGATAACCAGGGCAACAAACGCAACTGGCAAGGCGCACTGGACTATATTGCGGTGCATTCGGAACTGGATGAGATCATTTTTTCCGGCGGCGATCCACTAATGGCAAAAGATCATGAGCTGGACTGGCTGCTTGCCCAACTGGAAGCTATCCCGCATATCAAGCGCCTGCGCATTCATAGCCGTCTGCCGATTGTGATTCCGGCGCGGATCACCGATACGCTAAGCGCGCGTTTTGCTCGCTCATCACTGCAAATTTTGCTGGTAAACCACATCAACCACGCGCAGGAAATCGGTGATGATTTTCGCCATGCAATGGCGCAGCTGCGTCAGGCCAATGTAACGCTGCTGAACCAGAGTGTGCTGCTGCGCGGCGTGAATGATAATGCGCAAACGCTGGCGGATTTAAGTAATGCATTGTTCGATGCGGGCGTAATGCCTTATTACCTGCATGTGCTGGATAAAGTACAGGGTGCGGCGCACTTTATGGTCAGTGATGAAGAGGCTCGCACGATTATGCGCGAGCTGCTGACATTAGTGTCGGGTTATATGGTGCCGAAACTGGCCCGTGAGATTGGTGGCGAACCCAGTAAAACGCCGCTGGATCTGCAGCTTCGTCAAAGCTAAAAAAAAACGGCTACGTGATGAGAGCGAACGTAGCCGCGAAGCGGACGAGCCTAAAACGGCTCGTCGCAAAAACTTAAAAGGTTTCCCATCCATCATCCCCACCGCCAGCCACTGCCGGGCGCGGCTGTCTCACTGGCAGCACGGAAGACTTCACGGCAGCCGGTTGTTGGCCCGGCAAACGGAAGACATCAACCAGCTGTTGCAGTTTGGTGGCTTGATCTTCGAGGCTACCGGCCGCCGCAGACGATTCCTGAACTAACGCGGCGTTCTGCTGGGTGGTGGTATCCATCTCGGACATCGCCTGGGCAATCTGCGAAATGCCACGGTTTTGTTCGTCAGAGGCAGCGGCGATTTCCTGCATCAAATCTTTCACCTGCAGCACCGAGTTCACAATGCCGCTCATGGTTTCGCCCGCCAGGTCTACCTGCCGCGAACCCTCTTCGACAAACGTCACGGACTCACTGATAAGCGACTCAATTTCTTTTGCCGCCTGAGCACTGCGCTGGGCTAATGAGCGCACTTCACCGGCCACCACGGCGAAACCTCGCCCTTGATCCCCGGCTCTTGCCGCTTCAACGGCCGCGTTGAGCGCCAGAATGTTGGTCTGAAAAGCGATGCCGTTGATGACCGACGTAATTTCCGAAATACGTTTGGAACTGTCAATAATATCTTTCATGCGGCTGATGGCAGTCCCAACGACGGTCCCCCCTTGAGAAGCGGTGTCAGAGGCGGTAAGGGCAAGCTGGCTGGCCTGATGCGCGTTCTCTGCGTTCTGTTTTACCGTGGAGCTTAGCTCTTCCATACTGGCGGCGGTTTCAACCACGGCTGCCGATTGTTGCTCGGTGCGAGCAGAGAGTTCATTGTTGCCCAGCGCTATCTCATTGGCAGCCGTGTTCACCGAACCGGAAGCGGCACGTACCATGGTCAGCGATTCAGCAACTCGCTCAACCAGGTTATTAAATGCTGTTACCGCATGACCGATTTCGTCCATACGCCCTGTCGGTAACGCATGGCTGAGATCCAGTTTTTCACTAATATTCACCATGCCGTCTTTCATGCCATTCAGGCGACGTTTGATATTAAGCACGGTGAAGAGTCCGAACAAACCCAGAATGAGGGTTGCGGCGATCGTCGCCGTCAGCGAAAGAATCATTGCCCGGGAAATTAAATTCTCGCTGTCTTGAACAGCCTTAGTAACTAATGATGAGTTGTAGGTCACTTGCTCAGAGAAATCATTAATTAACAGCGCAATATTATCGGCAACAAACCCACCTTTCTGCATAGACTTAATAATGGCAGCACGGTCATTACTTTCAGATATTTTAAAATACTGATCCATCACCGGACGGAACTTATCTAAATCACTTAAAGTTTTATTTGATAAATCCTGATCATGTTGGTCAGAGATGAGATCTTTAAGGTAACCCTGGTGCATGGCGTAGAGATCGTCATACAATTTTATTGTATTCTGTTTTATTTCTGCCATCCCGGCGGGATCATCCGTCAAACCATGTAAAAAGAGCTGCCCGCGAATCTTTAAGATCTGCATTGTCTCTTTATTCATTGCATCGAGGCTAGGTAAGATATTTTCCTGAAAGTAATTTTGTGACTCACCAATTTTAGACAGAGAAATTATAGCGATAACATTAGTGCCGATGAGGCTTAAGATCAGTAATGAGAAAGCAAGTAACAATCTCTTTGTAATATTCATTAGTAACTCCCGACACCATCATGCATAAAATATATTGTTAGATTACACAGTCCCTCGTTTTTTCTCCTGAGGTCAGTATCGGCAGTTCGTAATATTACTTTAGTCACGAATGCATTTTTGGGTAAAGAATATATCCAAACCTGTGAATATAATCACATTAGATAAGTCTTAAGAAATCTTAATATTCAGGTCGTTAGTAACGATTAATTAGCAGAGGAATTATATTCACGCTTACGCATAATAAAAAAGTAATACTAACTCAATGAGAATTAAAGAGAGGTAATGTTGCAGCAGTGACGCGCCCGCCATTACTGGCGGGGCAGTAAACTTATCAATTCGGGCATTTATACACTTGCGCATTCATTTCACTGGCAGTCGGCACGAGGCTGGATAAGAAGCCTTGTGTTGGGCTGGAGACGCTGTACAACACGTTACCCCCCATTGCCGCCGCCTGGTTACGCAACGCATTCGCCGCGCCACGTAACGAACCACCTTCCTCACCATGTTGGCCAGAGAGCCAGTTGCTCTGCGAACCCGTGGCGGTGCCGAGATATTGGCAGGATGCTGCGGGTTTCTCCTCGACGAAGCGAACGCTCTGCCCGCCGGTGGTCAATTCATTGCTGCTGCTACACCCTGCCAGCAACAGCGAGGCGCCAATAATCCCTGCTAAATGTTTTACGTACATGTTATTCCCCATAATCAATGAGCTGGACGCATGTCGCCCGTGTGTAAACCTTATACTAAAAAGATGACCAAAAGAAAAATGCCGCCATCTCAGGCCGCACAAATTGGGGAAAATAGTGAAAAAAGGGCTGGCGCGAAGTGTAAAAATCCAACCTCACTGAAAGCGGCAGCGATTACGCTACGAAAAAGCGTACCAACGGCCTTAAAAGGTGCCTGGCCAGCTCGTTAAAATCCAAAAACAATACGGCTGAACCATGATCTGATGATGAGCGCGTCCGCAGCACGTGGTGTTCAGTTAACAATAAAAAAAGAGCGGGCCGAAGCCCGCTCTTTTTCGTTGAACTCACGCCAGGTTGCCCTGAACGCGCGTTCGGCAGCGATTACATCATGCCGCCCATACCGCCCATGCCGCCCATACCACCAGCAGCACCTAAGTCCGGCGCGTCGCCTTTCGGCAGATCGGTAACCATGCACTCAGTGGTGATCATCAGACCGGCTACGGATGCCGCGTACTGCAGAGCAGAACGGGTCACTTTAGTCGGATCCAGGATACCCATGTCGATCATGTTGCCGTACTCTTCGGTAGCAGCGTTGTAACCGTAGTTGCCGTCGCCAGCTTTAACGGTATTCGCCACAACAGACGGCTCTTCACCGCAGTTCAGCACGATCTGACGCAACGGAGATTCCATTGCGCGCAGCGCGACTTTGATACCCACGTTCTGGTCTTCGTTCTGGCCTTTCAGCTCAGCCAGTTTGCTGGCTACGCGAATCAGCGCCACGCCACCACCGGCAACCACGCCTTCTTCAACGGCAGCACGAGTTGCGTGCAGCGCATCTTCAACGCGGGCTTTTTTCTCTTTCATTTCAACTTCGGTCGCCGCACCAACTTTGATAACCGCAACGCCGCCAGCCAGTTTCGCTACGCGTTCTTGCAGTTTTTCACGGTCGTAATCGGAAGTCGCTTCTTCGATCTGCTGACGAATCTGAGTCACACGACCCTGAATTGCCGCTTCTTCGCCCACGCCATCGATGATGGTGGTGGTGTCTTTGTTGATCACAACGCGTTTAGCCTGGCCCAGATCTTCCAGGGTCGCTTTTTCCAGTTCCATACCGATTTCTTCAGAAATCACGGTACCACCAGTCAGGGTTGCGATGTCCTGCAACATAGCTTTACGGCGGTCGCCGAAGCCAGGCGCTTTAACCGCAGCCACTTTCACGATACCGCGCATGGTATTCACAACCAAGGTCGCCAGCGCTTCGCCTTCAACATCTTCAGCAATGATCAGCAGCGGTTTGCCTGCTTTCGCAACGGCTTCCAGAACCGGCAGCATTTCGCGGATGTTGGAGATTTTCTTATCAGCCAGCAGGATGAACGGGCTTTCCAGTTCTACTGCGCCAGTTTCCGGCTTGTTGATGAAGTAAGGAGAGAGGTAACCGCGGTCAAACTGCATACCTTCAACCACGTCCAGTTCGTCCTGCAGACCAGTACCGTCTTCAACGGTGATCACGCCTTCTTTACCGACTTTGTCCATCGCTTCTGCGATCAGTTTACCTACGGTTTCGTCGGAGTTAGCGGAGATAGTACCAACCTGTGCAATGGCTTTTGAATCAGAGCACGGTACAGACAGGGATTTCAGCTCTTCAACCGCAGCAGCGACAGCTTTGTCGATACCACGTTTCAGATCCATCGGGTTCATGCCCGCAGCAACGGCTTTCAGGCCTTCAGTGATGATGGACTGCGCCAGTACGGTTGCAGTGGTGGTGCCGTCGCCCGCAGCGTCGTTCGCTTTGGAAGCCACTTCTTTCACCATCTGCGCGCCCATGTTTTCGAACTTATCTTCCAGTTCGATTTCACGTGCTACGGAAACGCCATCTTTGGTGATGGTCGGTGCACCGAAAGATTTATCCAGAACCACATTACGGCCTTTCGGACCGAGGGTAACTTTCACTGCATCTGCCAGAACATTCACGCCGCGCAGCATTTTTACACGAGCGTCATTACCGAATTTTACGTCTTTAGCTGCCATTTTCTTTATTCCTTAAATTCGTTCAGGTTCGCGCGCGCTGTTACGCTTCTACAATTGCCAGAATGTCGCTTTCGGACATGATCAGCACTTCTTCGTTGTCGATCTTCTCAGCTTTCACACCGTAACCATCGTTGAAAATCACGATATCACCCACTTTCACGTCCAGCGGTTGCACAGTACCGTTTTCCAGGATGCGGCCCTTACCGACAGCGATGATTTCGCCACGAGTTGATTTACCTGCCGCAGAACCGGTCAGAACGATACCGCCAGCAGATTTAGACTCAACTTCTTTACGTTTGACGATCACACGATCATGTAACGGACGAATACTCATTGATAGCTCTCCTTTGAGAAAGTCTTTATCAGTTATGGATGACGCCGGGCCACAAACGGTTGTCCGGCTGGTGACCTGAGAGATGGGGTTGGCTTTCTCTCCCTTCAAGGGGGAACAGCAAAAAAATTTGCGAAAATTTATCCGTCCATAAGCCGGCAGGGCTGCAGCAGCCATCAGTAAAACTGATTGTGATAACATCGACGCTCCTGACGATAAGCAGACAAAAGACAATGAGCGGATTAAAACAAGAGCTGGGGCTAGCCCAGGGCATTGGGTTACTTTCCACCTCCTTACTGGGTACCGGCGTGTTCGCCGTTCCGGCGCTGGCCGCACTGGCGGCGGGTAACAGCAGCCTGTGGGCATGGCCGTTACTGATCGTGCTCGTGTTCCCGGTAGCCATTGTCTTTGCCGTGCTGGGCCGTCACTTTCCCAGCGCGGGCGGCGTGGCGTATTTCGTCGGCATGGCCTTCGGCCCGCGTCTTGAACGCGTAACGGGCTGGTTGTTTCTCTCTGTTATCCCAGTTGGATTGCCCGCCGCGCTGCACATTGCCGCTGGTTTCTGGCAAGGCATGTTTGGCTGGCAGGGGCCACAATTATTGATGGCTGAGCTGGGTACGCTGGCGCTGATTTGGTTGCTGGGTACGCGCGGCGCAGGTTCCAGCGCGAATCTGCAATCGATTATCGCCGGGCTGATCGTGGCATTAATTGTGGCTATCTGGTGGCGCGGCGGCATTCGCTTGAGCGATATTCCCTTTCCGCCGATTTCGCAGGTGCCCGTTTCGGCAATGTCAGCTTCGCTGGCGGTGATGTTCTGGTGTTTCGTCGGGCTTGAAGCCTTTGCCCATCTGGCCTCTGAATTCAAAAACCCCGAGCGGGATTTCCCCCGCGCGTTGATGATTGGCCTGTTGATCGCGGGCTCAGTTTACTGGGCCTGTACCGTTGTGGTGCTGCATTTCGATGTCTGGCGCACTCAGGGCGCAGCGGCGTCGCTGCCGGTGATTGTCGTCGAGCTGTTTGGTAAACAAGCTCTGTGGATTGCCTGCATTATTGGCTATCTGGCCTGTTTCGCCAGTCTGAATATCTATATCCAGAGTTTTGCCCGGCTGGTGTGGTCGCAGGCAGCATACAAACCGGAGAGCGCGCTGGCGAAGCTCTCCAAACGCCAGCTGCCCTTGAATGCCCTGAACGCGGTGATTATCTGCTGCATATTCTGCACCCTCGCGATTTACGCCTTCAGCGTTAATCTTGATACGCTGATCATCTACGCGAACGGTATTTTCATCATGATTTATCTGCTGTGCATGCTGGCGGGCTGCCGCTTGCTGAAGGGGCGATTTAAAGCGCTGGCAGTACTCGGAAGTGCGCTATGTTTGCTGCTGTTGGTGATCCCCGGCTGGAAGAGTCTTTACGCGATTTTCATGCTGTTCGCATTGTGGTTGCTGCTGCCAAAGCGCCGCACAACCTCACTTCATTCCACCCAGCTATAAAAAGAAGCCCGGCATTGCCGGGCGTCAGAAATTAGCGATCGTCTTTGTTATCCAGGCGATCGCGCTGATTATCTTTGCGTTGATATTCACCCTCAAATGTCTGCCCGTCAGTACCGCCTGCGCCAGGCCCGCCGCCCGGCATACGGGAAAAACGTAAATGCGGCATCAATTTCAGCGTCAGATGTTTTTGCACCGGTGGCAACAGTAACAACAGACCAAGGAAGTCGGTAAAGAAACCCGGTAGCACCAACAGCAGCCCGGCGATAATCAGCGACACGCTTTTGATCATCTCCGCAGCCGGGCTTTCGCCCGCCGCCATTTTCTGCTGCATCAGCAAAAAGTTCTTAAATCCCTGGTTGCGCACCAGCGACATGCCAATCACCGAGGTGAAGATCACCAAAATCAGTGTCATCAGCACGCCAAAAACATGCGCGACCTGAATAAAGATCGAGATCTCGATGTAAACATATAAAAAGACGGCAATAAACGGTATCCAGCGCACTGGCTTCTCCTGTCAATGAACAGACGCTTCAGAGCGTCTGTCGAAATGGGTTTGCAAATCGCATCCCTACCAAATGGTGGCAAATGCGGAAAATTCAATTTCGCGGCGGTTGTAAATTTTTGTCTGTTACGAAGCGGTGACTTATTTCACATATTATTAATTATGATGCATTGACGGGGATAATAAGTGATCCCGATTACGGCATTTCCTCTCCTTCAGCATATAATTTCAGTCATCCGGCCGATTAAGGGGATAATCGTCGGTCGAAAAAGACACATAACCACATTAATATTGTGTGTTTGGTGTATTCATTCGTAGCTTGAAAAAGAAGGTTCACATGTTAAACAACATTCGTATCGAAGAAGACTTGTTAGGTACCAGGGAAGTGCCAGCGGATGCCTACTACGGCGTGCATACTCTGAGAGCGATTGAAAACTTTTATATCAGCAACAGCAAAATCAGCGACATTCCTGAGTTTGTCCGTGGCATGGTGATGGTGAAAAAGGCGGCAGCGCTGGCGAACAAAGAGCTGCAAACCATCCCGAAAAATATCGCCAACACTATCGTTGCCGCATGTGATGAGGTCCTCAACAATGGCAAATGCATGGACCAGTTCCCGGTAGACGTTTATCAGGGCGGTGCAGGCACCTCCGTGAACATGAACACCAACGAAGTGCTGGCGAACATCGGTCTTGAACTGATGGGCCACCAAAAAGGTGAATACCAGTTCCTCAACCCCAACGATCATGTTAACAAATGCCAGTCCACCAACGACGCCTACCCGACCGGGTTCCGTATCGCGGTGTACGCCTCCATCGTAAAACTGGTTGATGCCATCAAACAGCTCGGCGAAGGCTTCGAAAACAAAGCCGTAGAGTTCAAGGATATCCTGAAAATGGGCCGCACCCAGTTGCAGGACGCGGTGCCAATGACCCTTGGTCAGGAGTTCCACGCTTTCAACGTGCTGCTGAATGAAGAAACCAAAAACCTGCTGCGTACCGCCGAGCTGCTGCTGGAAGTGAACCTTGGCGCAACGGCAATCGGTACGCGTCTCAATACCCCGGACGGCTACCAGCAACTGGCCGTACAAAAACTGGCGGAAGTGAGCAACCTGCCGGTGGTTCCGGCGGAAGACCTGATTGAAGCGACCTCCGACTGCGGTGCCTACGTAATGGTGCACAGTTCACTGAAACGCCTGGCAGTGAAACTCTCTAAAATCTGTAACGACCTGCGCCTGCTCTCCTCCGGGCCGCGCGCCGGGCTGAATGAGATCAACTTGCCGGAGTTGCAGGCGGGTTCGTCCATCATGCCAGCGAAAGTGAACCCGGTGGTGCCGGAAGTGGTGAACCAGGTGTGCTTTAAAGTGATCGGCAACGACACCACCGTCACCATGGCATCCGAAGCGGGTCAGCTGCAGTTGAACGTGATGGAGCCGGTGATTGGCCAGGCGATGTTTGAGTCGGTGCATATTCTGACCAACGCCTGCTACAACCTGCTGGAAAAATGCATCAACGGCATTACCGCCAACAAAGAAGTATGCGAAGGCTACGTCTACAACTCCATCGGCATCGTCACCTACCTCAATCCGTTTATCGGCCACCACAACGGTGACATCGTTGGCAAGATTTGCGCCGAAACCGGTAAGAGCGTGCGTGAAGTGGTGCTGGAACGCGGCCTGCTGACGGAAGCGGAGCTGGATGACATCTTCTCCGCGCAAAACCTGATGCACCCGGCGTACAAAGCGAAGCGTTATACCGATGAAAGCGAACAGTAATTCCGACGGTTAGAAAGACAAAAGGCACGTCCTGAGTGACGTGCCTTTTTCTTTTGGATGGTTACCAAAATATAACAATTCGATATCACTTAGTTAAACAAGGAAGCCAACTATGTTTGCTGCAGAGCTTGTCCTCGTCCTGATTGCTATCTACCTGGGTGCCAGATTAGGCGGCATCGGCATTGGTTTTGCCGGTGGCCTTGGTGTACTGGTTCTGACCCTTTTCTTTCAAATCAAACCAGGCGCTATTCCCTTCGATGTCATAGAAATTATTATGGCGGTCATCGCCGCTATCGCCGCCATGCAGGTAGCGGGCGGTATGGATTACCTGGTGAGCCTGGCGGAAAAGATGCTGCGCCGCCATCCGAAGTACATTACCTTTCTCGCGCCGCTGGTCACCTGGTTTATGACTATCCTCGCCGGCACCGGACACACCGCGTTTTCTACGCTGCCAGTCATTACAGAAGTGGCGAAAGAGCAAGGCATTCGCCCGTCGCGCCCACTGTCGATTGCCGTGGTCGCGTCGCAAATCGCCATCACCGCGTCGCCCATTTCCGCTGCGGTGGTCTTTTTTGCAGGCATCCTCGAACCGCTTGGCGTCAGCTACCTGACGCTGCTGGCTATCTGTATTCCGGTGACGCTGATTGCCGTCATGTTGACGGCGGTAGTCTGTAACTTCCTCGGCTGCGAGCTGAAAGATGATCCGGTGTACCAGGAGCGCCTGGCAAAAGGCGAAGTGAAGCTGCGCGGCAGCCAGGTTTTTGCGATGAAGCCGCATGCCAAACGCTCGGTGCTGCTGTTCCTGGTTGGCATTGTCGCCGTAATGCTTTACGCCACCGCTATCAGCCCTACCGTTGGGTTAATCACCAATCCGGTACTGCCGCGTAACGAAGCGATTGTGGTGTTTATGCTGACTATCGCCACGCTGATTTGCCTGACCTGTAAAATCGACACCGGCGAGATCCTTAACGCCAGCACCTTCAAATCCGGTATGAGCGCCTGTATCTGTGTGCTCGGCGTGGCGTGGCTCGGCGACACCTTCGTGAAACACCATATTGAAGATATCCAGATAGTCGCGGGCGATCTGTTGCATAGCTACCCGTGGCTGCTGGCGGTGGTGCTGTTCTTCGCCGCAACGCTGCTTTATTCACAAGCCGCGACCACCAAAGCGCTGATGCCCGCCGCGCTGCTGCTCGGCGTCACCCCACTGACGGCAATTGCGTCGTTTGCCGCCGTTTCCGCGCTGTTTGTGCTGCCAACCTACCCAACCCTGCTGGCGGCGGTCGAAATGGATGACACCGGTTCAACGCGCATCGGCAAGTTTGTTTTTAACCATGCGTTCCTCGTTCCCGGCGTGATCGCCATCGCCCTGTGCGTCATGCTGGGCTTTGTCGTCGGCGGTATCTTGTTGTAAAGGTCTTAAAATCGGGTCGCCCGGCGGCCCGATCCTCTCACTTCGCGTGGTATAGTCGTTGCTTTCGTGCTTACGAGGTTGACGATGAACACGCCTGACGCCGTTGTTGTACTCTGCACCGCCCCGGATGAAGCCACCGCCCAGGATTTGGCGGCCAAAGTGCTGGCAGATAAGCTTGCTGCCTGTGTCACCCTTTTGCCGGGCGCGACCTCGCTCTATTACTGGGAAGGCAAACTCGAACAAGAGTATGAAGTGCAACTGCTGCTCAAAACCGACGTCGCACATCTCGAAGACCTCTTCGCCAGCATCAAATCGCACCATCCTTACCAAACCCCGGAATTACTGGCTTTACCCGTCACCCACGGAGATTACGATTACCTCTCATGGCTCAACGCATCTTTACGCTGATCCTGCTGCTGTGCAGCACATCCGCTTTTGCGGGCTTATTCGACGCGCCCGGTCGCTCCAGTTTTGTGCCCGCCGACCAGGCGTTTACCTTTGATTTTCAGCAACATCAGCATGATTTAACGCTCAACTGGCAAGTTAAAGAGGGTTACTACCTTTATCGCCAGCAAATTCGTGTCACCCCGACACAAGCAACCCTTGGCGCGTTAACGCTGCCAAAAGGGGAGATGCACGAAGATGAGTTCTACGGCAAAACGGAAATCTACCGCAAGCGCCTGCACCTGCCGCTCGATATCAACGCGGCGGCAAAAGGCGCGACGCTGACCGTCACCTATCAGGGCTGCGCCGATGCCGGGTTCTGTTACCCGCCTGAGACCAAAGTGGTGCCGCTGATGGAAGTCGCGGCGGCTACACCGGTAAATGCGCCACCAGCCGCAACGCAGGAAACGACGGAAAATCAGCTCCCCTTCTCTGCCCTGTGGGCACTGTTGATCGGCATCGGCATCGCGTTTACGCCTTGTGTGCTGCCAATGTACCCGTTGATTTCCGGCATTGTGCTTGGCGGGAAACAGCGTCTTGCCACACCGCGCGCGCTGCTGCTGGCGTTTATCTACGTGCAAGGGATGGCGCTCACCTATACGGCGCTGGGGTTGGTAGTCGCGGCGGCGGGCTTATCATTCCAGGCGGCGCTGCAACATCCGTATGTGCTGATTGGCTTGTCGGTGCTGTTCACCCTGCTGGCGCTGTCGATGTTCGGCCTGTTTACCTTACAGCTTCCTTCTGCGCTGCAAACCCGTTTAACCCTGTGGAGCAACCGCCAGCAGGGCGGCTCCGTGGGCGGGGTATTTGCCATGGGTGCAATAGCTGGGTTGATTTGTTCGCCCTGCACCACTGCGCCATTAAGCGCGATCCTCCTCTATATTGCGCAAAGCGGTAACCTGTGGCTCGGCGGCGGCACGCTCTATCTTTACGCGCTGGGCATGGGCTTGCCGCTGATCCTCGTGACTGTGTTTGGCAATCGTCTGCTACCAAAAAGCGGGCCGTGGATGGAGCAGGTCAAAACCGCTTTTGGCTTTGTGATCCTCGCCTTGCCGGTCTTTCTGCTGGAGCGCGTGCTCGGTGAAGCGTGGGGGCTGCGACTGTGGTCGCTGCTCGGCGTGGCGTTTTTCGGCTGGGCATTTATCACCAGTCTGGGTGCGAAACGCGCATTTATCCGCGTGCTGCAAATCGCGCTGCTCGGCGCGGCGCTGGTCTGCGCGCGTCCGTTACAGGATTGGGCGTTTGGTGCCCCCACCGCGCAGACGCATTCGCCGCTGGCGTTTACCCCTATTTCAACCGTCGACGACCTGAACCAGGCACTGGCGCAGGCCAACGGCCGCCCGGTGATGCTGGATCTCTACGCCGACTGGTGCGTGGCGTGTAAAGAGTTTGAGAAGTACACCTTTAGCGACGCGAGCGTACAGGCGGCGCTGAAAGATACCGTGTTATTGCAGGCCAACGTAACGGCCAACAATGCGCAGGACGCCGCGCTGTTGCGCCATCTCAATGTGCTGGGTCTGCCAACGATTCTGTTTTTCGACGCGCAAGGCCATGAGCAACCGGCAGCGCGGGTGACCGGGTTTATGGACGCCGCTGCGTTCGCCGCGCATTTGCGCAATCGCGCCCCATAAACAACACTTTGTGGGGGAATTCGCTTCAGATAACGGAGGATATCACCGTGCAACGCGAAGACGTTTTGAGTCAAACTTTGCAATTACTTGAATTAAGAGGGATTGCGGACACCACTCTTGAAATGGTTGCCGAGCGCATCGACTATCCCATCGATGAGTTCCGCCGTTTCTGGCCAGACAAAGAGGCGCTGCTGTATGACGCGCTGCGTTATCTCAGCCAGCAGGTGGATATCTGGCGCAGGCAACTGCTGTTAGACGAAACGCTCAGCAATGAGCAAAAACTGCTGGCTCGCTACGGCGCGCTAACCGAGTGCGTCAGCAATAACCGCTATCCGGGTTGCTTGTTTATTGCCGCCTGCGCCTTCTTCCCGGATCCTGCGCACCCGATTCACCAACTGGCGGACCAGCAAAAGCGCGACGCACATGACTTCTCGCATCAGTTGCTGACGCAGTTAGAAGTGGACGATCCGGCGATGGTGGCGAAGCAGATGGAACTGGTGCTGGAGGGTTGCCTGAGCCGGATGCTGGTTAACCGCAGCCAGGCCGATGTCGATACGGCCCAGCGGCTGGCGGAAGATATCCTGCGTTTTGCCCGCTGCCGCCAGGGCGGCGCGCTGACTTAAGCCTCCAAAAATCCCGCCCAGGCGGAAAGCAACAGGCACAGTGCCATCACTCGCTGAAACCAGAGCAGCGATGTGGTGGTGCGAAACAGCCGGTTGACCGCCTTGCCGAGCAGCGTCCACGCGCTCAGGCACAGCAATGAGATCAGCAAAAACCACAGCGACATCAGTGACACTTCGCGCAGTGGATGCGCACCGTGCGGAGCAAACAGGCTGACCACTGCCAACGCCATCATCCAGGTTTTTGGGTTAATCAGTTGCAACAGCGCCGCTGCACGGCCGCTAAAGGGTCGCTGCGCTTCGCTCTGCAAATCGGCAGCAGGTGCGCTAAACAATTGCCAGCTCATCCAGCTTAACCACAACGCGCCCGCCCAGCTCATCATCTCGCGCACCAGCGGGTAACTGCGCAACACTTCGCCCGCTCCCACGCCGGAAACAAATACAATCACGCTGGCCGCCACGCAGGCGCTCACCACCGCAGGCAATGTCGCTTTGATACCGAAGCGCTGGCTGCTGGTCAGAATCAAAATGTTGGTTGGGCCGGGGGTAATTGACGCCACAAAGGCGAAGAGTAAAAACGGCAGATAGCTATAAAACAGGTTCACAGGCAGGCTCCTTATCAATGAGCCTTAAACTGTCGCGTTATTTGCCGTCGTCGTCTGGAAGATTTGTGCACAGCCTGCGGTAGTGCGCTGGCGAGAGGCGGTACGCGCGCTGAAACCAGCGACCAAGATGGCTTTGATCGGCAAACCCCAGCGCGGCAGCAACGCCTGCTGGCGTCTCCCCTTTCGCCAGCTGCGAACGCGCAGTAGCAAGCCGTAACTGGATAAGCCAGGCGTGCGGGCTTAAGTGGAACTCGCGTTTAAAACAGCGTGTCAGTGTAAAACGGTCGGTTCCCGTTTCCCGCGCCAGATCCGAAAGGCCAACGTTATCGCCAATGTGCGCATGCAGATAATCACGCGCACGGTGTGCAATGGCTGTGCTTTGCAATTGCGACGGCAGCCGTTTGCGCCACTGGCAATGGTGCGTAAGTTGGCTGAGCAGCCCATCCATGGCGCTTTGCTGGACAATGCGCATCTCTTCGCTGTGCAGCGCGTAAAAGGTGTGCGCAATCGCGCGGATCAGTTGCGGTTCCCTGGCGATAGTGTGGGAAAAATGCAGTGAATAGCTGGACGGTACCGATTCATACAGGCCGCGTAACGTGTCGCTGAGCCAGCGGTCATCAAGGTAAAAGGTCAGATAGGTAAACCCGCCTTCTACCGGGGCGTCGCCATCGTGGATCTCGCCCGGCTCAAGCAAAAAAGCATCACCCGGCGTGCTGCGGTGGCGCTCCCGTCGGCAGTGAAACTGCTGCGTACCGGAAAGTGTAATGCCCACCAGGTAGCTGTCGTGCCAGTGCGGATCGTAAGCGTGCCCTTCAAAATGAGCACGGATGGTTTCAATTCCCGTGTCCGCGTGTTGCCGCAGTTCCAGCCAGTCTTTCGCCATATCAACTCCAAAATTCCACCGGAAATTAGCATTCATCTCCTAAAGGTAAAAGTCTGGAAGATTTGTGCAATGGTCGATTTGTGCCGTGCAATTGTTCAGATTGCCGTAAAGTTGAGCAACTGGATAGAATTGAAGGAAATAAAGTTGACGCCTTAAGACGATTAAGGTTTAATGCGCCCCGTTGCCCGGATAGCTCAGTCGGTAGAGCAGGGGATTGAAAATCCCCGTGTCCTTGGTTCGATTCCGAGTCCGGGCACCACTTATTCAGAGAACCCGCCCAAAAGGCGGGTTTTTGCTTTTGGGGATTCGGACTCTCCAGCGAACTGCGTTCGATTATTCGCCCCACATGTTTGTTAACCGGCCCTGCCACCCTGCGGGCCTCCACATCACTGGAATGTTTTCGCCACACACAACTCTTCATTGCTCTCTCCTGTCACGCCAGTTTGTTCTGCTGAAAAGCGCAGCGCCTTGTTTTTCCCGGCAATCGCGTCAATAGTGTCTTTTTTCCTGAAACGGATATTCCTATGGTTAAGAGCGTGAGTCGCGCCTCGCTGTCTGCGGCGGCGCTGGTGCTGTTAGTGATCCTTATCTATACCGGCTGGTTTGCCAAAGACCGGGTGACCTGGCTGATGGAAGTGGTTCCGGTAATGATTGTCGTGCCATTGCTGCTCGTCACCTGGCGCCGTTATCCGCTGACATCTCTGCTGTATGGACTGATCTTTTTCCATGCCATTATTCTGATGGTCGGCGGAATGTATACCTACGCTAAAGTCCCGGTTGGTTTTGATGTGCAACATCTTTTAGGGCTGAGCCGTAACCCCTATGACAAACTCGGTCACTTCTTCCAGGGGCTGGTGCCAGCGCTTGCAGCCAGAGAAATTCTCCTGCGCGGGCAATATGTGCGGGGCGGGAAGATGCTCGATTTTATCGTCTGCTGCATTGCGCTGGCGATTAGTGCCACCTACGAATTAATTGAGTGGTGGGCGGCGCTGGCAATGGGCCAGGGCGCGGACGAGTTTCTCGGCACCCAGGGCGATCCCTGGGATACCCAGTCGGATATGTTCTGTGCCCTGCTTGGCGCGCTGACTACGGTGCTGTTACTGGGACGCTGGAACAAACGGCTGCTCAACGCCTAAGACAAATTGCGGCGAAGACTGGAGCCAACGGTGTTCGCCGCCTATACTCCGGGCATTACCCCCAACGCCCACACACTTATGACCACGCAACTTCTCACCCGCGACTGGCGCTTGCCCGCCGCCGTTATCCTGCTGGCGGTGGTACTGGCTGTCGCCTTCACATTACATGCGCACTGGGCGGCCTTTTTGCAATGGTGCCTGGCAACGCAAATCACCCTGCACCGCTATCTGGTGATGTATTTGCTGCAACTGAACAACCACCAGTACAGCGGCGGTTTATGGCTGCTCACCGGCGCTTTCTTTTATGGCGTGCTGCACGCTATTGGCCCTGGTCACGGCAAATTTATCGTTACCGCCTGGCTTAGCACCAACAACGAAAGCCAGACCGCGGCGCGGGTCATTCCCGTGCTGGGCAGCCTGATGCAAGGCGTCAGCGCCATTTTGTTCGTCTTTATTCTGGCGGTCGGTTTCAACCTTGCCGCAGGCGATCTCAGTGAAAGTCGCTGGTACGTTGAGAAAATAAGCGCGGTGATGATTGGCGGTTTTGGTGCGTTTGTCGTCTGGAACGCCCTGAAAAGCCTGAAGCCGCGCAAGCTGGCAATCCGCTCGCTTACCCCCGCGCATCAGCACGACGCTCATTGTGGTTGTGGCCACCACGGCGTTGGCGTTAGCACGCAAGGCGACTGGAAAACGCGTCTCGGCGTGATCCTCGCTATCGGCGCGCGTCCATGCAGCGGTGCGATCATGATTTTGCTCTTCGCCAATGCACTCGGCATCGTAACTTGGGGCATTGCTGCGGTGATGACCATGGCCACCGGCACTGCGCTGTCGATCGCCGGGTTGTCGCTGGCGGTGCGTTATGCGCGTAACAGCACGGCGGCGTTTTTTGGCGGAGAAGCAAGCACGTTACACAGGTTCGTTCCGGCGTTGAAAATTGTCGGTGGCGCGGCGCTGATTCTGTTTGCAGTGGTGCTGTTTTTAACCGTTATTCCGGTAAGCGCGAACGGGGATTATATTGCGGCGGGATGTTAAAAAATCCCGGATGACAGCGCCATCCGGGATAGTCATTACTCGTTTATTTTTGGATGTTGCTGCACCAGGCGCGTACGCTTTTCCTGCAACTGGGCGATCTCTTCATCGATGTCTTCGATTTTTTGCTCAATGTTATCGTGATGCTCCTGCAAGATTTCCCGCGCTTCCTGCAAATCCGACGCCGCCGGGGTCGCCCCTTTCAGCGGTAAGTTCGCCGTCTCTTTCATGGTCAGGCCGGTAATCAGGCCAATCACCGCCACAATCATCAAGTAATAGGCAGGCATGAGCAGGTTAGCCGAGCTTTCCACCAGCCATGCTGTCAGCGTCGGCGTCAGACCGGCGATCAAGATAGAGATGTTGAACGCGCTCGCCAGCGCACTGTAGCGAAGATGTGTCGGGAACATCGCCGGTAACGTTGACGCCATCACCCCCGTAAAGCAGTTCAGCACCACCGCCAGCATCAGCAGACCGGCGAAGATCAGGCCAATAATGTTGCTGTTAATCATAATGAAGGCCGGGATCGCCAGCACAAACAGCGCAATACTACCCAGAATGACAAACGGACGACGGCCAAAACGGTCGCTTAACAGCCCCATCACCGGCTGTACAAACAACATACCAATCATGATAGCAATGATGATCAGCACGCCGTGATCTTCGGAATAGTGCAGGTTATGCGACAGGTAACTTGGCATGTAAGTTAGCAGCATGTAATAGGTCACGTTGGTGGAAATCACCAGACCAATACAGGTCAGCAGGCTGCGCCAGTGTTTAGTCGCAATCTCTTTAAACGAGACTTTCGGCCCCTCCTGCAATCCCTGGCGATCGCCCTGCTCCAGTTTGTCGACGTGCTGCTGGAATGCCGGAGTCTCTTCAAGCGCATGGCGCAGATAGAGTCCAATTAACCCCAGCGGCAGCGCCAGGAAGAACGGGATACGCCAGCCCCAGTCGAGGAAGTTATCCTCACCGACAATGGTAGAAAGCAGAACCACTACGCCCGCGCCGAGCACAAAACCGGCGATGGAACCGAAGTCCAGCCAGCTACCCATAAAGCCGCGTTTTCGATCCGGCGAGTATTCGGCGACAAAGATAGATGCCCCGGTGTATTCGCCCCCAACCGAGAAGCCCTGCGCCATCTTACACAGCAGCAGTAAAATCGGCGCCCAGATACCAATGGTGGCATACGACGGGATCAGACCAATACAGAAGGTGCTGACGGACATGATCACTATCGTTATCGCGAGGATTTTTTGTCGGCCGTATTTATCGCCCAACATGCCGAAGAACAGGCCGCCTAACGGACGAATCAAGAACGGAACGGAGAAGGTCCCAAGCGCGGCAATCATCTGTACGCTGGGGTTTGCATCGGGGAAGAACACCTTACCAAGGGCGTAGGCCACAAAGCCGTAAACGCCGAAATCAAACCACTCCATGGCATTACCCAACGATGCGGCAGTAATCGCTTTACGCAACTTGCCATCATCAATAATGGTCACATCACGCAAGGTGATGGGCTTAATTTTTTTCCTTTTTAGCATGCATCTATTCCTCTTTAGACTTTCGCCCTGAACCGCCCGGCGTACTCTCCCTGCCAGGCGTTTTAAATGGCTTTTCAGCCTTCCAGTTCAAGCGTAGCAGGTTTACTTACACGGGCTGTTTAAAGCCTGTACAACCGAACCTGTTGACGCCTGTCGGGCAGTGAATGGCCTTTTTACCCTAACAGGGTTTAAAAATGTGATCAAATTCACACCCTTTTCCTCCGCAATAATCCTCCTCACAGTTTTCACTCTTTTTTCACCGCCGGGAATAAGAAACATCTAATGCTAAGCGGGCTGAAAAAGCATCGGTAATAACCCACGTTATTATGATCTAACTTCTTTATCCCACATATTTCGTCACAACTCATTTACAGCAAAAATAAATAATCAAACCTCAGATTATCTTTACGAAAAATATGTGATCAATGTAACTAAAACATTGTTTCATTCTTATTGAATAGATATTCCATTGATCAGATGATAGCGACATAAACCCGCAACACGGTGCAATGCAATGTCTTTATGATGCGGAAACCAGCGGCAATCAATAGCGAATGCCCTGCCTAAGAAATTCTTTAATGAATTGAAAATATTCACTTTTAATTTTTAGCTTTCCTCGTTCATGGTAATGACGAGCAGTGAGGATTTATTATGAAAATCAAGGCCACGATAGAACGCATTCCTGGCGGGATGATGCTGGTACCGCTGCTGTTAGGCGCAATTTTGAATACGCTGGCACCGGATACAGGTGCTTATTTCGGCTCATTCACAAAAGGAATGATTACCGGCACTGTACCCATTCTCGCCGTGTGGTTTTTCTGTATCGGCGCATCCATTGATTTACGCGCTACCGGCACCGTTTTACGTAAATCCGGCACGCTGGTGCTCACCAAAATCGCCGTCGCTTGGGTAGTGGCGATGATCGCCGCATCGTTTATTCCGGATACCGGCATCCAGACCGGATTCTTCGCCGGGCTTTCCGTGCTGGCGCTGGTGTCAGCCATGGATATGACCAACGGCGGCCTGTACGCGAGCCTGATGAACCAGTACGGCAGCAAAGAGGAGTCCGGTGCGTTCGTGCTGATGTCGCTGGAATCTGGCCCGCTGATGACGATGGTGATCCTTGGCTCCGCGGGTCTGGCATCCTTTGAGCCACACCACTTTGTTGGCGCCGTGCTACCGTTCCTGATTGGTTTCGCGCTGGGTAATCTTGACCACGATTTACGCGCTTTCTTCAGTAAAGCAACGCCGGTGCTGATCCCGTTCTTCGGCTTCGCGCTGGGTAACACCATCAACCTGAGCGTCATCATACAAACCGGCCTGCTGGGCATCTTCCTCGGCGTTGCGGTGATTATCATCACCGGTATTCCGTTGATTATCGCCGACCGTGTAATTGGCGGCGGTAACGGAACGGCAGGTGTGGCGGCCTCTTCTGCGGCAGGCGCGGCGGTGGCGAACCCGGTGATTATCGCGCAGATTAACCCGGCGTTCGAACCGGTTGCCGCCTCCGCAACCGCACTGGTAGCTGCGAGTGTAATCGTGACGGCTATTCTGGTGCCGATTATCACCGCGCTGTATGCGAAACGCTTCGGTGATGTGCCGCAAGCGAAAGAAAAAGCGGAGAACCCCGTCGAATCGACAGGACACTAAAGGTGTTCGAACAAAAAAGCCCGGTCAGGGGCTTTTTTGTTGCCAGTAGAAAACCGCATCCGCCGCGCGCGATCAGCAACAGATGTTGGCTTTGACATGCTCTCACGTATGACGGGGAGAAAATGCACCTTACGTGTTTTGACTAACCCTTTCACCGCTACTCAATGCCATCTTTATATATAAAAGGCGAATGTTTACAGGTGTAAAAGCGGGTTACTCGCCAAATACTTCATCCACCATCGCCGTCGCGATGCGTGTCGCTGAACAGAGTCGCGGCATGCCCAGCGCCACTGTTTGCCAGCTCTGGGTGACAGACCAGCAGATCGGGTGGCGTTCAGCATCACACCAGTCGCCAAGCCAGCCGAGTAAATCTTTATAGTCCATCAATCCTGGCGTTGAGGGTGTCGCCAGCCATTGGTGGTAGAAATGTCGGGTCGCCGGAGAAGCATTAATACCCTGCGCCAGAAAATCGGTAGCCATGGCACGCAGATTATCTTTCAGCATCTTCGCCACACCTTCATTCGCCAGACGGCAGGCGTCACCAAACGCCCCCCAGCGCAACTCTTCCAGCGCGATGTAGCAGCGCCCGGCCATCGACCAGCCGTTGTAATTCCCGGCGCGCCAGTGGACAAAAACTTGTTCGCTATGGTTCCCCGCCTGTACTGCCAGCCCGCGCTGAGTCAGCGCTTTCTCTTTCCACGCGGCGCGTTGGCTAAAATGATCAACCAGCTCGTCATATTGCTGCTGCACACCAGGTGTCGCGTTGGCAGGACGGCGCTCCGCTTGTTGCAACGTCGCCAGCCGCTCGGTAATACGCGTTAATGCCAGATACCCCGGATCAAGCATGCTGGCCAGTTTTTCCGCCAGCCCCAGGCGCAGCGCATCGTTCTCATTTAATACGCCAGACATCGCCCACGGGCGCAGCTGCGTTTGCGCCATGATTTCCTGCGTCAGCCGCTCACGGAACAACTGCTGTTGGGGCACAATCGGCGTCTGGCGCGGCGCATCGACACCCTGCACCAAATCCACGATAAATTTCGGATGAATACACTCAAGTACGCGTCCGGGCCCGTCCAGTAGTTGATTTTTCATGGTTGATCCGCCGCGAAGAGAGTTTGAATATCATCGCGTAACAGGCGTGCGTCTTCATGGATCCAATTGGCCGTACTGATGCTGTGCTGCAACTGCTGGCGCAACGCCAACACTGACGATTCGTTCTGCTGCCGTATCGCCAGGCTGTCACGCAAACTTTCCTGTAGTCCCGCGAGACTTAACGAGAACTCGGCGAAAAATGTCGCCATTCCCGCCGTCACAGAAACATCGACCTGCGCGTTCAAAGCTTTACGGATTTGTTCACAAAAATGAGCAACATGGTCGATAAGTTTCTTATTTAACGCCGTAAGGTCGATCACATAGCGGGTACGCGTTGCCACATAATCGTCCCACCCCCAACTGGGGTTATTCAGCCAGCGCGACACGGTTTCCCGCACGCTACCGCCGCGCGGCGCCTGCCCGGCGGGCAAATCTTGCGGCGCTATCACATTGGTAAACAACGAACGGGCGTTAAAGTTGAGCGCGCTCGCCTGGAAAGCAGGAAAACTGATACGCGCACGAAAACCCGCATGCGTAAGTTCCTCTTTAATACGCGTCTCAATCGGGCGCATCGCATCGTTCAACGAGCGCGCCAGCGTGTTTTCCAGTTCGTCGAAACGCTGCGCCAGCTCACGGCTGATGCGCTCCTGCGCCGCGACTAAAATCGTCTCACACACCGAGCGAATTTTACTGAGCGCAACCTGCGCCTGGCCTTCATTTTCCAGCACCAGTTGCCCCGGCGCGAAATGTTCATCAAAACGTAAATCAGCCTGGCTTTCTCTGACCATTGTCATGAGCTGACCATCATGGAACCAGGCATCAATAGCCTCAGTGATTTCAAATTGTTGACCATGGATATAGATCTCGGCTGCGGCGAGCGCCTCTTCCACTTCGTGTTCAATTTCATCGCTCACCCCCTCCTGGCAGCTACGCAGTAGCGCCATGTCCTCTTCCAGCCGGGAAATATTTTGCTCCAGCTTTTCATAAGCCACCGTTAATCCCTGGTAGCGAAAATCGAGGTACTCGCGGGCGCTTTGGGTGTAGTTCAGCAATTTATGCGACGCCGAACGCAGCGCATAAAGCGAGGCGTTAGCGTGTGCGGCATGCAGCAGTGTGCGAATGGGTTTTTCAAATAACGAATCTTCCCACAAGAGATCGGCGGCGTGGCGGATATGCTCAATATCGTCCAAATCGGTGTGGCGCCAGCGGCGTCCGAGTGCGGCTTCGGCGAAGTCCTGCACCCAGCGCTGTTCCTGCGGATCCGGCAAACGTCCCTGATGCTGCAGTTCGTGACGGGCGCGGTTCGCCAGATAACCCCACATTGATGAAACCGGGAAAATCTGTGCCGGGTTGATGTTTCCTTTCATTAACGTGCCGGAAATCAACACTTTGACCTGTTCTTCATCGTCGCTGTTGCGATCTTTCTGATCGAATTTATTCACCAGCGCATACAGCGGCACCGAACGGCCGACAGAGGAGATTGCGCGGCGCACTTCCTCATCAGAAATGGATTTAAGCTGTGTGTAGTCCATCACCGCCAGCACCGCCGAGGCGCGCGCAAGTTGCTCGCTGAGCATTTTTTGCAGATGCGGCTGCCCGGCTTCATTCGGCCCTGGGGTATCCAGCAGTGTCAGTTGGCCCAGCTGATTATTCAGCCCGGCCAGATGCACAAACTCCACCTCAATCACCGGAATGTGTTCAATCGCCGCATACGCGGAAAAAGGAAAGTCCACATCCAGCGCTTTGGAAAGGCGTACCAGATCATTCAGGCTCTTCAGGCAATGGAAGATCGGCTCTGCGCCCAGATAGTGCTTATCAAAAGCATCGCCTTGCGCAATACGATCCAACAGCGCGGCCATGTCTTTATCGATTTCAATTTTTTGCGCCAGCTTTTCACGGTTGTAATTAAAGAGCCGCGTCTGAAGCTGTTGCGCAAGCGCGTCAATGGGCCCCACGTGAGAAAAGTGCAGCACCGGCTCTTTCTGACCCGGCGTATGGCGAATGAGGGTTGGCAGCGCGGTCATCGGCCGATTGCGGTTGGGTAGCACTTCTGTGCCGACAATCGCGTTAATGGTGGTCGACTTTCCTGCCTTCATGGTACCGACAATTGCCAGCACCATTTCCAGCCGGGTAATTTTCCGTAATTCGTTATGCAGCGTCGCCTGCTGCGCTTCAACGCCACGCGCGCTGAAATGCAACGGCAAAACATTGGCGTTTTCCGCCTTACCGGTCGCGTTCGTCTCATCAAACGTCGCCGTCGGTATTTTTTTTAAAGCCTGGAGATTGTGCAAGGAAAGTTGTAACAGTCTTTCTGCTTCCTGGCTTAATTCAAAAATTGTTTGTGTGTGCATGTCAAAAGTCTTTCCTTAACGCAAATTTTCTTACTTTTATTTAGCCGGAATGTTTTATTAGTGAAGTTTCGGCTTTTATAATTACGTGTGGAAAATATCTTCGAAAAGATAAATACCTGATGATACTCAGGAAAATATATATTTTTTTTCTCAAAAAATGACAGCGGCGCAACTCCGGTGATAAAAACCAGAGAGTTTCAGCTTAGCTCATTTTCAGGAACAACCAGAATATATCATCATTTATTTACCCACCCAATTTGAGAGGTAATTACCGCCATTGCTGGCAGCGTAGCAGGCATGACAGTTTGGGTTCGAATAACACCAGATACTACACGCCACCTTATCTGAATTAGTAAATGCTGGCAATTTCCACCAGAAAATAATCTAAATAACTGGCATAAGCATTTACTCATCATGTTTCAGGGATAAGCATCGCTTAACCGAATGACAGGTTATGTCACTACTTTCATCTTTTTATGTTTTTTCTGAAAAAAATAATAACAACGGCAATTGTACGGTTTTGCTGTATAATCGCAGCCTTTCTGGCGCTGAGCCTTTTGTGCGGTTTACCCCGCTCTGTATGTACTTTCGAGGAACTCTCTATGCAACTTCCCCACTGCCCAAAATGTAATTCCGAATACACCTATGAAGATAATGGCATGTTCATTTGCCCGGAATGCGCTCACGAGTGGAACGATGCGGAACCTGCTCACGATGCAGATGAATTAATCGTCAAAGATGCTAACGGTAATCTTTTAGCCGACGGTGATAGCGTTACCGTAATTAAAGACTTGAAAGTAAAAGGCAGTTCTTCAATGTTGAAGATCGGCACCAAGGTAAAAAATATTCGTCTGGTCGAAGGCGATCATAATATTGATTGTAAAATCGACGGCTTTGGCCCAATGAAACTCAAATCTGAATTTGTTAAAAAGAATTGATGTTTTGGCGGGAAGTTTTTGCTTCCCGCCTGGTTTACTTTTTCCCGCAACGCCTACACTTAATGGCAGATTTCGTTACCCGAGGTAATGATTATGCCGCTCAATCCCTACATCTCTTTTTCTGGTCAGTGCGAACAGGCCATCGAGTTTTACCAACAGGCACTCCATGCCGAATTAACCTATAAGATAACATTTGGCGAAATGCCTAAGTCCCCGCAAGAGAGCAATAACGATGAAGGTTGCGCCGCGGGCCAGGCTTTTGCCGATAATGATATTGCCCATGCGAATTTACGCATTGCCGGTAGCGAAATAATGATGAGCGATGGCCGGCAAAACAGCGGGGATTACAGCGGTTTTACCTTAAGCCTCGCCACTCAGGATCTCGCGCAGGGCAAAGCCTGGTTTGATGCGCTTGCCGCTGACGGGCATATCACTATGCCGTGGCAGGAGACGTTTTGGGCGCACGGCTTTGGCATGGTGACCGATAAATTCGGTATTCCCTGGATGGTGAATGTCGCCAAAGCGCCACCCAACGCTTGATCCCCTCTTTAAGAAGGAGCCAATGGCTCCTTCTTTATTTCCTGCGGTTTTTCTTATTCGCCAAGATTCATCCTCGCGCAATCATCGTATAACCCAAATGCAACATTTGCGCTTCACGATAAGACCACTTTTTACCTGGCCCGCGGAGCTACAATGAGCATGCACTTGTCCAGACATCCGACCAGTTACCCCACGCGCTATCAGGAAATCGCCGCAAGGTTAGAGCAGGAGCTGCGCAGTAGCTATCGCTGCGGCGACTGGCTACCCGCCGAACAGCAACTGGCGACGCGTTTCGAGGTTAACCGCCACACATTACGCCGCGCGATTGATCAACTGGTGGAAAAAGGCTGGGTACAGCGCCGCCAGGGTGTTGGCGTGATGGTGCTGATGCGCCCGTTCGATTACCCCCTCAATGCACAGGCGCGCTTTAGCCAAAACCTACTCGATCAGGGCAGCCATCCCACCAGCGAACGTCTGCTGGCGGTGCTACGCCCAGCGTCTCAACACGTCGCCGATGCGTTAGGTATTCAGGAGGGCGACAACGTTATCCATCTGCGCACTCGCCGCCGGGTGAATGGCGTGGCGCTGTGCCTTATTGATCACTATTTCTCCGACATGCAGTTGTGGCCGCTGTTGCAGCAATTTGACAGCGGTTCGCTGCATGATTTTTTACGCGATCGGGCCGGTGTCAGCCTGAAACGCACCCAGACACGCATCAGCGCCCGCCGCGCACAAGTCAAAGAGAGTCGCTGGCTGGAGATCCCCAATATGGCGCCGCTGCTCTGCGTGCGCACCCTTAACCATCGTGAAGGCGAAATCAACGCGACGGAATACTCCGTCAGCCTGACCCGCGCCGACATGATTGAATTCACCATGGAGCACTGAATGCATTTTGATACGCCAACCCGACAGCGCTGGATGGCCGCACTCGCGCACTCCACGCCGGAGATGCTGAGCGGCCGAATGCGCACACTCGGGCTCGCCCCGGAATATGAACAGGTGCGCGCCCCGCAGACAGGCCTGGTACAGATCCAGGCACGCATGGGCGCGACCGGTGAACGTTTCTTTCCCGGCGACGCCACGTTAACGCGGGCAGTTGTTCGCCTCGAGTGCGGCACGCTCGGTTTTAGCTGGGTGCTCGGGCGCGATAAAGGCCACGCCGAACGCTGCGCTGTCTGTGATGCGCTGTTGCAGGATCCTTCATATTTCCAGACGTTAATGGAAACCCTTATTACCCCGCTGGAAGCGGACCACGCCGCGCGCCTCACTGCGCGCCAGGCCGAAGTCAACGCCAGCCGGGTCGACTTCTTTACGCTGGTTCGCGGAGATAACGCATGACCTTACAACCCGCTTTCGCTTCGGCGGTTCACGATGCCCAACACTGTTTTCGCCGTCTGTTAAAAGCCATGAGCGAGCCGGGCGTGATTGTCTCGCTGCCGCAGTTAAAACATGGCTGGCCGCCGCTCAACCCGGCCACCACCAGCGTATTGCTGACACTTGCCGATAACGACACGCCAATTTGGCTTTCCGCCGCCGTGGATAACGACATCGTGCGCCAGAACCTGCGCTTTCATACCAATGCGCCGCTGGTCGATCAACCGCAACAGTCACTGTTCGCCATTGCCGACAGCACCCTGAGCGCCGAGCAACTGAGCGTGCTGCCGAGCGGCACGGATATCAGCCCGGAAAGCAGTGCGACCCTGATTTTACAGCTACCGGCGCTGAGCGGCGGGCGCATGCTGCGCCTGACCGGGCCGGGCATTCTGGAAGAACGCATGATTGCCCCGCAGTTGCCGGAGTGCATTACCGATGAGTTTACCGACCGCCCGCATTCGTTCCCGACAGGCATCGACGTGATCCTGACCTGCGGCGAACGCGCGCTGGCAATACCCAGAACCACGCTGGTGGAGGTGTACTGATGTACGTTGCTGTCAAGGGGGGCGAAAAAGCCATCGCCGCTGCCCACGCGCTGCAGGAGCATAAACGCCGTGGCGACGCGGAGTTAGCGGAGCTGAGTGTTGCGCAAATCGCCGACCAGTTGCACCTGGCGGTCGATCGCGTAATGACCGAAGGAGGCATTGCCGATCGGGAACTGGCAGCGCTGGCGTTAAAACAGGCGAGCGGCGATAACGTCGAAGCCATCTTTCTGCTGCGTGCTTACCGCACCACGCTGCCGCGCCTGGCCGTGAGCGAACCCATCGACAGCGCGAAAATGCGTTTAGAACGCCGCATCTCGGCGGTTTACAAAGATATTCCCGGCGGCCAATTACTTGGCCCCACTTACGATTACACCCATCGCCTGCTCGATTTTACCCTGCTCGCCGAAGGTGAAACGCCGACGCTCACCACGCGCGAAGAGCAGCAGGACGCCGCACCGCATGTTTTCAGTTTGCTGGTTAATGAAGGGCTGGCAAAAGCCGAAGAAGATAGCGGCGCAATCCCGGACGACATTACCCGTAATCCCCCGGTTTACCCCTGTTCGCGCTCTTCGCGTTTGCAACAACTGGCGCGCGGCGACGAGGGTTACTTGCTGGCGCTCGCTTACTCTACCCAGCGCGGCTACGGTCGCAACCACCCGTTCGCCGGCGAGATCCGCAGTGGCTACATCGATGTGGAAATTGTGCCAGAAGAGCTGGGTTTTGCGGTAAACGTCGGCGAACTGCTGATAACCGAATGCGAAATGGTCAATGGCTTTATCGCACCGCAGGATGAACCACCCCACTTTACCCGCGGCTACGGGCTGGTGTTCGGCATGAGCGAGCGCAAAGCGATGGCGATGGCGCTGGTGGACCGTGCTCTGCAAGCCGCTGACTACGGCGAGCCGATTAAAAGCCCGGCGCAGGACGAAGAGTTTGTGCTGGCGCACGCGGATAACGTTGAAGCGGCGGGCTTTGTCTCGCACCTGAAACTCCCCCACTACGTTGATTTCCAGGCGGAACTGGATTTGCTCAGACAACTGCAACAGGAGAAACGCCGTGGCTAACGCGCTGACCGGTTACAACTTTGCTTTTCTTGATGAGCAAACCAAACGCATGATCCGCCGCGCGCTGCTCAAAGCGGTGGCGATCCCCGGTTACCAGGTGCCGTTTGGCGGGCGCGAAATGCCGATGCCCTATGGCTGGGGCACCGGCGGCATTCAGCTCACCGCCAGCGTGATTGGCGAAGATGACGTGCTGAAAGTGATCGACCAGGGCGCGGACGATACCACCAACGCCGTCTCAATCCGCCAGTTCTTTACCCGCGTTACTGGCGTGGAAACCACCGAGTGCACCGCCGACGCCACGCTGATTCAAACACGCCACCGCATTCCCGAAACGCCGCTCAAAGAAGACCAGATTTTGATTTACCAGGTGCCGATCCCGGAGCCGCTGCGCTTTATCGAGCCGCGTGAGACAGAAACCCGCACCATGCACGCGCTGGAAGAGTACGGCGTGATGCAGGTGAAGCTGTATGAGGACATTGCGCGTTTTGGCAACTTCACCACTCGCTATGCATGGCCGGTAAAAGTAAACGAGCGCTACGTGATGGACCCGTCGCCAATCCCGGCGTTCGATAACCCGAAAATGCACATGATGCCCGCCCTGCAACTGTTTGGTGCCGGGCGTGAAAAGCGTATTTACGCCGTGCCGCCCTACACACAGGTGGTGAGCCTCGATTTTGAGGATTACCCCTTCGCGCCGCAAAAGTGGGATCAGCCGTGCGCCATTTGCGGTTCAATCCACAGCTATCTCGATGAAGTGGTGCTGGATGATACCGGCACGCGCATGTTCGTCTGCTCCGACACCGATTATTGCCGCCAACAGAGCGAGGCTTTACGCAAATGACCCAACCGCTGCTTTCGGTGAATCACCTTTCCCATCTTTATGCGCCAGGCAAGGGTTTTCAGGATGTCTCTTTCGATTTGTGGCCGGGCGAAGTGCTGGGCATTGTCGGTGAGTCTGGCTCTGGTAAAACCACGCTGCTGAATGCCATTTCGGCGCGCCTGGTGCCCCAGCACGGCACCATCACTTACCAGGCGCGCGATCTCTATGCGATGAGCGAAGCCGAACGCCGCCGCTTGCTGCGCACCGAGTGGGGCGTGGTACATCAGCATCCGCTGGATGGTCTGCGCCGCCAGGTTTCCGCCGGTGGCAATATCGGCGAACGTCTGATGGCAACAGGGGCGCGACATTACGGCGATATCCGTGGCCGCGCCGAGCAGTGGCTCAGCGATGTTGAGATCCCACCCTCGCGCATTGACGACCTGCCGACCACCTTTTCCGGCGGCATGCAGCAGCGCCTGCAAATCGCCCGTAACCTGGTCACTCGCCCGAAACTGGTGTTTATGGATGAGCCCACCGGCGGGCTGGATGTTTCAGTACAGGCGCGTTTGCTCGACCTGCTGCGCGGCCTGGTGGTGGAGATGAACCTTGCCGTGGTGATGGTGACCCATGATTTGGGCGTCGCGCGGCTGCTGGCAAACCGCTTGCTGGTGATGAAACAAGGTCAGGTGGTGGAAAGTGGGTTAACCGATCGGGTGCTCGACGATCCGCACCACCCTTACACCCAATTGCTGGTCTCCTCGGTATTGCAAAATTAAGGAGTGGATGATGACTGTTTTGCGTGTGGAAAATGTCAGCAAGACCTTTGTCCTGCATCATCAAAACGGTGTGCGCCTGCCGGTGCTGCGCGAGACATCGCTCAGCGTCGAGGCCGGTGAATGCGTCGTGCTGCACGGTCATTCCGGGAGTGGGAAATCGACCCTGCTGCGCTCGCTATATGCCAACTACCTGCCCGATGCCGGGCATATTCATGTCAAACACGGCGACGAATGGGTGGATTTGGTACAGGCTCCGGCGCGTAAAGTGCTGGAAGTGCGCCGCCACACCATTGGCTGGGTCAGCCAGTTTTTACGCGTTATTCCCCGCGTTAGCGCGCTGGATGTGGTAATGCAACCACTGCTGGAGCAGGGTATTGCCCGCGAACAGTGCGCGCAAAAAGCGGGTGAACTGCTCACCCGGCTGAATGTGCCGGAACGCTTGTGGCACCTCGCTCCCGCGACCTTTTCCGGCGGTGAGCAGCAGCGCGTCAATATTGCGCGCGGGTTTATCGTCGACTACCCGATTTTGCTGCTCGATGAACCTACCGCTTCGCTGGATGAGAAAAACAGCGCCGCCGTCGTTGAACTGATCGCGCTGGCGAAAGCGCGCGGCGCAGCGATTGTCGGCATCTTTCATGATGGCGCAGTCCGGGAACATGTCGCCGACCGCCTCTACCCGATGGGGATCTCCGCATGATTATCAATAATGTAAAACTGATCCTCGAAGATGAGGTGATCAGCGGCTCGCTGGAAGTTCGTGACGGCGTGATTCGTGCTTTTGCCGAAACCCAAAGCCGCCAGCCCGGTGCGCATGATGGCGATGGCGGCTGGCTGATGCCGGGGCTTATTGAACTGCATACGGATAACCTGGATAAGTTTTTCACCCCACGCCCGAAAGTGGACTGGCCCGCCCATTCCGCGATGAGCAGCCACGACGCACTGATGGTTGCCAGCGGGATTACGACAGTGCTGGATGCGGTAGCCATTGGCGATGTGCGCGACGGCGGCGACCGGCTGGAAAATCTGGAAAAGATGATCAACGCCGTGGAGGATTCGCAAAAACGCGGGTTGAATCGCGCGGAGCATCGCCTGCATCTGCGCTGTGAACTGCCGCATCACACCACTCTGCCACTGTTTGAAAAACTGGTTGGCCGCGAGCCCGTTGCGCTGGTGTCGCTGATGGACCACTCACCGGGACAGCGCCAGTACGCCAGCTATGAGAAGTATCGTGAATATTATCAGGGCAAATATCACCTCACCGATGAGCAGATGGATCACTTTGAACAGGAGCAACTGGCGCTCGCCGCGCAGTGGTCGCAGCCCAACCGGTTAGCCATCGCCGCAATATGCAACGCGCGCAACCTGCCGCTTGCCAGCCATGATGACGCCACGCGCGAGCACGTTGTCGAATCGCACCAGTTAGGCAGCGTGATTGCCGAATTCCCGACCACTTTCGCGGCGGCGGAAGCCTCGCGTGACCATGGATTAAGTGTGCTGATGGGCGCGCCCAATATCGTGCGCGGCGGTTCCCATTCCGGCAACGTGGCGGCACACAAACTGGCGCAACTTGGCATGCTGGATATTTTATCGTCCGACTACTACCCGGCCAGCCTGCTGGATGCGGTGTTTCGCGTGGCCAGCGATGAAGAGAATGATTTCAGCCTGGAGAAAGCGGTTCACCTGGTGACCAAAAACCCGGCACAGGCGCTGAATCTTAACGATCGTGGCGTGATCGCCGAAGGGAAGCGGGCGGATCTGGTGCTGGCACACCACAAAGGCGACCACGTACGCATTGATCATGTCTGGCGTGAGGGGAAAAGGGTGTTCTGATGGGCAGACTGATCTGGTTAATGGGGCCGTCCGGCGCGGGCAAAGACTCGCTGCTGGCGGCGCTGCGCCAGCGGGAACACCCGCAATTACTGGTTGCGCACCGCTACATCACCCGCCCGGCCAGCGCCGGGAGCGAGAACCATATCGCATTGAGTGAGAAGGAGTTTTTCACTCGCGACGAGCAGCATCTGTTTACGCTGAGCTGGCATGCCAACGACTTTTATTACGGCATTGGCGCAGAGATTGATCTCTGGCTACAGGCCGGGTTTGATGTGGTGGTAAACGGTTCGCGCGGGCATCTGCAACAGGCGCAAACGCAATATGGCGAAGTGCTAATGCCGGTGTACGTGCAGGTTTCACCAGACATTTTGCGCCAGCGTCTGGAAAAACGGGGGCGAGAGAGCGCCACAGAGATTGAAGCGCGGCTGGAACGTGCGGCGCGTTACCAGCCTGGCAACTGCCTGACACTGAATAACGACGGCAGTTTGCTACAGTCAGTAGAAGGACTGGTCATGCTGATTCGTGCGCAACAAGGGAAAAGCGCGTAATGATGTCGGCGTAGCATTGCTGCGCCGGTTACGTTGACTCCACCGTGAAAGCGAGGCGCTATGAGCCTGACAATTACCCTTACCGGCACCGGCGGCGCACAACTGGTGCCGGCTTTTGGTTGCGACTGCGCCGCCTGCAGCCGCGCCCGTCAAAACGAAGCCTATCGCCGCAGGCCCTGCAGCGCAGTAGTCAAATTTAACGACGCGGTGACGCTGCTCGACGCCGGTATTCCCGATCTGATGGATAACTTCCCCGCCGGTCACTTTCAGCAATTCCTGCTAACCCACTATCACATGGATCATGTGCAGGGGCTGTTCCCATTGCGCTGGGGCGTGGGCGATAAAATCCCGGTCTATGGCCCGCCGGATGAACAGGGTTGCGACGATCTGTTTAAGCACCCCGGCCTGCTCGATTTCAGCCATACCGTTGAACCGTTTGTGGTGTTTGATTTGCAAGGTTTACAGGTGACGCCGCTGCCGCTGAACCATTCGAAACTCACCTTTGGCTATTTGTTCGAATCGGCGCACAGCCGGGTGGCGTGGCTGTCGGATACCGGCGGGTTGCCGGACAAGACGCTGAAATTTTTGCTCAATAATCATCCGCAAGTCGTGGTGATAGATTGTTCTTATGAACCGCGTGCGCAAACGCCGAAAAATCACTGCGATTTGAACACGGTTATCGCCCTGAATGAGGTGATTGGCTGCCCAAGAGTTATCCTAACGCATATCAGTCATGTCTTTGATCAATGGATGATGAAAAACCCGCTGCCGACGGGAATTGAAGCAGGGTATGATGGCATGCGGATTGTGCTGGATTAGACCGCACAATATGGATATATTCGTCGCATCTTTTCCGGTGGAAGCGGAATAAGCAGACGCAGCCTGTAAAGAGGTCGTTTGAGGGATTAAGCGTACAGACTCGAAGCAAAAAAGTTGTTGCGCATAACGCAACGGGGTCTTACTTACCCGCGTGTGACCTGGTAGTTATTAGCACATCGCGGCTTTGACAGAGTATTGAGCTTGCCATGAATGTGCTTTTTATTTGTAGCCGAAACCAATGGCGCAGCCCCACAGCTGAGCAGGTTTTTCGCCGCTACCCGGGGCTAAATGCCCGTTCCGCTGGCACGCAGCGCCAGGCGAGAAAAACCGTCTCCCCCGCCATTCTCTCCTGGGCGGATGTTATCTGCGTCATGGAAGAGCATCACAAAAGCCGGATTCTGGAAGACTTCAGTCGCCTGGTGCAGCATAAACCGGTTTATGTGCTGGATATTCCCGATCACTATCACTTTATGGACCCGCAACTGGTCGCACTGCTGGAAGATGTTGTTCCGCTGCGTCTGGGCTTACGCATCCCTGCGTAGCCGCGTTAGCGATAGTCATCGTCTTCCAGCCTGCGCTGCTCATCCTCCAGCTGGCGCCGCTCGCGATCGAGCTGGCGCTGGCGGTCATCCAATTGACGGCGCCGGTCCTCAAGCTGCTGATAACGGTCGTCATACTGCCTGCGCTGGTCGCGGTTCTGATAGTCGTCATCGCGCCTGTCATCGCGGCTATCCGGGTTATACGCTTCGCCAATCGCCCGCTGGATATTACCAATCGCATCATCAATCATATCCGCGTGGGCAACCTGACCACTGAGTAAGAGAGCGCCGAGCACCAGCGCGTTCGCGTAACGTTTCATAAAGGCCAGCCTCAAATAGGGACGAGGCTTACGTTAATTCAGCCACTCATGCGCCGAGTAGCGGAGGAATCTCAAATCCACTACGCCGCAATGCGCCGCAATGCCTGGGCGAGCTGTAGGCGGGTAAACGGTTTACGCAGCAACTCGACATCCGGCAAAGCAGGGTTATGCGCCGGGCGCAGATCCTGGCCGCTTATTAGCAACAATGGCAGTTGCGGGTAGTGCTGACGCGCAAGGTTAATCACTTCCGCACCGCTTAACGTACCGGGCAACATCAGGTCGCTAATCAGCGCGCCAATCTCCGGCGACGCGCTCAGCAGTTGCAGCGCCTGCTCGCCGCTTTCGGCCTCCAGCGTTAAATACCCCAGCTCATGCAGCTGTTCACATAGCGTCTGGCGCACATCCGCTTCATCTTCCAGCACCAGAATCAGCGTGTCGCGGGTATCGCGCACTTGCGCCAAATCTGGCTCGGGGTGATTGACCACCTGCACTGCCGCGCGCGGCAATTGCAAACGCACCGTGGTGCCTTGCCCTGGCGCGCTTTCAATCTCTACTCGCCCGCCGGACTGGCGGACAAAGCCGTAAACCATCGACAGCCCTAACCCGCTACCGCTGCCGGTCTGCTTGGTGGTGAAGAACGGTTCAAACACCTGCGCTTTGACCTCTTGCGACATCCCGCAGCCGTGATCCACCACTTCCAGCGCCACCATATCCTGCTTGCGTCCGTCGCTGCGGGTCACGCGCTGGTTCCAGGTGCGCACTTTGATAACGCCGCTTTGTCCTTCCATGGCATCGCGGGCGTTCATCACCAGATTGATGATGGCGTTTTCCAGTTGACCGACATCGATCCACGCCGGCCACGCCGGGTTCTGCGCCTCAATCTCCAGCGTCAATGTGGCGGGCAGGGAATGGCGCATCAGCTCGCCAAGGTTTTCCAGCAACGGTTGCATCTCAACCGCGTGCGGATGCAACGACTGTTTACGCGAAAACGCCAGCAAGCGCTGTGTGAGCAACGCCCCGCGCTCGGCGGCTTTCAGCGCCCGCGTGATACGTGGCGCATCCGGCGAACCGGGTGCGACCAGTTCAAGGCTGCCGATGATCACCGCCAGCAAATTATTAAAATCATGCGCCAGGCCGCCGGTTAGCTGCCCGACCGCTTTCATCTTCTGGCTGTGCAACAATTCGGCTTCCAGCCCTTTACGCTCGGTTCGGTCCAGTACCACGTTGACCATTCCGCGCCCTGGCACCGGGCTGAAGCGCAGCTCAATGGTGCGGTCATCCGCCAGCCGCAACTCCTGCGGTTTTGGCAGCGGGCGGGCGAGATTCTCCTGCACATGGCTGGGTAAATCACTCACCTGATGCAGTAAACGCTGATAATGCTGGCCCCGCTGGAGCGCGTCGGCGGTTAATCCCAGTAGCAGCGGATATTGCGGATTCCACACCACCAGACAGCCCTGATTATCAAACAGGGCAAAGCCATCGCGCATGGCGTGAAAAGTGGTTTCCAGTTGCGTACTTTTCTCTTTCAGCAGCTTTGAGGTGTGCTCCAGCGAGGCGGTGTTACGGGCAAAGACGTTAAACGCACGCGCCAGTTCACCCAGCTCGTCCCGCCGCTGCAAACCTGGCACGGAAACGTCCTGTTCACCGTGCGCCAGTCGCGACATCGCACGCGAAATCGCGGTTAAATTAGACCCCAGGTTACGGTAGATATACCACCCGGCAAAGCCGGTGATCACCAGCGCCAACAGCGCGAAAATGCTGATAAACGCAATGATGGATCGCATCTCCCGGTGGCTCTGCGCGGTGCGCAGTTCAGAGGCTTTCGCCACTTCCGAGACATACTGGTTAATGTCGCTGTTGAGCAGCGCCACCAGCGCTTTGATATGAAACATCGACCAGCTGATCGCCAGATCGCTCTCTTCCAGTTGCAGCGACAGCGGCTCCAGTTTGCGCAACTCGGCGCTGAAATCAGGCAGGATAAACGCCACTACCGGGCTGGTGCTTTGCAACGGGAGTTCTGCCATCACCTCAGACAGCTGCTTGATGGTTGGGCGCGGAGAAGGTGTTTGAATGGCGGCAACGATGAGCCGGTCCATCTCTTCCAGCAGGCGACTGTCGGGGATATTTCCCCCTTCCCGCGTATTTATCTCCTGTAAATGACGCAGGTAGCTTTGGCTTTGGTAGAGCGAGCTGAGCAGCGCGTTGCGCTCCAGGTGACGGCGCTGCCCGCGTTGCAGCATTTCGGTGACGCTTTGCTGTAGCTCATGGCTGCGCCGGGTAATCTGCGCCACCAGTTGCGGTTCCAGCTTCGCCAGTGGCGCATTCGCCAGTTGGTTAAGCGAGTGTTGCAGCGCACTTTGCATCGCTTTCAGCCGCTCAGCTTCGCCTTTGTACTCCAGCGCCCCCACCACCTGCGACAAACGCACCGCCGCCGTGGCGACATTGGCGGTATCGCGCGCCAGGTTCATGCTGCCGGTCATATCGTCCAGTGTCTGCTGCTGCACCTGTTCCTGAATCTGGCTGGCATGACGAAAGCCGAACACCGCCACGCCGCACACCATTAAGGTCACCGCCACCACTAACACATTGAAAAACAGCAGCCGCCCACGGGCGCTGGAAAAAAACGAATTCGCGCGATACGGCATAGTGGCTCCACAAGAGGCTCAACGCGGTTGCGTGGCGTCACTATGACAAATATGAACAGCTTCTGACATTGTGCATTTACGAACGTGTGATGAAGTGCGGATATCGTCCTTCCGAGGAGCCTGACATGAGCACAACGCCCGTTCTGGAGATGCGCAACATTGCCAAAGCGTTTGGCAAGTTTTACGCGCTCAAAGGGGTGGACCTGACGGTCTGGCCCGGCGAGATCCACGCGCTGATGGGGGAAAACGGCGCGGGCAAAAGTACGTTAATGAAAATCCTTGCTGGGGCTTACAGCGCCACCAGCGGCGAGATCCTGATTGACAGCCAGCCCTATACGATAAAAGGCCCGAAAGACGCGCTGGCGGCGGGCATCACTTTGATTTACCAGGAGATGCAGCTCGCGCCCAATCTTACCGTCGCCGAAAACATTTTTCTCGGTAGCGAAATCGCCCGCGGCGGTCTGGTACAGCGCAAAGAGATGGCGGCACAAGCGCAGGCGGTGATCGATCGCCTTGGCGCAAATTTTAAAGCCACCGACCGGGTGATGACGTTAACCATCGCCGAGCAACAGCAGGTGGAGATCGCCCGCGCATTGCATCGCAACAGCCGCATCCTGGTGATGGATGAACCCACCGCCGCCCTCTCCTCGCGTGAAACTCACCGCCTGTTCGAACTGATCCTGCGCCTGCGCGATCAAGGCATGGCGATTATTTACATCAGCCACCGCATGGCGGAAGTGTATGAGCTTTCCGATCGCGTCAGCGTACTGCGCGACGGGCAATACGTCGGCAGCCTGACCCGCGACCAACTCAACGCCTCCGAACTGGTTCGCATGATGGTCGGGCGGCCGCTCAGCGATCTGTTTAACAAAGAGCGAGACATTCCGCTCGGCAACCCGCGGTTGAACATTCACAACCTGACTGATAACGAAAAGATCCGGCCGGTCAGTTTGCATGTCCGCGCCGGGGAGATCGTCGGCCTTGCCGGGCTGGTTGGTGCGGGGCGATCGGAACTGGCGCAGTTGATCTTTGGCGTGCGCAAAGCCACCGGCGGCATGATCGAAGTCGATGGCGAACCGGTGGTGATCCACTCCCCGCGCGCTGCCATTGATTTGGGCATTGGTTTTTTGACCGAAAACCGCAAAGAACAAGGGCTGTTTCTCGAACTGGCGGCGCAGGAGAACATCACCATGGCGACGCTTGAGCGCGATGCTGCCTGGGGAATGCTCGATCGCAAGAAAGCGCAGTCGATCTCCGATGATGCCATCAAGCTGCTCAACATCCGCGTACCGCACGCGCAAGTCCGGGCGGGCGGGCTCTCCGGCGGCAACCAACAAAAACTGCTGATCTCGCGCTGGGTGGCGATTGGCCCGCGAATTTTGATCCTTGATGAGCCAACGCGCGGTGTCGATGTCGGCGCGAAAAGCGAGATCTACCGGATCATGAACCAGATGGCGCGCAAAGGCGTGGCGATCCTGATGATCTCCAGTGAGTTACCGGAAGTGGTCGGCATGAGCGATCGCGTGTATGTCATGCGCGAAGGCGAGATTGCCGGAGAGTTACTCAACGGCGACATCACCCAGGAAAACATCATGACGCTGGCGACCGGCGTTAACGAATCCCTACACCCGGCGGTACACCATGACTGATTCCAAAGAAAATACAGCCACCGAGGTCGCCAAATCGGCCTCCGCCAAAAAAATGTTGATGGGCGATCTGATGCAAACGGTCGGCATCTTGCCGATTTTGATCCTCATTGTCGCCGTGTTTGGCTTTATCACGCCGAACTTCTTTACCGAAAGCAATTTGCTGAACATTACCCGCCAGGCGTCGATCAATATCGTGCTGGCGGCGGGGATGACCTTCATCATTCTGACCGGCGGTATCGACCTCTCTGTCGGTTCGATTCTTGGCACCACGGCGGTGGCGGCAATGGTGGTGTCGTTAATGCCGGAGCTTTCCATGCTGTCGGTTCCGGCGGCGCTAATGCTTGGCCTGGTGCTGGGGTTATTTAACGGTGTGCTGGTCGCGTTTGCCGGGTTACCGCCGTTTATTGTCACACTCGGCACTTATACCGCGCTGCGCGGTGCGGCCTATCTGCTGGCCGATGGCACCACGGTGATTAACTCCGACATCAGTTTTGAATGGATCGGCAATAACTACCTCGGCCCGGTGCCGTGGCTGGTGGTGATCGCACTCGCGGTGATCGCGGTGTGCTGGTTCATTCTGCGCCGCACCACGCTTGGCGTTCATATTTACGCGGTCGGCGGCAATATGCAGGCCGCACGCCTGACCGGCATCAAAGTGTGGCTGGTTTTACTGTTCGTCTATGGCATGAGCGGGTTGCTCTCCGGTCTTGGCGGGGTAATGAGCGCCTCGCGCTTGTACAGCGCCAACGGCAACCTCGGCATGGGCTATGAGCTGGACGCCATCGCGGCAGTGATCCTCGGCGGCACCAGCTTTGTCGGCGGGATTGGCACCATCACCGGCACGCTGGTGGGGGCGCTCATTATCGCCACCTTAAATAACGGGATGACGCTGATGGGCGTCTCCTACTTCTGGCAATTGGTGATCAAAGGGGCGGTGATCATCATAGCGGTGCTGATCGACAAATACCGTACCCGGCATCATCAGGCAGCATAACAATACCCTACAAAACAGCAACATAAGCGAGGATTACAGCATGCGTCTTAAACCTCTTGTCACTGCGCTCTGCGCGGGTGCTCTGCTGGCCAGCGCCCCGTTCGCGCAGGCCAAAGAACTGAAGTCCATCGGCGTCACGGTGGGCGATCTGGCGAACCCCTTCTTCGTGCAAATCACGAAAGGGGCAGAACTGGAAGCGCGCAAACTGGCGGGCGATAAGGTCAAAGTGACGCTGGTTTCCAGCGGCTACGACCTGGGTCAGCAAGTGGCGCAGATCGATAACTTTATCGCCGCCAAAGTCGACATGATCATCCTCAACGCCGCAGATTCAAAAGGCATCGGCCCGGCGGTGAAGCGGGCGAAAGACGCCGGGATCGTCGTCGTAGCGGTTGACGTGGCGGCGGAAGGCGCTGACGCCACCATCACTTCCGATAACACCCAGGCAGGCGAAATGGCGTGTAAATACATCACCGATCGTCTGAAAGGCAAAGGCAACGTGGTGATCATCAACGGGCCACCGGTTTCCGCCGTGCAGAACCGTGTTGAAGGTTGCCAGACCGAGTTTAAACGCCACCCGGACATCAAGGTGCTTTCCGATAACCAAAACGCCAAAGGCAGCCGTGAAGGCGGGCTGGAAGTGATGACTTCATTACTGGCTGCTAACCCGAAAATCGACGGGGTATTTGCGATTAACGATCCGACGGCGATCGGTGCCGATCTGGCCGCCAAACAGGCACAACGTAAAGAGTTCTTTATTGTTGGCGTCGATGGCAGCCCGGACGGTGAAGAGGCGCTGAAACGCAAGAACTCGCTGTTTGTCGCCACCCCGGCGCAGGATCCGCAAGTGATGGCCGCCCGTGCGGTGGAAATTGGTTATGACATCCTGCAAGGCAAAGCGGCGCCAAAAGCGCCGGTGCTGATCCCGGTGACCATGATCGATAAACAGAATGTCGGGAGCTACAAAGGCTGGACGGTGAAATAACGGTTTATCCCTCTCCCGCAAGGGAGAGGGAGTGCCAACACAGGGGATACCATGAAACGCTCCGCCATTAATGAGATTCTCGGCCATACGCGGCAGTTCTTCTCGATGCACGATGTGCATCTGCCTCCTTTTGCCAGCTTTCCGCCAGCCAAATGGAAACAGCTGGACAGAGAGGCCTGGCGCGAAGTGTTTGATCTGAAGTTAGGCTGGGATGTCACCGCCTTCGGCAGTGAGAACTTCTACGCCCAGGGACTGACGCTATTTACGCTGCGTAACGGCTCGCCCAACGGCGCGCCCTATGAAAAATGCTATGCGGAAAAGATCATGCATGTGCGCGACGCGCAGGTGACACCGATGCATTTTCACTGGCGCAAGCGCGAGGACATCATTAATCGCGGCGGCGGCAATTTAATTATTGAACTGTGGAACGCCGGGGCGAATGACGAGACGCTGAATACCGACGTTACCGTGGTCATTGATGGCTGCATTCAGACACACGCGGCGGGCAGCCAGCTGCGCCTCTCACCAGGGGAAAGTATTTGCCTGCCACCGGGGCTGTATCACAGCTTCTGGGGCGAGCCAGGCTTTGGCGATGTGCTGGTCGGGGAGGTTTCATCGGTTAACGATGACGAACATGACAACCACTTCCTGCACACCATGGATCGCTACAACAACGTTCTGGAAGACGAACCGGCGCTGCTGGTGTTGTGTAACGAGTATCCTCTGTTTCTAAGCTAAAGGAGATTGCTATGTCGCTGATTTCTCTTGCCGAAGGCCTGGCGCACGCCCGCGAGCATCACTACGCTTTAGGCGCGTTCAACGTGCTCGACTCCCACTTTTTACGCGCGCTGTTCGCCGCCGCGAAACAGGAGCGATCGCCCTTTATCATCAATATCGCCGAAGTGCATTTTAAATACATCTCGCTGGATTCGTTGGTTGAAGCGGTGAAATTCGAAGCCGCCCGCAGTGAGATCCCGGTGGTATTAAATCTCGACCACGGCTTGCACTTTGAGTCCGTGGTGCGTGCCTTGCGGCTCGGCTTTAGCTCGGTGATGTTTGATGGCTCTACGCTGGAGTACGAAGAGAATATTCGCCAGACGCGGGAAGTGGTGAAGATGTGCCACGCGGTGGGCGTTTCCGTTGAAGCCGAGCTGGGCGCGGTGGGCGGCGATGAAGGCGGTGCATTATATGGCCACGCTGATGAAGCCTGTTTCACCGATCCGGCGCTGGCACGTGATTTTGTGGATCGCACCGGCATCGATACGCTGGCGGTCGCCATCGGTAACGCACACGGCAAGTACAAAGGCGAACCGAAACTCGATTTTGAACGCCTTGACGCCATTCGCCAGCAAACCGGCCTACCGCTGGTGCTGCATGGCGGCTCCGGCATTAGCGATGAGGATTTCCGCCGCGCTATCTCGCTCGGCATTCATAAGATCAATTTCTACACCGGCATGTCGCAAGCCGCGCTGGGCGCCATTGAGCAGCGCATGGGCAACCGCCAGCCGCTGTACGATGAGTTCGCGCAGCTATTGCTCAGTGTTGAAGAAGCCATTACCGATACCGTCGCCGGGCAGATGCGCATCTTTGGCAGCGCGGGGCAACTGTGATGGAACGTAAAGGGGTTATCGCCGCCGGAAATATGCTGGTCGATCATGTCCACCAGATTGTGCAGTGGCCGGAGCGCGGCTGGCTGGCGGAAATCACCCACAGCGAACGCTCCACCGGCGGTGCGCCGCTGAATGTGTTGCTGACGCTGGCAAAAATGCACGTTGGTTTACCGTTGCAGGCAGTTGGGTTGGTGGGAGAAGACAGCGACGGCGACTATGTTCTGGCGATGCTGGAGCAGTACCACGTCAACCGCCAGCATGTGCAGCGCACGACTTCTGCACCAACATCCATGTCACAGGTGATGACCGATCCTTCCGGGCAGCGCACCTTTTTCCACTCGCCGGGTGCGAACCGTCTGCTGGATCTGTCGGCCTTTGACGGGCTGGATGGCAGCCTGAAGATTTTCCATCTCGGTTATTTGCTGCTGCTCGATAGCCTTGATAAAGCAGATGATGAATTTGGCACCCGCAGCGCACGCCTGCTGGCGCAAATGCGCGAACAGGGTTTTGAAACGTCGCTGGATTTAGTGTCGCGCAAGGGCGATCCGCGTTATCAGCCGCTGGTGCTCCCCTGCTTGCCGCATCTCGACTACCTGGTGATCAACGAACTGGAAGCGGGCGAATTCAGCGGACTGCCGATGCGCACTGCCGACGACGGGCCGCATATCGACAATATCGCCCTCGCAGCAGCAAAACTGCTGGCGGCGGGCGTAAAACAGCGAGTAGTGATTCACTGTCCGGAAGGTGCCTGGGGTGCAGCACCCGGCGAAACGGGCAGTTGGGTGCCTTCGCGGATGTTGAGCCAGGCCGAAATTATTGGCAGCGTGGGAGCGGGAGATGCCTTTTGCGCCGGGTTTTTATATGGTTGCCACGAAAGCTGGTCGCTGCAAAAAAGCATCCTGCTCGCGCATGCCTGCGCCCGCGCCAGCCTGCTGTGCGCCAACGCCATTGACGGCGCGAAAACGCTGGATGCGTTATTACAAGAGTGCTGAAACTCAGGCAGCTTTATCGCCGTGAGAAACGTCTGCGGCAAACACGTAGCCAAGCCCGCGCAAGGTTTTGATCAACGCGGGTTGGTGGGGATTGATTTCGATTTTGCGGCGCAGGCGCATAATCAACACGTCAATGGTGCGGTCAAACACATCGACGCTTTCGCTGTGCGTTAGCTCCAGCAACTGTTCGCGATTCAGTACCCGACGCGCGTTTTGCACCAGCGCCAGCAATAAACTGTATTCCCCCTGTGTAAGGCCAACACTCTGCTGCTGCGGGTTAAACAACTCACAACGTTCGGGATCGAGATGCCAGCCGTTAAAGACAAACCCCGGCGTTTTTATTGCGGTCACTTCCGCCGCCAGCACGCCGGTACGCCGCAATACGGCTTTGACGCGCGCCACCAGCACGCGCGCGTTGAACGGCTTGCCAATGTAATCATCGGCACCCATTTCCAGCCCGACCACCACATCTGATTCGCTGCCAAGCCCGGTCAACATCACCACCGGCAGCGACGGGCGAAGTTTTTGCAACTGCTGTAATACCTGCAATCCGTTGATATCTGGCAACATCATGTCTAGCAGCACCAGCGCGATATCCGCATGCTGCGCACAGAGGTTTACCGCATCGCGCCCGTTATGGCAGGCATAGACCGTAAAGACGTGCTCGTTGAGCACGTCTTCCAGCAGTGAACACACCGCCGTATCGTCATCCACAACCAGAATCGCAGGTTTCATTGTCCGCTTCCGCCAGGCTTCGTTTGCTCATTCTGGCTCATTCTGTTGGCTGCGATTGATAAATGCAGCGAATAAATGCCGGATTTTTAACCGGGGTCACATCCCCCTCGCCTTTCGACACGTCACTTTTGACGATGACCTGCGTTTCGTCAGTATTTTGACCAAATATCCGCCGTAATATCAGTGAATACCCCCAGCAACACTGTGGCATAGAAGATGCATAATCGGGGGCGATATTCTTAACTGGAGCGAAAGTGATGAAAAAAGTCGTCACGGTTTGCCCGTATTGCGCCTCAGGTTGCAAGATTCACCTGGTGGTCGATAACGGCAAAATCGTTCGGGCGGAGGCAGCGCAGGGCAAGACCAATCAGGGCACTCTCTGCCTGAAAGGCTACTACGGCTGGGATTTTATTAACGATACCCAGATTCTGACGCCCCGCCTGAAAACCCCGATGATCCGCCGCCAGCGCGGCGGCAAACTGGAGTCGGTATCCTGGGATGAAGCGCTCGATTATGTCGCCGGTCGTCTGAGCGACATCAAAGAGAAGTATGGTCCGGACGCGATCCAGACCACCGGCTCTTCCCGCGGTACGGGTAATGAAACCAACTACATAATGCAAAAATTCGCGCGCGCCGTTATTGGTACTAATAACGTCGACTGCTGCGCTCGCGTCTGACACGGCCCATCGGTTGCAGGTCTGCACCAGTCGGTCGGTAATGGCGCGATGAGTAATGCCATTAATGAAATTGATAACACAGATTTAGTGTTTATCTTTGGTTACAACCCGGCGGATTCTCACCCGATCGTCGCTAATCATGTGATTCGCGCGAAACAAAACGGGGCGAAAATCATCGTCTGCGATCCGCGCAAAATCGAAACGGCGCGCATTGCTGATATGCATGTTGCATTGAAAAACGGGTCGAATATCGCCCTGCTCAACGCAATGGGACATGTCATTATTGAGGAAAATCTGTACGACCAGACGTTTGTCGCCAATCGTACCGAAGGGTTTGAAGAGTACCGGAAAATCGTTGAAGGCTATACGCCGGAATCGGTCGAGGAGATCACTGGCGTTACGGCGCAGGAGATCCGCCAGGCTGCCCGGATGTATGCCGGTGCGAAAACCGCCGCCATTCTGTGGGGCATGGGCGTGACCCAGTTCTACCAGGGTGTGGAAACCGTGCGTTCGCTGACCAGCCTCGCGATGCTGACGGGCAACCTCGGCAAAGCACACGTTGGCGTGAACCCGGTGCGTGGTCAGAACAACGTACAGGGTGCCTGCGATATGGGTGCGCTGCCGGATACCTACCCCGGTTACCAGTATGTGAAAGAAGATGCGCATCGCGAGAAATTCGCCAAAGCTTGGGGCGTTGAAAGCCTACCCGCGCACACCGGCTATCGCATTAGCGAGCTGCCGCACCGCGTTGAGCACGGCGAAGTCCGCGCCGCTTACATCATGGGCGAAGATCCACTTCAGACAGATGCCGAGCTTTCAGCGGTACGTAAGGCGTTCGAAGGGCTTGAGCTGGTGATTGTGCAGGACATTTTCATGACCAAAACCGCAGCCGCGGCAGACGTCATCCTACCTTCGACTTCCTGGGGTGAACACGAAGGTGTTTATACCGCAGCGGATCGCGGCTTCCAGCGCTTCTTTAAAGCGGTGGAACCGAAGTGGGATCTGAAAACGGACTGGCAAATTATCAGCGAAATTGCCACCCGGATGGGTTATCCGATGCATTACAACAACACGCAGGAAATCTGGGATGAGTTGCGTCATCTGTGCCCGGACTTCTACGGCGCCACCTACGAAAAAATGGGTGAGCTGGGCTACATTCAGTGGCCGTGTCGTGACACATCGGATGCCGACCAGGGAACGTCGTATCTGTTTAAAGAAAAATTCGACACGCAGAATGGGCTGGCGAAGTTCTTCACCTGCGACTGGGTCGCGCCAATGGATAAACTCAACGAGGAGTATCCGATGGTGCTGTCTACCGTGCGTGAAGTCGGTCACTACTCCTGCCGTTCAATGACCGGTAACTGTGCCGCGCTCGCTGCGCTGGCGGATGAACCGGGTTATGCGCAAATCAACACGGCCGACGCCGCAAGGCTGGGCATTGAAGATGAAGCGCTGGTGTGGGTGAACTCGCGCAAAGGCAAAATTATCACGCGTGCGCAGGTCAGCGAGCGTCCTAATAAAGGCGCGGTGTATATGACCTACCAGTGGTGGATTGGTGCCTGTAACGAGCTGGTGACGGAAAACCTCAGTCCGATAACCAAAACGCCGGAGTACAAGTACTGCGCCGTGCGTGTGGAGCCGATCGCCGATCAGCGCGCCGCCGAGCAGTATGTGATAGATGAGTACAGCAAACTGAAGACTCACCTGCGCGAAAGCGCAATGGGTTAAGCGGTTAGCGCGGGGTGTTCACTCACCCCGCGTTTTTAGCTTTCTTTGGTAAAACAGCCAAACCAGAAACCATTTTCTCGTTCGAACTTTTCATCGCCAAAAGCGCGAGTATGCTCGGAAACAACATCCAGACAGCAAGCAGACAACCCCGCCAGATAGCATTTCAGCTCATCCTCCGAATAGGCTTTTTCAATCATGTTGTCGAACTTACGTTTGAACAGGCCCGGCTCATCCAGCGTTGAATCAACGACTTTATCGTTAAACACCGCCTGGTTACTGACAGCAAGAAAGAAATAAGCGCCGCCCGGTTTCAGGAGCCTGACTACATTGTTGAAATAAGCCACACGGACCGCTTCATCGGGGATAAAGGTGATGGCGGACATAATATCGAAAATGCAGTCGAAGTGAGCATTTGGAAAAGGTAAATCGCCCGCCGCGTTGGCCTTAATAATTTGCACAATGCCTTTCTGTTGATAATCGCTAAGCAGCTCCGTTGCTTTCTGAATAGAGATTTCGGTCTGATCAATCCCGACATAATTATCAGAGAAACCATGTGTAATAAGGTAATGAAGGTTGCGACCAAATCCGCAACCAATTTCAAGCGTATTGACGGTTGTAGAGCGAGTTTGTATATATTCCAGACTTTCGTAGATCCGTTTTATGGCGTAACTGGGTGTAGTGCGCACACGTTCATCCGCCGATTTTTTATGTAACTCTTCCCATTTACTTTTATTTTGTTGACTGCGCTTATTTGATGCAAAGATATCCATGGAATTCACCGTATTTCATGATCGTGGCAATTTGTTTAAATCCGACTTCAGCAAGGATTTTTCTGTTCTCTCGCTCGGTGCAAGGCCGCATCATTCCTTCGAGGCTAAATTTCTTAGCGATAATCTCATCAACCGAAAATCCTCGTGACAGTTTGAATTTAAGATAACAAGATTCGATCATTTCATTTATTTTCGAGTCGTCAATAACCTCTTTTTCAAAAAGAATCAGCGCGCCTCCTGGAATCAATGCGTCGTATAATTTCTCATAAGCCATTATACGTTTAGTCAGCGGAATAAATTGCAAGCAGTAATAAGAGGCAATAAAGTCGCACGTTTCCATATCGATGTTTTCAATCGTGTTATGTACATATTCAATGGGTAAACTGCCGGTTCTTTTTTTCGCCTGCGCGATCATATTCTGAACCGGCTCAACACCAATAAACCGTGTCTCCGTTTTTTGGCTATGCCGGGTATAAATCTTATGGATCAGTGCACCGGTGGAGCAACCTATTTCATAAAACACTGAGCCCTCTTTAATAAAAAAATCACTTAAGAAACCAATAAGTTCATGACCCTCTTGATAAACCGGCACCGACATTTGCACATGCTCATCAAAATGGCTAGCGACATCATTATCAAAAGACCATTGTTTCCCGGTTGATATCGAAATACTGTTACCCACTTCCATGTTAATACTCCCGATTAAGAAGAAAGAGTGAAAGGACAATCAGGCATCCGCCGATAATAAGCTGAATGGAGAGACCATCATGCAATGTGAAAATAGAAAAGATCGTTGAAAAGAGAGGAACCAGAAATAGAAAACCGCTGGCAAGCGTGGCACCTCCTTGCCGTAGCGCTGAAAACCACAAGCCGAACGAACCGACGCTGGCCGGTAAAATAAGCCAAATAAACCACACCCAGCCCCAGGTTTGTAAATCGCCGATGTCATATTTTTCATGTCTTATCCAGGCGATGATCAACATAAACAGCGCACCGAGAAAAAGCTGCCACCCGGTAAATACCCAGCTATCTTTGTCAAAAACAAATCGCTTACTCACGACGGTGCATATCGCCCAACATATCGATCCTAAAAACGCATAAAATAAACCGGTTCCGCCTTTAACACTCTCAAGCCCCAGGCAAACAATTACCCCCGCGACGCCGATGATAAGTGAGATTATTTTTCGCTTATTTAATTTATCGTGCAGCAGATAATGCGCTAATACCGCGAGCCACAGCGGGTTGGTAAATAGAATAATAGAAGACATGGATGAGGTAACGCTCTCCAGCGCCAGGTTGAGGAAGCCCATTGTCCCTGTCGTCTGCAACGCACCGACGACAGCGGTTAAAAGTAACCCCTTTGCGACTGAACCCTCACTGGTCGGGATGATGGCCTGAACACCACGGGTAAAAATCGGAATTAACAGCATAAAAATCCCGGCCGCCATAAACCGCCAACCACCCATTAAAAACGGCGGCATATTTTCATAAGAGATTAAGTATTTCCCAGTTGGAAAAGAAGACCCCATACAGAGGGTCGCAATAACGACTTTTATTAGAAAGTTCATATTTTTCGTGGTCACGCCGCTTTCCTTTTATCAATACAGCCAATGGCAAACAATAAAACGAATGAAAGAACAATAACGAACATAGAGAGAAGGACGTAATCCAGTTGTTTAAAAAAAGCCACGGCGGTAAAAAGATATTGAATAATGACCAGCATCAGAAGAAGCTTTCTGATAAATACATCTCCATGCCGAATAGAAAAAAGGACACCCAAAGGTGCAAAAATAATAACAACCGGAATCGTTGCACTAAGATATTTTAATGTCTGCATACTCACGTTACCGGCACTGATATTCAACGCTGTCGCAAAGAGAGATATCAACGCCATAACAACGACCGCGGAAGGTGTTGCCACGGATTCAGTGCGGGAAAACAGTAAAATCAAAACGCAAAAAAAGACCACATCAATACCATTACCAATCCACGACGTCACAATCCCACCCGCGAAGCAAATAGCGATAAATAGTAGTAATCGCCAGCCGCTCGCGTGGGCAATTTCAACAGTCTGCGGAATGTTTTGCTTTCTTCTGACAAGAAAAATCGCCGCGCCAAAGGCAAGCCAGAAAGAGGAGAAAAAGACTTTTAAACCTGCGGATGAAAAGGGATTGGGAATATAAAATAGCGCCAGCAGATAACCTATAAAGCTGGTTATTACACACCAGGTTATCAGGAATTTATCCACCGGTATCTTGCGGGTAAATATCGCTAAAGAAGACGCCGTCATGCCAAACGATTGCATTGCCAGGCAAAAAACAGCGGCCTCTTTCGCCGGGATCTGCTTGATAAAGGTCAGTACCGGAAACGCAACCACGCCACCGCCCACGGGTGTGGCACTGCCGACAAACGCGCCGACCATCATGGCGAGACTTAAAATATAATTCTCAGCAATACTAACAAAGCCAGTAATATAAACCGTCAATAGAAGCCATAAAATTAAAGCAAAAAATCTGAAAAAGAGGAGGGAGTCCTTATATAAAGGTCGTTGTAAGAACATTATGACTGCCTTGTCTGTTCTGAATTGCGGTATTCTTTACGAACAAACACATAAATGTTTAATTCTTTAATGAACTATGAACGTAATGACAGAACAACTTCCTAATTTTAGTCGGTTGGCTTGTTTGTTAGCAGATGCGAGCCGGGCACGAATGCTCTGCGCGTTAATGGATAATAGCCGCCTCACCGCATCGCAACTAGCCATAACCGCCGGGCTTTCTCCTCAATCGACGAGTAATCATCTGGCGAAACTCATCCATTGCCGCGTCGTTGCCTTCGATAAAATTGGCCGCAACCGGTATTACCGGCTTTATAACTCGCTGATTGCCCAGGCGATAGAATCGATGATGGTCGCCACCTATGCTGATAACAATTTTCAGGAACGGCTAAAACCCAGCGGGTTCAAGAAAATGTGTTATGCCAGAACCTGCTATGACCACATTGCCGGGCATGTCGGCGTGGCAATCTACGAGCACCTTTGCCAGCAAAAAGTGCTCGAGGCCGCAGAAGGAAACCTTGCCATTAGCACCGTTGGCGATACGTGGTTCAGCACACACTTAGGCATTGATGTTAACGCACTTAGCCACTCGCGCCGGGCGCTGGTGATCCCCTGCATGGACTGGAGCGAACAGAGTTACCACCTTTCAGGAGAGCTCGGCGCACAACTCTTTAGTGCACTGCTCAACAAGCGTTTTATCCTCAAAACCAATGAAGCACGTATTTTGACCATCACCCCTGCCGGGAAAGCGTTTTTGCAGCGCAGCCTGGGTATTCATAACATTGATGATGAGTGATGTGCCGTTGGTTCGCCATTACCGCCTGCGCCAGCCAGTCGTGAAACGTTTTCATCTCAAGGCACACAGGAGATTGTCGAGCGTGTTTGTACCATCGCATAGCGCACTGTCGCCACGCTCTGGCCGCCGGGATCGCTGCCGAACGGCTCACCGAACGTGGCCCGCAAATATAAAAGCAGGATTGGCTGTTCGTTATTGACGTTCCCCGTCGTTAATCAATACCGCTGGCAGGAAAACCGTGCGCTGAAGCTCACCGTTTTCAGTCGGTATTTTTTGTTGTTTATTGTCAAAAGCAGAATGCTTCGCCGATAACGCGTTTTTAGTCCCATTTCAGTTGGCAGAAACAGAAATAGATGTTCTCTAAAAGAAAAATAAACATTACGTCTCTCCTTAAAAAATAGCCGTCATTCACCATAAATAACGGCATCATAAGCAGTTTATTTCGTTATTAATCAGCACAGCACTAATATTATTTTCTTGATATACCTAAGAAACCTAGTCAAAATCCACCTTTCACCACAGAATACCATTCGTTATATAAATAATTAAACGTACAAACATGGAAGTCACAAATAATAAAAGTGAGGCAACAATGCGTCGTATCACCAGGTTATTCAGCATCATTTCATTTCTTTTTTTATTTACGCTGAGCTTTCACGCTTATAGCGAAACGCTCAATATAAGCTCGAAATTCTCATCATCCTCGGGAAACGACTTTATCAACACCACGCCGCAAGACGGGTTTTGTATAGAATATTCACAGCAATGCAGCAGCAATAAGACGTTCAGTATCCCGCTCGCCCTCACGGCATCATTAATGCAGGATTGGATCCTGGCGTATGGCGCGCCTCAGGATGCTATGTACTATAAAATGCCGGGAGCATTGCGGAGTGTGAAAGTGACGAATGCCGAACACAAAAGTGTATTTGTCCATTTTAGATTTGCCGGGCTCGCCGCCACCTATTCCACTCATTTTGACTGGACAACGGCCCAACACGCTGATTCCTGGGTTGGCGGTGCATTTATCAATGCGCCAGGCCCGTGCATCTCTTCCGGGGTCGGCTCGCCTTTAGCAAGAAATTATACATTTATGTGGAAATGGCCAGAAAACAATGTGGCTTGCTATAAAACCCCGGTTGCAGATCTGCACTATGAACCTTATCTGATACGCGATATGAGCATTGTTTATGAATTGCGAACACCTGACCCATTTCAGCTGGCGCCCGGTGACTATAAGGGGACATTGCATTTCACCATCGGCCCCGGCGGGGATATGGATTTTGGCGATCGTTTTGTTCCCAGCGATTCCATCCTTGATATTAACTTCCTCTTGTCCGTGAATCATGAGTTTAAAATCACCACCTCCGCAGAAGACCGGATGGTGGCGCTACAACCCTGCAAACCGGGCCAGGTATGTTCTGCAAAAGAGGGGGAGGCAAACTGGGCGCGCTGGAGGGTCAGCCGCGTCACACCGCAGCTCACGGGGCGAAGCAATTTCGGCATCACCAGTTCCGGGGATTTCACCGTTTACCTTGCCTGCATGAATAACCAGATTGGCCAGGACTGTGTGCTAGAAAGTGATAACACCGCGCAGCAGGTGCCGTTCAGTGCCTTTATCAACCTGCCCGCGAATATTGTGGATAGCACCACCGGAGCGGCAATCGTTCAGCGGCGCTTACACATTGGCAAAGATCCTGCGAAGAATCTCTTTACCACCAAATCTTATGCGCAGAATCAAAAAGGCAGTATCGACTTTCTGGTCGCGCAGCATGATGTCGACACCATGCTCAACACCCGGCCGGATACCTATCGCGGCGGTGCAACGGTGATTTTTGACCAGAACATCAATTAGCGGCGAGTCTGATATAAAAATCCCTCCGTGAAGGAGGGATTGAAAAACTCACTGTTCGCCCGCTTTCACCGATTCTCACCACATCCCTTCCGTATATACATGCACTTTTGTTCAATACTCTATTTACCCGGCTAACCCAGCGACGTTTCCGGCGAAAAAAGCGTTTCAGATAACGCTCAATGGGGAAAAGACGAAAGCCAGAAAAGCAATAACTCACTGTTAATCGTCATAAAAAATTATTTCTCTGTGACTGTTCATTATAAAAAGCGACAGTATTGCTGGGTAATCGCCCTATTATTATTCACATCCTAAATGTTACCCTCCACGCTATATATGCAAGATTTAACGCAATTATTTTCCACCGCTATTTTCATTTACTATTTTGGGTCACAGCGCAGGGTGGTAATAAAAAATTAAGTGAGACAGCAATGAGCCGCGTCACCAGATTATTCAGTATTATTTCCTCTATTCTTCTGTTTATTGTGAGTTTTCACACCTACGGCGAAAGGCTCAGTATTAGCCAGGAATACAACTCCGCATCCGGAAACACCTTTGTTAACACCACACCACAGAGTGGGCTTTGTATCAATCATGCTTATCTGTGTACCGATGGTAAAACGTTCAGTATCTCACTCAATTTAACAGCATCGTTGATGAAGGCGTGGATCCTGACAAACGCAGCCCCACGAGATGGTTTTTACTTAAAAATACCGGCTGTCGGGCGTGATGTCAGAGTCATCAACGACGAGGGGCAAATCACCACCGTTCATTTCAGGACTGTGGGCTTAGCGGCGACCTATAATACGCATTTTGACTGGAACTGGACTCCCGGTAACCATGATGACTCATGGGTGGACGGATCGTTTGCGACTGCGCCCAGCCCTTGCACCTCGTCCGGGCTCGGCCTGAGTCTTCCCCGATCCTTTGAATTTATGTGGAAATGGCCCGTCAGTGATGCGGCTTGCTATAAGATTGCAACAAGGGATCTTGAAAATGAACCTTATCTACTAAATGACTTGAGCATTATCTACGAAATAACAAACTCCAGCCCGCAACTATTAGTGTCAGGTGATTATACCGGGACACTGCATTTGTCCGTGGCTCCCGGCGGGGATATTGATTTTGGAGACGCCTATGTCGCCAGCGATTCCAGCATTGACATTGATTTTCGCCTGACCGTGAAGAATGAGTTCAAAATCACCACCACCGCAGACGACCGACAGGTAGCACTGCAACCGTGTAAATCCGGTCAGGTCTGTACGCCGGATCAAGGCGAAGCAAACTGGGAGCGCTGGATGGTCAGCCGCGTCACACCACAACTCACAGGACGCAGTAATTTCGGCATCACCAGCACCGGCAGTTTCACTGTTTACCTTGCCTGTGCTGATGGACAAGTGGGCCAGGATTGCGCCTTAAAAAGCGATAACACCGGGCAACTGGTGCCGTTCAGAGCGTCGCTCAACCTGCCGACGAATATCGTCGATAATGCCACCGGGGCGACAGTTGTTCAGCGGCACCTGAACGTCGGGAAAGACCCGTCGCAGAATATCTTCACCACCAAATCCTATGGCCAGGATCAAAAAGGCAGTATCGATTTCCTGGTTCCCCAACGCGATGTTGAAGCCATGCTCAGCACCCGGCCGGATACGTATCGCGGCGGCGTGACGGTGATGTTCGATCAGAGCATTAATTAGTGAACGACGTCATTTGACAGGCAAGGCGGGCAAGCCCGCCTGATGTAAAAATCCCTCCGTAGAGGAGGGATTGAGAAGGTTACTGATCGGCTGTTTTATCAAATTTACCCAACATCTCGCGCTCGTAAGCACGCGCTTTTTTGCGGTCAAATTTGTGTTCCCACTTGGCGATCACCAGCACCGCTAGCGCATTACCCACCACGTTCAGCGCGGTACGCGCCATATCGAGGATGCGGTCCACACCGGCGATAAACGCCAAACCTTCCAGCGGAATTCCCACGCTACCCAGCGTTGCCAGCAGCACCACAAAGGAAACGCCCGGCACACCGGCGATACCTTTCGAGGTGACCATCAGCGTCAGCACGAGGATGATTTCCTGCCACAGCGACAGGTCAATACCATACAGCTGCGCAATAAAGATTGCCGCAATACTCTGATACAGCGTCGAACCATCGAGGTTAAAGGAGTAACCGGTCGGCACTACAAAGCTGGTGATCGACGCCGGTGCGCCATAGGCTTCCATCTTCTCGATAATACGCGGCAGCACGCTTTCTGAGCTGGCGGTGGAGTACGCCAGAATCAGCTCATCTTTCAGGATGCGGATCAAAATCCAGATGCTCAGGCCGCACACCCGCGCCACAATCCCCAGCACCACCAGCGCAAAGAACAGAATGGCGAAATAGACCAGGATAACCAGCTTTGCCAGCGGCCACAGCGAGGCAAAACCAAAGTTCGCCACCGTTACCGAGATCAACGCAAACACGCCGACCGGTGCATAGCGCATCACCATATGGGTGACTTTAAACATGGTTTCGGAAATAGAACGGAACACGGTGACCAGCGGTTCGCGGTGCGACGCAGGCAGGGAAGAGAGCCCCAGACCAAACAGCACCGAGAAGAAGATGATCGGCAGCATATCGCCCTTCGCCATTGACGCGATGATATTGGTCGGCACCAACGATAAAATCGTCCCCATCAGGCCGTGGGCGTGGCTTTGCACATCCGCGGTGGTGCTTTGGTATTTCGAAATATCCACCGTCGCCAGCTGCGACATATCAATTCCCGCGCCCGGCTGGAACACATTCGCCAGCGTGATACCGAGAATAATCGCCACCGTAGTGATCACTTCGAAATAGATGATGGTCTTCGCGCCGATACGGCCAAGCTGTTTCGCGTCGCCAACGCCTGCAATGCCGACAACCAGCGTTGAGATAACAATTGGCACGACAATCATTTTGATCAAATGGATAAAGATATCGCCCGCCGGAGACAGGAGATTTGCGATCAGCCATTCGCGGCTGTCGCTGTGGTAGTGCAGATAACTACCCAAAAGAATACCCAGCACAAGGGCTAGCAGAATCTGCCAGGCCAGGCTGATTTTCATGTTTTTCATAACTACAGACATCCTCAATGAAGCGCCATTCCAGGTCCGGAACGACCCATACTGAAAGGGTATGATTAGCGTCGCACAGTATTGCGGGGTTTTTTAACGCGCATTATCAGTATCATTTGCAGGGTGTAACGCGCAACCCTATACCGGGAGGGGGTTTGACTGAATTTTTACTCAAAAACCGTCTTTTATTTCAGTTATGATGAATAACTCTTTGTTATGAAAAACTTTTCACTACGACTAAATCCAATATTTACCATTAGAAATTATTACGCATAATTTGTTCATTTGCGCATTTTTTAATCACGAAAAATACCATCCCGACCAATTTTTACCGAAATTTCGTCTGCCTTTCGTGGTTAACGCAGTGAATAATACACAGTACCAACCATTACCAGACTAATAATCGAGTAGTGCATTTTCATAGACTTGCATCAGCCTGCATTTTTACGCCGATAGTAAGCGTAATCGAACTGCCCCATTCCATAACTTGCTGTTATGAAGCGTCTTTCTTTCCGTTCCACCTTTTTGCGTTCTTTCGCGCACCAGCACATTTATTTTGCTCGTTTTTTGCACAATTCATTTAATGCGTGATCTATCGCGCAAATAGTAAACAAAGCTGGCAAAGGCCCTACAATTAACGTTCTTGTGACATATTATTAACATCTTACAAGGAGAGCAATCGCCATGAGCCAAATTCATAAACACGATATTCCCGCCAATATTGCGGAACGTTGCCTGATTAATCCGGAGCAGTATGAGGCCAAATACCAGCAATCGGTAACTGACCCTGACACATTCTGGGGCGAGCAAGGCAAAATCCTCGACTGGATTAAGCCTTATAAGAAGGTGAAAAACACCTCTTTCGCGCCAGGCAACATTTCCATTAAATGGTATGAAGACGGCACGCTGAACCTGGCGGCCAACTGCCTCGACCGCCACCTCGCCGAACGTGGCGATCAAACGGCCATTATTTGGGAAGGTGATGACGCAAGCCAAAGCAAACACATCACCTACCGTGAGTTGCACCGCGATGTCTGCCGTTTTGCCAATGTGCTGGTGTCGCTCGGAATTAAGAAAGGTGATGTGGTCGCCATCTATATGCCGATGGTGCCGGAAGCCGCGGTGGCGATGCTCGCCTGCGCGCGTATTGGCGCGGTGCATTCGGTCATTTTCGGCGGCTTCTCGCCGGAAGCGGTCGCCGGGCGCATCATTGACTCCAGCTCGCGGCTGGTGATCACCGCCGATGAAGGTGTGCGTGCCGGGCGTAATATCCCGCTGAAGAAAAACGTCGATGACGCGCTGAAAAACCCGAACGTCAACAGTGTCGAACATGTCATCGTTTTCAAACGTACCGGCGGCAAAATCGACTGGCACGAAGGGCGCGATCTCTGGTGGAACGAGCTGACTGATAACGCCAGCGACCAGCACCAGCCGGTTGAAGTGAGCGCAGAAGATCCGCTGTTTATCCTCTATACCTCCGGCTCCACCGGTAAACCGAAAGGCGTGTTGCACACCACTGGCGGTTACCTGGTCTATGCCGCCTCAACCTTTAAATATGTCTTCGATTATCACCAGGACGATGTCTACTGGTGTACCGCCGATGTCGGCTGGGTCACCGGACACAGCTACCTGCTGTATGGGCCATTGGCCTGCGGTGCTATCACGCTGATGTTTGAAGGTGTGCCGAACTGGCCGACCCCGGCGCGCATGAGCCAGGTGGTGGACAAACATAATGTGAATATTCTCTATACCGCGCCAACCGCCATCCGTGCGCTGATGGCGGAAGGGGATAAAGCGATTGACGGCACCAGCCGTTCTTCGCTGCGGATCCTCGGCTCCGTAGGCGAGCCGATTAACCCGGAAGCCTGGGAGTGGTACTGGTCAAAAATCGGCAACGGTAAATGCCCGGTCATGGATACCTGGTGGCAGACGGAAACCGGCGGTTTTATGATCACTCCCCTGCCTGGTGCTACCCAGTTGAAAGCCGGTTCCGCCACGCGCCCGTTCTTCGGCGTGCAGCCTGCGCTGGTGGATAACGAAGGTAACGTGATTGATGGCGCGACCGAGGGCAATCTGGTGATCACCGACTCCTGGCCGGGTCAGGCGCGTACCTTGTTTGGCGATCATGATCGCTTTGAGCAGACCTATTTCTCCACCTTCAAAAACATGTACTTCAGCGGCGACGGCGCGCGTCGTGACGAAGATGGCTACTACTGGATCACCGGTCGCGTGGATGATGTACTTAACGTGTCCGGCCACCGTCTGGGGACAGCAGAGATCGAATCGGCGCTGGTGTCGCACCCGAAAATCGCCGAAGCGGCAGTCGTGGGTATTCCACACAACATTAAAGGCCAGGCCATTTACGCTTACGTCACGCTCAACCACGGTGAAGAACCTTCTCCGGAGCTGTACACCGAAGTGCGAAATTGGGTGCGTAAAGAGATTGGCCCGCTGGCAACGCCGGACGTGCTGCACTGGACAGACTCACTGCCGAAAACCCGCTCCGGCAAAATCATGCGCCGTATTCTGCGCAAAATCGCCGCTGGCGATACCAGCAATCTCGGCGATACGTCAACGCTCGCCGATCCTGGCGTAGTGGAAAAACTGCTCGAAGAGAAGCAGGCCATTACCATGCCATCGTAATAATCGTAAAACCCTGCCGGATAGCGGCGCGAAAGCGCCTTCTCCGGCGGGCAAACGCAACCATAACGCTCTCCTTCCAAGGAGAGGAAACAATCACCTCACCCTACAATTCCTAATGGATTTCGTGTTGCAGGAAGGCGGCAAACGCGCACATTCCCAGGCGCAGAGATAGCGATGTGACTGGGGCGGGCACGTGTGGCCAACTCACCGGCAGCGCGCAAGACAACGGGGAGACCTCTGGAGAATTCTGTGATGAATAACATTTATCAACAGATTGAAAACAGTGCGCATTTCAGGGAGTTAGTCGAAAGACGGCAACGGTTTGCCTTTATGCTTTCCATCATCATGCTGATTATCTACGTCGGCTTTATTTTGCTCATCGCGTTTGCCCCGCACTGGCTCGGTACGCCATTACATGAAGGCACCAACGTCACGCGCGGCATTCCGATTGGCATCGGCGTGATTGTGATTTCGTTTGTGCTGACCGGCGTGTACGTCTGGCGGGCAAACGGCGAGTTTGATCGTCTGACAAAAGCGGTTCTGAGCGAGGTAAAAGCATCATGAAGAGAGTCCTGACGGCGCTGGCCGCCACACTTCCCTTTACGGCTCACGCCGCCGATGCCATCACCGGCGAGGTACAACGCCAGCCGACCAACTGGCAGGCGATCATTATGTTCGTCATTTTCGTGGCGCTGACCTTATACATTACGTACTGGGCATCCAAACGGGTGCGTTCGCGCAACGATTACTACACCGCGGGCGGCAATATCACCGGTTTTCAGAATGGGCTGGCAATAGCCGGTGACTTTATGTCAGCGGCCTCGTTCCTCGGTATCTCCGCGCTGGTATATACCTCCGGCTACGACGGCCTGATCTACTCACTCGGCTTTCTCGTCGGCTGGCCGATCATCCTGTTTTTGATCGCCGAACGCTTGCGTAACCTGGGGCGTTACACCTTTGCCGATGTGGCCTCTTATCGCCTGAAACAAGGCCCCATCCGCACCCTTTCCGCCTGCGGTTCGCTGGTGGTTGTCGCGCTGTATTTGATTGCGCAGATGGTCGGCGCGGGCAAGTTGATTGAGCTGCTGTTTGGCCTGAATTACCACGTCGCGGTAGTGCTGGTTGGCGTGCTAATGGTGCTGTATGTGCTGTTTGGCGGCATGCTCGCCACCACCTGGGTACAGATCATCAAAGCAGTGCTGCTGCTGTTCGGCGCAAGTTTTATGGCCTTTATGGTTATGAAACATGTTGGTTTCAGCTTCAATAACCTGTTCACGGAAGCGATGGCTGTCCATCCGAAAGGCGCGGCCATCATGAGCCCTGGCGGGCTGGTAAAAGACCCGATATCCGCCCTTTCGCTCGGCCTTGGGTTGATGTTCGGCACTGCCGGTTTGCCGCATATTCTGATGCGTTTCTTTACCGTCAGCGACGCGCGTGAAGCGCGTAAAAGCGTGTTATATGCCACCGGGTTTATGGGTTATTTCTACATTCTGACCTTTATTATCGGTTTCGGCGCCATCATGCTGGTGGGCGCAAATCCGGCGTTTAAAGACGCGGCGGGCGTGCTGATTGGCGGCAACAATATGGCGGCGGTGCACCTGGCTGATGCGGTCGGTGGCAACCTGTTCTTAGGCTTTATCTCCGCTGTGGCGTTCGCCACCATTCTGGCGGTGGTCGCCGGGTTAACGCTGGCGGGTGCCTCTGCGGTTTCCCACGATCTCTACGCCAACGTAATCCGCAAAGGTGCGACCGAACGCCAGGAACTGAAAGTGTCGAAAATCACCGTGTTGATACTGGGGATTGTCGCCATTCTGCTGGGCGTCCTGTTCGAAAAACAGAACATCGCCTTTATGGTTGGGCTGGCATTCTCGATTGCCGCCAGCTGTAACTTCCCGATTATTCTGCTCTCCATGTACTGGTCGAAGCTGACCACGCGCGGCGCAATGATCGGCGGCTGGCTGGGTCTGTTAACGGCGGTTATCCTGATGATCCTCGGCCCAACAATTTGGGTGCAGATCCTCGGTCACGCCGCACCGGTGTTCCCGTATGAGTACCCGGCGCTGTTCTCTATTGCCGTGGCGTTTATCGGCATCTGGCTCTTCTCCGCCACCGATAACACCGAAACCGGCAAACTGGAGCGCGAGCAGTTCCGTGCGCAGTTTATTCGTTCGCAAACCGGGATCGGTATCGAACAGGGCCGCGCCCATTAATCTTTTTACCCCGGTCAGTAATGGCCGGGGATCACACTTTCCCGCCTTTTCTCTACCCCTCTTACGCCAGCGCGCTACAGTACCCTCAGCTTATTGAAACAACGTTTTTAATACATCAGCACGTTAATTCATGTATGACTGAAGAGGCTGTGATGAAAAAATATGCTTTAGTGGGAACTGGCGGGCGCGCCGGGTTGTATATTTCCGCCATCGGCGGGCAGTGGAAAGAGAATGCCCGCATGGTGGCGTTTTGCGACAGTAACCAGACGCGCATGGATTACGCCAATCAGCTATTACAAAACGAAGACGCACCGCCCGTTTCCACCTGGAAAGCGGCGCAGTTTGAAGCGATGATCCACGAAACCCGACCAGACATTGTTATCGTCACCACCATGGACAGAACCCATGACGACTACATTGTGCGCGCGTTGCACGCGGGCTGCGATGTGATCACCGAAAAACCCATGACCATTGACGAACAGCGCGCGCTGCGCATCCTCGATGCCATTGAGCAGACCGGGAAAACGGTGCGTGTGGCGTTTAATTACCGCTACGCGCCGCACCACAGTAAAGTGCGTGAATTGCTGATGAACAACACCATCGGCGATGTCTATTCAGTGCATTTCGAGTGGCTACTGAACACTGAACACGGCGCCGATTATTTCCGCCGCTGGCACCGGGAAAAGCGCAACAGCGGCGGGCTGCTGGTGCATAAATCGACCCACCATTTCGACCTGATGAACTTCTGGCTCAACAGCTACCCACAGCGAGTTTATGCCGAAGGCGGGCTGCGTTTTTACGGTAAAGAGAACGCCGAAAAACGCGGCGTCACGCAGTTTTACCCGCGCGCACACGGCTATGCCGCTGCTCACGATGATCCTTTCGCGCTGCACATGGCGGACAACCCGCAGTTAAAAGCGCTCTATCTCGACGCGGAACATGAAGATAACTACTGGCGCGATCAAAGCGTGTTCAGCGACGGCATCACCATTGAAGATACGTTGTCGGTGCTGGTGAAATACCAGAACCAGTGCCAGTTGAGCTATTCACTGAATACCTACTTGCCGTGGGAAGGGTTAAACGTGGTATTTAACGGCAGCCAGGGACGGCTGGAGATGAAAATCGTCGAGAAATCCTATGTGAATGCCGGTGGCGAACGCGCTAATGAAGGCAGCCTTGAATCCTGCGACATTACCGTGTTCCCGATGTTTGCCGAACCGTGGAAAGCCGCCTTCACCCTTGGCGAAGGCGGTCACGGCGGCGGCGATAACGCCATGCTGGCAGACTTGTTTGGTACGCCAGGTAATGACCCGCTAAAACGCGCCGCCGATCACCGCGCAGGCGCGATGTCGATCCTGACCGGCATTGCCGGGAACATGTCGATGCAGCAGCAACGCCCGGTTAACTTTAACGAGTTCGAACTGGTTGCAAGGCTGAAAAAGCACTGACCTTCCGGCTCCCCGTTGCAAGGCGGGGAGCTAAAACATCACGCTGGCGATCAAGGGCGCAGCCAGCACCATTAACACGCCGGAAAGCATCATCACCAGGCTTGCGACCACACCCTCCTGCTGGCCCAGCTCGTAAGAACGTGCGGTGCCCGCGCCGTGCGAAGCCGCGCCAAAACCCGCGCCTTTCGCCACACCTTCACGAATTGATAAACGCAGAAACAGCACATCGCCAACCGCCATGCCAAACACACCGGTGACTACCACAAACAACGCTACCAGATCCGGCTGGCCACCTATTGGCCCGGCGGCCGCCAGCGCAAAAGGTGTGGTGATTGAACGCACCGCGAGGCTGCGCTGGATCTCATCCGGCAGCGTAAACAGGCGCGCCAGCCAGACCGAGCTGGTCACCGCCACCACCGAAGCAGTGATTACGCCCGCCGAAAGCGACATCCAGTGGCGGCGAATAATCGCCAGGTTGTCATACACCGGCACAGCGAAGGCGATGGTTGCGGGCCCCAACAGCCACATCAGCCAGTGGGATTCCCCGATGTAGTCCTGCCAGGAGATATGACCGAACACCAGCATTAACACCAACAGCAATGGCGTGAATACCAGCGGCATCAGCGGCAATTTTCGAAAACGGCGGTAGAGGCGTTTATTCAGGAAATAACACACCAGCGTCATCGCCAGGCACAGCAGGCTTAAGGCGAAATCACTCATTTTTCAGCCTGCTGAGTTCAAAGCGGTAGACTTTATCCACCACCCAGGCGGTGGCACCAAGCACCAACAGCGTGCTCAAACCGATCACCATAAAAATGCGCCAGCCTTCCACCATCAACAGTTGTGCGTAATTAACCACGGCGACCACCGCAGGCACAAAGAACAGCAGCATTTCCGCCAGCAGCCAGTGCGCACCGGCGCGCACCCAATTCAGCGGGATCACCCGGCAAAGTATTAACCCCAGCAGCAGTATCATGCCCACCAGATTGGCGGGGAGCGGCAAATGCAGCCACTGAACCAGGTATTGCGCAAAGATAAACAGCCCGGCATAGAGCAACACCTGAACCGGAACCTGTAAACAACGCACAAGGGCAGGCGTAACACGGCTTAACGCCACGTCCATAATGATTTTCCATCAAATAAGCAGGCGGTCAGTATAGAGAGCCCCAATGCGCTACTGAAATGAATTAAACTCATCGCATACATAGTTCTAAGGAATAATTATGGACATCAGAACGCTGCGCTATTTCGTGGAGGTGGTGCGTCAGCAAAGTTTCACCCGCGCGGCGGAGCGCCTGTTCGTGACGCAACCGACCATCAGTAAGATGCTGAAAAATCTCGAAGATGAGCTGAACTGCACGCTACTTATTCGTGACGGGCGCAAACTCTTACTCACCGATACCGGGCGCGTGGTTTATGAACGCGGCATCGCGATCCTCGCGGAGTTTCGCCAGTTAGAAACCGAACTTGGCGACATCAACCACCTGAACAAAGGGATTTTGCGCCTCGGCATTCCCCCGATGGTCGGCATGCTGATGGCCGGGCCAATCAACCTCTTCAGCCAGCGCTACCCCGGTGTAGAGCTGAAAATTGCTGAATTTGGCGGTCTGACCGTACAGCAGGCGGTGAGCAATGGCGAACTGGATGTGGCGATGACAGCGCTGCCAGTCGAGGAAGAGAGTGGCCTGGCTACGTTGCCGCTGTTCAGCCATGCGATGTGCGTGCTGGTGCCGCGCTCCGGCAGTTGGCTCGAACACGACGTCGTCACGCCGGAAGAGCTCGCCGAACATCCGCTGCTGATCTACAACGAAGATTTCGCCCTGAGCCGCCAGTTGATGCTGCTGTTTCAACAGCATGGCGTGAAGCCGCGTATCGCCGTGCGCAGCGGCCAGTGGGATTTTCTCGCCGCCATGGTGCAAGCGGGCGTGGGCATTGCCATTCTGCCGGAACCGGTCTGCCAGCGGCTGGATAAACAGACGTTGCGCTGGCTCCCGCTACAGAGCAACTTGCGCTGGGAACTGGGGATGATTTGGCGCGAAGGCGTTTACCTTTCGCGCAGTGCGCAGGCGTGGCTGCAATGTTGTAAAGGATTCTGGCTGGATGAGAAAAGCGAGTAGTGGATGAATCAGGCCGGACAGCGCATAAACGGCTGCCCGGCGCAGGGCTTACTTATTCTCTAACAGTAGCGCTTCCAGCAGGTCGAGATCGTGCAGCAATTTTTGCAGCGTCTCGTTACTGATCTGCCGGGTTGCGCGCAAATGGTAAAGCTCGGCGCGCTCTGAGCGCAGCGCCGCCAGGCGGAAGCGGCGTTCCAGATTCTCTTCCTGCAGCGAACTCTCAACGTTATTGCGCCCGTCGGCGCGACGTCGCAGGTTCCCAATCACCCGCGAACTCACTTCCGTAAGTAACTGGTTATCGATGTTCTCTTCGGTGTCAGCCGCCAGGCGCTCTTCCATCTTCTGAATCGCCACAATCGCCACATCCGCGGTTGCCGCGCGCGCCATCCGTTCCTCTTTGTACTGCTGCGCGTGGTCGCGCACTTCAACATGCTGCAACAGCGCGGGCAGTGCGATAACGCCAACAAACAGTGAGAACAGAATTACCCCGGCGGCGAGGAACACCAGTTCATAGCGCGCCGGAAAGACATCGCCACTCGGCAACAACAACGGAATGGAGAGCACACCGGCAAGCGTTATCGCCCCGCGCACCCCGGCAAAGGTAGCAATCAGCAGCTCGCGGTCGCTCCACGAAGCAAACTCCATCGGTTTTTTTACCAGGAAGCGCCTGCTGAATCTCTTCATCGTCCACAGCCAGCCGAAACGTACCAGCATCAGCGCCACGTAAATCAGCACAATATCGGTAAACAACATCCAGGTTTCGACGTTCGGATCGGCTTCTGCCGCCACCAGCGAAGACTCCAGAATGCCCGGCAACTGCAAGCCTAATAGCAAGAACACCATGCCGTTAAAGACGAACTCCAGCATCGCCCAGGTACTGTTGGCGCGCAGACGCATTGCCAGCGGCGCAGAGCGCATCACGCCGGAACGGGTGATGGTCATCCCCGCCGCGACCGCCGCAAGGATGCCGGAAAAGCCGATATGTTCCGCAATCAAATAGGAGGCGAACGGCAGCAGAAACAGCAGAACGATTTGCGTTGCCGGTTCATCACCGCCCCAACGGCTGAGAAAACGCAGCGAGCGACCATACAGCCAGCTCACCACAAATCCGGCCAGCAGACCGCCGATTGCCACTTTGAAAAACTCAAGCGTCGCACCACCCACGGTGAACACCATGGTGCCCATCACCACCGCCACGGCGAATTTCAGCGACACCAGGCCCGAGGCGTCATTCATCAGCGCCTCGCCCTGTAAAATACCCATGATTTTCTTCGGAATACGCCCTTCGCCGACAATGCCGGAAAGCGCTACTGCATCGGTTGGCGACAGCACCGCCGCCAGCGCAAAGGCGGGCACCAGCGGAATGCCAGGCACCATCCAGTAAATTAAGAAGCCGATCCCGACCACGGTGACCACCACCAGCGCCAGTGCCAGGCCAAAGATTTCGCGGCCATGCTCGAGGAACTCGCGCGTGGGTGTTTTCCAGCCGTCGGCAAACAACAGCGGCGGAATAAACAGAACCAGGAACAGTTCCGGGTCGAATTCCACATGCAGGCCAAAGGTGGGAAAGGCCAGTAGCGCGCCGATGGCGATTTGCATCAGCGGAAGCGGGATTTGAAATGGAAGAACACGAGTCACTACGCCAGAAAGCGAGACGACAAGGGTCATGATGAGAATGGTAAAAAATATTTCCATGCGTTCCCTGTTTGCGATGTGTTGTTATAAAGGCCTCAGACCTTGATGCCAGAGCCTTCAGCTTAACGCAAAGAAACCGGGCTGTGGGCAAAAAAATGGGCAACCGAAGTCGCCCATTGTGTAAAGATTTACGCTCAACGTCCTCTGCCCACAGGAAGAGGAAAAGCGATGTTAGATTGCCCAGCCGCCCGCATAGAAAGCCACCAGCGCGATGGCAATCACCACGGTGCCGATGTTCAGTTTGCGCCACTCACCGGATACCACGCGGCCAATCACCAGCGAAGCAAAACCGATCATGATGCCGGTTACAATGTTGCAGGTCAGCACGATAAACACGGCAGTAATCAGGCCCGCCATCGCATCGACGAAGTCGGCAAAATCGATTTTCGCCACATTGCTCAGCATCAGCAGACCAACGTACATCAGCGCCGGTGCCGTTGCGTAGGCCGGAACCAGGTAAGAGAGCGGAGAGAGGAACAGGATCAGCAGGAACAGCACGCCCACGGTGATCGCCGTCAGACCGGTTTTACCACCTGCTGCCGTACCCGCCGCAGATTCGATATACACCGCCGCAGGTGCCGCACCAACTAAACCGGAGAAGACGCTGCTCAGGGAGTCGGTAGTCAGCGCTTTGCCGCCATCGATAATCTGGCCATCTTTACCCAGCAAGTTTGCCTGGCCCGCCACCGCACGGATGGTGCCGGTGGCGTCAAATACCGCCGTCATCACCAGCGCCAGCACGCTTGGCAGCACTACCGGATTCAGCGCGCCCATGATATCGAGGCTGCCGATCAGCGAGTTGCCTTTGTCATCGCTCAGCGACGGCATGGCGAAGATGCCAGAAAAATGCACGCTCGGATCGAAAATCAGACCCACAATCGACACGCCAATAATCGTCAGCAGAATGCCACCCGGCACTTTCAGTTTTTCCAGGCCGATAATCACCGCCAGACCAATCAGCGACATGATCACCGGGAAGCTGGCAAAGTGACCAAGCGTAACCGGCAGGCCATCCAGCGGGTTCTTGATAACCAGGCCCACGCCGTTAGCGGCGATCAGCAGCAGAAACAGGCCGATACCAATACCGGTGCCGTGCGCAACGCCCTGCGGCAGGTTGCGCAGGATCCAGCTACGAATGCCGGTGGCAGAGATAACGGTAAACAGCACCCCCATCAGGAACACCGCGCCAAGCGCGACCGGTACGCTGATATGTTGACCCAGCACCAGGCTGAACGCGGTAAAGGCGGTCAGAGAGATCGCGCAACCGATAGCCAGCGGCAGATTCGCCCACAGGCCCATCACGATGGAACCAACACCGGCTACCAGGCAGGTGGCGACAAACACCGCAGCCGGTGGGAAACCGGCTTTACCCAGCATGCCAGGGACGACGATGACCGAGTAGACCATCGCCAGGAACGTGGTTAAACCGGCAACGATTTCCTGACGAACAGTGCTGCCACGGGCAGAAATTTTAAACAGTGCGTCAAGCGAACCGCCGGTACGCGCAGAAGGCGTAGACATAGAAACATCCCCTGAGAATTTTATTGTGCGTTGGTATGCGTGGTGGACAGTCCACTGCCGGTTAAACGTCATCTCCCTGTGCTGCGTTGTGACAAGGGGCCACAAAAAAGCAAACGTTTAACTCCGCGCATACAACGGTTGGTCAAAAAAAGGCAAACGATTATCCAGCGTTTATATGGCGCTTTTCAACTGAACTTTGCCGCTTTTTGCGAAATTTCGCGCGAAGCGGCGAAGAAGTGCCCGGCTGATGCGCAAACGTTATCGTTGGTGCGCAACTTTGCAACATTTGCCGATCATTTTTCGCCGCCTGGCAGAGCAAATGGTCCACCCTGTACAATGGCTCGCTGCCAGGCCGGACGCATCTCTACCCGTTTTTTCCATGCGCGCAAATTGGGCAAATCATCCACGCCACCGCGCGACAGCAGCGCGAACACCGGGAAACTCATCTGAATATCCGCCATGCTCAGTTGGTTTCCTACAAACCAGCTATGCTGCGCCAGTTCGCCCTCGATAAAGCGCGCATGGTTTTCAATTTGCTGTTTCAGGAACGCTTTATCGACACCCTGAGCGAGGAGTTTGCCAATGCTGCGAATCCCGAACGGTACCGGAGGTTTACCCAGGCTATTCATCACCAGTTTCATTAATAGCAATGGCATCAACGAACCTTCGGCATAGTGCAGCCAGAAGCGGTAATCCAGCTTCTGCTTTGTCTCCTGCGGTTTAAAGCGCTGCTGTAGATCGTAGGTTTCCTGCAAATATTCGAGGATCGCCCCAGATTCAGCGAGGATCAGTCCGTTATCTTCCACCACGGGCGATTTACCGAGCGGGTGCACTTTTTTCAGAGATTCTGGCGCCAGCATCGATTTTTCTCGCTGATAACGGACAATTTGGTACGGCACGCCCAGTTCTTCTAACGCCCAGAGCACGCGCTGGGATCGCGACTGATTAAGGTGATGCACCGTAAGCATGGTTTTCTCCAGAGGATTTATACAAATTAACTATAGAAAACCCACACTTATACAGGCGAAAAAAAAGACAAAAATAATTGCTCAAAAAAGTAGCAATTATGCGACCGTGGCCTACACTGAAAGTGTCAGCACAACCCGGAACCTCCAACATACTGAGGGGTGCTGGTGTCGGGGGAAACCCTCCCGTAACAGAGCGGGATAGAGTGAAAGACAAAGACCGGAAAACGACTAAAGCGCCCCAACGGGCGCTTTAGTTTTTTGTACGTTTCAATCGTCTTCCAGCAAGCGCGCACCGGTGCCCTGCTGCCCAAGTTGGTCACCAGGGTTACGCAGCGGACAATCACTGCGCGACAAACACCCGCAGCCAATGCAGCCATCCAGCTCGTCACGCAATGCCACCAGCGTATGGATGCGCCTGTCCAGCTCTTCGCGCCACTGTGATGACAGCTGTTTCCACTCTTTCTTGCTTAGTGTATGCCCTTCCGGCAGCACACCAAACGCGTCGCCGATAGTCGCCAACGGAATACCAATCCGCTGGGCAATCTTAATGATCGCCACATAGCGCAGCACATCACGCGTATAGCGCCGTTGATTGCCGGTGTTGCGGATACTTTTGATTAAGCCTTTGCTCTCATAAAAGTGCAGCGCAGAGACGGCAACTCCGCTGCGCTTCGCCACTTCACCAGGGCTGAGTAAGGCTTTAATACGTGGCGTTTTCTTTTCCATAAAACCTCTTTACCTCAAGTTAACTTGAGGAATTATACTCGCTCCCAGACAAAACGACGAATCGGGAAATGAGGAAGCCATATGTCCCATCAGCAAATTATTCAGACGCTTATTGAATGGATTGATGAACATATCGACCAACCAATGAACATTGATGTAGTCGCCAGAAAATCAGGTTATTCAAAGTGGTATTTACAGAGGATGTTCCGCACGGTCATGCGTCAAACGCTGGGTGACTATATTCGCCAGCGCCGTTTAGTGCTGGCAGCGGAAGCGCTGCGAACAACGCAGCGGCCTATTTTTGATATTGCGATGGATTTGGGATATGTCTCGCAACAGACGTTTTCACGCGTCTTTCGCCGGGAGTTTGATCGCACCCCCAGCGATTACCGACATCATGCCTGATGGACGATTACTTTAACGAAGGCGGCTGCTGTACCCAGCGTTTAAATTCCTGCGACGGCAGCGCCTTTGCAAAGTGCCAACCCTGACAGAACTGTACGCCGCGCTTTAACAGCCACGTGACCTGCTCCGCCGTCTCGACCCCTTCCGCAATAATCTTCAGACGCAGGCTCTGCGCCATCTCAATAATATGTTCCGCAATCAGATGGCTGGTGCTGTTGGTCGTCAGCGTATCAATAAAAGATTTGTCGATTTTCAGGATATCGACATTCAGCGAGTAAAGGTTGTGCAAATTCGAATAACCGGTACCGAAATCATCAATCGCCACTTCGTAACCCGCCTGGCGAAACGCCTGAATAACCGGCGTGGTTTTCGGCACATCAATAAACCCACGCTCGGTCACTTCAATCTTAATCTGCTCAGCGCGCACCGCATGCATCTTGGCTTTATTGGCAATCAATGAAATCAGGCGCGACGAGTGAAAATCAGCGGCAGAGAGATTAATCGAGATATAAAGGTGCGGCATCACTGCCAGGAAATCGCCCAAATCGCTGAACAATTCGTCGACGACATAATCGGTAATCCGCTCAATCATGCCCTCTTTTTCTGCCAGCGGAATAAACTCCGCCGGGCTCATGACCGGCCCATTAAACCCAGGCCAGCGCAATAACGCTTCCGCGCCAACGCAGGTGCCATTTTTGATATCGATAATAGGTTGGTAATGAAGGCGAAGCTGGCGTCGGATTAACGCCCGGTGGAGCATACGCCGTGGAGAGTTAAACTCCTGCCGTGTTCGCGACAATATTAATAGCAGAATAACGCTGCCAATCACGCCCAGCGGCAGCGTTAATGTGACCTGGTGGTAAAAAGATTGAAAATAGCGGTTGCTGGAAGTCGAAACAATAATCGCTGTCGGACGATTCTCCGAATGCACAATGGTATAAAAGCGTTGATCCTGCTGGAACGTTAAATCGTTGTTGCGTAACAACGTAGCTAACTTATCAAGATGCGCATTCTGGCTGACGGAAAAAAACTGACGCGTAACGGTATCGTAAATACCGTAAGCCAGATCAGTATTGTCTGATGCCACATCGCTGTAAGTGAGCGGATTAACGACCGCCACATAATTTCCGCGCTGCATGTACACCATCTTGTAGCCTGCGTAAAAAGGCGTATCGCGAAAATAATAAATAGCAATATCGGGCGCGGGTTTATAATCCGCTGGTGAAATAGTATACGATTGCGTGGGCGTTATTACGCTCGAACATAAAAAGTGATCGCCACGGGCATAAATTAAATCCGAAACATACATGCTGCCGCGCACGATATTGAGCATGGCCGCGCGGTGTTCCGGTGCGCAAATTTGCCCGCGGTAATTTTCCGCTGCACTGCGAACCGTATCCACTTGTTGGATAACGCGCTCCGTTTTATTTAGTGCTAATTGGGCGAACGATTGAAGTTGTGTACTTGTTTCATTAACCGCACGGATATGCGCAAACCATAGCGATAGCACCAGCGGTAGAAGTACTACCGTGATGATCCCGACGACGCTGAGTATCTTGCGACGCACGCTATGATTCATGTCCGCCTATATCCATGCATTTAAAGTGCCTTTTTAATGTTTGGCAGGATGCTTTGATAAACAGGTGATTACGTTGCATGAATCAAACGACATTAGCAACTGACTTTTCTAATTAAAAACCTAATATTTGGTTATGACCAGAATACGCGACCATAAAGCAAACTCAGAGTGTGCCCAATGTTTATATTAAGGAAAATATTAATCCATTCGTGTAGGGGTGTTTTAACTTAATACAACAGAGTATCGCTGATTAAGCCAAACTGGCCGCAGGATAAAAAAAAGGCGAGCCATCCGGGTATTTTTTCATCTGTCGATAGCAGGCCTTCATCATCTCTTCTTTATTTATAAAAAAGCGTCAACCACCACGGTTTTACTGCGTCCTGCGCGTTTAGCATCGTACAAAGCGTTATCTGCAAGCGTAAGTAAAACTGAAGTATCTCTCTCTTCACCCGTGACGAATACTAAACCAGCGCTAAAGGATAAGGCTATCTTTTCACCATTGCTAAACAATGGATTTCGCGCCAATGAAGCGCGAACCTTTTGGCTAAAACGCAGCGCCATTTTACTGAGGGTATGCGGCATTAAAATCAGAAATTCCTCACCGCCCAAACGACCAAAAATATACGATGGATCGCAATGTTCGCGGATCTGATCGCAAAAGTGGATCAATGCAGCGTCACCCGTTAAATGCCCCCAGCGATCGTTGATGCTTTTAAAATAATCCAGATCCAGCATCAACAGGCTGAAGTGGCTACGCGGCTCGTCTGGCCGACATTCCACCAGCGCCTCTTTCAGCTTACGCAGCATGGAAAAACGATTATAGCAGCCGGTCAGATCGTCAATGGTGGCTTTCATTTCCAGTTGCCGTTCTGCTTTTTTGCGCTCGGTAATATCAAGGCCAATGCTGAGGACAGAGTGATCCGGCAGTTGAATATTCGACCAGAGTACAGTCAGCACCTGGCCATCGCGGCGTACCGGGTGCCATTCGTGCATGTCGACGCCCGGCGATGTATTAACCGAAGCGCGAACTTTTTGTCGAACTTCGGGATCGGGGAAAAATAACGCTAATGGATCGGCCTGCTGATTGAGCTCATTGATACTCCAGCCAAATACGCGTTCGCACTCACCATTCCATAATACGCAGCGGTTACTTTTATCAAACGAGTTCATTAAAACCGGGGCGCGTTCAAATAGTGCTTTATATTGTGTCACTATGCGCTGCATCTCTTTTGCTGTGCGTTCTCTGGCGACAATTTCAGCAAGATAGTTTTTTAGTTTTTCGACCAAGACAATAACGACATTCTTCACAATGGATAAAGAGTTCAAGGGCTGAGAAAATGCCAAAAAGAAAAAACCTTCAAGACCCGATTCTTTATAGTTTAATTTACAAAGAATACCGCTACTTAATTTTCTGGCTGCAATTTCATGATGCGGGAATAATAAATTTCCGGCATGCCGTCGCCAGCAAATGACTCGCCAGGCACGTTGATTCCGTTGCAGTTGAGACTGCTCAAGAAAGGTTTGAACATCCTGCAACGTGCAGCCAGGTGCACCTGCACTGACGAACTGCCACGCGTCATCCTGCCGGATAACCACCCACGCAAGCGTGGATCCAAGTGCTGCATTGATTGCGCGTAATATCTCTTCCATTGAACGTTGCGCGGTGAGCCAGGGCATCAGCCTGGCCAGAACCGACAACGCCGCATCAGCGTCCCCAGGAGGCACGGCGGAATTTTCTATTTTCATATTTTTTCATTCGCAGGTTATAAGACGCAAAACCAGCTTTAAATGATGTCATCAGGAAAAAAGAAGAGGCGGCCATCAATTCAGTCAGCGCAACTGCACGCACAAATATCTTCATCACGCATAAAGAACGTGATGAAAAAGAATATATCAATAAAGATCAAAACCCTGAATCATCATTCACAGGCTAATAAGATTTTCCTCAAAAGCATAATATATGCAACACAAACTGTAAACGTTGTGGCAATTAGGATGCTAAATATCACTCAAATGTATTAGGTTGCGAAAACGTTAATTCCCGCGAACTAATAAATATATTGGCGATATATTTTCGAACAAAATAGCGCCAATACTGTGCAAAAAGCACGTTTTTTGCACTGGCGAATAAATCAACAAATGTGATATAGTTCACACATTACTGAAACGGAAAACGCCGTTTCATTTCGTTGTGCTACTCGCGGATCTTCAGCATTGCCACTCGCGCAATGTGCTTGTCCGCCCGGTATTCGGTTCTTTCTGAGGATGGTTTGATGGCTACCTTTACCGCCAGCGTCGTACTTATTCGCTGGCAGTTGCTGAGTGCAGTGTTGATGTTTATGGCCAGTACGCTGAATATTCGTTTCCGTCGTGCTGATTATATTGGTCTGGCAGTGATCAGCAGCGGCATGGGCTTAGCGGCGGCATGCTGGTTTGCCACCGGTCTGCTGGGCATTACGGTGATAGATCTCTCCACGACCTGGCATAACCTGGTCGTCGTTATGGAAGAGATCGCGGAAAAAGCGCCCCCCGAGTGGCCAATGATTGTAACGTGATTGCTTAAAGCGCCTGCGGGCGCTTTTTTATTTCCACGGTTGTCATTTTTCTACGCAACGCACTTTCGCATAAGTATAAACAACGGATCTGCGCCAGCGGCCGATCTTTACTGGCATTGGCATATTGGCTTACCGGCGCGCAAACAGGCGAACAGCCATTCGCTTTCAAAACGGCTCAAGGCGGATGAACAGCATCTTATTGTCATCCAGAGTTGTTAAGCGGGAAGAAACGCTCGTTGACCCAAGCGAAAAAACACAGATGCCCGATAAGACTCTGTTTAGCGGGCATCTGCATTTTTACTTCGGCACCACGATTATTTTATTCAAGGATGCGGCTTTCCCACGGTCGCCAGAGCGGGTGGAATTTCTGTGGTTGATAGTGCGTCATTTCGCGCTTGCCGAAATAGAACAGCGCATCCATCTCATTTTTTATCACCACCATATTTGAACCGTCCGCATGCCCGCCAACGGTCACCGAACCGTGATAACCTTTTACCGGCACACCGGTATAATTCGCCAGTTTTTGTGCGAAAGAATCGATCCCCCCTTCCGCACCGTGACAGCTTAAGCATCGGATGTTCTTAAACCTCACATCGCCAGCCAGTTCCAGCGTATCCAGCGCCACATCAAACGGCGCTTTTATACCGCCAGCGACCTGCAGTCCGGTGGTGCTGTCACCGTTTGGTGTAAAAATACCATGGCCGATGATATTCAGCCGCGGCTCACCCTTATAGTTATCGGTGAAAAACATATACATATTCGGGTCATTTAACGGGCCGTCGCGACGCACGATATTGATTTCGCCGGATAATGTCACCGTCCCCATTTCTTTCTCACCCACATCCGCGCCAACTTTAGCAATATCAGCAAATCGTTTGATGTTCATTTTTGACGATGCCACGGGATCGGAAAAATTCTTTCCTCCCGCTTGCGGTAATGAAACATGTAACTCATCCGGGCCAGCGGATTCAGGTAGGGCGCGGCTTAACGACTTGCTGCCGGGAATATTCGTTTCCGTTGTTGGGTTTAATGGCCTTGCCATCGCCATCTTCGGTTCCGCAATCGCGGGTTTGATCTCACCGTGAGGACCTTTAGACGTGCCGGAGGGTCTTTCAGTCAGCCGCGCAGCGCCCGCACCAGGAAGCGACCGCAAACCACCAGGGTATTCCGGCAGCGGGCCACCTAAAACAGCGCCCAGAAAAACCTCCTGCAAACTTTCACCCAACGTGGGCAGCGGTATTTTTCCTTCGTCTTTCGGTATCCGGGAAGCGTCCGGTTTTTTATCACCGGTTCGCCATGAATAATGCCGTTGTTGAAACGCCTCAAAAGATTCCTTCGAAGGGGCGTAGGCCGGTTCCTGCTGAACTGCCCTTTGCGTTTTGTCTTCGTAGGGTGAAATATCATAAGGTTTAAATACATCAATCGCGGCCGGGCCTTTGATATCCATACATTTTCCTCCGACTATTGCCGTCTTGTTTTGGCTGCTTGCGTTGCGCCACAGCTATCTAGTAAGTGGCCCGGCACGCGCCTTTTCGTGACGTCGTCAGATAATTATTTCCCCAGTTTCGACAGCATTTCCGGGCGCATAAATTTATGGATAACCAGCATAAACAGCACCGACGGCACCAGCAGGATCAGCGCGGTGATGGATGAAACCTGGTAGTTGCCCGACATACTGGCGGTATAGAGCAAAATGGGCAGCGTGGTGATATCCGGCGCGCCCACAAAAAAGGTGGCGGTAAACTCATCCAGCGATTCCAGGAACACAAAGATGCTGGCGGCAATCAGACCAGGTGCGGCCTGCGGCAAAATGATATGGAAAAACGTGTATACCGGCCCGGCGCCCAGGTTGCGCGAGGCGCGCGCCAGCAGTGGATCGAGTGAAGAGAACGCCGCCACGCTTATCCAGATCGAATACATCAAGCCGTGAACGCTGTGTACCAGCACCACGCCCGCCACCGTGCCGTTCAGCCCCCATTGGTAAAACAGCCGCGCCACGTTCATATACACCGTCAGGTTGGGAAACGCCTGCGGGATGAGAAACAGCAGCATAAAGAAGGCGCGACACGGCATGGATCGGTGCGACAGCGCGTAACCCGCCGGAATGGAAATCAGCAGGCAAACCAGCACCGATAGCACGGCGATCAGCACGCTGATGGAGAGCGAACCCGACACATCGCTGTAAGGGCTAAACACCTGGCTCCAGTATTTTAATCCCCACTGGCTCGGCAAGGTGTGCGGGAAAAACCAACTCTCCGCCACTGTCCAGATAAGCAGGTTCAACAGCGGGCCAAACAGCGCCAGCACCAGAAAAGTGAGCAACAGGGTTTGCAGCAGAAAACTGCCGTGGAGTTTTTGTCGAAGCGTGGTCATCACTGCGCTCCTTTCGCATGCAGGCTGTGACGCAAATAGAACCAGGAGAGCGCCGCACAAATCAGATAGGAGATCACCCCCATCGCATTCGCCACCGGATAATCGCCGTAAGAGTTAACGCGAAACGCCATATCGACCGTCATCATGGTTGGCGTGCCGGTGCCGATCATCAGCGGCACCGAAAGTACCGACATCATCGTCACCGTGGAGAGCACCATCGCCACGCCAATTGTTGGCAGCACCTGCGGCAAAATGATGTCGAACAGGATGCGTAAGCGCGACGCGCCGAGGTTTTTTGCCGCCAGAATATGTGACGATTCCACCGCCGACATCGCGCCGCAAATCAGTAACGTCGAGAACGCCATCTGCTTCCAGACAAAAGTAATGATTATCCCGCTCCAGCCCAGCAGCGAAGTGGTGTCCATCGGCGTTAACAGCCCACTCGCCACCAGCACATTGTTCATCAGGCCATTTTTGGCGAGGAAGGTGCGCATCATTTGCGCGGTCACAATAAACGGAATAAACAGCGGCAAGCGGTATAAAAACGCCAGCGCCTTAACGATGCCGCGAAACGGCGACAGCACAATAATGGCGGAAATCGTTATCGACAGCAGCGCCAGTATTGCCAGTGAAACCAGTACGATAAGCACAGTGAAGAGAATATCGTTCGAGTAGAGCGCAAAGACTTTATCAAAATGCGCCAGCGTGAAAGGCTGCGTATCACTGGTGAACGCCGAGATCAGCGAAAAGCCCAGCGGCCAGAGAAAAAAGACGGCTATCAGCAGCGTCGCCGGGCCAACCAGTAAGAAGTATTTAAAGGCGTGTCGCATGGTGAACCTGAATAATCGCAGCAAAAAAATGCCCGGGCGAAATGCCCAGGCACATATGTCTGTCAGTTAGAAACCTGGCTCTCGTAGCCCTCTTTGATATCGTCAAAGTACGGCGTGATCGGGAAGCTTTTGCCATATTTGGCTAAATCATCCGGCGAGATTTCCGCAAACAATTTCTGCCAGGTGGCGGCGTCCAGCTTCTCTTTCACGTATTTCGCGTCAATACCCGGATACCAGTTGAACTGCTTCACAATGCCCTGCGCCTGCACGTCCGGGCTGGTCGCCAGCGCAATAAACGCCTGCGCCAGTTTGGCCTGCGCCGCATGTGCCGGCACGACGTAATACATCGGCTGGCCCGGCATCCCCGGGGAGATTAACGCCAGTTTGATCGACGGCGGCACTTTACCTTGATCTTTCCAGCTATAAAACATATCGACCCACACCGGCCCCATAGTGATTTCGCCGCGGCTGAGCATATCCAGCGTCCCGGCGTTACCCGGCGTGAAGGTGACGTTTTTGTTGAATTCTTTCAGTTTGGCGAACGCCTGGCCCCAGGTTTTTTCTACGCTTTTGTCATACGGCAGCGCGGAAAGACGGGCCGCGTCGGTGCCATAAGCGTAAATCCAGCCGACCACAAAGCTGACGCCGGACATGCCGTTTTTAATGCCGTTATAGCCAAAGGCTTTCGGGTTTTTCGCCGACCACTGCACCAGCTCGTCGTAGGATTTCGGCGGTGTTTTAATCAGATCGCTGTTATAAGCGATAGCCGTCTGGCTTAAAAACATCGGCATCACGTAGCCATCCACGTTAACGCCCAGCGCGTTTTTGGCGTTTTCCGCCGTGACCATCGAGCCGGTGTTAATGGCGTGGCGGTATTTCTCCAGCAGCCCTTTTTCCACCAGTTGACCACCCGCCGCCTGGTGCACTACCGCGACGTCAATGTCCCAGTTTTTCGCGCCGCTCTGCTGTTGTGCCGTCAGTTTTTCGACAATCTTGTTCGAGCCCGCATCGCCCGGCCCGGTGCCAATCACCTGCACTTTCACGCCTGGATGGGCGGCTTCAAACTTTGGCCCCAGCCAGGTTTTAACGTAGTCGACCATATTTTGATCGCCCGCCGTCGCCACGTTGAGTACCGTTTCGGCGCTGGCGGTGTGTACTGCACCCAAACAGAGTGCGGCGATGACAGCAAGTTTCGTTTTTACAGACATGATGTATCCCCAGGAAAAGAGTGTGTTGTTTGGCACGACTACGTGTTGGCAAAAACATGCAGCGCCGTTTCCGGCACATGCAAAATCACAGGCGTTCGGGCAGGCCAGAACTGCGTGGAATCCGCGAGAAAAATCTGCCCGTTGCAGCGCACACTGTGGCGATACTGATGGCCGAGAAACGCGCTCTCCTCCACCACGCCATCCAGTACCAGCCCCGGCTGTTCCGGCTGCGTTAACGGGTGGTGCATATTGACGTCTGAACTGCGGAAATAGAGCGTTTCCCCGCCCGCATCAGCCCGCGTCATGCAGTTATCCGCGCCCATAAAATCCGCGACAAACGGCGTTGCCGGGCGGTGATAAATATCTTCCGGCGTCCCCATTTGTTCGATGCGCCCGTTATTCAGCACCGCAATTCTGTCGGCCATCACCAATGCCTCTTGTTGATCGTGCGTGACGATTAACGAGGTGAAACCGAGCTTTTTTTGCAGCGCTTTGATCTCATGGCGCACGTTGAGGCGCACTTTGGCGTCCAGGTTCGACAGCGGCTCATCTAGCACCAGCACATCCGGCTCAATGGCTAATGCGCGCGCCAGCGCCACGCGCTGACGCTGGCCGCCGGAAAGCGCCGTCACTTTTATATCCGCATAATTTTCAAGGTTGACGATTTTTAATAATTCCTGCACGCGTTGCGTAATCGCCTCTTTTTTAACGCGCCGGACTTTTAAGCCATAACCAATATTTTGCGCAACGGTAAAATGCGGCCATAAGGCATAACTCTGAAACACCATCGTAATATTTCGCAGCTCCGGCGTGCTATGAGTAATATCCCGACCATTAACGGAAATACCACCAGAACGCACCGGAATAAAACCACATAACGCGTTGAGTAGCGTCGTTTTTCCGCAACCAGACGGCCCAAGCAGCGCAATCATTTCGCCCTTTTCCACAGCGAGATGAATATCGTGAAGAACGATATTTTCGCCATAGCCAATTTTCAGTTTTTCAATCTGTAAATAACTCACGGGCGTTCCTTTCTTCAACTTTTCTTTCATCGATGAACACGTGTTCATTTATTTGTAAAAAAAATGCAACTTTGCACCGACATTATGTGAGCCTACTTTGTCGTCTATTTGTGACAGTTTGATTAAGTGCGCAATAATTTTGGTGGAGCGAAATGAAAATAGATGTTCTGGGCTGTGGTAGCGCCTTCTCATTGCAGCAAAACACCTCGGCGATCCGCGTTATTGATAACGAAAACCGCCAGTTGCTGATCGACTGTGGCCCGACAATCCCGCGCGCGCTCTGGCAGCGTGGCGGCGACGTGAACGACATCGATGCCATTTACTTCACCCACGTTCACCCGGATCACTGCTCCGGGCTGACGGCGCTGTTGAATTACTGGAAAAGTTTTCAGCGCCGTAAACCGCTGATCATCTGGTCGCAGCGCGAGCAGCGACCGGTGCTGATAAAACTGGCCAGCCTCGCTAACTGGCCGGCAAACGACCTCTGTTTCGATATTGACTGGCGCGACAGCGAAACCGAATGGCAGTGGCAAGGCTGGCACATGCGCACCGCGTTTACACACCATGAGCTGCCTAATCTCGCCCTGCGAGTCGAGGCAGACGGCCACACGCTGTTCTACAGCGGCGACGGACGCCCAACACCGGAAAGCATCGCGCTGATGCATAACGCCTGCCTGGCGTTTCAGGAGTGCGCATCGGCAACGGCGCTGCCCAATGACGCCTCGCACGGTGACTTTCCCGGCTGCCTGGCGCTGTTCGAACAATTGCGCTTACCGCGCCTGGGGTTGTACCACTGCAACGACGCCGCCTTGCCCGCGATTGAGCAAGCTTGCACGCCGTATCCGGGTTTGTTTCTCAGCCATGATGGTTTCGCCACCGATCTCAGCAGCCGCGCGGAGGGGAAAGTGTGAGCCAGACGTTACGCAAACAAGCAGTAACCGCCGAAGACGTGGCGAAGCGCGCGGGCGTGTCCCGCGCCGTGGTGTCACGCGCACTCAGCAGCAACGGCAGCATTTCGCCCGCCACCAAAGAGAAAGTGCTGCGCGCCGCGCAGGAGCTTGGCTACCAGGTCAATTTCCTCGCTCAAGGACTTAACCGCCAGCGCAGCCACTTAATTGGCGTGATTGTCGCGCGCATTGGCGACCCGTTTCGCAGCCATCTGCTGGAAGGCTTGCTGCATGAAATTCAGCGCCGTGGTTACCAGGCGCTGGTCACAGAGATCACTGGCGAGCAGGATTTGGTCACTACACTGCGCCGTTTTACCCAGTTTCGCGTTTCCGGTGTGATCGTCACCTCCGGCCAACCGCCAGAAGCGATTGTTAATGAGTGCGTCAGCCAGCGCATTCCGGTGGTCGGCATCAACCGCCACCCGGATATTCCGTTGGTTGATTTCGTCTGTTCCGACAACGTATCCGGCGCGCGCCAGGCCGCTGAACAGCTTTATCACTCCGGCTGCCGCCGTTTCGGCTGGCTCAACAATTGCGGATCAACCTGGGCGGGTATTCAGCGCGGCGAGGCTTTTTTCCAGGCGTTGCAGCAACTCGGCGTGGATACTCAGCAGCAGGTACGTTGGTTTGACGCGCGCGAAGAGGGTTACGACGGCGGTTTTCAGGCCGCGCAGGAGAACGATGGGGATCTGCCGGAGGGCATATTTTGCGCCAACGCGCAGCTAGCCTGTGGTTTTCTCGACGGCATGCGCCAGCGCGGCAAATCCGCGCCAGCCGATTTTCACCTGATAGGTTTTGATAACACGCCGCAGAGCGGCCAGTTCAGCTACCAATTAACCACGCTGCATCAGGATGTGGCGGAGATCGCGAACCGGGCGCTGACGCGTTTGCTGGAGCGGGCGAAAAATCCTTTACAGCCTTCCCGCGTTGAGTGGGTTAAGGTGACACTGATTCACCGACAAACATCGCCACAGATTGGCTAAGAGTCCAGATATGACAGAAGAGTTTACCCAGGCGCTGTGCGCGCTGATTCGTCGTCTCGGTCAGGAGGCGAAACAGCTTCGTGATAACGGGCTGACCATCGAACAAAAAGGCCGCCAGGATTTTGTCTCCCAGGCGGATGTGTATGTCGAAACCGAGCTGCGCGCCTGGTTGAAAGCCGAACGCCCGCAGGACGGCCTGCTCGGCGAGGAGCGCGGGCTGGAGCCGGGCAGCGACGGCGTATGGGTTATCGACCCGATTGATGGCACCACAAATTTTATTCTCGGCATGGATTACTGGTGCATTTCCGTCGCTTACGTGCGCGACGATGCCATCAAACTGGGGGTGATTTACGCCCCGGATCGCAACGAGTTTTTCTTCGCCGAAAGCGGCAAAGGCGCGTTTTTAAACGGTAAACGCCTGAGCCTGAGCGAGCCGGACGCCGACGCGGTTGTGCTTGGCATTGGCCGCTCCAGCCGCAGGCCGCCACGCGAATACACGCAAACCATCGAAACCCTGTTTGAACAAGGCGTGGAGCACCGCCGTTTCGGCGCGGGGGCATTAATGCTGGCGCACGTTGCCGCAGGCCAGGTGCATGGTTATTTCGAAGCGCACCTGCACAGTTGGGATGCGCTGGCGGGGCTGGTGATTATTAAAGAAGCGGGCGGCATGCATAACGATTTTCTTGCCAACAACGGTCTGACACAGGGCAATAACGCCTGGGCGGCAACGCCACAAGTGTGGCAGCGTCTGCAACCGATTTTGCTGCCAAACGGTTAAACCCGGTTTGATACGTCACAATCCGCCTTCGACGAAGGCGGTACTGATGGCGCTTTCAGGGGTGCAGCAATATCGTCAAAAAGCGTGTCTGCCCTGTGAGTTGCCAATCCATGCAATGCAACGCTAAAGCCTGTTGATGACCCCATTCACCGGGCAGCTTTTCAGTGAGTAATAAAACGGTTTACGCGCGCCGTTATGTTTCCGGGTATGCGTAGTGAATCGCCAGCCAGATGGTCGACGGTTCGGCCTGCGTCCAGTTCACCCGATGGCGGCATTGCGCGGGAATATTAACGAAATCGCCCACCTGCAACACGCGCTCGTCGGCCTCACCTTCCAGGTGTAAACCCGCAGCGCCTTGCACTACCAGCACCCATTCGCTTTGCGGCTGGCAGTACCAGAAATCCGGCGGGCTGGCCTGCCCGGTGGAGATAATGCGCTCAATTTTCACATCCGGGCGCGAGAGCAGATCCTCAAACGTCTCCGCGTCGCCTGCGCTTGCAGGGAAATCTCGCAGCAGGTTGGTTAGCATCGCTTGCGCTCCCTTTGGTCGGGAATTGTCTCCAGCAGGGCAGGCTGCGCCCGTCCATTTTTAAATCCCGCCACGGTGTTGCCCGGTAGAAATTACAGTACTGTCCAAAAGCCATCTGGTTATCACGCGCGTCACAATACGCAACACGCGCATATTGCTCCCTTAATATGCGCGCGCCGGTTTCAATAATAACGCCAAGCGACACCGTCAGTGTTGATGCGCCCTGTTATTGCACTTCCTTAAATACCACGGTGACAGGTTCGATATAAAAACTGACACCAGTAATACCTGCGCTAACCACTATGCTTTTGGCAACATCGCTTTTCACCCCGTAGACGTACGTTCCGTCACCTTTATCCGTTGGTATAGAATTTGATCCGTCATGAGAGATAGTTACGATCGCTCCGGGAACCGGCCTTCCGTCTTTATCCTTCAATGTAAGCGTAATAGTTGATACGTCCGTGCCATTTGCCAAAACGGTATCCGGAGACGCGATCAGCGTTGATAATGCAGGATCAGGTGGACCTGGAGGGACAGGCGCCTCATAGATTGTCACTGGGTAAGGTCTTGTAGCAAAATCAGAACCATTCACCATTGCCGAAATCATAGCTTCTCCAGCAACGGTGCTAGTCATCGTCGAGTTGTACGTCCCGTCATGATTATCTACCGCAATTTCATTGAGCGAAACGCCTGACAGGCTACTGCTAAATGTCACATACTGCCCGGTCATCAACTCTCCATCCTCATCTTTCAGTGTCAATTTAATAACCGAGATATCTGTGCCATTTGCAAAAATACCAAAAGGGTTCGCGGTCAGGTTTGATAACGTAGGGCTTGGCGCACTGGGATAAACCGACGCGCTGATTTTCACCGTGACAGGCGTCATCGCAAAATCAACGCCGTTCACGATGAGCGTTACCTCAGCGTTTCCGGCGTCAATGCTGCTCATCGTCGCGGAGTAAGTCCCATCATTGTTATCCACTACGCTACTGAGCGTAACGCCCGACGCATTACAGATGAAATCCACGTACTGCCCGGGTCTGAACACCTCATCCCCATCTTTCAACGTCAGGGTAATGGTTGAGATGTCCGTGCCATTTGCCGTAATGGTGTCTGGCGACGCACTGAAGGTGGACAATGTCGGGCTGAGCTCGCCTAAATTCGATGCATTAACGAGCGTGATGGACGCAGGCGTGACGGCGAAAGCAGAACCATTCACCGTTACGCTAATTTTATTGTTGCCGGAAATATGGCTACTCAGGAGTGCAAAGTAAGTTCCGTTACCATTGTCCACAATCTTACCAATGGTAATGCCAGCACCTAAAAGACTGTTGGTAAAGGCTACGGACTGGCCCGACACCAGGTTGCCGCGAATATCTTTCAGCGTGAAGGTGACCATCGCCGTGTCGATTCCATTTGCCAGAATGGTTGGTGGCACCACGGTCAATGTTGATAATGTCGGGCTGAGATGAGCAAGATCTACCGCAAAGGTGGCCGTCGCAGAGCCGGTGACCCCGCCCGCAGATGCCGTAACCGTATGCTTACCCGCAACCTGGCTACTAAACACCATAATGCTTTCCCCCATGAGATTCGTCACATCATAGGCGGAACCGAATATCACACTGTCGTCACTGCTGTATTCCACATATGTTTCCAGCATCGTGTCACCAAACTGATCATGAAGGACGACTCTGGCATTGATGAAAGTCTTACCATCGGAGAGCACATTATCCCATATGAGGATAACCTCTATTGATGAAACGACCCGGGGTTGTGCCAGGTAGCGGAAACCTACAACGTAAAACGTGTCATACGGCGCATTGAGAGTATCGTTATAGTAGTATCCTCCCGAGTCCAGCCCCACATTCTGGTGCAACATACGAGTATCGAAATCGGTGACCCAGCAGAAATAACCAGGCGTAACGCCGGTTCGAGGATTGCGGGACAGATCGCCCCATTCCGACCACAGGTACAACCCAGATTTGCGGTATCTGGCCGACGAATCAGGATATGAGATATCGGACACTGCGGGCATCTGTAATCCATTTTCTTCGCACCACGCAACCGCGCTCTCCCAGTCGGTTTTCAGCGTCCCGGCCGTGATAAACCATTTTTTCAACGTAAAGGTATGGGTGTACATCGGCGTTCCCGCATCGATGGGGATTGCCCAAATCGTGGCGGTATTGTTCGTCGTATCAGGTGTACCGATAAACTCCACATTACCGTTACTGTCGACACTCATCCAGGGCTGATCGGATCCCCACTGATAAAGACTGTTATTCGATGCGGAGCCTTCAAAAAGCACCTGGAATTGCGCACCAAGAATGCCCGTATTTGGGAAACCGTTGGCAGGCCGGAAGAACGGATAATCGTTAGGGTTGAAAATCGTGGTATTTGGCATTGCCTGTCTGAGCGGCGTCATATTCACCACAAAGGCAATGCCATCCATGACTTTGCCATTCGCGCTCACCGTCAGGGTGGTTACGCTGATAATATTACTGGTGAGTTGACAAGTGTAAGAACCGTCACCGTTATCAACCACCTCCGTCAGGGTAACATCTGCTACGCTGCTAAAAATGGACACACTCTGGCCAGCAGCCAGATTGCCGTGAGAATCCTTCAGAATGAAGGTGATTGTGGCAGCATCGGTACCAATCGCCTGAATACTTCTCGGCGTAGCCGTCAATGTTGATAACGTCGGGCTTAAATGCTCAATGTCGACAACAAAGTTGGCTGTCAACGAGCGGCTAATTTTGCCCGCAGTGACAGTAATTGTATGTAGGCCCGCAACCGTGCTGTTAAACGCCATCATGCTTTCGCCAGCGAGATTAGTCACATCAGATGCAGAACCGAATGTGACACTATCGTCACTGCTGTATTCCACAATCTGATCCCGCATAAGATTGCCGAACTGATCATAAATGAGGGCTATGCTGTAGTTGGTTTTCAGACCATCTGCCACCGCATTATCTCTGTCAAGAGTCAACGTCATCAACGCAGGGACCCGTTCCTCTTCTAACAGAAGTTTACCCACCACATAGTGCGTTTCATATGGTGCGTCGTCGCTGAGATCAACAGAGTTTGCACCCGAATCAAGAGCCACATTCTGGTGCACTCCGCGACCATCCAAATCTGTTACCCAGCAGTAATAATATGAGGTAATGCCAGTTCGGGGATTGCGGGACAGATCGCCCCATTCCGACCACAGGTACGGCCCCGCATGACGCTGCCTTTCCGACAGGTTAGGAAAATCAATATCCGTGGTTGCCGGCATTGATAACCTACGCTCCCGGCACCATATAACGGCACCGTCATAGTTCGTCTTTTGCGATCCTGCGGTGACAAACCATTTTTTCACGGTGAAGGTGTAGGCATACATCGGCGTTCCCGTATCAATGGGGATTGCCCAAATCGTGGCGGTATTATTCGTGATATCAGGCGTACCGATAAACTCCACATTGCCGTTACTGTCGACACTCATCCAGGGCTGATCGGATCCCCATTGATAGAGACTGTTATTTGATGCGGAGCCTTCAAACAGCACCTGGAATTGCGCACCAAAAATGCCCGTATTTGGGAAACCGTCGGCAGGCCGGAAGAACGGATAATCGTTAGGATTGAAAATCGTGGTATTTGGCATCGCCTGTCTTTGGGGCGTCATGTACACCTCAAAGGTGATGCCATCCATAACATTGCCATTCACGCTCACCGTCAGGGTGGTTGTGCCGACAACATTGCTGGTGAGCTGACTGGTGTAAGAGCCGTCACCGTGATCAACCACCTCCGTCAGCGTTACGCCTGCTACGCTGCTAAGAATGGATACACTCTGACCGGCAGCCAGGTTACCGTGGATATCCTTCAGGATGAAAGTGACCGTCGTAGCATCCGTGCCAATCGCCTGGATATTTTTTGGCACTGCTGCCAATGTTGATAATGTTGGGCTCAAATGCGCAGCATCAGCCGTGAAAATTACCGTTATCGTACTGCTTCGCCCGCTGCAAGATACGGTCAATGTGTGCTGCCCTGCTACCACACTCTTTAAAACAGCCGTAATGCTGCCATCGGCGTCGGTGCTTCCGCCAGCTTGTTCAAGCGTCACATCGCTATCAGCGCTAAATGTCACGAGTTGATCGCCCATCGGGACACCATACTGATCATAAACAGTGGCTTTGACACTGTCAGATGAGGAACCATCAGCTGCTGCACTGTTAGTGACAGCAGCTAGCGCAATCGACCAGACAAGCCTGACCGTCGACAAATCGTTTTCGTCTTCACTGACCACAAACCACGGGGTATACAGTGACCTGCGCAAATACCCTTTTGCCGTTAAGACCTGAATATCACGCCCGATAGGATCGTAAAAATGGGTGTCGGCATACAAATCTTCACGCGCACTGTCATCCACCACCCACTGCCAGCTATTCAGAAAATAGGGTTGATACGCGCGTATCGCCTGCCCTTTGTTGTCATATTCCGTACGCCCGCTTACTGCCCAACGCGTTGTCGTCTGCACCACATCGGTAATAAGCGTGCCATCATCCTCACGTTGCCAGGCCTCCCCGGCTTCGAAACGCACCGCAGTTTGTAGCTGCCGCCCAAAACCATCACAAAAAAGCACCGACTGACGGATCTGCTGCTCATCACTGTCGTCATAGCGATCGGTAGTCAGCGTCACCACATGCGGTGGTATTCCCGCACCATTTTGCCAACTGTCGGTAACATAAATCTGGCACTGGGCCACGGGTAACGGTGCCGTCAGCGCCAGAGCCTCTTCTGCATCAGCAGGCTGGTCAAATGCGGTATTACTATACCCAACAGCCTTCCCGTTCTCGGTACCGCTGAAACGTTGGCTGGTCACTCGCCCCAAAGCATCAAGCGTTACCTGTTGAATATTGTTGTTTACATCGATAATTTTGACTGGCGTTAAGAAGCGCCAGTCATATTCCGCCTGGGTGGTAAGCCCTGCGGCATCGATGACTTTCGTTACCACGCAATCGTACACGTCGCGAATCAGAATTATCGATCCCGTTAATTGCGAATCTCGCACCATCTGCGGCAGCCAAAAATGTTCCTCAGTACCAAACACGGTGATATCCCGCTTCGCAACCCAGCAAGGACCATAATATGAATACCAGTAATATCCCGCTTGTTGCAGGATATCGTCGGTCAGATCTTCTTTCAGTTCTGCAACCGTATCGGCGTCCAACACCGCTGTTTGAGTCAACCCTACACGCGGAGGAAATGCCGGAGCACTTGCAGTGGCATTATCACTGCTGTCCAGATACCACAGCTCCTGCATACCTGCGAACGCCTGACTAGCAGGGGTGCCGAGTGGTTCCCCGGAAAGGCTAAATTTTTCCAGGGTGAGCCCCGCGTCCGGCGAAGAGGAATAGAGGTAGACATAGCGCCGAACCATATCAGCAAGTCCCTGCATCCAGATGCCTGAAGCCATATCTTCTATACCGTACCAGGTATTAATCTGGCATGTCACAACCAGTTGCTGTTGTTGATCATCGTAGCTGGAAGCAAACAGCGTATCTGGCAGCGTATCCGGATACGGGCTGGTGTCTGGTTGCTTGCGACGAGGATAATTCACAGTCGCTGCATACAACGGTTGACCATACTGATCGCTTGATAGCAGGATCTGCTGGCTACATTGCGGATCATTGCTCACTCGTTCATACACATAGGTACGCGTTTCTGCGATAACAGACCAGATAATCGGATAGCTATTCTCAGCCGCGGCCGCCACCAGACGAACCTGAGGCCGGGTTTCGCTGACTTGATACGGCACGGTTTGCTGGTCGCTACTGTCTTGACCGTACAGTTCACTGCGCAGCAATATGCCTTTGGTGCCACGACGTAGCCAGAAGACTTCACTATCGTCCGGAATATAAGCCTTTTCCTTGTCCCCACTACCCGAGGTGAAGCGGGGAGAGAAACGTGCAAACGCCGCGCTATCACCGGCCCACCAGTTCGCCGCCAGTTGATCATCAACTACGGGTAATCCAGTGGAAAACCAGCGACGCGAAACCGATGGCTGGCTAATTTCTGTGGTTGTTCCCGCACTTTCCTGGAGATCTGTATCCTGGAGTTCGACAAAACCAAAACCACGAAACTCGCGTTCTTGTCCATCCCAGGCACCATAACGGTAACGGGCAGTACTAATCAGATGATTTCCGGTGATTTCGTCAGTGATATCCGTGCGCGATAATAAATGAAGCGCGAAGGGCAAATAGCTGGCCGGAACCGGAGCACCTGCCGTTGCGGCATCTTGCTTTTCATCCAGCCAGAACTGCGCCGAACTGCGGTAGGTAAAGTCGTGTCGTTGCCCCATATTGTTGCGCATTTGGTTCAACAACCACGGTTTGATACCCGATAAATGGCAGACATAGTGGCGGGGTTCTGGGTGCGGCACGGTCAGCATCAGACTGGCAATGCCCAATCCCTGAATGTCCGCAACCTGTAGATCACAGGTATTGTCATAACGGACGCCATCCGGCAGGAGAACTTCAAAAGGTGCAGAAAAACTGTTCCCGCTTTGATTGATATATACCAGGATTTTTTTACTCAGCGCATATATCACATCCGTTGTGCCTGAACCGTCGATATCCGCCAGATAGAGTTGTGCTGGGTTAAAAATACCTCCCGGCGCAGCCCACCCAGACATGAGTACCGGTGTACCAAACTCCCCATGGCCTTTATTTGGCCAGTAGCGGACTTGATCCTCTTTGATCTCTACCAGGTGTTGCTGCCCACTTCCTGCCATGTCACTGAAAGCCACCAGCACATTACCATTTGAGCCGGAAACAGGCAGTGTGACGCCATCAGGCTGTATGACATCGCGGGCTTTTTCCCAGCCTTTGCCGGTGCCGACATAAAGACGAACGCTTTTCGGACCAATGAGCACCAAATCAGCCAAACCTGATCCTGATGCATCCGCGAGCTGAGCGCGAGGGTGCTGATATTCGACAGGAAAGGCGGATAGTGGAGAAAAATTCAACCACCCTCGTTCCGGCGTACGTGCATACACACCATTTACACCGGCTGCGGAGACGACCCATTCCATATAGCCATCGCCGTTAATATCGATCAGCATTCCTCTGTCTTGCAAAGCGGGAATGGCGGGTAATGGCACGGGTTTATCCCAGGTGATAGCATCGGGATCTTTGCCCTGCTTACGCACAGGCGCACGGTACCACCATGCTCCGCTATCCTGGTACAGAACGCCTGCCAGACCTTCGCCATTCAGATCCACCAATTGGTATGGCTGCCAGATATTCAGATTGGCTAAATCTTTCCGCTCCTGCCATAAGGTTTCAGGCGTTGTAATAAACGTATTCCAGTCAAATGCCACCGGAGGAAGCGAAGTCAGCGTGCCGTTCGGCTCCAGTCCCACCTGCTGAATGGATGCCAGCGTCGTGACGGCTGGAGAATCGTTATAGGTCAGAACGAGACGGGAAACCTGCTCTGGCGCACTTTCTGTCGCACCGGCGAGAGCCTGCGTAAAATGATACCCCAGCACCTGACGGCAGAGGCGACGTGTACGGCTCTCAAACCCATATTCCCAACTTGAGAAACAGTCCTGCCGACAAGGCCAGTCCCCCGAACCGGGAGCCACCCATGCCGGAGTGGCCATAAGATCAACGTTACGCTCACCATAATCCAGTACCACCAAAAACAACCAGTCGTCGATTTTTGTCGCCGTCATCAGGCCAGGGAGTATTCTCCCTGCTACCCGGTTACCGTAGTAGACTGCCGTCAGATAGCGCTGTGCGGTCACATAAGGATGGGACGCGGTTTCACCTTCATCGCAGCCTGTATCATCTTCGGCGCGATATAACCAATACATCTGCTCACCCGTTGCCGATACAGACGACTCCAGCAGCCAGATAGCTGTGTTATCCGGGTTTTCTGGATTACTGACCCGCGCTTGCGCAGTGCTGCCGAACAGCAGTACTTGTCCACCTGGATTGTAATGCAGCCAAAAATCACGCGCGCCAGTCCCGGTTGAAGACCAATACTCCAGCCGACTAAAATCACTTTCCACACGCGACCGATAGCTGTAAACGGTAAAGCTGTTACCCAGGGTGGTCCCAAGCAGCGAAGTGGCTGTGCGGGTGTCGCCCGTATCAAGCACCAGGACCTCGCCATTTGGCCCAACGTATTCATCCTGCTCATCGTAGTTTGGCGTCCCTTTCTTCGTGCGGCGACGAACAGCCGGTGTATCAACACTCCAGCCCATACCAAAGGGGCCATTGCCTGAGCGGCTGTTATAGTCAATCGCCAGCGAAGGCGCATAACCTCTACCTTGATTGATGGGTAACGGAATAACCAGAGTATTTGCCCCATCCGGTCCTGCGCTTGCAACATCGCTTTTTAAGCCACTGATCGCACCGCCACCTTTCGGTAAAGAGGGCGTTTCAGGTCTGACATTATCTGTATTTTGCATCGTAGCGCTCCCACGGGCTCCCGCCGGGAGCCCGAAACAGATACATAGAGTTAGCCGGTAATGGTGTAGCGGATATGCAAAATAATATCCGTCAGCCCGATCAGGAGATCTTTTTGCTCGCCAGCAATGTCCGGAAAACTCAGCGTCAGCGTACCGCTGTCATCCACCGGGATCCCCTCGAAGGGCAACGCGCGGCCATCATTAAAATCAAGCTGGAACTGACCGCTGTCGTTCATACCATGTGAAACAGCAAGCGCGTTGCCCCCCCGCGGAAGCACCACGCTGCCGCCATAGCTGAGCACCGCCCGGATATCCTGATAGGGTTCAACTTGCAGCGGCAATGTGACACTGACCTGCTTGATGCGCCGGGTTGCTCCCAGCGATGCAGGATAATCAGAAAGAATGTTCAGATCGGCGAGCTTAATGCTCGCCTGCAGCTCCCCGCTGGCCACGGCCAGGGTGTTACCACCGCTGCCCGCGCTGCCCGACCCGCTACTCACCAGAGAAGCCGCCTGCTCGGCCAGGGTAAACGCCCCTGTCGACAAACCGCTGTAAACTTCTTTAAGTGAAATGGTTTTACTGATCTCGGCCATACGTGAATCCTGATTAATCCACGCCTGCTCCATGCTCGCCAGACTCAGCAGCAGCGTTTCACCGCTCATGAACCCCAGCCAGTTCGCCTGCCAGGCACCCGGTTTAATAAACGTGGTGGCATCATCATTGAAGTACCACTGCCAGGCGCGCTGCGCCTGCAGACACCGGGTGATGGCCACGTCATAGAACTGGTAGTAAATCGTTGCCAGCGTAGCGCGCAGCCAGCTGTACAGCGCCTGACCGGTGAATTTTCCCTGCAGCCAGTCAAGCTGCGCCTGCGTCTGTGCAAGCTGGGTTTCCACCTGCGCTTTCTGAAGCACCACACCTTCACGGCGCACCGCCAGCGAGGCCAGTTGCGCATCTATCTGCTTCATTTCCGCTTCCGCGTTGTTACGCTGGATCTCCCACTCCTGGCGGCGGCGACGGTAAATTTCCGACTGGGCGATTTTATTGCCTGTGAGTTGCACCCGGTCGGCAGCAATTTGAATCCCGAATCCGACAGCTGACAGAATACCGCCATAGCGGGATCCTCCGTCTGCTACGCCATAAAGATTGGGCACCAGGTCCAGCGCCGCCGCCCCCATATTTAGCGCATTAGCTGCTTCGGCAGTCACTGATGCAATGGATAGCAAATCCATCGCCTGGGCTTCGCCGGCATTGACGTTTTCATCGTACAGTTTCCGGTAGCTGTTGCGTCTCTCCTCCGCCCCCTGCCGGCTGACCGTCAGCGCATCCTTATCCGCATCCAGTTCGGTAATGGCATGCTCCTGCACCGCAATGCTCTGACTCAGCAGTGCCAGCCCCTGGCTCTGCAACAGCAGGGACAGCGCTTCCGCGTCCTGCCGCTCGGTGATGACCTGCATGGTGCTGCCAAACTGCGTCAGCTGGTTTGCCAGGCTCCGCGCACTCTCCAGCAGCGCCGGGAAACGCAGCAGCGGCAGGGATACTGACGGCAGGGAATCGCCACCGTTCGCGGAAGCCACCGCCGCACTCAGCAGCGCCGACGGGCTGGCCGCCGTGGCATACACCGACAGGTACAGCGGCTGGCCGTCAATCGACAGGTTATGGCGCAGGTTGTACAGCCGCTGACGCAGCGTCTGCCAGTAGCTGCTCAGTCTGTCGTTCATCTGCGGGTAGAACAGCCCCAGCAGCGAGTTCGCGGTACGGGTCACATCTTCCGTTACCGTCTGTTCACGGATGTTTATCATCTCCAGCTGGAAGGTTTGTTTCAGCGTCTGACTGGCCGCAGACCCCAGTACCGGGTTCGACCACCCTCCGTTGACCAGCGAGTCAGCGGGTTCATCGCCCAGCAGGTTCAGCGCCTGCACATACCACATTTTGGCTTCATTGAGGGTGTCCCGCTCCAGCAGACGGTACGCCGCATCACCGCGCGCAATCAGTAAATCCAGCACCCGCATAAAGGTGGCAACCTTGTAGTGCATCGGGTCAGACTGCGCCACCGCGTCCGGGTCGACGGAATCGAGCGGGTCCGGGTTCCACGAGATGTCCTCCTCCAGCGGGCGCACGTTCCATGTCCACGGCGCGGGCGTGCCATCGCTGTTGTAATAACCCGCCGGGTTCCAGATGTACTTCATCCAGGTGGTGGCCTCCTCGAACTTGCTTTCGTGCAGCAGGCGCTGGAACACCATCGACGGCACGTAGAAGAACATCTCCCAGAAATAGAGCGCGTTGGCACCGGCGAAATCCATCGGCTCGGTATTCTGCGCCGTCAGAACATCAATAGACACATCGCGTTTTGCGTCTCTTTCAGAATTAGTTGTGAATCCAGTTAGGGAGAGATCAGAAACGGTAATATTTGCGAAAACACCCTGGTAATAGGTTCCTTTCTGACAGGTAAGAAAGACTGCAAGCCCTTTATTCCTGTCTTCTGGAAACTGAACGGGATCACCATAGGCTGTCTGGGATGTCGGTACAAAAATCTGGATAATCAGTGGTGAGCTCTGCAACACACCCGACCAAAATGAATACCGGGTGGTATTTGTTGCTGAAGAAGATAAGGGTGAAATACTGAGCTGCACATTTGCATTCGAGCCATGAACCTCAGCGTTATATGCCGGAAGTGTAACGGTCACATAGTTACCTTTGCCCAGCTTCGGCTCCTGCAGCAGTTGTGTCTCCATCGACAGCACCGCATCCAGCCCCAGGTTCGCCCGCGCCACTAATTGGCGGGCAAACAGCGTATTAATACGTGTCCGGTATGCTCCACGCTGTAGGTACTGCGCCCCAGAGTCAGTACGCGCGAATGAAAATTTCCGCGAATCTGCCCGCTGGTAAATGCTCATGGTGGCGCTTTGTACCCCCAGGGATTGCCCCATTGAATTTTTTGCATAAAAGCGAATCGTCAGGTCTAGCTTACCCTGCCTGAATTCTGATACCGGGAAAGTGAGCTTTGTATTAGTAAAGCTGTAGGTGGTGTCCCAACCTGGCGAGGCCATACCGGATGAACCATTCTTAGAAAGAACATATCCACTGGCAGCCGTTACAGAATAACCCACATCCTCCGGATTAACGACAGTGCTATATTTGATAGGTGCACTGAAGAGTTCCAGCAAATGAAAATCATCCTTAGTATAGAGATTTACAATATTATCAAGCTGGCCATGATCATCAGAGAAATAATACCACTCCGTCCCCCACATACCCACAATATTATTTAATCCATACATTTTAAGTTTAGTTCCGTCTTTCATTTCAGCGCCAAGGGTCACTATATTTCGTTCGGTTTTTAATAAACTCCTTACAGGTCTACTACTATTAAAACCATCAAGCACATCGATGGCAATCCCTTCATTTGTTGTTTCGCCATAAGTATATTTAAATGGCCGTGTATAAATTGTGTATTGCCGATAAACACTGCCCGCAGATTTAATTAAATTTATCCAATTTCTTTTATTATTCCCGAAACTACCACCATTAACACCGTTAAATATATACCGAACATTCATGTTGCAATTAACATAAACAAAACCTTTATCTGCATCCAGAGTAATACTATTAATCCTATAACTACCACCAAGCATAATCGACAGGGATTCATACCCCCAGTCATAACCCAAACTGCCAGTGGTAAATGCTATTTCCGCCATAAATAAGAAACTAACTTGTTGTTCACTCTCCGTGTCATACTGTCTCCAGCAGAAAGAGTGATAAAAATCTATTTTGGTTGAGGCAGAGATATTATGCTCCACTGAAATGGTTAATCCCGATACTGTCAGTGACTGGTTAGACGCCTCGCTGGCTGCGGGCGTATAAAATATCGCGACAATCTCCGGACTATTTTCATTACTGTTGGTGCAATAAAAATGTTTTGACGACATATCGCTGATATCTACTGCCGGCAGATATTCCGACAGCGTTTCACTTAAAGGCGAACTCCAGCTGCCGTCGTGACGCAGGTATGAGAAACTCAGAAAATAGTCCGTCGATTCTGTCACCGTGCCGCCGTCGTCCTTCGCCACTGGCTGCTCCGTCACCCACACCACGTACAGACGGTCATTAAATATCACCGGCCGCACCATTTTGTTGTACGCCGCTATACCGGTGCCTATTTCCAGCCATTCGCTCCACGCCGTCGCCGGGTATTTACCGTTGCTCAGCATCGACTGCTGCAGCGACCGCCAGTAATATCTCTCCCCGTCAACCATCGACCTGCCGATAAACCACGTCTTCCCCTCCTCCATGCTGGCGTTATCGTGGTACGCGCTGACGATGTCCAGGTTCGCAACCTTCTCAAACTGCGTCATGTACCCCCGGAACGCGTCACCCACCGTGTCGGAACTCAGTGCACTCTGTCCGATGGTATTCAGCATGTTGTCCATCATGCTGGTCTGCCCGGTGCGCACCGTCGGGTCGATATAATTTTCCGGATAGTAGGCCAGCTGTGACACCCCCGCCCACGTGCTGTAGCGTTTGTTGTAACGGTCCCAGTCCGTGAAGAACTGCCGTGTCAGGACTGCCCGCTGTATCTCCGCCTCCAGACTGTTCTGGCAGCGGTTTATGTACAGCTGGAGACTCGCTATCGCTTCTGCCACCCGCGTGGTCATCACCTGCGATGACACCTGTCCGTCCACCAGCAGCCAGACGTACAGCTGCTCGCGGTTTGTCACGTCCGCATTGCCCGCTGTCTGGATGTAGTAGCTGCTCAGCGCCGCGCTGGTTCGCTCTTCCAGTTGCTGCTGCAGTGCCGTGGTCTGCGCCGGGCTCAGCCCGGCCTGTAGCAGGTTACTCACTGCCACCCAGTCCTCGTACGTTGGCGAGTTACCTTCCGTAATATTGATATATTTCAGCGCGATCAGCGACGCCACCGTCTGCGGGGAACAGTTCAGCGCCGCAGAAAAATCCAGCCACTGCAGCGTGACATCCAGCATTTCCAGCGAGGTGATCGCCCCCCCGGCCCCCGACAGGGTCATCGCCTGGCTTACCGACTGGGTGCTTTCCGCCAGCGCCTGCGCCAGCAGATCCGGAGCCAGCCCGCCGCCAACCACCGCCGTCAGTACCTGCTGCGCGTAGTCGCCGGTCTGCATAATTCGCCGGTTCACCCGGCTCAGCCGCTGTACCGTATCCAGACTCAGCGCCGTGACCGTCTCCCTGCCGGCCACCAGTGCCGGGTTTGCCACCAGTGCCGACAGCAGGTAATCGCTGATCCCCGTTTTACGTACCAGCAGCGTCAGCTGCCCCAGTATCTGGCAGAACGTCACCAGACTTGCCGTTTCGGCGGCGGTCCGGTCATCCTTCAGCACCAGCGCGACAAACCCTTTCACATCTGTGCCGGCCGGTTTCAGCTGGTCAAGCCAGCTCAGGATACTCTGCGCCTGCCCGGCGTAACCCAGTTGGCAGGCCGCCGCAATGATCGGTGCCATCCGGGCCATCAGCGTGGCGGGATCAAGGTTGTCCGTGCTGACAGTCCCCCGCAGGGTGGTCACCAGGTTCTCAATCTCCGGCGTCAGCACTCTGCTGTAGTTTGACGTCACCATCAGATACAGCTCCCCCACCGTCCAGTCCAGTGTCTTCAGCCAGCGGATCATGCCGTGCAGCCAGGTCACCAGCGAAGCAAAACCGCCGCCATTCAGAGAACCCAGCGGTGTCTGGCTCCAGGCTGAGACGGAGAGCAGCATGCGCAGTTCACTGACCGTGAGCTGGTGCACATCTGCCAGCAGTTGCGTGCGGTACAGCAGCGCCAGATTCTCCTGAGTGGCGGTGAATGCGGCACCACCCGCCGCCAGTTGCCACAGCGTTTTCAGGTCTGCGCCGCTCACGTGGAAGCCACGCTTGATCACGCTGGCGCGGAACAGGTGATCCACATCCTGCGAATCCCAGTCTACCGCCGCGCCGTCGGCGCTGAACTCCCGGTTAATGAGCTGTGGGGTGTTGAACAGGGTGGTGAAATAGCTGGGCTGCCCTTTTACACCCACCGCGCTGATGTGCCCGCCAGCCAATACCAGTGCATCCTCAAAGCGCATACTGTAGCGTTTCAGGTAGTAATAACTGAGGAAACTCAGCCCCAGCATGTCGGTTTCAAACGGCTCTTCGCCGGGGTTGTTGTAAATCAGCAGGTACATCTGCTCCGGCGTGAAATGGCAGGCTTTAAACAGGCGGGTGATTTTATTCAGGTACAGCAGGTACTGTTCCGCTGACAGGGTGTAGAGCCGAAACTTCGCTGCGGTAAAATGATACGCACCGGTGGTGGGTAGCTTTCTGGAAATGCCGATGAGCACGCCATTGGTTAACTGTTCGGCTGTAAGCGTCACCGGCACGCTGATATGCTGATTTGCCTGCGGCACAAAATCATCATTCTGATACAAATTACCGGAGTCATTGCTGGTACCAATAAGCAACCTGGAATTATTACCCAGCGTGTACTTGACATTAAAGCTGAGCAGATAGCTGTCTCCCCCCTGGGGCAGCAGCTCCATGTAATTCAGCTGACCGTCATAGTTATCACTGGCGGTCCTGATGAATTGCGAGACCTGTCCGGCCGTTTCCTCCCCGGCAACCAGCATGGTCAGCATATTATTAATGTAGTACTGCACCGATTCAGAAAAGTCACGGCTAGACAGCAGGCCGGTAAGTGCCTCAAGTTCGTCAATGCTCACGTCAAAATAACTGGCCTGTGCATAAACGTTCTTTAATGCGTCGGGAGTGACGGCACCAAAGTTTTTCGCATACAAATCAACGGCATTATCGGGGGTAATCTCCTCGATCAGGATGCTGTAAAGCTCCGGCGAGACATCCGCCATGATCGCCAACAGCGAGTTTAAATCCACCTGCTGCGCAATTGCCGGGTTTTCTGCCAGCGCGTCCAGCATCGGATCCTGCAATAATATTGCCTGCCGCGCCCCTTCATACGGCTGGTGATACGGTGTATTACCGGACAGCCGCCAGGTGGAAAGTTTCTCCATCACCGTATCGCTGTCAGTCCCCTCAATACTGACGAGATTGGTGAGCACAATGTCATTGGCGATCGACAGCGTGCTGACCTCTGCGTCCATATTGTCCTGGCTCAACGCCAGACGGGTCAGGTCCGGGCGGCGGTTATCCAGATGACGCACATTGTCGGTAGTGTGCAGATCCCGGGCCTCACGGTACAGTTCAGTCAGGTAACCGGCAGGCGAGAACATCGAGGCCACCGAGCCGGGTGCAACATACTGTTGCGTCCGGTTACCAAACTGCGAGTCATAATCCCGCAGGTTCTGGCTCTGGGTTTGGGTCCGGGTCTGAGAAATGCCCAACCGGATGGCGCGGGTCAGTTGCGGGTTGGCACGGCTCAGAATTCGCGCTTCGGTTTCTTTATTTTTTTTCTGCGCGTCGCGAACCTGGCTGCTGAGATAATTGGCTTCCCCCCACGTCAGAACGTCTTTATACGCTTCACGTATTTCCACAGCGGAATAAGGCATCAATGAGGACAGCAGTCTATTAACATCCAGCGCACTGGAGCGGGTGGTATTAATTTCACTCAGGATGGTATCAATGTCGTACATATCAATATCCCCTAACTTGCTCGTCTTTAAAAAGAGGAGGCTGGCTAATTATTTGGGGTTATTCAGGCTCCCTCGGGGAAGCCTGAAATAAAGAGATCGCACTAGCCGGTAATGGTGTAGCGGATATGCAAAATAATATCCGTCAGGCTTTGCAGCAGATCTTTTTGCCGGTTATCTACATCAGGGAAACTCAGCGTCAGCGTACCGCTGTCATCCACAGGGATCCCCTCGAAGGGCAACGCGCGGCCATCATTAAAATCAAGCTGGAACTGACCGCTGTCGTTCATACCATGTGAAACAGCAAGCGCGCTGCACCCCTGTGGAAGCACCACGCTGCCGCCATAGCTGAGCACCGCCCGGACATCCTGGTACGGCCCGACCAGCATCGGCAGCGTGACACTGATCTGCTTGATGCGCCGGGTTGCCCCCAGCAACGCCGGGTAATTACCTTGAATGTTCAGATCGGCAAGCTTAATGCTCGCCTGCAGCTCTCCGCTGTCCACAGCCAGCGTATTACCGCTGCTGCCCGCGCTGCCCGACCCGCTACTCACCAGAGAAACCACCTGGTCTGCCAGGGTAAACGCCCCTGTCGACAACACGCTATACACTTTTGCCAGCGAGATCGTTTTATTGACCTCCAGCATGCGAGAATCCTTATTAATCCACGCCTGCTCCATGCTCGCCAGACTCAGCAGCAGCGTTTCACCACTCATGAATCCCAGCCAGTTCGCCTGCCAGGCACCCGGTTTAATAAACGTGGTGGCATCATCATTGAAGTACCACTGCCAGGCGCGCTGCGCCTGCAGACACCGGGTGATGGCCACGTCATAGAACTGATAGTAAATCGATGCCAGCGTGCCGCGCAGCCAGCTGTACAGCGCCTGACCGGTGAATTTTCCCTGCAGCCAGTCAAGCTGTGCCTGCGTCTGTGCAAGCTGGGTTTCCACCTGCGCTTTCTGAAGCACCACACCTTCACGGCGCACCGCCAGCGAGGCCAGTTGCGCATCTATCTGCTTCATTTCCGCTTCCGCGTTGTTACGCTGGATCTCCCACTCCTGGCGGCGGCGACGGTAAATTTCCGACTGGGCGATTTTATCGCCGGAGATACGCACGCCATCAGCAGCAATATTCACTGCCATGGCGGCTGCGCTCAGCAGTGCACCATAGCGGGATCCGCCGACCGCAAGACCATAAATATTGGGCACCATATCCAGTGCCGCCGCCCCCATATGCAGCGCATTAGCTGCTTCGGCAGTGATAGATGAGGCCATAAGCAAATCCATCGCCTGGGCTTCGCCGGCATTGACGTTTTCATCGTACAGTTTCCGGTAGCTGTTGCGTCTCTCCTCCGCCCCCTGCCGGCTGACCGTCAGCGCGTCCTTATCCGCATCCAGTTCGGTAATGGCATGCTCCTGCACCGCAATGCTCTGACTCAGCAGTGCCAGCCCCTGGTTCTGCAACAGCAGGGACAGCGCTTCCGCGTCCTGCCGCTCAGTGATGACCTGCATGGTGCTGCCAAACTGCGTCAGCTGGTTTGCCAGGCTCCGCGCACTCTCCAGCAGCGCCGGGAAACGCAGCAGCGGCAGGGATACTGACGGCAGGGAGTCGCCACCGTTCGCGGAAGCCACCGCCGCACTCAGCAGCGCCGACGGGCTGGCCGCCGTGGCATACACCGACAGGTACAGCGGCTGGCCGTCAATCGACAGGTTATGGCGCAGGTTGTACAGCCGCTGGCGCAGCGTCTGCCAGTAGCTGCTCAGCCTGTCGTTCATCTGTGGGTAAAACAGCCCCAGCAGCGAGTTCGCGGTACGGGTCACATCTTCCGTTACCGTCTGTTCACGGATGTTTATCATCTCCAGCTGGAAGGTTTGTTTCAGCGTCTGGCTGGCCGCAGACCCCAGTACCGGGTTCGACCACCCTCCGTTGACCAGCGAGTCAGCGGGTTCATCGCCCAGCAGGTTCAGCGCCTGCACATACCACATTTTGGCTTCATTGAGGGTGTCCCGTTCCAGCAGCCGGTACGCCGCATCACCGCGCGCAATCAGTAAATCCAGCACCCGCATAAAGGTGGCAACCTTGTAGTGCATCGGGTCAGACTGCGCCACCGCGTCCGGGTCGACGGAATCGAGCGGGTCCGGGTTCCACGAGATGTCCTCCTCCAGCGGGCGCACGTTCCATGTCCACGGCGCGGGCGTGCCATCACTGCTGTAATAACCCGCCGGGTTCCAGATGTATTTCATCCAGATGGTGGCTTCCTCGAACTTGCTTTCGTGCAGCAGGCGCTGGAACACCATTGACGGCACGTAGAAGAACATCTCCCAGAAATAGAGCGCGTTGGCACCGGCGAAATCCATCGGCTCAGTATCGTCCTGCAGAATATCGACACTCTGGAACATGGTTATATCAGAGACATTGGGATTCAGCTCGACGGTAGTCTGCGTGCTGTCGGTATATTTGAAGTGCGCGCCCTTTCCGTCTCCTGAATAAACCGTTTTCGCCGTGACAGGGTAAACCCTGGCGATATAGTCGGTATGCAGTGGCGTCGCATCAAGGGGGATAAAAAGGCGTATCGTCAGCGGTGTATCAGCGAACATACCGGAATAGATAGGGCGGTCATTATTATCATAAACATGTCTGAGAATGAGTGAAAAGGCCCGGCTGTCGCCATGCACGCTGGCATCGTAGGGTGGCATGACAAAATTACAGTAAAACCCTTTACCCAGCTTCGGCTCCTGTAGCAGTTGTGTCTCCATCGACAGCACCGCATCCAGCCCCAGGTTTGCTTTGGCCACCAGTTGGCGGGCAAACAGTGTGTTAATACGCGCCCGATATGCCTGGCGCTGTAGATACTGCGCTCCTGTGTCAGTACGTACCAGCAACATCTTGCGAGCATCGTCCACCAGATACAGGCTGAGGGTAGCGTGTTGCGCCCCAAGAGATTGCGTACGCACATTGGAACAGGAAAAATCGATCGCAACGTCTAATTTTTTATTCTTAAATTCACTGATGCCGAAACTGAGTGAAACCTCTGGATCCGGATAATAATATGTGTAATCCCACTGCACAGCATCAGAATGATTTATACCTCGCCAGCTTTCAGTCGTTGGGTTCCCCGTCAGGGTTAAATAGGGATGTGAAGCATATGTTGAATAAACAAAAGGTTTGCCGAAGTGCTGTCCGCTATAAAAATAAAGAGACTGCACGTAACCATCATTCAGAAGTGAGGGATCTTTAACAGTGATTTGCGTGTCATCATAGATAGCTTTAAACGTGTCACACCTATCGCCTGAATATTGCGGCTCCAGTGTATAAGACACGCTACCGCCGCCTAAATAAAGTTTTAACCGCCCCTGAAGAGGCTGATATACAGGAGATGAAGTTCTCACCCAAATTTCATTGGTGTCAATATTGCAGATAACAAAACCTGAGTACAAATCCCCTGCGGTTCCCAATATCGTAAATGGTTTTTCACAAATAAAGAGGTATTCTGCTCCAACTTCGGTAACCTCTTTCAATAAGTTAGTCCAGTTCTTTTTATTATCTCCGAATGCACCACTATCAAGACCATTAAATATATATCTAACGTTAGCTTGCAAATTTACATTAACTGTCTTGTTGTCATCACTTACTGTAACTGAATTTACCTTATAACTTCCTCCATTCATCATTGACAGATTTTTATAGCCCCACTCATAGTTCAGGCTGCCTGCTGAATAACTGACAGATTGAGCAAGTAAAAAATTAACTCGTGTGTCACTCTGTGTGTCGTACTGCGTATATACGGAAACATGGTAATCGCCGACATCCGTAATGGTGAGTAGTTCATGCTGAGCAGAGATTGTAATTCCCGATACTTTTAGTGACTGGTTAGACGCCTCGGTGGCACCTGGCGTATAAAACAGCGCAATCAGAAACGCGCCCTGCTCGCCATTATTGCTGGTGCAATAAAGATGTTTTGACGACATATTGCTGATATCTACTGCCGGCAGATATTCCGACAGCGTTTCACTTAAAGGCGAACTCCAGCTGCCGTCGTGACGCAGGTATGAGAAACTCAGAAAATAGTCCGTCGATTCTGTCACCGTGCCGCCGTCGTCCTTCGCCACTGGCTGCTCCGTCACCCACACCACATACAGACGGTCATTAAATATCACCGGCCGCACCATTTTGTTGTACGCCGCTATACCGGTGCCTATCTCCAGCCATTCGCTCCATGCCGTCGCCGGGTATTTACCGTTGCTCAGCATCGACTGCTGCAGCGACCGCCAGTAATATCTCTCCCCGTCAACCATCGACCTGCCGATAAACCACGTCTTCCCCTCCTCCATGCTGGCGTTATCGTGGTACGCGCTGACAATGTCCAGGTTCGCAACCTTCTCAAACTGCGTCATGTACCCCCGGAACGCGTCACCCACCGTGTCGGAACTCAGTGCACTCTGCCCGATGGTATTCAGCATGTTGTCCATCATGCTGGTTTGCCCGGTGCGCACCGTCGGGTCGATATAATTTTCCGGGTAATAGGCCAGCTGTGACACCCCCGCCCACGTGCTGTAGCGTTTGTTGTAACGGTCCCAGTCCGTGAAGAACTGCCGTGTCAGGACTGTCCGCTGTATCTCCGCCTCCAGGCTGTTCTGGCAGCGGTTTATGTACAGCTGGAGACTCGCTATCGCTTCTGCCACCCGCGTGGTCATCACCTGCGATGACACCTGACCGTCCACCAGCAGCCAGACGTACAGCTGCTCGCGGTTTGTCACGTCCTCATTGCCCGCAGTCTGGATGTAGTAGCTGCTCAGCGCCGCGCTGGTTCGCTCTTCCAGTTGCTGCTGCAGTGCCGAGATCTGCGCCGAACTCAGCCCCGCCTGCAGTTGATTGCTCACGGCCACCCAGTCCGCATAGGCTTGCGTCTTGCCTGCTGCAATATCGGTATATCTCATCGCGATCAACGACGCCACCGTCTGCGGGGAACAGTTCAGCGCCGCAGAAAAATCCAGCCACTGCAGCGTGACATCCAGCGTTTTTAGCGAGGTGATCTCATCCCCGGCCCCCGACAGGGTCATCGCCTGGCTTACCGACTGGGTGTTTTCCGCCAGTGCTTGTACCAGCAGATCCGGAGCCAGCCCGCCGCCAACCAGCGCCGTCAGTATCTGCTGCGCGTAGTCGCCGGTCTGCATAATTCGCCGGTTCACCCGGCTCAGCCGCTGTACCGTATCCAGACTCAGCGCCGTGACCGTCTCCCTGCCGGCCACCAGCGCCGGGTTCGCCACCAGCGCCGACAGCAGGTAATCGCTGATCCCCGTCTTACGTACCAGCAGCGTCAGCTGCCCCAGTATCTGGCAGAACGTCACCAGACTTGCCGTTTCGGCGGCGGTCCGGTCATCCTTCAGCACCAGCGCGACAAACCCTTTCACATCTGTGCCGGCCGGTTTCAGCTGGTCAAGCCAGCTCAGGACACTCTGCGCCTGCCCGGCGTAACCCAGCTGGCAGGCCGCTGCGATGGCCGGCGCCATCCGGGCCATCAGCGTGGCAGAATCAAGGTTGTCCGTGCTGACAGTCCCCCGCAGGGTGGTCACCAGGTTCTCAATCTCCGGTGTCAGCACTCTGCTGTAGTTTGACGTCACCATCAGGTACAGCTCCCCCACCGTCCAGCCCAGTGTCTTCAGCCAGCGGATCATGCCGTGCAGCCAGGTCACCAGCGTGGCAAAATCGCCGCCATTCAGAGAACCCAGCGGCGCCTGGCTCCAGGCCGAGACGGAGAGCAGCATGCGCAGTTCACTGGCCGTGAGCTGATGTATCTCCGCCAGCAGTTGCGTGCGGTACAGCAGCGCCAGATTCGCCTGAGTGGCGGTGAATGCGGCACCGCCCGCCGCCAGTTGCCACAGCGTCTCCAGCCCTGAACGGTTCACGCGGCAACCGCGCTTGATGACACTGGTGCGGAACACGCTGTCCGCATCGGTGGCGTTCCAGTTTACTGTGGCCCCGTCGGCAGCGAATTCGCGGTGATTGAGCAGTGGGGTATTAAACAGCGTGGTAAAATATGTGACCTGCCCTTCGACACTGATATTGCTGATATGCCCGCCTGCCAGCACCAGCGCATCCTCGAAGCGCAGGCTGTAGTGCTGTTGGTAAAAAAGGCTGAGAAAAGTCAGCTGCAATATGCTTGTGTCAAATAAAAACCCATAGGGGTCGTTATACATCAGCAGGTACATCTGTTCCGGTGTCAGGCGCGTGGCTTTATACAGACGGAGGATTTTATTCAGGTACAGCAGGTATTGCTCCGAGGAAAGATTGAACTGTCGGAACTCAGCTTGAGCATAATAATAGGATCCCGTATCAGGCCTGACCCTTGAAATACCAATAGTGACTCTTTCTTGTACTTTCGCCGACGGAATAGTCACAGGAATACTAATATGCTCATTCGACCGCGGGGTGAGGATCCCACTATAAAGGTCGGAAGAACCCCCGCTTTGTGTGCCGATATAGAGCTTCTCTCCCGGAGCCCATACGGACTTGAAATTAAAATTCACCAAATAGCTGTCACCGCCCTGCGGCAGCAGCTCCAGATAATTAAGCTGATCGGTTACCCCGAAGCGAGCAATCTCAACAACCTGCCCCACGGAACTACCATCGGTCGAAACCAGCGTATTCAGTGTACTACCACGGTAATACTGAATCGGCTCAGAATAATCACGGTGCCCCAGCAGACTGGTCAGTAAGAATATATCCTCAGCGGGAATATCGTAATATCCGGCAAGCTGGTAGGCATTCAACAGACTTCCCGTGCTCCGCGTACCAAAGTTTTTCGTGTATAACGACGGAGCACTGTTATCAGTGATTGTTTCAAGCAAAATCGCATACAAATCTGGTGAAACATCCGCCATGATCGCCAACAGCGAAGGTAAATCAACTTGCTGAGCCACATCTGGGTTCAACTCCAGCGCCGCCAGCGTCGGATCCTGCAACAGGATGGCCTGCCGTGCGCCTTCATATGGCAAGTGGTACGGCGTATTACCGGACAGCCGCCAGGTGGACAGTTTTTCCATCACCGCGTCGCTGTCCGTGCCTTCCCGGCTGACAATCGTGTCGAGCACAATGTCATTGGCGATCGACAGCGTGCTCACCTCCGCGTCCATGTTGTCCTGGCTCAGCGCCAGCCGGCTCAGGTCCGGGCGGCGATTATCCAGGTGACGCACGTTGTCGGTAGTGTGCAGATCCCTGGCCTCACGGTACAGTTCGGTCAGATAACCGGCAGGCGAGAACATCGAGGCCACCGAGCCGGGTGCAACATACTGTTGCGCCCGGTTACCGAACTGCGAGTCATAATCCCGCAGGTTCTGGCTCTGGGTTTGGGTCTGAGCCTCAGAAATGCCCAACCGGATGGCACGGGTCAGTTGCGGGTTGGCACGGCTCAGAATTCGCGCTTCGGTTTCTTTATTTTTTTTCTGCGTGTCGCGGACCACCTTGTCAAGAAACCGGGCTTCGCCCCACGATAAAACATCCTGGTAGCTGGCCCAGATCTCAGCAAATGAGCTGGGCATCAGCGAGGCGAGCAGGGAATTTTCATCCACCGAACTGGAACGGGAGGTGTTGATTTTACTTAATATCGTTTCGGTATCGTAATAAGAATCGTACATAAGGTATCCCTCAACTTTTTAAATAGGGAAGATTGGTTTGATATAGATGAAAATTTACGTTGCGAGCAGCCACACCATCATTAATTAATGCTGGCGGATATAACCCCAGAGAAAGACACGCTGTTTTCAGCTTACCGGGATATGCTTTAAGGCGCTTCGAATACGCTTACAATGAATTACCGTTAAATAGCCTCGAAACAAAGCGGATAGAGAAATGCCCCGCTAGAGAAAGATGAAATACAGCGTAGGATATCCTTTCGCATCACTCCAGTGACGATGCGCACGAGTCAAAATACGGAAAAAAAGTGATAAACGAGAGCATTTCAAGAGGATGAAAACACGAAACAATAAAAGATAGATGGCCCTTTAGAGTTTTATCCTGCCTTTTTTAAATAAAAAAACAGCCATAAACCGGATGTGAATTTTAAAGCCATATAAATATCTAGGATTTTTCATGAAAACATTAAAAAACAAATAAGACAATTCACAGAAAATAAAAAACGGCCAGGATTGTTCATGATCTTTTAGTGCGAAAATATATTTTACGAACAAAAAAACATTGAGAAAGAATATATCTTCCTCACTGAAAAAGGTTATTTAGCGAGGTGCTGATTGGTCTCATCTTTGCTGTGCAAGCAACTCTTTTTCATCGGGTAGAATTCCACCAGGTGCAACGTCTTAGAAGTCAACGGCGGCTCCATGTTGCCATCGACTAAGTTACAGAATTTTATGATTTTTAGCGCAGCTATGCCCGGCACGAACTCAACGGAATTTACGTCAGCAAGGAACAACTCTTCGATACTGTGGCTCTTCTCAAGGACAGCGAACTCCCGCAACGCTTTGCATTTTTCTATATAGAGCAATAGAGCATGGAAAGATTATCCAGCTTATTGGTTCCCAAAATAGCTTTTAAATTATGGCGATAAATCAGACTTAACGACGATAGCGCCGGAGCGGCGATAATTCCCGCCAGGCTGGTTACTTTCGTTCTGCTGATCCGCAACGTTTTCAGCTTATTAAATTCATTAAAACCAATACTGGCTTTTAAATAGGGCATAGTCAGTTTTTTGAAGTTGTCCATACTATAAAGGGGCGATAGATCGACACCTTTTAATTCCACATCATTAGTAGATTAATAATATAGAATGAGACAATCGTATCATTATTGATCAATGGCGATAAATCCGGCTTTGCTGCGCTCGCTTTCGCAGGGTTGATTAATTTTATTTGATCAAACTGTTTGCTTTCAGCGTACGAAATCTCTTTAGCGAGTAAAGGAAAAGGAACGTCCAGTTCATGAGTATTTTCGTTATAGATAATATCTTTCATACATTATCTTTAGCAACGAGCCGCAGAGGTTAATGTATAAGCCACGCCAAATGAGATAAGTGTATTAAAAAGAAGTGAAGAACAAAATCTTCACTTCTTTAGGGATCAATGTTGCGCCAGATATTGCTGTACCAGTTCGTTACCGGCAACGCCCATCACATTGAATTGCTTGTATTCGCTCTTATCAAGCACTCGGACGTACTCATCACCATTGTACAAATGCCCGGCACTGTGGAATATTTTCAGCTCGTTTTTCCAGTCCGTCAGCGGGATATTGCCGATAATTTCCCACTCACCACTTTTGAGGCTATCAACCGCCGCAAAGATCACATTGGTCATGCCTCTTGAGTTTTTAAACTTCAGAAACTCATCGTGTTGCGGAATGCTTTTATCAGCCTGAATGCTCAGCACGCCAAATGCGAACGCTTTTTTAAAACGTCCTTTCAACGCACAGACGATCTGACACACGGCAAACCGACCATCGGCAGTTGGGATCAGAAAGATATCACCTTCCTGGTATTTTTGACTCATATGCTACCCCTTATGACAGACAGCGCGTCTTGTAAGATTTCTTTACCCCATGCTGAGCTATCGCCAGCGATTTTATAGGTGGGTGCGTTTTTATTTCCGGGGCGGTAAGACCGGATATCATTCAATAAATTTGTTAATGGATTCATCGATTTAGCGCCACCATGCATACCAATAAGTTTTTCTTCCAGATATTTAGCTTCAGCTTTGGTTAAGTTGTTGTCAAAAATGATCAGCTGTTCCAGATGCGATTTACCCGGCGTTTTTGCATGGGTGTTTAAACGGGTTGGCGCATCACCGCGCCCAACGTAACGGATTTTGCCATTCTCGTGCAGAATATATAACCCTTGCCCTTTGGCACGGTTGTATTTCTTCTTCGAGCCACCTGGCGCGCGCGTCGACGGCAGACCTAAGCAGCGCTGCAAGCCGAGCGGATCGCTCCATGCCAGCGGATTTGGCGCATATTGATACACGCTAACCCCCGCCACCATACCCACGGGATCCTGGCTGATATAAGCCGCAATATTCGGGTCGTAATAGCGGTAGCGGTTGTAGTGCAGCCCGGTTTCCGCGTCGTAATACTGCCCCTGAAAACGCAGCGGGTTGTCAATGCGGCTGGCGTAAACCTCTCCTTTCTCGCCCCAAATGCCGCTTTTCTCCGACCAGACAATCTCCCCTTGTGGCGAGGTCAATCTGACCGGCGCACCGTTGGGATCGCAGTGATAGTGCCAGCTCTGCTTTTCTCCCCTTTCTAGCGTCAGTAGCGCCAGCGGCCAGAAGCTGTCCGGGTAGTAGATATATTCCCGCATCTCATTAAAGAGTTTGGCCTGCGCTTTCTGCCGCTTTAACCTGCCGCCGGTATCGAAAAGACTGAGCGCGGCCAGCGGCTCCTGCAGCCTGGTGACCGTTTCGCCAGCCAACGCATCATCCTGCCAGTAAAACCAGTGGGTTTCGCTCGCCGTCTGCTTGAATACCCGTCGACCCAGGCCGTCATAGCCATAGCGCACCAGACTGTCGCCTTTACGCACGGCGATCAACTGGCGGTTGTCATCCCAGACAAAATCCTCTTTTTCGCCTTCACTCTGGCTATCCCGGCGTTGACGTAACTCGCCAGCACGGTCAAACACATAGCGCACGCCGTGGTGAATGCCTTCGCGAAACCAACCGCCCGCGCTGTCATTCACCTCATGCGTTTGCGTCTGCAATTGATTACCGGCGGCATCCTGCACAAATTGTCGCAATGCGCCATCGGGTGCCGTGTGCGCCGTCAACCGCCCCACCGGATCGTAACTGTAGCGATCGCTGCCCCACAGGCTATCTTCCCGTAACGTCAGATTCCCGGCGCGATCGTAAGCAAACCCGCTAGCGAAGAGCGGCAAATCCTGTTGCAACACCTGCTGGGTACTTAGCCGCCCCAGTCTGTCGAAACTAAAGGTACGCAGGACATCGGCGGAGAGCTGCTCGCTCACACATCGCCCGGCCTCGTCGTAGGTGAACAGAATGGGCGCATCGTCGTTAAGCTGTATCTGACTTAGCCGCTCATGCGCATCGAGGTGGTAACGCACCTGGTGACCACTGTCGCTTTCGCGTTTGATCAGCACACCACGTGCGTTGTAACCGTAGCGCAGTTGAAAACCATCCTGCTCTTCAAGCAGAACACGTCCGGCATCGTCATAGCGCCAGCTCAACCGCCGCCACGGGTTTTCACACAGCACCATCCGCCCGCAGGGATCGTAGTGGTATTTAACCTGTAATGTGTCGCCGCTGCGCCGCTCCGTCAGCCGTCCCCTTTTGTCATAGCCGTAGCGCACTTCGCGACCCAGCGGATCCTCACGACTTATCAACCGGCTGGCCTTATCCCAGCCGTAACGCGTCACTTGCCCCCAATAATCATGCTCTTCCGTTACCCGCCCGAGCGCATCGCGCGTCAGTTGCCAACGTTGGCCATTTTGATTGGCCACCGTCACCAGACGATCTTCCGCATCATAGAGGAAGCTCAACGTCGCGCCGTCCGGGGTTTCGCAGGCCGTCAGCATGCCGCTGCCGTTATAGCGAAGCTGCGTAGTTCGCCCCTGCTCATCGGTGTAGCTTACCGGGTCATCTTCTCGATCGTAGACAACGCGTATTTCCCCGCCTGCCGGATCGGTTGTCGCCACCAGCCGGTCTTTGCTGTCCCAGTGAAAACGGGTTACCCCCCCGCTTGCGTCAATACGCTCCAACAGCGTTCCACGTACCGAGTGGCGAAGCTGGAGCGCGCCCGCGCCAGCCTGTTCAATCCGTTGCGGAAAGCCATAACGATCATACTGGTAGCGCGTGGGCGAAACACCGGGCACATCCGCCGCGCAAAGCTGCCCAAATGCGTCGTACTGATAACTCGTGGCGACACCGGTGGGATCGATTTCGCGGGTAAGATTACCGACCTCGCTGTATTCCGAGCGCCAGACCGCACCTTTCTCATCGGTAAGCGCCAGTAATTGCCCGTCATTGTCATAAACCGCCTGAATCACGCAACCATCGGGCATCTGTTCGGCGGTCATGCGCCCCTGTTCGTCATACTCCCAGCGATGAGTCGCGCCATCCGGCTCTGTCACTTCAACCGTGCGGCCAACATCGTCATAGCGGAATACGGTGTTACCACCCAGCGGATCGATTTCCGAGACTGGCAGGCCATTTTCGTCAAAGGTAATACGCGAAACAGCGCCAAGCGAGTCGGTGACCTCCACTTCGTTGAGCAGCGCATGGTACGCAAAGTGATAATCCCAAACTCCGCCATCACCCCAGGCGTGGATAACCTGCCAGGCCTCGTTGTACTGGTAGTGAAACCCTTGTCCGTTGCGATCAACATGGCTGACCATACGGCGCTGTTGATACGCAAAACGACGCGGATGCGACAGCGCATCGATCTCCGCGCTCAACTGGTTGTCGTGATCATACTCGTAACGGGTCAATGGCGAGATCTCGCCATCCAGCGCATTATGCAGACGCAGAATATGCAGACGGTTTCGCTCTTGCGTGACGAGGATGTCGCGCCCGGTCATCCCGGCATGGGTGAACTCGCGAATTTGCCGAAGCTCGCCCTCTTCCCGCTCAAATCGCCAACCGTTACCGCTCCGATCGACAATCTCGCGAATCGGCAGCGCGCCTTGCTTACCGCTAAAGTGCAACAGCGAGCCACTTTCCTGATCCACTACCCACAGCACCTCGCCAGCACGAGTTTCCCGCCACAAGCGGCTGCCCTCAGGCAAACCGTTAATGGCATGTTCGCGCCCGTCGTTCTGCGGTAGCGCGGCAAACAGCGTCATCCCTTCCGGCTGCGTCAGCATCGCGACGCCCTCTTCCGCCAGCACATCGAGGCGGATATCTGCCGGGGTTGACCAGCCAAAACCGCACAGCCCTTCGACCTCAATATCAGCCGAGGAATAGCTCCGCGCCCACGCCAGCGGCAGACGGCCCGCTAACAGGAAATCCTGTTGTTCCAGGCTGACGCTGCCATCGCGGATGTCCACCGGTTCAGCGCGCAGCACGCGGCATTTGAGGAAGCCGGAATCCATATTACGAAACAGTTTCTGGCGCAGCTTGCGAAAGCGACGCATAAACAGCCGCCACTTCGGCGTTTTCTTCAGTTTTTTGAAGCCCTTACCCAGCCCGCTTAACCCGGCGCGCATTAGCAGCGCCATCAGGTTGATGGTCGGCGGGCCGCCAACCACCACGTTATTGGGAATGGCGAGGTTAAAGGTGAGCGGTAGCGTCAGAGAGAGCGGTTTTGGCTTGGTGGCGCGCTTGAGGCGAAACGGCGGCACGAGGCCAATAATGTTGCAGCTCAACACCGGCATGCCGATGCGCGAGAACGGCTCGCCATCCACCGAGACGGTTTTGCTGCCCATAAACAGCTCGTCTTCAATCTGAGGGCCGCCCGGTGCGCGCAGCGGCGGCACCCACACACCACCGACCGGAATATGCACCGCGATGCCGCCGGTTCCTGCACTCGCGCGCTTGATGCTGTTGACGTGCACCGTGGTGCCAATCAGCGGCAGGTAATCGAACACGTCAAAAACAATGCCGATATGCGGCGTTGGCAGCGGCCACGGGTAGGTATGAATATCCAGCCCGAGCTGCGGGTCGAAGTGCGCGCCGGAGTGCATAAGTCTGGCCTCAGAACATGGCGCGCAGTAACGCGCGCAAGAACGTTCGAACCTCTGTCGCCAGCTCGCTATCAGAAAGACTTAAAAACAGCAGCGCGAGCAGCGTGACGACAACAATAATAATGATGCGATTTTTCATAGCGGGTTGCTTCCTGCAGTGTCAGATAACGATGCGTCATGGTTGCCCCAGTCGGGCAGCTTTTGCCACTCGCCAGGGGGCGCATCAAAGGGGTGAGCGATCTCCGGCAGGCCATTCCAGTGCGGGTGCAATTTCTCCCGCGCCAGCCGGATAACGCGGCGAAAACTGTCATCGCCGCGACGAATCAGGTTTTCCCGCTCCTCGCGGATCACGGTAAACATGGCCTCGAGTTGTAACTGCAAGCGGCTTTCAGCCTGCTTAACCTGCGCAACGGTCGGCTCAGCGGCGAGCCCCGCTTCCGCCAGTTGGATCAGCCGCTGTTTTTCACGTTGCCAGCGTGCGGCGCAGGCTTCGAGCGCCTCGGTGCGACGCTTATCGTGCATACGCAATAAATCCTGAAACACCAGCGGCAGCGTGGTCTGGCTGCGTTCGGGCAGCGGCACGCTTTCCGCCGCCTGCACGGCGCGCGCGTACTCCTCCATCGCCGTCGGTCGATGTCCAGCGAGCCAAAGGCAAAAACCGGACATCCGCCAGCCTTCCATTTCAAATACCGGATGGGGAATAGCCTGCGCTTCCAGCGCCGCCTGGCGATACCCTTTCGCCGCTTGCAGATGGTCTTTCTTCGCGAACCACGCGCCTGCTTCACCGAAGGTGCTTTGCGTACGCAACTGCCCTTTCAGCGCCGGATCAGGGATCTCACCAGAGAGGTTTTGCGCCTGCCGGTAGTGGGTGACGGCCTGCACATGGTCGCCGCCTTTTAGCCAGCCACCGGCTATCAGGTTGTGCATCATCGCTTGTTGATCCGCCCAGCCGCGCCGCTGCGCAATGCCCAGCGCCAGTTCGCCGCGCGCGGCGACTTGTGCGGCACTGCCTTTTTCCAGCAGCAGCATCGCATCCGCCAGATAGCGGCGAAACAGCAACCGGTCGGCATCGCTGTCCGTCTGCTGCTGCGCGGTTTGGTGCATCACCCGCATGCCATCCACTTCGTCAACAATCAGCCGCACCTCGCGCGGATGCGCCTCATATAACGGCTGCCAAATCGGTTGCTCCAGCGTATCAATCAGCAGCAAACGCGGGGCGTCCGCGACCTGTTCCAGCCAGCCTTGCAGCCAGCGCGTTAGCGCGCTTTCATCGCTGACGCCGGAGGGTTTAAGTGCCAGCACCAGGTAACGGAGATCCTCGGCGAAAGCCTGCGCGAAGCTCTGCAACAACGTGTTCAGTTGCGCCGGGGAGTAACAGGGCAGATAGGGTTCCGCGTTCCATGCTGCGGCATTTTCGGTGGCTTCGTACTGTTCAACAAACTCGCGTCCCAGCGCGTCGCTGTAGCCATAACCAGTTTCGAAAGGAGTATTTAACCCAAGAAACAGATCCGGCAGTGTGCGACCTTCGGGATGCTGTTGCAGGGCGATAAAGGCATCCAGCAGCGATTCGCCGCCTGCCGGAACGCGCCAGATAAACAGACGGGTGCGTGCGGCGTTCTCGCTGGCGTCCAGCCAGCTTAGCTCCAGCTCGCTCATCATTTTCTCTGTGGGGTTCTTTGCCGCGCTCATTCCGTGTCCTTATCAGGCGTTAAGCTCGATTTTCTTGCCATTGACCATCACGCCCGCCGCGTTAATGGTGATGGTCGAGCCGCCCGCCGTGATCTCCACACTGCCGTTGCCAATCAGAATGCCGCTTTCGCCGACGTTGATCTGGAAGGTATCTGTTGCGCTGTCTGCCACGCTGCCCTGCGTAAAACGGGTGTCGCCGCCGGTAATGCTCAGCGTGCGTCCGGCACCGATATTCACCTCTTGCTTTTGCACCACCGTGCGCACTTCACTGCTGCTGACGGTGACATTGCGGTTGCCGGTCACTTCCAGCGTCTGGTTACCGGTCACCTGCACGGTGCGGTTTTGCTGCACACTCACTTTTTCGTTGCCCTGCACGGTGCGGGTTCTGTCCTGCACCACGGTCAGCGTCTGGTTGCCTTGCACGGTGCCAGTGTTGTTGCTCTTCACCGTGGTGATGTGGTTGCCGGTAATGGTTTCATCGCGATTTTGATCGACACTGAGGGTTTCATTGCCTTTCACGCTTTCCGTGCGGTTCTGCTGCACGGTGGTGGTTTCGTTACCGTTGATGGTTTTGCTGCGATCCTGGCCGATGGTGACAGTTTCATTGCCGTCCACCGTGCGGGTGCGGTTCTGTTTGATATGGCTGGTTTCGTCTTTGCCCACGGTTTTGGTGCGGTTGCTGCCAACATCATGGGTTTCGTCGTTTTCAACTTCGGTATCCATGTTGCGCTCGGCGTGCAGCCAGAGTTGTTCTTCCCCGGCTTTATCTTCAAAGCGCAGGGCGTTGGCGTTATCCGGCGAGCCATCTTTCGAGCGGCTCATAAAGCCCATCTGCGTGGCCGCCGCCGGCAGCGCCCACGGCGGCATGCTGGCTTCGTTATAGACGCGGCCAATGATTATCGGCCTGTCCGGCTCACCGTTAATAAAATCGACCACCACTTCGTCGCCCACCCGCGGGATCTGCACGCCGCCGTAGCCCTGGCCTGCCCACGCGCTGGAGACGCGCACCCAGCACGAGCTATTTTCATCACCCTGGCTTTGCCGATCCCAGTGGAACTTCACCTTCACGCGGCCATATTTATCGGTCCAGATCGACTCGCCTTGCGGCCCGACCACGCGCGCCGTTTGCGGGCCATAGGTGCGCGGCCAGTCGGTGACCGATGCCGGGCGAAAAGGCGTTGTCGCCGGAATGACGGTAAAGGCGATGTTGTGCTGTGAGCTGAATGGCCCGCCGGAGGCGTACTGATTTTCTTCAAACGCATACTGTGCGCCAATCACCAGCCACTGGGCGTTATCGGCGAAGTTGGGCGCATTGGTAAGCCGAAAGAGATGGCCGGGTGCGATGCCGGTCGCGGTGCCGGAACCTTGCATTTGCTGTTGCTCCGCTTGCCAGGCCTGCTGGCGAATACGCGCGTACGATTCACCGTCGCCGTGCTCAACAAAGCGGCCAGGCCAGTCATAAACATCAATTTTCCCTGGGCTTGGCGAAACGGGGTTTTGCAGGGTTTGCAGCATCCAGGCATGCGGTTTGCGAAAATCGTAATCATCGGTGCTGTACAGACCCGGCGTAACAACATGGCGCGCCAGTAACTGGCTAACGCCCTCTTCATTGACTGCGCCGCCGCCAGCCTGCGCGTGCCAGGGGATGGTGCCGTAACCGGGAAAAGCCTCCGCCTGCGAATAGTCGTCCATCAGCACCAGCGTGTGCCCCTCTTTGCTGTGGCGAAACAGGTAGCTGATGCCTTCAAGCTCCAGCAAACGGCTGATGAAGTGAAAGCTGCTTTCACCATACTGCACGCTGTAATCCCACTGGCGGTAGCTGCGCGTCAGTTTGTCTTCAACCTCGACGTTGTATTCGGAAAACAGCGTTTTGGCGATATCCGGCACGCGCTGCTGCTGAAAAATGCGGAAGTTACGATCGCGCATCATCGGCCAGAAATCAGGTTCCAGCGTCGCCTGATACGCCGCATAATGCGTGCCGTCCAGCTCTTCGGTACGCACCGAAACGGCGGTCACTTTCCCGGAAAGATAGCGTTCGCTGCCCGGCACCTGGCACGGGATCACCACTGTCATCTCCTGCCCGAGCAATTTTTGCCGATCAAGGGTGAAGTCTTTGCTCAGCAGGTCGACCTGAAAACGAAAAGGGGCAGAAAGGTTCTCTTCCCCTTTCAATTTCCAGAACAGGAGTGAATCACTGCCAATGGATGACAGGACGGTTATCCGGTTAACCATACGTATTCCTTGGTAGCGGCGGCGGATATTTCGGGAGAAAACGATTTGCGAGAAATCATTCAAAAGAAACTTATACGCGCGCGTATTATTTACTAACAACCCATGATTACGATTAATATTATCTGGAGTTCATAAAATCGACAGTCAAATACAGATAAGAATTGTCTTATTTTGCAATGAAAATAATAAGTCATTTAAAATCAAACCAATGTAAATTGCCACAACAAAATAATGGAATTAAGGTTATTCGATTCAGCTAACAATAAATAATCACGCATCATATATCCTTTTATTTTTCGCATTATCATCCTAAGTGAAATTGGCGTTTTTTAATTAAAATATGCGTGCATTTATCCTCCTGTTTTAACCCCGGCGTACGCCCTGCCATCCACCGCCGCCGATTTACGGTTTCACACCAGCACGCGTCCCCTCGTCTGCCCGCTGTCGGGCAGCCAGAGACCTTTAGCACATTTGCGCATATTCTTATCCGGATATATTGGTTTTCGCCGCAGGTGCAACGAATATAATCCGCTTTAATACGGTAGCAGAATGAATAAATGAAATATTAACATAGCATTCTGCCAGCTTTTTCTGGCAATCAGCAATGTGCGGAAGGTGTGTAGTGCCGACATGGTTACCCTTAGCGATCGACTCATTCTGGCCAATGCTTTCCGCCGGGTTGAAATTTACCATTCCCTTAACGTTAAGCGCATTTATTCTTGGTTTGGCGCTCGGCTTTATTGTGGCGTTATTGCGTTTATATGGTCCTGAATTTTTAAAACCAATAGTCAGATTTTACGTCTGGTTAATTCGCGGCACGCCACTATTAGTACAGCTTTTTTTAATTTTTTACGCGTTACCCAGCGCAGGAATAACTATCGATGCGTTTCCAGCAGCGGTGATTGGTTTTACGGTAAATATTGGTGCTTATACCTCGGAAGTGATCCGCGCCACGCTGCTCGCCGTGCCTAAAAACCAGTGGGAAGCCGCGCATGCCATCAGCATGACCTGGGCGCAGTCGCTACGGCGCATTATTCTGCCACAGGCCGCGCGCATCGCCGTGCCACCGTTATCGAATACCTTTATCTCGCTGGTAAAAGACACCTCGCTGGCCTCGGTAATCACCGTACCGGAGATGTTTCTCGCCGCGCAGCAAATTGCCGCCGTGACTTACGAACCGTTAATTTTATATAGCGAGGCCGCGGTGATTTATCTCTTATTCAGTTCTGTCTTATCGCATTTACAAGAGAAGCTGGAACGGAAATTAGCCGGCACCACTGTTAAGGAGCGAGAAAATGATAACGCTCTGCAACATTGAAAAAAGTTTTGATAATCATCGGGTGCTGCAAAATATTCATTTAACGGTGGCAGAAGGCACTGTCACCGCTTTAATTGGCCCCTCCGGCAGCGGGAAAAGTACGTTATTGCGCTGTATTAATTTGCTGGAAATTCCCCAGTCCGGGGAATTAACCATCGGCAAAGAAGAAGTGGTATTTACGCGAGGCGCGCGCATTAAAGGCCAGGATATTCGCCGGATGAGCCGCCAGACCGGAATGGTTTTTCAAAACTTTGCGCTATTTCCGCATATGACCGCCCTCGACAACATTACCGAGGGGCTTATTACGGTGCATAAATGGGACCGCGAGCGGGCCCACAAACGCGGCGAGGCGCTGCTGGAGAAAGTCGGCATGCTGCATAAACGTAACGCGCTGCCGAATACGCTTTCCGGCGGTCAGCAACAACGCGTGGCGATTGCCCGCGCGCTGGCACCTTCGCCTGCGGTGTTGCTATGCGATGAGCCGACCTCGGCGCTCGACCCGGAACTTTCCGGCGAGGTGGTCGCCGTTCTGCGCCAACTGGCGAACGAGGGCACCACGATGATTATGGCCACCCACGATCTGCGCTTAGCGGCCCATATCGCAAGCCAGGTGGTATTTCTCGAAGCCGGAGAGATTGTCGAAACGGGCAGCGCCAGAACCCTTTTTTCACAGGCGAAGAAACCGCGAACCACGGAATTCATCGCCTCTTTAAGCACAGCGTTTTCGGATATCGAAGCGCATCAATAACAATATTTACGGGGTAACGCAGATGAAGGCATTCGCAACACTGGTGGTCGCAGGGGTTTTGCAACTGGGCTTTGCTCACGCGGCACAGGCGCAGGATGAGCTGGCAAAAATTCAATCCGCCGGGGTGTTAAAAATTGGCACCGAAGGGACTTATCCGCCGTTCACTTTTCATAACGCCGCCGGCAAGCTGGAAGGGTTTGATGTCGAAATTGGTCAGGAGATCGCTAAGCGCCTGAAAGTAAATGCCCAGTTTGTTGAAGGCAAATGGGATGGTCTGATCGCCGGTATCGACGCCAACCGCTACGATGCGGTGATAAACCAGGTGGGTATTACACCGGAACGCCAGAAAAAATATGACTTCTCCGAGCCGTATATCGCCTCTAAAGCGGTGCTGATCGTTAACAGCAAAAACACGGCAATCACCCGTTTCGAGGATTTAAAAGGCAAAAAATCCGCCCATACGCTGACCAGCAACTATGCGCAGATCGCCCGCAAATATGGCGCGGAGATCGTTGCCACCGACGGCTTCAACCAGTCTGTCGATTTGGTGGTGCAGGGCCGCGCCGATGCGACCATCAACGACAACCTGTCATTCCTCGACTTCAAAAAACATAAACCAGACGCGCCGGTGAAAATTGTCGCCACGCAGACTGACGCAGAGAAATCCGGCGTGTTGTTCCGTAAAGGCAACCCGCAACTGAAAGCCGCCATTGATAAAGCCCTGGAAGAGATCAAAGCCGACGGCACTTATCAACGCATCTCGCAGAAATACTTCGGCGCGGATGTGTCGAAGTAATACGGAGTCGCTGAATGGTAAAACCCCGCAACGCGGGGTTTTTTATGCCGCTGGCGCCGGGCCACACTGACATTCGTTTCGTTTGGACTGGTGTTCGACACCACGCAAAGCGGGTACGCAGCGTATTGGATGCTTGCCACAGGCGGTGCGGCGGCCACCATTTCGGCGATATTGCTGCGCCAGCACCGCGAGTACAGCACATAAAAAAACCCCGACAAGCGGGGTTTTTAAATTTGCGTAGTAACGCGAATCAGAACGGAATGTCGTCGTCAAAATCCATCGGCGGTTCGTTAGACGGTGCCGGTGCAGACTGTTGCTGCGGGCGAGACTGCGCGCCGCCACTGAACTGATTGCCACCCTGCTGCGGCTGCTGAGGCTGACCCCAACCGCCCTGCTGCTGACCGCCGCCTGCCGGTGCGCCGCCACCCTGACGTCCACCCAGCATCTGCATGGTGCCGCCAACGTTAACCACCACTTCAGTGGTGTATTTTTCCTGACCGGACTGGTCAGTCCATTTGCGGGTACGCAGTTGACCTTCGATATAAACCTGAGAGCCTTTACGCAGGTACTCACCGGCCACTTCCGCCAGTTTGCCAAACAGCACAACGCGGTGCCATTCGGTCTGCTCTTTGGTTTCGCCGGTCTGCTTGTCACGCCAGGATTCGGAAGTAGCCAGCGTAATGTTGGCAACTGCGCCACCACTCGGCATATAGCGTACTTCCGGGTCCTGGCCCAGATTACCGACGAGAATCACCTTGTTTACGCCTCTGCTGGCCATATTGTGTCTCCTGAAAACGTTGCTTGATTCTTAGTAGTGTAAACGCGCGATTGTAGCATTACAAAGCCACACTTAGATAGCTGCGAGGAGGATTCCAGATAATCGCCGCGCGCCAAGTTTGACATACCCGAAGCGAAGATGCATGCGAACACTGTATATTCATTCAGGTTAAATTGTGTCATAATTAGCCGTTTCTGACCGCTGGTTGTCCTTCAAACACACCAGGCAAAAAAGTGTTCCTCCGGGTAAAAGGTGAATGGATTGGATAAGATAGAAGTACGGGGCGCCCGCACCCATAATCTCAAAAACATCAACCTCGTCATCCCTCGCGACAAACTGATTGTCGTTACCGGGCTGTCGGGTTCTGGTAAGTCCTCACTGGCTTTCGACACACTCTATGCCGAAGGGCAGCGTCGTTACGTTGAATCGCTCTCCGCGTATGCGCGTCAGTTTCTGTCGCTGATGGAAAAACCGGACGTTGACCACATTGAAGGTTTATCGCCCGCCATTTCTATTGAACAAAAATCGACATCCCACAACCCGCGTTCCACCGTCGGCACAATTACGGAAATTCACGATTATCTGCGTCTGCTGTTCGCCCGCGTCGGCGAGCCGCGCTGCCCGGATCACGACGTTCCGCTGGCGGCGCAAACCGTGAGCCAGATGGTGGATAACGTGTTGTCGCAGCCGGAAGGCAAGCGCCTGATGCTGCTGGCGCCGGTTATCAAAGAGCGTAAAGGCGAGCACACCAAAACGCTGGAAAACCTGGCAAGCCAGGGTTATATCCGTGCGCGTATCGACGGCGAAGTGTGCGATCTCTCCGATCCGCCAAGCCTCGAGCTGCAAAAGAAACACACCATTGAAGTGGTGATTGACCGTTTTAAAGTACGCGAAGACCTCGCCCAGCGCCTGGCGGAATCATTTGAAACCGCACTGGAGCTTTCCGGCGGCACGGCCGTGGTTGCCGATATGGACGAGCCGACCGCCGAAGAATTGCTGTTCTCCGCCAACTTTGCCTGTCCGATTTGCGGCTACAGCATGCGCGAGCTGGAACCGCGTCTGTTCTCGTTCAACAACCCGGCGGGCGCATGTCCAACGTGCGATGGTCTGGGCGTGCAGCAATATTTCGATCCGGATCGCGTGATCCAGAACCCGGAGCTGTCGCTGGCCGGCGGCGCCATCCGCGGCTGGGATCGCCGCAACTTCTACTATTTCCAGATGCTGAAATCGCTGGCGGAACACTACAAATTCGACGTGGAAGCGCCATGGGAAAGCCTGAACGCTAACGTGCAGAAAGTGGTGCTGTTTGGTTCCGGTAAAGAGTCGATTGAGTTCAAATACATGAACGATCGTGGCGATACTTCCGTACGTCGCCATCCGTTTGAAGGCGTGCTGCATAACATGGAGCGCCGTTACAAAGAGACGGAATCCAGCGCGGTACGTGAAGAACTGGCGAAGTTTATCAGCAATCGCCCGTGCGCTTCTTGTGAAGGGACGCGTCTGCGTCGCGAAGCGCGCCACGTCTTTGTCGAAAACACGCCATTGCCGACCATTTCCGATATGAGCATCGGCCATGCGATGGACTTCTTCAACAATCTGAAACTTTCCGGCCAGCGGGCAAAAATCGCCGAAAAAGTGCTGAAAGAGATTGGCGATCGCCTGAAGTTCCTGGTAAACGTCGGCCTGAACTACCTGACGCTTTCACGCTCGGCGGAAACGCTCTCCGGCGGCGAAGCGCAGCGCATTCGTCTGGCAAGCCAGATTGGCGCGGGTCTGGTAGGCGTCATGTACGTGCTGGATGAGCCGTCAATCGGCCTGCATCAGCGCGATAACGAACGTCTGCTCGGCACGCTTATCCATCTGCGTAACCTCGGTAACACGGTGATTGTCGTCGAACACGACGAAGACGCTATTCGCGCCGCCGACCATGTCATCGACATCGGCCCTGGTGCGGGTGTACACGGCGGTCAGGTGGTGGCGGAAGGGACGCTGGATGCCATCATGGCGGTGCCGGAATCCCTAACCGGGCAGTACATGAGCGGTAAACGTAAAATTGAGCTGCCGAAACAACGCGTGAAAGCCGATCCGGAAAAAGTGCTGAAATTGACTGGCGCGCGCGGTAACAACCTGAAAGACGTGACGCTGACACTACCGGTGGGCCTGTTCACCTGTATCACCGGCGTTTCCGGTTCCGGTAAATCGACCTTGATCAACGATACGCTGTTCCCTATCGCCCAGCGTCAGTTGAACGGTGCGACCATCGCCGAACCTGCGCCATATCGCGATGTGCAGGGGCTGGAGCATTTCGACAAAGTGATTGATATCGATCAGAGCCCAATTGGGCGCACGCCGCGTTCCAACCCAGCAACCTATACCGGCGTCTTTACGCCGGTGCGCGAGCTGTTTGCCGGTGTGCCGGAATCCCGCTCGCGCGGTTACACGCCGGGGCGCTTCAGCTTTAACGTGCGCGGCGGTCGCTGCGAAGCCTGTCAGGGTGATGGCGTGATCAAGGTTGAGATGCACTTTCTACCGGATATTTACGTGCCGTGTGACCAGTGCAAAGGCAAGCGCTACAACCGCGAAACGCTGGAAATCAAATACAAAGGCAAGACCATCCATGAAGTGCTGGATATGACTATCGAAGAAGCACGCGAGTTCTTCGATGCCGTTCCGGCGCTAGCGCGTAAGCTGCAAACGCTGATGGATGTTGGCCTGACCTATATCCGTCTTGGTCAGTCTGCCACCACCCTTTCCGGCGGCGAAGCCCAGCGCGTGAAGCTGGCGCGCGAACTGTCGAAACGCGGCACCGGCCAGACGCTCTATATCCTCGACGAACCGACCACCGGCCTGCACTTTGCTGATATCCAGCAGTTGCTGGACGTGCTGCATCAGTTGCGGGATCAGGGCAACACTATTGTGGTGATTGAGCACAACCTGGACGTGATTAAAACGGCGGACTGGATTGTCGACCTCGGCCCGGAAGGCGGCAGCGGCGGGGGCGAGATCCTGGTCTCTGGCACGCCGGAAACGGTCGCCGAATGCGAAGCCTCTCACACGGCGCGCTTCCTCAAACCGATGCTGAAATAATCACACGGAGAGCTGGTGCCGGACCTGTTCCGGCACCAGCTCAATCGCCTGCTGATACGACGCATCCACCAGGTAGTAAATCTGCGAATCCGGTAACGAGCCATCAAGGTAAACGGTGCTCCAGTGCGCTTTATTCAAATGGCGGCTGGGGCGCACATCTTTATGCTGCTGGCGCAGCAAATCCGCGAGTTCGGGACTCGCTTTCAGCGACGCTGCCGGTCGCCCTTCCACCTCTTTCACCATCGCGAACAGCACATCCGCAACTTTGATTTGCGTTGCTTTCCAGTCGCTGTGCACGCTCTGTTCAGCGCCAGGCTTCGCCATGCAATATTGCAGTAACTCGGAAATTGTCACTTTTTCTTCTCCTTGTCATGTCGTGGTGGAATGTCACGGTCGGCACAAATACGTCATTTAAGCGTAGTGTATCGACAAAAAAATCGTGGGCCGTTACAAAACCTGACGATCAACACAACCTAAACAGAATAAAAAACGCCGGAACCTTTTGTGTTTTAGAGTGACAAATAGTTACAAATAGAAAGAAGTAGTTATTTTTCCCATTTTTTCAATGAGATAAAAGACGCACATTGATGTGCAGTTGATTGCGGATAAAAGAGAAAACTCCCGGAGATGCCTGATGAGCATATTACATGGCGAGAAGAAAACCGTGCTTGTCGCTGAAGATGATAGTGATGTTGCCGGTGTTATTATTGCTTACCTTGAACACGACAAGTTCACAGTGATTCATGCCCCTGATGGCGAAAAAGCGCTCAGGATGGCGGAACAATATCAACCTGATTTTATTATTCTGGATATCAAAATGCCGAAAAAGGATGGCTGGCAAGTCCTGATGGAACTACGCCAGACCACCGATATCCCCATTATGATGCTGACCGCGATGGACACCGACGCGGATAAAGTCCTGGCGTTAAAAACGGGTGCTGATGATTTTCTAATGAAACCGTTCAACCCGGAGGAATTAGTTGCCAGGGTGCATGTTATTTTAAAAAGAAGCCCGCAATATCACGCCCGTGAAAATCTGAAACTTTATAAAACCAGAAATATTGAAATTAATAAAATAACGCATCAGGTTTACGTTGGTCCGAAGAAAATGGATTTATCTACCGATTTAACCTCAACAGAGTTTAAAATATTGGTGCATTTAATTCGCTACCCGCAGCGCATCTTTACACGCGAAGAGATTATGAATTCTTGCTTGCCAGAGGGTAATGCCTGCGATCGCACCGTGGATAGCCATGTCAGCAAATTAAGAAAGAAGATCCAGCAGGCGGGCATTGTTAATGTACCTGAGTGTGTACGCGGCTTTGGCTATCGGCTGGGAGATTAATGTTGCAAAACAAGCTCCCGGCGGGGGATCACCACCGCCAGGAGCATTCATTAAAAAAGCGTCCTGCCCAATGAAAGGATTTCACACCACTGTTTTTTGTAGTGCCAGTAATCTTTATAGACACCCAGAGAAAATTTAAATGTTTTCTCTTTTGCGGTGCAGAGATCTTTGGCTTTGCAGACATTTACCCACAATAAAATACTACCCAAATTAAACTCAGGGTAGTCTTGCGAATATCCGCCATTGATATCATCAAAATAAAAATAGCCATCACACTCGGCCATAAAAATAATATCAAACGCGCAGGGGCGACCATGAATAAACAACACAGCGCCGAAGAGTAAATGTCGCAATGCGGCAAATGTTCTGATTAAGTCATCACGCGCAAAACAGTAAATTTTACCCTGCCAGCGCAGCTTGAACACGTCGATATAAATGTCGGCCAGTTCACTCTCTGAAAAATCATCAACCCACCGAACTTCACCGCCACAGGCAAGAAACTTTTTCATTTCGCCGTTGCGTTTTTTCTGCGACGCTTTCGAGAGGCTCTCTTTGACATAGCAGATCTTGTTCTTTAAGTAGCGGCTGAATAAAACATTCATAAAATCAGCATGATGATGCGGAGACAACCGCTTGGTAACAGCCGGTAAATAGCTCACTTTTTTCGTTTGCAGCGGCAGCATGATGTCATCAAAAACAAAGGGATAACGTCGGTCCTGTAGCGATAATGAACCCTTCACCGCGTAACACGCGCCAACGTATACCTGCTTGCGACGAATAGCGTAAAAAGCCAGCTTCGCCCCCGTTTCAGCACTTAAAAATTGCAACACATCCGGATGTGTACAGACAGAACCGCCAAATTGTTGCCAGACCATTTTGTAGGTGGCGAAATCGCACGGTTCCCAACCGTACAGCCACGCGAAGACATTCCGTAAAACCATAACTACCCCGTGTTATTAGACGCACCCACACGTCTTTATGCAGGCTTATAACCGGGGTATATGGAGGTTTGATGGAGCGGCTACTCTCCCTGCAGCGTGGCGATGATTTTGCGCGAGCCGCCGTGAATGCGGTGTTCGCCAAGCCATATTCCCTGCCATGTACCAAGCACCACGCGCCCGTTTTGCACGGGTAACAGCAGAGAAACGCCTAACAGGGAGGATTTAATGTGCGACGGCATATCATCCGGTCCTTCGTAATCGTGCTCATACGGCGCGTTGTCCGGCACGGCTTTTAGAAAATGCTGCTCCATATCGTGGCGCACGGTGGGATCGCAATTTTCGTTCAGGGTGAGCGAAGCTGAGGTATGTTGCAGCAACAAGTGCAGCAAGCCAACGTTAATGCGGGAGATATCGCGAAGTTGCCCAAGTACCTCGTCCGTCACCAGATGAAACCCGCGCGACTTCGCGCCAAGCGTAAGAGTTTGTTGATACCACATGCCTATCTCCTGTCAGCAAAATGAACTCTTGTCAGTGTGGCAGCATGTTGCCAAAACAGGAAAGCCGGGGCTAATACTCGGAATTCACAATCACTTCCTCACCCAGCGCACCCGCTTGCGGTAAAGGGCGATAAGTTGAATTTGAGGCACGTAGCACGCGGATTGGCCGGGCTTCGCTTTCACGCGCTGCGGTAATATCGCTATCTGAATCGCCATAGAAAATGCGGATTTTATTTGCTTTCAGCCACTGGGTTTTGCTGTTCTGGCCGGGCTTATCACCGGCGAAAATCACCGGGTTCATATTGGCCGCAGGAATAAGAAAATCGTCCTGGAGCGTTTTACTCACCGTTTCTGTTTTTGTCGGGCTACGTCCAGTGATGAAAAAGATGTTGTCACCGCGCTTTACATGCATCGCAATTAGATGGCGGGCCACTTCTTTCGGAATGCTGAATTCGTCCCAGCCGTTGTTCATCTTTTCCCAAAACGCCGGGTTTTGGAGATAGGCTTCGCTGTCCGGCGACCAGGTTTTTTTACCGCGCCAGAAACCAGGGCTGGAAAATAGCACCGTGTCGTCAATATCAAACCCGACCGACATTGGCGGACGTTCAATCAGAGAATTTTCGATTTGCGCCACAGAAACCCAGTGAACAGGTGCCTGTTCGGCGAGTTTGGCAACATTGGTGCCTTCAGATACCGGTGTGGGTGCCGAAGCGTAAACCGTGCTGCTGAACGTTATCCACAGGCAGACCGCGCCGAGCGCGCGGATGAACTTTCGCATATTTATCCCTAAATTATCAGTTCGTTATATTTTATAAATGGTGCGAATGGTCAAAATGTTACCAGACCATACCCTGTGAAGCCGATGAAAAAAAGGATTTTTTGCAGATTATTCAGAGAATAAGCGAATGTTGAGGCATAAATAATCCCCTGCCAGAACGCAGGGGATGAAGAAAAGTAAGTGGGCGCTTACATTACGGCGGCGAATGCTTGCGCCACACGCTGCACGTTGCGACTGTTAAGACCAGCAACGCACATCCGACCGCTGGCGATGAGGTAAACGCCAAACTCTTCACGCAGACGATCGACCTGTGCTGCGCTCAGGCCGGTATAACTGAACATACCGCGCTGTTTAAGCAGGTAATCGAAATTCCCGCCTGGTACTGCCTCTTTCAGCACGGTGACCAGTTCCTGGCGCATCGCCAGAATGCGCGTACGCATGGCTTCCACTTCTGCCAGCCAGGAGGCTTTCAGGCCTGCGTCGCCGAGCACTGTCGCGACCAGTTGTGCGCCAAAATTTGGCGGGCTGGAGTAGTTACGGCGCACGGTGGCTTTGAGCTGCCCCAGTACGCGGCTAGCGGCGTCTGCGTCGTCACACACCACGGAAAGCCCGCCAACGCGCTCGCCATACAGCGAGAAAATTTTCGAAAATGAGTTGCTGACCAGCGCAGGCAGCCCGGCGCGGGCAACAGCGCGGATGGCATAAGCATCATCTTCCATTCCGGCACCAAAGCCCTGATAGGCGATGTCGAGGAACGGGATCAGATTGCGCGCTTTCAACACCTCAACCACCTGGTCCCATTGCGCGTGCGTCAGATCCGCACCCGTTGGGTTATGGCAGCAGGGATGCAGCAGCACAATGCTCTGTGCGGCCAGGGTGTTCAGTTTTTCCAGAAATGCATCAAAACGCACGCCATTCGTGGCGCTGTCGTACCAGGGGTAAGTACTCACTACAAACCCGGCACCTTCAAATATCGCAACATGGTTTTCCCAGGTTGGATCACTGACCCACACGCCGGAATCTGGAAAGTAACGTTTCAGAAAATCTGCGCCGACTTTCAGCGCACCGGAGCCGCCTAATGTCTGGATGGTAGCAACACGTTTTTGCGCCAGTACCGGATGTTCTGCACCGAACAGCAGCGGAGCGATCGCGTCGCGATAGCTGTTTAGCCCTTCCATCGGCAGATAGACCGATGCACCGTGAGGCTGCGCATTTAGGCGCGCTTCGGCTTCAGCAACCGCCTGCAGACGCGGGATAATGCCGTCTTCGTTGTAATACAGCCCGATGCTGAGATTGACCTTGTCGCTGCGAGGATCCTCTTTAAAGCGCTCCATTAACGACAGAATCGGGTCGCCGGCGTAGGCGTCAACTTTCTGAAACACGCGTGTACTCTCCAGGTTTACAGTAGGCAAGAACCACCACAATAAACCGGAAGCAGAGGAAGATCGAGAGCAGTAACAGCGGTGTTAAAAAATAAGCGCTTTAGCCGTGCAGCGCGGCAAGAATTTGCGCCACGCGCTCGCTTACCGAACCGCGTACACGCAGAAAGGGAATGCCGCGTTGCATCAGCTGTTCGTTGTACCAGGCCTGCTGGCGCTGGCGGAAGGTTTCATCCTGGCGGGTGCCATCCTGCACAAATGGAAAATCGTCCTCGCACAGCACCACAAGGTGATAGTGCCGCTGTGCCAGCGCATAGAGCGCATCCGGCGCGTGGCCAAACATCGACAGCGTATAAAACAGCGTTGTTAGCGGCGAGGTGTCGCACACCAGCCACTGCCGGGCGTCGGCGGCATCTTCGCGCTGCACCTGCGTTTGTGCAATCGGCAGCATATCGTCATAAACCAGTTCACCGCCCTTTTCGTCCCAGCGCTCGCGGCCATATTCCGCGACATACGCCGTCTCCAGCGCCTGTGCCAGTGCGATGCTCAGCGTGCTTTTGCCAGTCGATTCACCGCCCAGCAGGCAAATACGCTGTACGAAATCCCGGTAAACAACAGGCGCTAACATCTGCCGCCAGCGGTGAACATCGCTGCGAATCAGCGTACCAGAAGGCGCTTGATCTCCTTGCTCACGCTGCAAACGCACATGTGTAACGGGGCTGGAAAAGCGCTCAGTGAGCACACGGGCAAAGCCGTCGCCGTAATCCTCAGCGGTAAACACCGCCTGCGGCTGGCAGTGCAGAATCTGCAAACAAATATCGGCCATATAGTGACGATGCAGATCGCCGTCGGCGTCGTTATGCGGCGGCGCGCGCAACCCGGCGTCAGCAAGGCGCTGCGGTGTTAACACCAGAATGTCGCATTGTGGGAAACGCGCACGCAGCCAGCGCTCGCGCTTTTCAGGCTCGCAGCCGGGTAATTCCGGCTGGGAATAACTGACGATCCAGAGACGCTCACACTGATCCAGCGCGGCGTTGATCAAGCGTTCGTGGCCGCAGTGCAGCGGCGCAAATTTTCCGACAATCAGCCCGCTGGCAAAGCGATTCATCGCGCGGCCATCGCTTTGCGCCACTGATACAGACCGTGCCAGGCATTACACCAGAAGACAAGATACAACCCTGCGGTGAGCCAGAGATCGCGCGCGGCGTACAGCGGCACAGCAATGGTGTTGACCAGCAACCAGAAATACCAGCTCTCGAGCCTGCGCCCCATCAGCATAAATTGCGCGAGCACGCTGAAAACCATAATGGCGGAGTCCAGCCACGGCGACCACGCATTGGTAAACCGATGCAACAGCCAGGCGTAACACCCGGCGACAACCAGCGCGCCCGCTAACATCAGCAACAAATGGTTAAGCGGTGTTTTGCGCACCGCCAACTCGCTACCGTGGTTGCCTTTCAGCCAGTTGATCCACCCGGCAACACTGCTGGCAATAAAGAACAGTTGCAAAGTGACATCAGCGTAGAGCTGTACGGAGTAGAACACCCAGCCATACAGCACACAGCCGATAATCCCCGTCCACCAGGTGTGCATGTTATTGCGCGCGGCAAGCCATACCGAGAGGGCATAGGCCAGGCAGGCGGCGATTTCCATTGGCGACAAGGCGCAATCCTTTTAGTCGATGTATTTTAATGTCGCCCGCGAAGTCAGGCGCGTGATAAGTTCGTAAGCACTCACTTTTGTTGCTTCAGCAATGCGTTCAACGGGCAAACCTTCACCCCACAGCACCACTTCATCACCAGCTTTGTCTTGCGCATCCGGACCGAGATCAACGCAAATCATATCCATCGCCACACGCCCGACAATCGGCACTTCACGACCGTTGATCAGCACTGGCGTACCCGAAGGCGCAGCGCGCGGATAGCCATCGCCGTAACCCATGGCCACTACGCCTAAACGTGTGTCACGCGTACTTTCCCATGTGCCGCCATAGCCCACCGCATCGCCCGCATTATGTTCGCGTACCGCAATCAGTTGCGAAGTCAGGGTCATTACGGGCTGAAAACCGAAATCCTTGCCCCAGGGCTTACTCTCGAGCGGCGAAACACCGTACAAAATAATGCCAGGGCGAACCCAGTCGAAGTGCGATTGCGGCCACAGCAACGTACCGCCGGAAGCGGCTATGGAACGCAGGCCGGGTTTGCCGTTGGTAAACGAGGTGAAAATATCGAGCTGGCGCTCTGTTGCGCCGCATTCCGGCTCGTCAGCGCGGGCAAAATGGCTGGCAACGTTGACCGGCTGGCGCACATTTTTGCACTGTGACAAACGCGCATAAAACGCCTCGGCTTCGTGCGGATGTACGCCAAGTCGGTGCATACCGGTATCGAGCTTCATCCACACAGTTACCGGCACTGTCAGCGTCGCCCTTTCCAGCGCTTCCAGCTGTTCAACACTGTGAATAACGGTATGAAGCTGGTGTTCAGCGACCAACGGTAAGTCGCTGGCGGCGAAGAAACCTTCCAGCAGCAAAATCGGTTGCGTGATGCCGCCCGCGCGCAATTGCAGGGCTTCTTCAAGACGGGAGACGCCGAAAGCATCGGCATCGGGGAGCGTTCGCGCGGTCTCGAGAAGACCGTGTCCATAGGCGTTCGCTTTCACGACCGCAACCACGCGGCTGGCGGGAGCCAGTTCACGCAGGCGTTGCAGATTGTGTCGCAGAGCGCGGCGGTTAACTACTACGGTTGCCGCTTGCATTTACATTACCCTATCAAGCAATCGTCAACGTCACTCGCCTGCAGGAACACGACAAGCCCGTGAATTCCGGCGGTTTTGTAAACCAGGCAACCGGGATGAACGAGCGCAGTCAACGCCCCAGCAATGCGAAGGATGAAGAGGATTTATTCGTCGTCGTATTGTGGCCCAGCATAATTATCAAAGCGCGACCACTGCCCGTTAAATGTCAGACGCACGGTACCGATCGGCCCGTTACGCTGCTTACCAATAATGATTTCTGCAATGCCTTTTAAGTCACTGTTTTCGTGATAAACCTCGTCACGATAAATAAACATGATCAAGTCGGCGTCCTGCTCGATGGAGCCGGATTCACGCAAGTCGGAGTTTACCGGGCGTTTGTCGGCGCGCTGTTCCAGTGAGCGGTTAAGCTGCGACAGCGCCACCACCGGCACTTGTAACTCTTTCGCCAGCGCTTTTAGCGAGCGGGAGATTTCAGCGATTTCCAGCGTACGGTTATCCGACAACGACGGCACACGCATCAGTTGCAGGTAGTCGATCATGATAAGCCCAATGCCACCATGCTCGCGGGCGATACGCCGCGCACGGGAGCGGACTTCCGTCGGCGTCAGGCCGGAAGAGTCATCAATATAGATATTGCGTTTTTCCAGCAGGATGCCCATGGTGCCGGAGATGCGCGCCCAATCTTCGTCGTCCAGTTGGCCGGTACGAATACGCGTCTGATCGACACGCGAAAGGGAGGCCAGTGAACGCATCATGATCTGTTCGGAGGGCATCTCAAGACTGAAGATTAATACCGGTTTATCCTGCAACATTGCCGCGTTTTCGACGAGGTTCATCGCAAATGTCGTTTTACCCATCGACGGACGCGCCGCAACAATGATCAAATCCGACGGCTGTAAACCTGCCGTCTTCTTATTGAGATCGTCATAGCCCGTGTTAACACCGGTTACACCGTCGTGTGGCTGCTGGAAAAGCTGCTCAATGCGCGAAACGGTCGCTTCAAGCACATCGGCGATGTTTTTCGGACCTTCGTCTTTATTCGCACGGCTTTCGGCAATTTTGAAAACGCGGGATTCGGCAAGGTCGAGCAGATCTTCACTGCTACGCCCCTGCGGATCGAAACCGGCGTTGGCGATTTCATTCGCCACCGAAATCATTTCGCGCACTACCGCACGTTCGCGCACGATATCGGCATAAGCACTGATGTTCGCCGCACTTGGCGTATTTTTGGAAAGCTCCGCCAGGTAAGCGAAGCCGCCAACGATGTCCAGTTGCCCCTGTAGCTCCAGCGATTCCGCGAGCGTTATCAGATCGATGGGTTTGCCCATCTCCTGCAAGCGGTGCATCTCGGTAAAAATATGGCGGTGCGGGCGCGTATAAAAATCATCCGCCACGACGCGTTCGGCGACATCATCCCAACGCTCGTTATCCAGCATTAAACCGCCCAACACCGACTGCTCCGCTTCAATAGAATGCGGAGGCACTTTCATCCCCTCGAGCTGCACATCGCGGGGTTCAGTCTGTTTGTTGAAGGGTTTATTTCCTGCCATAGTGAATGGAGCTATCCGGGTTATGAATGGGTTGAGAGATTATCACATCAGGAGGAAGCATGGCGACGAGAATAGAATTTCAAAAGCATGGTGGGCCTGAGGTGCTTAAAGCGGTTGAGTTCACCCCCGCAGCGCCAGCGGAAAACGAAGTGCAGGTAGAAAATAAAGCCATTGGTATCAACTATATCGATACCTATATCCGTAGCGGGTTATATCCACCGCCAGCGTTACCCAGTGGGCTGGGCACCGAAGCGGCTGGCGTGGTAAGCAAAGTGGGCAGCGGCGTTACGCAGGTAAAAGTGGGCGATCGCGTGGTGTATGCACAATCGGGGCTGGGTGCGTACAGCTCGGTGCATAACGTTTTAGCGGATAAAGTCGCAGTGCTGCCGAACGCTATCTCCTTTGAACAAGCCGCGGCGTCATTCCTGAAAGGGTTGACGGTGTTTTATCTGCTGCGCAAAACGTATGAAATCAAGCCCGATGAAATGTTCCTGTTCCACGCTGCCGCCGGTGGCGTCGGGCTGATTGCCTGCCAGTGGGCAAAAGCGCTCGGTGCGAAGCTGATTGGTACCGTGGGTTCCGCGCAAAAAGCGCAGCGCGCATTACAGGCCGGCGCCTGGCAGGTGATCAACTACAGCGAAGAGAATGTGGTGGAACGTGTCAAAGAGTTAACCGGCGGCAAAAAGGTCGCGGTGGTATACGACTCAGTGGGGAAAGACACCTGGGAAACCTCGCTTGATTGCCTGCGCCGTCGCGGGCTGATGGTAAGCTTTGGCAACTCTTCCGGCCCGGTGACAGGCGTTAATCTGGGTATTCTTAACCAGAAAGGCTCGCTCTACGCCACGCGCCCTTCCCTCAATGGCTATGTCACCAACCGGGAAGAGCTGCAGGAAGCCAGTAATGAGCTGTTTTCGCTGATTGCCAGCGGGGTTATCAAAGTGGATGTGGCCGACAGCCAGAAGTTCGCGCTGAAAGATGCGCAACAGGCGCATGAAGCGCTGGAAAGCCGGGCGACGCAGGGCTCAAGCCTGTTGATCCCTTAAGCTAAATACCTGAAAGAATTAGGGCTTCCCGTGGGAAGCCCTTTCTTTTTTTGTTCGGCTGCATTGTAGGGTACAGCACGATGAATTCGTTAACGTCGCGATAGTGACAGATTTAATAAGTAAATCCTATTCGGTTCTAAGCAATGTTCCGGGAAAAGTCTTCGGTATGTGACGAACCACGCAATACTTTAGTAACGCCAACGGTTATTGCGTTGATAACGTGGGACCTTCGGTGCTTTCACGGCACGGATAACCCAGACAACGGCGACAGCCAGCAGCAGCCATGGCAATAGCTTGATCATCAACGCGAAAAGGCCGCCGAGAAACATAACAGCCGTTGCCACCAGCAGCGCAGCGATAATGCCCAGCAGCGAAACGCCGGTCACCAGCAACATGATAAAAAAGCCCACGATAAACAGTAATTCCAGCATGATGGATCTCCCAAAGAGGTAACTCTCGTTGCTATTACAAGAACCATGCCTACAAGAACCATGCCAGGAAAAATTGACTTATTTATCAATAAAAAAGCTCCGTGACAGAGGGCGGAGCTTAGTGAATTTGACTACCTTTTGGTGAAATTTTAACGCTTTGACGCCACCAGGTTGAGCGCGTGTTCCACTACCGCGATATCCGCACCGGCTTTATGCGCATTTTCACTCAGATAACGACGCCACTGGCGCGCGCCGGGAATGCCCTGAAACAGCCCCAGCATATGGCGAGTAATATGCCCGAGATACGCGCCCTGACTCAGCTCGCGCTCGATGTAGGGATACATGGCGCGCACCACGGCGACCGGATCGGCATCTGCTACGTCTGCACCAAAGATCTCGCGGTCGACAGACGCCAAAATACCAGGGTTCTGATACGCTTCGCGACCGACCATCACGCCATCCATATGTTGCAGATGCGCTTTGGCTTCTTCCAGCGATTTGATACCGCCGTTAATCGCCATTGTCAGATGCGGAAAATCACGCTTCAACTGATAAACGCGCGGGTAGTCCAGCGGCGGGATTTCCCGGTTCTCTTTCGGGCTTAACCCCGAAAGCCACGCTTTGCGCGCATGGATGATAAAGCTTTCGCACTCGCCTTTTCCGGCCACGGTGCCAATAAAGTCGCAGAGAAATTCGTAGCTGTCCTGATCGTCAATGCCAATACGCGTTTTGACAGTGACTGGAATCGACACCACATCACGCATCGCTTTGATGCAGTCTGCCACCAGTTGCGCTTCGCCCATCAGGCACGCGCCGAAACGACCATTCTGCACACGATCGGACGGGCACCCGACATTGAGGTTAATTTCATCATAACCACGCGCTTCAGCCAGCTTCGCACAATGGGCAAGCTGCGCTGGATCGCTACCGCCGAGCTGCAACGCTACCGGATGTTCCTCGTCGCTGTACGCCAGGTAATCGCCCTTACCATGAATGATGGCACCGGTGGTGACCATTTCGGTGTAGAGCAACGTCTGGCGCGACAGCAGGCGCAAGAAGTAGCGGCAATGTCTGTCCGTCCAGTCGAGCATCGGCGCAATGGAGAAACGATGGGCAGGAAAAGTAGCGGACTGATTGTGTGGCAGCATGGCGAATATTTAAGCATCGAATGAAAAAGGGGCGCTACTATAGCACAGGGAAAACCGGAGGCGCAGCGCCTCCGGCTAAACCTTAGAAGGTGACGCTCAACTGCGCGCCAGCACCCCAGGTTTCATCTTCACCGACCAGCCCCATCAAATCGACATGGACGCGGTTAAACGGTGCAAAACCGACACCGCCCGTGAAGACGTTTTTATCATCGCCTTTCACATCCGCGCGGTAACCGGCACGTACCGCCAGCCAGCTAAGCGGGCGAACTTCCGCACCAACGCCCACATATTGGGAGTTTTTCTCGCTCTTAAAGCCTTTGGTTTCAGTTAAATCCCCGTCGGCGCTTAATGTCACCAGATCGTTGTGCCAGGCCGCACCAGCGGTCACCACCGGGCTAATCTGGTAGGTGTCTTTGTAATTGGTGACGTCACCGGTTCTACCATTGCGAATACGAATATCCTGAGTATCGATATCACGGGAGATAAGGTTGGTGCCGGTTAAGCCAACAGTGATGTTTTCACCAAAGTCCGCCGCAGCACCAACATCGATGTTAAAGCCAGTGTCATCAGTACGATAACGGCTGTCTCTCAAGTCACTGCTTTTGTAGTCATAAATAGAGGCAGTGTAGTTGTAGACCCACGTTTTTTGCAGTTTCGGCGTCACACCAAGGGATAGAGGCACGCCAGCGACTTCAAACTGGCGCGCCATAGCGATACCAAAGTCGGAGACGATTGCCGCACGGCCCGCTGCGGTGGAGTTGAGGTTTTTGGTGATCTCTTCGCTACCGTTTGGCGAGAGCACCGCTCCCAGCGCTTCACCGGCAGCCACCGTGGTACTGTTCTGGATGCTGCGCAGGTAATCGATATCTTGCTGATCAATATTCGAGCTTACGCGGGCGTGCGCATACGCTTTGGTGACAAAAGCCAGCGAGAGCACATCGTTCGGAATACTGACCGCAAGGCCAGCGGCAGCTTTAGCCTGCGCGGTTTTGCCTTTCAGAAACACCAGTTCGTCAGCCAGGTCTTTTGCCGCACTCTGGAACTGATTTACTGTGCCAATCGGGTTGGCAATGATCTGCGCGGCGGTCAGGTTATCGACCACGTTCTTGTAACCATCAATTTTGTCATTGATGTTATCAATTTCATCGCGAAGGTTATCTTTGTCGGTAATTTGCGCCTGAATGCTCGGCAGGATAACTGTGACGTTATCTTCCGGCTTGGCTTTCGCCAGCAGCGCCGGGTTTATGAGTGCTCCACTACCATAATTTGCCGATGCAACACCCGTTCCTCCCATTGCATCGTTACGTGCTTCTGCCCAGGTATTGGCTGCCCCGGCTTGATTTGCCGCAAAGAAGGAGACAGCGATAGCGACCGCTGAAAGTTTACATTTTTTATTCACAATATGTGTCTCGTAGCCAGATGAGTTTTTTAAGCCTGTTTATTTTAAAACAAACAGGAATTCACTATTGCTGCGAACAACGACCAAAAAAGAAGCTAAATCAGGTGAACGTACAGGATATATACGAACACTATAGTTATTGAGGAAACTCTCAATATTTATAGAAGAGGATATTCATTTCGGGAAGGAAAGTGTGGAAAGGAGTTTACGGGCGGCGATCTCGGCGTTTCCGGCAGGACATGGTAAAGTGTGGGTTTCTATTCTCATCGACCAGAGAGCGCCAATGGATAAGACCACTTCGCAAGAGATGTTAGTGCAGGCTGAAAAGCTGTGCGCGCAGCGCAATGTGCGCCTGACTCCCCAGCGCCTTGAAGTGTTGCGATTACTAAGCCTGCAACAAAGCGCGATAAGTGCTTATGATCTGCTCGATCTGCTGCGTGAAAGCGAGCCGCAAGCAAAACCGCCGACGGTTTATCGCGCGCTTGATTTCCTGCTGGAGCAAGGCTTTGTCCACAAGGTTGAGTCCACTAACAGCTATGTGCTGTGCCACCTTTTTGACCAGCCGACGCACACTTCTGCGATGTTTATTTGTGATCGCTGTGGTTCAGTGAAAGAAGAACAGGCCGAAGGGGTAGAAGATATTATGCATGCGCTGGCGGCGAAAATGGGTTTTGCCCTGCGGCATAATGTGATTGAAGCACATGGCTTATGTGCGGCCTGCGTGGAAGTGGAAGCCTGCCGACATCACGATCACTGCCAGCATGACCATAGCGTCCAGGTAAAGAAAAAACCGCGCTAACTTATCACCTCTTTTATTGGCTATTCATTACACACAACATTTCGCGAAAAATTTCGCATTCTAAAGGCGGCAAGCGAGCAAATGTCGGGGGAACCTGCGTCGGTCAACCGTTGATAAAACGCGATAGAGAGATGTGGCCTAGAGCGTAAAGTGTGGAAGCTTGTATGCCGAGTGGAGGCCGTTCGTGCTGATGAATGTGAAATTTGAAGGGGGGTGGTACATCCTTGTACCTTCGGGCAGGGTAGCCTTCAGAGAGTTAACATATATGAGGGGATGTGCTGGCTACCAACGGTAATCATTACGCGTTTCCCAGTCCGTCACTTCTTTTTCCGCCTGATCTTTCGCGTAACCGTAACGTTCCTGGATTTTACCCACCAACTGATCACGTTTACCTTCAATGATCGTCATATCGTCATCGGTGAGTTTGCCCCATTTCTCTTTCACAGTGCCTTTAAACTGCTTCCAGTTACCGCCGACTTCGTCTTTATTCATCATGGACTCCTTATCGTTCGGTTAAAAATAGACGTTCTCGCCGTGCTGAACGTATTGATTATTGTAGTCAGGGATTCGGCATTATGGATTTTATTCGGAATCTTTAACCATCTAATAAGATAAAAGCAGCGTAAACGAGACAAGAAAAGCAGAGCGCTAAAGCAGGGATAAAGTGCTATCAGGAAGGATCACTCGCAGCAAACCAACTGTTGTCACGCCAGTGGCGACGCCATACTAGCGTCAGCGTCAGCCCACGCAGAGCAAGAAACACAGCAAGCGACAACCACAAACCGTGATTACCCAAAACAGGCACGGTGAGTAGCGTAACGGCAAACCCCGCCGCCGCCACTGCCATACTGTTACGCATTTCGGCCGCGCGCGTCGCACCGACAAACATACCGTCCAGCAGATAACACCACACCCCCACTAGCGGTAACATAACCTGCCAAATTAGATAATGCCCGGCAAGCTGTTGCAGGGCGGGTAGCGACGTTAACAACGCGATAATTTGCTGACCCGCCAGCGCATACACAACGGCAAAGAACAGCGCCACCAGACCGGCCTGCCGGCAAGCAGCCCGCCAGATATGCATCAATTGACGGCCGTCTCTGGCGCCGTAAGCCTGCCCGGAGTGGGCTTCAACCGCATACGCGAAACCATCCAGCGCATAAGCGGTAAAGGTTAAAAACATCATCAGCACCGCGTTTGCTGCCACCGTCTCATCACCGAGGCGGGCACCAAACACCGTTATCGAACCAAAGCAGAGTTGCAGCAGCAACGAACGCAACATGATATCGCGGTTCAGCGCCAGCAAACGCCGTACGCCGCCGCGCCATGCATTTTTCAACGTCAGCAATGGAATACCGCGCATCACCAGTACGTGTCGCACCATCCACAAGCCAATGACGAAAGTGACGTATTCCGCTATCACCGTGGCAAGCGCTGCACCTTGCACATTCATATGCAGCCCCATGACCAACCACAGATCGAGCACGATGTTGAGCAGGTTCCCCACCACCAGCAAGATCACCGGTGCGCGCGCATACTGCACGCCGAGCAACCAACCGAGCAATACCAGGTTGCCCAGCGAAGCGGGTGCGCTCAACCAGCGAATATCCAGGAACCGCTGCGCCTGTTCCAGCACCGCCTCGCTACCGCCGGTGATATGCAGCGCCACGCCGATAATCGGCGTGCGCAACACAGCAATCAGTACACCAGCGCCCAGCGCCAGCAGCAAAGGCTGGACTAACGCACGCGCCAGCGCGGGCGCATTCTTCGCGCCGAACGCCTGAGCTGTTAGCCCGGTGGTGCTCATGCGCAAAAAGAGCAGCAACATAAAGAGGAAACTGGTTGCCGTTGCGCCAATCGCCACACCGCCCAGGTAAACCGGGCTGTCCAGATGCCCCACTACCGCCGTATCCACTAGCCCCAGCAACGGGACAGTGATATTCGAGAAGATCATCGGCAGTGCAAGCCGCCAGAGCGCTTTGTCGGATGTGGTTAGCAGTGGCATGGTATGAATGTGAATGTTATTGAGGGAAAAGAGGAGATCGCTGCGGAACCTGAATCAGCTCCGCAGCAGAGCGAATGTGCGTTACAACCACGCGCCATTACGAATGACACCGACCGCAAGCCCTTCGATGGTAAAGTTTTGATCGCGCAGATCGACGACGATCGGGGAAAACTCACTGTTTTCCGGCAGCAGTTCAACGGTGTTGCCCTGCTTTTTCAAACGTTTGACCGTGACTTCGTCTTCAATACGCGCAACAACGACCTGGCCGTTACGCACATCTTGCGTTTTGTGCACCGCCAGCAGATCGCCGTCCATAATGCCAATGTCACGCATCGACATGCCGCTCACGCGCAGCAGGAAATCCGCATGGGGTTTAAAGAGGCTCGGATCGACCTGGTAATGGCCTTCGATATGCTGCTGCGCCAGCAGAGGCTCACCCGCCGCGACGCGACCAATCAGCGGTAAGCCGATATCGTCCTCTTCTTCTTCAAGCAGCAGGCGAAGACCACGCGATGCGCCAGATACGATTTCGATAACCCCTTTGCGCGCCAGCGCTTTGAGGTGTTCTTCCGCCGCATTTGGGGAACGGAACCCCAATTGCTGTGCGATTTCCGCACGCGTTGGTGGCATACCGGTTTGAGTGATGCGATCGCGAATAAGATCGAACACCTCTTGCTGCCTGGCCGTTAATGCTTTCATCCCGCCCCCTGGGTGTATATACAGTTATGCTGTGAGTATATACAGCTAAAGGCGATTTTGGAACCAAATTTAAGCAAAAAACCAGAACGTTATTGAATTCTGGAAGCGTTATCGAAAATGCGACCAGAGTAATGCGATCCAGGTAAACATCGCCAACAGGATAGACATCAGCACCGCCGCTGAGCCCATATCCTTTGCTCGCCCGGAAAGTTCATGGAATTCAGAGCCAATACGATCGACCACGGCCTCGATGGCGCTGTTCAGAATTTCGACAATCATCACCAGCGTCACAGAACCAATCAGCAGTACGCGCGTCATTGTGTCAATATCGAGCCAGCAAGCGATTATAATTGCCAGGGTAACCGCAACGGCTTCCTGACGAAATGCCGCTTCATTGATCCAGGCGGCGCGAACGCCTTTCCAGGAATATCCAGCGGCTTTAATGATCCGGGTGAAACCGGTGGTATTATTAGCCATTTAAAAGAACCTTTTTATTAAATTGGCGTCAATGTCTCAGCAAGCGCGCAGCGGTACAACAGAAATTATGTGTGCTTTCTGATATTCTTGCGGCGCAATGGCACTATTAACCAGAGGCTTTACATCCTTTATGTCCGGCTGGCCACGAATTTACTACAAGTTACTGAATTTACCATTAAGCGTACTGGTAAAAAGTAAATCGATCCCCGCAGAACCTGCACAGGAGCTGGGTCTCGATACGTCACGTCCCATCATGTACGTGCTGCCTTATAACTCAAAGGCAGATTTACTGACTCTACGCGCGCAGTGTCTGGCACATGAGCTGCCCGATCCCATGGAACCGCTGGAAATCGACGGCGCTTTGCTGCCGCGTTTCGTGTTTATCCACGGCGGCCCGCGCGTGTTCACTTATTACGCGCCAAAAGAAGAGTCGATCAAGCTGTTCCACGACTACCTGGATTTACACCGCAGCCATCCTGATTTGGATGTGCAAATGGTGCCGGTATCGGTGATGTTTGGTCGTTCACCGGGGCGTGAAAAAGGCGAAATTAACCCGCCGCTGCGTATGCTGAACGGCATCCAGAAATTCTTTGCTGTTTCCTGGCTTGGCCGCGACAGCTTTGTGCGTTTTTCACCGCCGGTTTCGCTGCGTCGTATGGCGACCGAACACGGTACCGATAAAATTATCGCGCAGAAATTGGCGCGCGTGGCGCGTATGCACTTTGCCCGCCAGCGTCTGGCCGCAGTAGGTCCACGCCTGCCGGCCCGTCAGGATTTGTTTAACAAATTGCTCTCGTCCAAGGCGATTGCCCGCGCCGTTGAAGATGAAGCGCGCAGCAAAAAAATCTCCCATGATAAGGCGCAGCAAAACGCCATCGCGCTGATGGAAGAGATCGCCGCGAACTTCTCCTACGAGATGATCCGCCTGACTGACCGTATTCTGGGTTTTACCTGGAACCGTCTCTATCAGGGCATTAATGTGCATAACGCTGAGCGCGTACGCCAGCTTGCACATGACGGTCACGAAATTGTCTATGTGCCCTGCCATCGCAGCCATATGGACTACCTGCTGCTCTCCTATGTGCTCTATCACCAGGGGCTGGTGCCGCCGCATATCGCCGCCGGTATCAACTTGAATTTCTGGCCTGCCGGGCCGATTTTCCGCCGCCTGGGTGCTTTCTTTATTCGCCGGACATTTAAAGGCAACAAGCTTTATTCCACCGTGTTCCGCGAATACTTGGGCGAGTTGTTCAGCCGTGGTTATTCGGTGGAGTACTTCGTTGAGGGTGGACGTTCGCGCACCGGGCGTTTGCTGGATCCGAAAACCGGTACGTTGTCGATGACCATCCAGGCGATGCTGCGCGGCGGCACGCGTCCAATCACGCTGGTGCCGATTTACATCGGTTATGAACACGTGATGGAAGTAGGTACTTACGCCAAAGAGCTGCGTGGCGCGACGAAAGAGAAAGAGAGCCTGTTGCAGATGGTACGGGGCTTAAGCAAGCTGCGTAACCTCGGTCAGGGCTATGTGAACTTCGGCGAACCGATCCCGCTGATGAACTACCTAAATCATCATGTTCCGGAGTGGCGCGAAGCCATTGATCCCATTGAATCCATCCGTCCGGCGTGGTTAACACCAACGGTGAACACCATTGCCGCTGACCTGATGGTGCGTATCAACAACGCCGGTGCGGCTAACGCCATGAACCTGTGTTGTACCGCGCTGTTGGCTTCCCGCCAGCGTTCACTGACGCGCGAGCAACTGACCGAGCAGTTAAGCTGTTATCTCGAGCTGATGCGCAACGTGCCTTATTCCCCGGATTCGACCACGCCTTCGGCCAGCGCCAGCGAGCTTATCGACCACGCGCTGCAGATGAACAAGTTCGAAGTCGAGAAAGACACCATCGGCGATATCATCATTCTGCCGCGTGAGCAGGCGGTGTTGATGACGTACTACCGCAACAATATTGCACATATGCTGATGCTGCCGTCGCTGCTGGCAGCGATTGTCACCCAGCACCGTGCCATTTCACGTAGCGAGATCCTGCGCCACGTCGAGTTACTCTACCCAATGCTGAAAGCCGAGTTGTTCCTGCGTTGGGAAAAAGCGGAGCTGGCGCCAGTGCTGGAGAACCTGACGCAAGAGCTGTTGCGCCAGGGCTTGTTGACGGTGAAAGACGATCGTCTGAGCATCAATCCGACGCACTCCCGCACGTTGCAACTGCTGGCGGCAGGCGCGCGCGAAACCTTACAGCGTTACGCCATTACCTTCTGGCTGCTGAGCGCCAACCCGGCGATGAACCGCAGCACGCTGGAAAAAGAGAGCCGCACGCTGGCGCAACGCCTGTCGGTGCTGCATGGCATCAACGCGCCGGAGTTCTTCGATAAGGCGGTGTTCAGTACGCTGGTGCTGACGCTGCGCGATGAAGGCTATATCAGTGATACTGGTGATGCGGATCCGGCACGTACCTTAAACGTGTACCAGATGCTGGCGGACTTGATAACGTCGGATGTACGTCTGACGATTGAGAGCGCGACGCAAGCAGAAGTGTGATGGTAACTTTTCCCCTCTCTTCACGGAGAGGGGAAAAAATTCAAGGCAAATGCAGGTAACTCAACGCAAGCCCTAAAAACAGCACCAGCCCCACATAGTTATTATTCATGAACGCTTTAAAACAGGCATCCCGGTCACGACCCGCAATCAGCTTTTGCTGATAAACAAACAGCGCGCCAGCGATGAGCACCGTCCCGTAGTACGTCCAACCCAGGCCATTTAGCCAGCCAACAGACGCCATCAGCGCCAGCACGACCACCTGCAAAATTCCGATAATCAGCTTGTCGAAGCGACCGAACAAAATCGCCGTCGACTTAATGCCAATCTTCACATCGTCGTCCCGGTCAACCATCGCGTACTGCGTGTCATACGCCACCGCCCACAAGATATTGGCGAGGAACATGATCCAGCAGCTCAGCGGTACAGTTTCACTCACGGCCGCGAAGGCCATTGGAATCGACCAGCCGAATGCCGCGCCGAGCACCACCTGTGGCAGGTGTGTATAGCGCTTCATAAACGGGTAAACCCACGCCAGCGCCAGCGCCGCGACGGAGAGCAAAATAGTCATCACATTCAGCGTCAGCACCAGCGCGAAGGCCAGCAGCACCAGCACCACAAACAGCACGCGCGCTTCATTTTCCGTTACCGCGCCGCTTGGCAAAGGGCGATTCGCCGTGCGTTTAACATGACCATCAAATTTACGATCCGCATAGTCATTGACCACGCAACCGGCGGCGCGCATCAGCCAGACGCCCGCGACAAAAACCAGCAAAATCCACAGCGGCGGCACGCCTGGGGTTGCCACCCACAGCGCCCACAACGTTGGCCACAGCAACAGTAAAGCACCAATTGGTTTGTCCGTACGCATAAGCCTGTGAAAGGCCAACAGCTTATTCTGCGTGAGACTCCACTCCATTTTCTTTTTCCTCTTAGTACAGCGGCGATGCAGGCAAAAACAGTTCGGTCAGCATCAGCGGTTTCCCGCTCAGACGCAGGCGGGAACGGCGTCCCCAAAGCTGCTCATGACGACCAATTTCAATAAAGTCACGCGTAAGCGTAGATGAGGTAAAGAGATATCGCCCAAGCGGCGTTTTACCCAGGGTTTGCAGCGCCAGTTCCGGGCCGCTCAGCGTAGATTCCGGCACCACAGTGCGTCCGGCGAGCCAGGGCTCCCCGTCGGCGCAGAGAATAATTTCCCGCAACCAGTAACGGTCCTCCTTCGGCAGACTGTCGCGTTCTTCGGCGATCTCATCCACCGTCACAAAGCCTTCCCGAATCAGCGTAACGCTGACCGTCTTGCCTTGCTGCTCAAAACGTTTGGTCATTGAATCTTCCAGCAACAGCCACTCGAGCAGTTGCGGTTCAAGCGCGGGAATTGCGTCTAAATAGCGCAGCGCTCGCAGTTGCGTAAGCGCAGGGTGTGACATGCCTGACTCTCCGGTACATAACGTAGCGTTATTGTATCGCAGAACCGGCGCACGGGGCGGGGAAACTTCTTTCAGTTTTCATCAGCGCAACAGATGCGCAACAGCGCGCATCTGCGCCGGAAAAAAAGGTGCGTCAGGCGACGCACCAGTTGCTGCAAATATCAGCATTGTGGGGAGAGATTACCCCTTGCCTTTTACACTGCTGATAAAAGTGGCACGGGCGGATTTCGACCCGAGGCGTTCTGCTTCATTCAATAATTTCAGCGCCTTATCAATATCGCCCTTGCTTGCGGCTTGTTTGATGGCCTGGTTAAAGTAGCTCTCTGTATCGTTCAGCATCGGCTCGCTCTTCGCTACCGGCGCTGGCGCAGGAGCCGAAACTGGCGCGGCAGCCGGAGCCGGTTGCGTGTTGTAAGCCGGTGCGGCGGTATTGCCTACGGTAACGGAAGCCGGGCCAGAAGAACCAAACAGCGGGCCGACTAAAATGCTGGAAGAGGATGAGGTGCTGGCTTTCAGCGCCAGTGAACCTGCCACGCCATGACGGGCAATCGGATCGGGAATATCCGGTACGGCGTTGCCGTTACCTTTGGCATAGGCTTTTGCCGGATCCACCATCTGCGTGGTTTTTTGCAGATCTTTTTGCGTGGTAAATACCAGCAGATAAAGTTTCTGCTGACCCAACGCCGGGGTCAGTTTCATCGTCCCTTCTAAACGGTTATCCGACATCACGCCCGGCTCCTGGTACGCAAAGAAGCTGGACGGGAAAAAGGCTGCAGGTGTGAAATTCTGATCAAGTACCAGCACGTTCGGCGCATAAACGCTCTCATTGTTCACTTTGCTGGTCAGTGTAATGTTCAATTCGCCGATGTTCGCCGGAACGCTGTACGCCATCACCGGGCCGGTAATATCGCCCGCGTTCAGCGTCTGCCCGGCGGCAGAGACATCGCTGGTCAGCGTTTGCGAAGGTGAAACCGGCGTCCAGTGCAGTTGTTGAAGCGTTGAAGCAGGAATGGACGGTGCTGCAGAGACATCCTGCGGCACGATATTAATTGCCGCCAGGCTCATAGTGGGAGCCGCAGCCAGCAGCCCTGCGGATAAGCAGAGTGCGACGAGACTTTTTTTCATTTTCATTATGATCACCTTGATTGCGCGGTGAGCGTTGGCCAGGCAATAGCGCGCGTCACCTAAGATTGAGGGGCTTGCGCCCCTCATTTGGTCATTACAGCGGGTGTTTAAGCATTACCACCAGATTTCCATCTGGGCACCGAAGGTCCACTCATCGTCGTTACCACGACTATTGGTGCCAAAGCCAAACGGTGTAGTCGCGCCATTGCTCGCAGCCAGGGAAGAGGTGTTGCCATCGGCGTCCGTTTTCACGTAACCCCATTTCTCATCCCACTTGGCGTAGGTAGCGAAAACGCGGATTGCCGGACGAGACCAGATGCTGTCGCCCGCCTGCCACTGTTGCGCCAGGGTGATTTTGTACTGACTGTTGCGATCGCCCGTTTGCTGGGATTTGACGTTGTCGTAGCCTACTTCCATCAACGTGCTCATGATCGGCGTCCATTTGTACATCGGACGTACGCCCACGGTGTACCAGGTGTTGCCGCGTTTGTTATCGCGATCGGTATCCTGGTACATACCGACATACATCAGGTCCCACTTCTCAGCGAGGTTGATAGCACCGTGATCCAGTACGCGGATCAGGTGACCGTCGTTATCCACAGCGCCGCCGCGAGCCTGGCCTTTACCCTGCGAGATCATCGCGTCGGTGGCGTACTGCACCACGAACTTGTTGTAACCCTTCATCATGCTCTGGGTATGTTCAGCGGTGAACATCCAGCCATCTTTCGATGCGCCCGGCTCCAGGTAATAGTCGTCAGGAATGTTGGTGTGACCGTAGTCAACGCCCAGTTCCAGCACACCGTTCGGGTTGGTAGCCAACTGTGCTAAACGCACATCGAAGACATCATTCGGCACGGCATGGTTGTAAGTGCGCAGACCGGTGGTCGAGTCGCGATCGCCAAAGGCAGAAGAACCACCCAGCTCAGAAGAACGCGTTGCGGCCAGAGAGAGTTTACCGATGCCAACATCAATATTTTCAATACCTGCACCCGGGCCGGAAATATCCCAGTAGTAGAAGTCGATCATATGTACGTCATGGCGCTGATAGAAACGCTTACCGGCCCAGATGTTGGCGCCTGGCAGGGAGTCGATCAGGTTTTTACCCACTACGTTAAATTCGCGAACCGCTGGTACGTTGTCGTTTTCCCAGTCGTTCAGCTGTGCGGTTTTATAGGCGATGTTAGAGTCAAAATAGAAGCTTTTATCCGCCTCTTTCCAGACCTCCTGGCCTAATTTAATCTCCGCATAGGTTTCGCACTCGTTACCAAGACGGTATTTAGCATCCGCACCGGTGGCCTGGAAGCATTGCTGCTCGCCGCCGCTGCCGGTCCAGCCAATCCCCGAACGGGCGTAACCTTTGAAATCAACAGCACCCGCCTGTGCAGACAGTACGCCTGCCGCGATGGCGAGAGCCAGTGGAAGTTTGCGCAGAGTAATCATCGTTCTATCTCCTGAGCTTGCTTTGCTTTTCTTTTTTTTACACATCCCCCTTTGCGCTATCTCTTTATTGGCTGCCGTCATGAATCCCGGTCAGGTACTTTTGTACGCTGCCGGAGAGTCATTACGTTGCCGCCTCGACATAATGCGAATGGCTTTGTGTAAACGCTTTGTGGGGTACGCTTAAACGCCCGGCTCTTTATGTAACCGGCGGCAGGCGGTGCCATCTTCACGGAACAGATGGCAACGCTCCGGCGGTAAGCCGATGGCGAATGTGGCACCCTCTTCTACCAGCACCACGTCAGTCTGGCGGTAGACCAGGTTCTGGCGTATTGCAGGGATCTGGATATGAATTTGTGTTTCGTGACCAAGCTGTTCGACGACCTGAACTTCGCCCTCCAGCGTGACATCGGCGATATCGCTGGGCAGCAGATGTTCCGGGCGGATGCCCAAAGACATATTCGCGCCGACCTGCACATTGGCGCTGTCCACCGGCAGCCACACGCGCTGGCGGTTAGGTAGCTCAACCTGCACCTGTTCAATGGCGGTGGCGGTCACTTTTACCGGCAGGAAGTTCATCTTCGGCGAGCCGATAAAACCGGCGACAAAACGGTCTGCCGGGTAGTGATACAGCTCCAGCGGTTTACCCACTTGCGCCACGCGCCCGGCATCGAGCACCACGATTTTGTCGGCCAGCGTCATCGCTTCCACCTGATCGTGGGTGACGTAAATCATCGTGCGGCCAAGACGTTTGTGCAGACGGGAGATTTCAATACGCATCTGCACACGCAGGGCGGCATCAAGGTTGGAGAGAGGTTCATCAAGCAAGAAAACGCGGGGTTCAGCCACCAGGGTACGACCAATTGCCACGCGCTGACGCTGACCGCCAGAGAGCGCTTTCGGTTTGCGATCCAGCAAATGCGCCAGTTGCAGCACTTCCGCCACCTGCGTGACGCGCGATTTGATCATCTCTTTTTTCGCGCCCGCTAACTTCAGGCCGAAAGACATATTTTCCGCAACCGACAAATGCGGATAGAGCGCGTAGGACTGAAACACCATGCCAACGCCGCGTTCGGCGGGAGGAACCTCATTCATGCGGGTATCGCCAATCAGCAAATCCCCGCTGGTGATGGTTTCCAGCCCGGCAATCATGCGCAGCAGCGTCGATTTACCACAGCCTGACGGGCCGACAAACACCACGAATTCTCCTTCGTGGATGTCGAGACTGATGTCTTTCGACACCACCACATCGCCCCAGGCTTTCGTTACATTACGCAGCTGTACGCTCGCCATGCCCTTCTCCCTTCGTTACAACCTGTCACCAACAGAAACATTCAACGTGGGCTGACTATGGAGCATCGATTCAGCGGGCGAATCCTCCACCCCCCTGGTTTTTTGTGGGGGAGGAGGCGGGAGGATGAGAACAGTGGCTCTGCCCCCTGGATGAGCGGGCGGCGGGCATTTTCGTGATGCGCTCTGCAAAAATCGGCGCTTTTTTATGTGCGCTAACACACATAATGCAAATCTCTGTAACCGAGATCACACAAATCACCCCAGGGGCGTAGGGTCAAGGAGGATGAGAAGCGCTTGTCAAAAAAGGAGACTAATCCCGTCGAACGACCTTGAGCGTATCCACGAGCACATCACCTAAAGGACGGGATATATGAAAATCAAAACAGGCGCACGCATCCTCGCTTTGTCCGCAGTGGCAACGATGATGTTTTCCGCCTCTGCCCTCGCCAAAATCGAAGAAGGTAAGCTGGTCATTTGGATCAACGGCGACAAAGGCTATAACGGCCTTGCCGAAGTGGGTAAGAAATTTGAGAAAGACACCGGCATTAAAGTTACCGTAGAACACCCGGATAAACTGGAAGAGAAATTCCCGCAGGTTGCTGCAACCGGCGACGGCCCGGACATTATTTTCTGGGCACATGACCGCTTTGGCGGTTATGCGCAATCCGGTCTGCTGGCGGAAGTCACCCCGGATAAAGCCTTCCAGGACAAGCTGTTCCCCTTTACCTGGGACGCGGTGCGTTACAACGGCAAGCTGATTGCCTACCCGATTGCCGTCGAATCCTTATCGCTGATTTACAACAAAGACCTCGTGCCGAACCCGCCAAAAACCTGGGAAGAGATCCCGGCGCTGGATAAACAGCTGAAAGCGAAAGGTAAGAGCGCGTTGATGTTCAACCTGCAAGAACCGTACTTCACCTGGCCATTGATTGCGGCAGACGGTGGTTACGCCTTTAAGTTTGAAAACGGCAAATACGACGTGAAAGACGTCGGTGTCGACAACGCAGGCGCGAAAGCGGGCCTTGGCTTCCTCGTCAAGCTGATTAAAGACAAACACATGAATGCCGACACCGATTACTCGATTGCGGAAGCGGCGTTCAACAAAGGTGAAACTGCGCTGACCATCAATGGTCCGTGGGCGTGGGCCAACATTGATAAAAGCAAAATCAACTATGGCGTCGCGCTGCTGCCAACCTTTAAAGGCAAGCCTTCTAAACCGTTCGTTGGCGTGCTGAGTGCAGGCATCAACGCTGCCAGCCCGAACAAAGAGCTGGCGAAAGAGTTTCTCGAAAACTACCTGCTGACCGATCAAGGTCTGGCAGACGTTAACAAGGACAAACCGCTGGGTGCGGTCGCGCTGAAATCCTATCAGGATCAGTTAGCGAAAGACCCGCGCATCGCCGCCACGATGGATAACGCGAAAACCGGTGAAATCATGCCGAACATCCCGCAAATGGCCGCCTTCTGGTACGCCACGCGCACCGCAGTTATCAACGCCGTGAGCGATCGTCAGACCGTCGACGCCGCCCTGAAAGACGCCCAGGGCCGTATTACCAAGTAAAAATGTGAATGCCTTATCCCCGTTCGGGGATAAGGCGAATTGGACATGTTGTATACGCGGCATCATTCGCGCGCTATCGCAGCGGCAACGTTGTGTATTCAGGGCAGCTTACAAAAGTAAGCAACCGCGCGCACAAACCTAGCCAGCAAAGCGGCAGCGCGAAGGGTGTCGAGTAGAGAGGAAATCCCCATGGATGTAAGAAGAAAACGCCACTGGTGGCAAAGCCCGCAGCTTGCATGGGCGGCCATCACCGTTGTTGGACTGTTGGTGGCTTACCTTGTCGTTATGATGTATGCCCAGGGGGAATACCTTTTCGCCATTACCACGCTCGTCCTTAGCTCGGCGGGCCTCTATATTTTCGCCAATCGTAAAGCCTATGCCTGGCGCTATGTTTACCCCGGTGTGGCGGGCATGGGGCTGTTTGTCCTGTTCCCACTGATTTGCACCATCGCCATCGCGTTCACTAACTACAGCAGCACTAACCAACTCACTCAGGAGCGCGCCCAGCAGGTACTGCTCGATCGTTCCTACCAGGCAGGTAAAGCCTATAACTTTGGGCTTTACCCGGCGGGTGATGAGTGGCGACTGGCGCTGACCGATGGCGACAGCGGTAAAAATTACGTTTCCGATGCGTTCAAACCCGGCGGCGAGCAACAACTGACGTTAAAAGAGGCTGACGCCCTGCCCGCTGGCGAGCGCGCCAATCTGCGTATCATCACGCAAAACCGTCAGGCGCTGAACCAACTGACCGCCCTCCTGCCGGATGAGAGCAAAGTGGCGATGAGTTCGCTGCGCCAGTTCTCCGGTACGCGCCCGCTGTATCAGCTTGAACAGGACGGCACACTGCTCAACAACCAGAGCGGCGTGAAATACCGGGCGAACAACGACATTGGCTACTTCCAGGCAATCAACGCTGATGGCAGTTGGGGCAGCGAAAAGCTCAGCCCCGGTTATACCGTGACCATTGGCTGGGATAACTTCACCCGCGTCTTTACCGATGAAGGCATTCAAAAACCGTTTATTGAGATCTTTATCTGGACGGTGGTGTTCTCGGTACTGACCGTGGTACTGACCGTGGCTGTAGGTATGGTGCTGGCCTGCGTGGTGCAATGGGAGTCGCTGAAAGGCAAAGCGATTTATCGCGTGCTGTTAATTCTGCCGTATGCCGTACCGTCGTTTATCTCGATTTTGATCTTCAAAGGGCTGTTCAACCAGAGCTTCGGTGAGATCAATATGATGCTGAGCGCGCTGTTCGGCATTAAACCGGCGTGGTTTAGCGATCCCGCAACTGCTCGCTCGATGATCGTGATCGTCAACACCTGGCTCGGTTATCCGTACATGATGATCTTGTGCATGGGGCTGTTGAAAGCGATCCCTGACGATCTGTATGAAGCCTCGGCCATGGACGGTGCAGGGCCGCTGCAAAACTTTTTCCGTATCACTTTCCCGCTGCTGATCAAGCCGCTGACGCCGCTGATGATTGCCAGCTTCGCGTTCAACTTTAACAACTTCGTGCTGATCCAACTGCTGACCAACGGCGGCCCGGATCGCATCGGCACCACCACGCCGGCCGGTTACACCGACTTGCTGGTGAGCTACACCTATCGCATCGCCTTTGAAGGCGGCGGTGGTCAGGACTTTGGGCTCGCTGCCGCTATCGCCACGCTGATTTTCCTGCTGGTGGGTGCGTTGGCAATCGTCAACCTGAAAGCCACACGCATGAAATTCGATTAAGGAGGACGAAAATTATGGCTATGGTGCAGGCGAAATCGCAAAAGCTAAGGCTGTTTACCACCCATTTGTTATTGCTGGTGTTTATTGCCGCCATTATGTTCCCGCTGCTGATGGTGGTTGCCATTTCGCTGCGTGAAGGCAACTTCGCCACCGGCAGCTTGATTCCGGAAAATATTTCGTGGGAGCACTGGCGTCTTGCGCTGGGCTTTAGCGTCGAACACGCCGATGGTCGCGTCACGCCGCCGCCGTTCCCGGTGCTGTTGTGGCTGTGGAACTCGGTGAAAATCGCCGTGATCACCGCCGTCGGCATTGTGGCGCTCTCCACTACTTCTGCGTACGCCTTTGCCCGCATGCGCTTTCGCGGCAAAGCGACATTGCTGAAAGGGATGCTGATTTTCCAGATGTTCCCGGCGGTGCTGTCGCTGGTGGCACTGTACGCGTTGTTCGACAGGCTCGGCCAGTACGTGCCGTTTATCGGCCTGAATACCCACGGCGGGGTGATCTTCGCTTATATGGGCGGGATCGCACTGCATGTCTGGACGATCAAGGGTTATTTCGAAACGATCGATGGTTCGCTGGAAGAAGCCGCTTCGCTGGATGGCGCAACACCGTGGCAGGCGTTCCGTTTAGTGTTGCTGCCGCTGTCGGTGCCAATTCTGGCGGTGGTGTTTATTCTGTCGTTTATCGCCGCCATTACCGAAGTGCCGGTTGCCTCGCTGCTGCTGCGCGATGTCAACAGCTACACGCTGGCGGTCGGGATGCAGCAATATCTCAACCCACAAAACTACCTGTGGGGCGATTTTGCCGCGGCGGCGGTGCTGTCCGCGATCCCCATTACGGTTGTTTTCCTGCTTGCGCAGCGTTGGCTGGTTAACGGCCTGACCGCAGGCGGTGTGAAAGGTTAATTTTCATTGTTGTTATTACGCCCTAAATATTTCGGGTGAGAGCACGGCGGCAACTGCATGAATCCCCGGGAGCTGACTGAAGTCAGTGACCGGGGTGAGTAAAGGAAGCCAACGCAGCGATCACCTGAAAGATGACCGGCGTTGCCACTGCACCCTCAACTTGTATCACCCGAAACTCTAAATAATTCAGGTTGCAGGAAGGCGGCAAGTGAGCGAATCCCCAGGAGCTTACATAAGTAAGTGACTGGGGTGGACGAACGTAGCCAACGCCCCTGCAGACTGAAGAATGACGAGTAACTTGTGAAGTCGTTGGCGATCCTCGGATCGCCCTTTTTTTATTCGCGCCTCAGCCGTTGCGAGTTACACAACCACAGCGTGATAACCAGCAACAGGATCGCCGCCGAGTAGATCAACACATCCATCGGCGACTGGTGATCGACGATGATCAACCGCACAATCGCGGTAATGCCGATGTAAATAAAATAGCGCAGCGGGAAGTGAAACCCGGACTGAAAGTACTTCACAATCAGGGCGATAAATTCGAAATAGAGAAAGTAAACCACCAGTCCTTCCACCAGCTCATATTTGCTGGTTTGCACCGGCGCGAACAGCACATCAGCCAGATGCAGCGTTTCTTTGCCCAGAAAGACAATCAGGATCAGACCAAGGCTCAACAGACCAAGGTTCAGCACGGTCTGCAATATGGTCGAAATAAACTCAACGCGTGGACGAGTTAGCGATGTCATAACGGCACCTCATTCTTTGTGAACAACACTTGGTATATCGCAGAAATGTGATCTGGATCTACATTATTTACTTATATTTTGTGACACCGCGTGATGACATGTTGCCCGGACATGTCCACGCAGGAGACGAAAAAGATCATGCTTACAATACGTAAGGCAGAAATTACGGACGCCGCGCTATTGAGTGAAATGGGCTACGCCAGTTATCGCCATCATTTTGCCCATCTGTGGCGTGAACCGGCCGAACTGGAGGCGTTTCTCCGCCAGCAGTACGCTTCATCGGCCATACAGCAAAGCCTGCAGGGCGAAGCAGACGGCTGGTTTATCGCGCTGGATGTCGCGCCTGTCGGTTTCGCCAAAGTCACCTGGCACAGCGCGGTCGACGAGCATGGCCCGTCGGGTACGCTGCTGCATAAACTCTATCTGCTACCGGGCGAAACGCGTAAAGGCTACGGCGAGCAACTGCTGGCAGAAATAGAACGCCTCGTGCAACAGAGTGGTGAGACGTTTATCTGGCTGGAAGTGCTGGACGCCAACCCAAACGCGAAGCGCTTTTATCTCCGCCAGGGATTCACGCATCTCAAAGACACCCAATTCTGTACCGCATCGCAGCAAAGTACGCTGCATATTCTGGGCAAACCGCTTTAAGGAGGGATGATGACACTCGCCTCTTTGCGCCAGGCCGCCGTACGCAATGTGGTCTGCGGCGAAAACGTGGTGATTTATGAACCCGCCAATTTGTACAACTGCACGCTGGCGGATGATGTGTTTGTCGGCCCGTTTGTGGAAATTCAGGGGCATACGCAGGTCGGTAAAGGTTCGAAAATCCAGTCGCACAGCTTTATTTGCGAATATGTCACCATCGGCGAACGCTGCTTTATCGGCCACGGCGTCATGTTTGCCAACGATATGTTTCGCAGCGGCAAACCGGACCCCGACAGTCATAACTGGGGGCGCATCGTCATTGGCAATGACGTGTCGATTGGTAGCGGCGCTACGATTCTGGCAGTGACCATTGCCGATGGCTGTGTGATAGGCGCGGGGAGCGTGGTGACCAAATCGATCAGCGAGAAAGGGGTGTATGCGGGAAATCCGGCGCGGCTGCTGCGCCGGTTGTGAATGCACTTTTATCTTCCCATACAGGGAGAGAAGTGTGGTTGATGATGGAGAAAGACAGACCTTGCGGCAGTTCTCTCCCCGAACGGGGAGAGAAAAGGCTTACTGGAAGTTGACCGTCTTATCGTTGGTCATGTTGTAAAGCTCGAACTTACGTCCCAGCATCTGACCACCATCACGCGTCAGCGGCGTCCAGCCAATACCTGCGCGGCTGCGCGTCGGGCCGGTGCTGAACAGATCCAGCGGAACCGAAATGTAGACCCCTTTGGTGAAGTCCCCTTCCCCGTACTGCGCTGCCGAAACGTTAGTTTTGGTGGCATACGCGCCGACCACAATCCCGCTGTCAAAGTGCTTAGACACGTCCACCGTGACACCTTTATCGCCCGCCAGATATTGACCGAAGCTAGCTTTCACCAGCACGTTGTCGGCGAACCACGGCGTCCAGTAAGCGGTGAAATGACCCGTTTTCACGCTGTAATCGGTGAATTTCATCATGTCCTGCGCACTGCGCCAGTCACGCTGTTTGACATAGTTGCCGTTAATACCAAACGCCCAGTGGCTATCAACCGGCCGCCACAACAGCTCGGCACCGGCACCGCCGTACATCGTTTCCAGATACCCGGCATATACCTGGCCATAGAAGTTATTGCCCAGGTACTGGAAGTAGTTCGCCTGCATGTTGTTGACGTAAATGTCGTTTTGCACATATTCACGCACGCGGGTACGCACACGCGGCAAGGCGGAGTCTTTCGGCGGGTTGGTGTAGTTAAATTTGTCGTAATTGTTAGCCAGGTTGCCAAACAGGCTACCGGTGGTCAGCAGGTGATCCGTTAGCCACCAGTCGGCAGTTGCCATCACGCCAATCTGGTACATATAGAAACCTTCCGGCCCGCCGAGCGACTGGTTAAGCACCGGATCGATGTGGAAATCGAACGACGACTTATCGATATACCAGCCCTGCTCCGGTTTGTCCGGCACGATGGGCGTTTCACGTTTCTGCACCAGTTCTGTGTCCTGCCCCAGCGGTTCACCTTCGAGGTGACGCTTCAGGCTGGCAACATCCGTCTCGGTGGTGACCACCGGCATATTGAGACGGTTTTCCGTCACGCGGATAGTGCGAATGCCATCCGGCAAGTCATTCATCACAATACGGTTCGCGCGCTCAACCCCTTCCTGGGTATTACGGTATTTCACCTGCTCGCCGGTGACATACAGCGTGTCACCTTTCACCTGAATTTGCGGATCGGTAAGCCCGGCGTTGTATTTCAGTAAGGTCAACTGATTCGCCACCACCGAATGCTGGAGGATCGCATCTTGCGGCTGTGGCTGATATTTTGGCCGCGCGTTGTCGTTATACGACGGGCGCAAGTCGTTGAAGTTGTTACGCAGGGTAAAGCCGAACATCCAGGTATTCCCGCGCTCGTAGCTCAGGTTGATGTCCGCCCAGTCGGTGACGCGGTAAATCGCGCCGACGTTGACCTTGCTGCGCTGCGGCAGTTTACCGGCGAAGTCCTGCTGATAGTTGTTCCCTTCATACTCAAGTTTCAGGCGCAGCGGGTTCCACGGCGTTTGGTACTCCACCCCGCCAAACAGCGCGGTCGGCCCACGGAACATCTGGCTGGTATCTGTAGAGCCTGCGGCTTTGTAGCGTGTGTCGCGCGTACAGTATTTCACGTCGTAGGAGCAGAGCGGGTTTTTGATGTTGCCACTGGTACCAAGGTAGCCCCAACCGATACCCAGTGAGAAATCGAACGGCCCCCAGGCTTTGTTCGCCACCAGATATTCGCCGTCAAACAGCCCGGTACCGCCGATATCGCGCGCACCCACGGAAACTTCCGGCAGCCAATAACCTTCTTGCCACAGGCGCAGTTTCAAATCGAAGGCTTTATCTTTGTAGGACTGATTGCCAGAGAAGGCTTCTACCGAACTGTATTTCCGCGTCCGCACATCGGTGTAGCGCAGCGTCGTTTCCAGCCATGGGAAAAGCTGCACCGAACCGGAGTAGTAGCGGTACTGATTGTTATCGCGGTAGTTGAAACTCAGTTCACCCTCACGCGACATTCGCGCGGTGGGCGTTTGCAGCAGGCCGACGCCGCCGAAGTCCGACTGCGATGGGCCGATCGGTTCCGGGTACGATTCTGCGTGACAGGCGGCGCTAATCCCCAGCGCCAACAGGCTAATGACAAACGATTTTTTCATTATTATTCCGGTATCCGATGCGTCAGGGACTGAAGAATGTCGGCATTCAGCTCGTCATACTCGTTGCTCCACAAACCCGGTGCGAAACCAACAAAAATCACGCTGCCGGGCATCGGCTCGACGTGGCGTCGGTTCCAGTAGCCCACCGGTACCTTTTGCGTTGTGCCGTTGGGGTAAATCACCCAGGCATAGCTGCGTTCCGCGCCGCTCAACAGGCTCATCTCATCTAGGTAGCTCACCACATCGCGTCCTGGCGTGAACACTTTTTTGCCCGGGCTGCTGATAAGCCCAACTACGGTGATGGTGGTCGGCTGTGAGCCAACCCATAAGGTGTATTGCCCTTCTAAAGGCCGGTTGGCGAGGCGGTGTGTACGCAGGTAATCCGGGTCCAGCTCAACGATTTGTCGGCCTGTGATCTTCATCGCCTGCAACTGTTGACGCAGCGCGTTGATCGCCGCAGCGCTGTTGCCGCTCTCATCAGCAGCAAGCGCGCCAAGCCGCGCCAGAAGCGCCTGATGGCGTGCCTGCTCGGCAACCGTCGCCTGACGTTCGCTGACCACAGCACCAGGCCACCAGCTGTTCGCCAGACGGGGCTGCCCGACCAAATCCACCAGATGTCCGGCGTTGGTTAAGATTTTCGGTTTGCTATCGCCCTCGGTGTAGACATCGACAGTGCCAACGGCGAAAGCCAGCGGTGAAGCGAGGCTCGCTAACAGCAAAAGAAGAGCGCGTTCTTTCATTATTTCGCCGCCTTAATGAGGGTGGTTTTCACCGGGAACCAGTCCGCGCCAAGATACTGTTCCGATTGCCGGATAACCCCTTGTTCATCCACCCAATAGCGGTTGCGCCAGCGTTTCTGATCGGTGGTGACCTCTTCATCGAGAATGCGTACTGCGGTTTCGTCACTCGCCAATTTCACCGTGTCGGTGCCGTTCCAGTGGAAGACGGAATGGGCGGTGGCGTAGCGCACCTGCTTGTGTTCTGTCCAGCCCATTAAGCGTGTCCAGGTGGCGCCATCTACAATCTGGTTCGGTTTCGCCAGCGGATCTGCCGCCAGGTTATTAACATCCAGCAGGTTGTCTCCCGGGAGGTGCGTTTTCACGATGCGGTAGTTTTGCGTCACGATGGTGGCCTGATCCTGCGTCACCCATTTCTGCTGCCCGTTTTCGGCGAAAGCGAGCACCACAAACAGTTGTGGGCCGTTGTTGAGCTGCATGTACTGGCTGGCATAGGGCATATTGAGCATCTCTTCGTCCGTTAGCTGAACGCCCGGCACGCCGAATACGCTTTCCCAGAGTGAATTCCCGAGGCCTTTGATGTGGCCTGAACATGCCTGAAGGAGCAGGCAAATCAAAATGATACCAGGTCGCTTCACGACTCTTCTCCGAAAGGGGCGGAATAACCACACCGAAGTGTGGTTATAGTTAATGTACCCGCTATTACTGGGTACTTGTGGTCGTGGTGGTCGTGGTTCCCGTGTTGGAGCCATCACCGCCACCGGTTGCCGCCAGCGCGACACCCACCGCGGACCCTACGGTGCTAACACTCGTTGCTGCGGAGCTACCCGCAGAAACAGAGGTCGCTGCCGACCCTGCCGCTTCACCGATTTGCACCGGTGCCGCAAAAGCAGAAGTCGCCGCAAGCGCGGATATGGCAAAAATGCCATACAGGACTTTTTTCATATCAATTTCCCTTCATTGAATGAATGGAGATTTGCCAGAAAGAATTCAGGCGATATCGAGTATACACAACTAAAGCAGAGGGTTTACGCATCGGGAAATAGCGGGGAACGTTTTCGGAAAATTGGTATCAGGCATTTAAAAAAAGAAGTTCAAACTAAAAAATGTGATATGTTTCAAAGGATTAAATAATGACAAAATATTGACACAATAAGGCTAGTCCTAAAATTTATAGCAACCGCTTATCCGTCTGGAGTATTTTTCAGATAAACCTGATGATAGATATAGAAACAGCGAACCAGGAATAATCCCCATAATTTAGCTTTAAAATATCGATATCGGAATTGCTTATATATATCCGGCGAAATCCACTCGCAATATAACCATGCAGGAATAAATATAATCGGTAAAAAAAAGCGCCGCCGAAGCGACGCTTATGGGACTTAACCGCGCCAGGATTTATAGCGGTTGATCAGCCCATTGGTTGAGCTGTCGTGGCTGGAGATGGATTTGTCATCGCCCAGTTCCGGCAGAATGCGGTTCGCCAGCTGTTTACCCAGCTCTACGCCCCACTGGTCAAAAGTGAAGATGTTAAGGATTGCGCCCTGGGTGAAGATTTTGTGCTCGTACAGCGCAATCAGCGCGCCCAGGCTAAACGGGGTGATTTCGCGCAGTAAAATAGAGTTAGTCGGGCGGTTACCTTCAAACACTTTGAACGGCACAACGTGGTTAAGCGTTGCCGGGTCTTTACCCTGATCGCGATATTCCTGCTCGACCACGTCGCGGGATTTACCGAACGCCAACGCTTCGGTCTGGGCAAAGAAGTTCGACAGCAGTTTCTGGTGGTGATCGGAAAGCGCGTTATGGGTGATAGCCGGCGCGATGAAATCACACGGAACCATTTTGGTGCCCTGGTGAATCAGCTGATAGAACGCATGCTGACCATTAGTGCCCGGCTCACCCCAAATGATTGGACCCGTCTGGTAATCCACCGCGTTGCCGTTACGGTCAACGTATTTACCGTTGGATTCCATGTTGCCTTGCTGGAAGTAAGCGGCGAAACGGTGCATGTACTGGTCGTACGGCAGAATCGCTTCGGTTTCAGCGCCAAAGAAGTTGTTGTACCAGATGCCGATCAACGCCAGCAGCACCGGCAGGTTTTTATCAAGCTCAGTGGTGGAGAAGTGCTTGTCCATCGCGTGCGCGCCGGAGAGCAGCTCAACGAAGTTGTCGTAACCCACGGAGAGGATGATAGACAGGCCAATCGCCGACCACAGAGAGTAGCGGCCACCAACCCAATCCCAGAATTCAAACATGTTAGCGGTGTCGATGCCGAACTCGCCAACCGCTTTCGCGTTGGTGGAGAGCGCCGCGAAGTGTTTCGCCACGTGTTTGTTGTCACCAGCGGTTTTCAGGAACCAGTCGCGCGCGCTGTGGGCGTTGGTCATGGTTTCCTGGGTGGTGAAGGTTTTGGACGCCACGAGGAACAACGTGGTTTCCGGATTCACTTTTTTCAGCACTTCGGCGATGTGCGTACCATCGACGTTAGAGACGAAATGCATGTTCAGGTGGTTTTTATACGGGCGCAGCGCTTCGGTCACCATGAACGGGCCGAGGTCGGAACCGCCGATACCGATGTTCACCACGTCGGTGATCGGTTTGCCGGTGTACCCTTTCCAGCTACCTGAAATGATCGCTTCAGAGAAGGCTTTCATCTTCTCCAGCACCGCGTTGACTTCCGGCATCACATCTTTGCCATCCACCACAATCGGGGTATTGCTACGGTTACGCAGCGCAACATGCAGCACGGCGCGATCTTCGGTGCGGTTGATTTTCTCACCGGAGAACATGGATTTGATCGCACCCGCCAGATCGGTCTCTTTGGCCAGCGCCAGCAGCTTGTCCAGCGTCTCTTGCGTGATGCGGTTTTTGGAGAAATCCACCAGCATCAGGTCGTCAAACGTTGCGGAGAATTTGCTAAAGCGGTCGCCCTCTTTCGCGAACAGATCCGCGATGGTGACGTCCTTCATGTCAGCGTAGTGTTTTTGTAATGCCTGCCAGGCAGATGTCTGCGTTGGATTGATGTTTTTCATAGCAATACTCTTCTGATTTGAGAATTGAGACTGCCGTCGATTGTAGCGCCTGCCGTGGAAAATTGTGATGGTTTTTCTGCCGTCTCGCCGTACACGCGGGCGGATAACGACCAAAATTCGCCGAATTTGAGCACAACATAAGTCATTTTACTGACAGCGAAAGCAGCATGAAAAATCCGCATAATCCCGGCGTTGACAGCATGCCCGCTAACCCTTTATTTATAAACACACTACCCGCGCATGCGCGGGTTTGTATTACCAAAGCATTTTGCGTTGCAGCAAGGCGGCAACTGAACGCATCTCCGGGAGCTTATACAAGTCAGTGACCGGGGTAAGTGAAGGCAGCCAACGCCGCTGCGGCGTGCAAGGCGAAGGTAACTCTTACCAAAGCATTTCGCGTTGCAGCAAGGCGGCAACTGAGCGCATCTCCGGGAGCTTACACCAGTAAGTGACCGGGGTAAGTGAAGGCAGCCAACGCCGCTGCGGCGTGAAAGCGAAGGTAATCCTTACCAAAGCATTTTGCGTTGCAGCAAGGCGGCAACTGAGCGCATCCCCGGGAGCTTACACCAGTAAGTGACCGGGGTAAGTGAAGGCAGCCAACGCCGCTGCGGCGTGAAAGGCGAAGGTAATCCTTACCAAAGCATTTCGCGTTGCAGCAAGGCGGCAACTGAGCGCATCCCCGGGAGCTTACACCAG
>NZ_JBHZPL010000008.1:0-184505 GCF_042788095.1 Kosakonia sp. YIM B13571 | reverse complement strand
CTGCGGTTCCGGCTGCGGTTCCGGCTGCGGTTCCGGCTGCGGTTCCGGCTGCGGTTCCGGCTGCGGTTCCGGCTGCGGTTCCGGCTGCGTAGCAGCATTTTGTCCGGAATTACTCCCGTCAAGCTCAAGAATGCCCAACTGAACGGCAATTTCTTGCGCACGTGCCGGTAACTCAGCATGCTCGCCTGCCGGAATTTCTACGACACGACACCCATCGGGTGACCATTTAAGACTGGTTTTAAGAACAGGCATGGATTTTACCCCGGATAAATTAAGGGGCCGAAGCCCCTGTAGGTTTAGGCGGCCCCAATCTTCAGAAGCTTGATCGCCTGAGAATCAGTCAGCATGCCACCAGTTCGTTTGGTGGTATAAAAACCGACGTACGGTTTGTTGGTGTACGGATCGCGGAGAATGCGGGTACCAATGCGATCAACGATGGTGTAGCCACGCTTGAAGTTTCCAAACGCAATAGCTTTGGCATCAGCAGCGATATCCGGCATCTGTTCATTTTCAGCGATGCCGTAACCCACCAGCGTGGAAGGCTGTTCAAGTTCCAGCCCCGGGCGCCACAGGTAATTGCCCTGGGAATCCTTGAGGATACGGACGTTAAACAGACTGTTGTTGTTCATCATGAACTTGGCACCACTGCGATGCGCTTTGCGCAGGGTGTACACCAGCTTGATAACAGCATCGGCTGTTACTGCTGCGGCAGACCCGGACAGGATATGCTGCAGTGTGCCGAATGCGCGGGTTTTGTCATCATCAATGCTACTGGCGTATGCCAGAAAGCCTTTTGGTTTTTTGGTGCCATTACCAGTGGTAAAAGCCACCTCTTCCTGTTCAGCAAATTCAGTTGCCAGTTCGCTGTTAATCCAGGCCTCTGCGTTGAAAAACACGTCATCAAGCATGGTCTGTGTTGCCTGCGGGTTACCGTAGATCTCACCCATGAACGGTTCAATTGCAGTCAGTTTCGATGCGTCAGTTGCCGGGCGCGTATCAGTTTCGCCAACCCAGCCAGAAGCTGTGCCACCGAGATTAATCAGCTTTTTGTAGTTAGCGCCGCCGACAGTGATAACACTGGCTTCCTGGCGCATCACCACTTCATCTTTCAAAAGATTGATAATGTTGCGATCCAGTTCTTCCGGCACAGCGTAGCCACCGTCTTCATCGACACCTACCTGTAGCGCTTTGCGCTCCAGATCGCGCAAACCATCATCAATGCCTTTGCGCATAAACTGCATGAAGGCTTCTTTATGCTCGGTAGCCGCTTTGGATTGTTGCTGCGGCCCACCGGGACGTTTTACTGCAGCCAGCTCAGCTTCGAGATCTGATTTCAGACTTTCCAGCTCAGAAAGCTTACCGTTGAGCGTATCAACCTGACCGGCCAGCGCGCCTTTTTCCTGCTCGATAGCACCAATGCGCTTATCGTTCTTTTCCCTGAAGGCATCAAACTTTGCCTGCAGTTCCTGCGCGACCTGCTCTACGTCTTTAATTTCGACTGCCATGTGTCAACTCCTGGTTAAAATTTAAGGTTTTTCAGTGCATCCAGTGCTGCGCTGGTATCCACTGCATCGCGCAGAGACAGAGCGCCATATCCCCCGGCCATGAATGCTTTGGCCTGGGTACGTGAGAGCCCAACATCGCGCAGGACTCGTTCAATACTTTTTTGGTTCGGCATTTCACCGCGGGCGAAGGCGCTTTTTACATCGCTTACGCGCGCTTCGTCGTTGCTTGGAAACGTGACAGGGCTGACTTCCCACAGGTCTATTTCCTTCAGCAAAAACGCCTCTTTCGTCCGGTCGTATTCCCAGTCTTTGAGGATGTAACCAATAGAAAGGCCGGTTAAAGAACCGGCCTTCATGTGTGCGTGCGCCCTGCGTGCAAGAGGATCATCATCAATGAGCAATCGACCTTTTACGAACAGGCCAACATCGTCCTCCCGCATCTCTGTATAGACCCCAATCGGCTCTGCGATCTGATGCTGCCAGAGCAATGAAGGCAGCGAGTTTTTTGCCTTCCAGACAGCCAGAGAGGAAGCAAAAGCACCAGGTACCACGATGTCGTCATAACTGTCTTTGACGCCAAAGACGGAGCCATAGCCTTCAAACTCGCCGGATTCGCTGACCGATTTAAGTTGCAGCGGTACATCCAGGCGCTGTTTAGTCTGCATGGGATTTATCCTCTTGCTGTTTCGCTTTACTGCCGTCGGATGGCTTCGTGGTCATGTTCATTGGGGTAAGGTAAACATCGCCACCTGGACGGGGGTTACGATCTTCAAGTTCAAGGCAGTCGTTGGGTGAATACATTCCCCAGTTGATTGCTGTTGCATAGGCTTCAAACCGCGATTTCATATCGCCACGCAGGAGCGCGCCAACATTAAATTTTGCGTAGTAAGTCCCCTGCTTTGACTCTCTGACGAGGCCGATGTTAATGCGCTGTTCAATTCTGGTCAGGTACGGAACCAGGGAATAGTTAATGAATCCCATCCCGAGCTCTTCAATATTGCTGTAAGTCGCTCTGTCAGTGTTCTGTACCAGATGCATCGGAACGCGGAACAGACGACATATTTCCTCGAGCTGAAACTTTCTCGTTTCGAGAAACTGGCTATCCTCTGCACTCAATGCCATGGACTTCCATTGCAGCCCCATTTCCAGAATCATCGGCTTATGCGCATTGCCAAGACCCTGATGTTTCTCTTCAAAATCAGACTTCAGGCGCTGATAGGCTGTATCACTGAGTTGATGCTCTGTTTCGAGAACGCCTGAAGTCACTGCCCCATTACTGAAAAGACGCGCACCGTGCTCTTCCGTGGCAAGTCCAAGCGATATGGCTTCACGGGCATAAGCGATTGGATTTAAGCCATTCAGACCATCAAGAGTGAGGATGCGTACATGCCAGATATCTTCCTGTCCGAGAACATCAGTTGTGCCATCCGGGAAGGTGACCTGATAAACCGGCTCCCAGTTGCTGTTAAGCTTTGGCTGAACACAACCAGGATCAAGAGGCAGAAGCTCCACCACCTCCCCCAGAGCTTTAACCTTGTAGGCATAGAAATTGCCACGCAAACAGAGACAAACGATCATCAGCTCCCAAAATTCCTGGGGCGTCATATAACCATTAGGTTTCATTGACACCAGTTTATGGAGCCGCTCTGCGGTTGCCTTTTCTTTGCCTTTGCCAACAGCTTTATAAATGCTGCACGGGAGCATGCCAATTGACTCGGCCAGCACACGGACGCATGAAAAAACAGCAGTCAGACGCATGGCGCGACCGCTGCTCACCCTTTTACCAGTATATGTGTCGTAAGTAAGGCCGATTTCCTGTGCCAGTTCTGCCGGGGTGGTAACTGGAGTACTACTCTTAGTAAACATTCCGGGGAAGAACATCAGTCACCCCCTTTCGTTTTATTGTTCAACTCTGCTGAGGCTTTTGCGACCCACCAGGACCACATAAGGCATAACAATCCACCGACGATAAATCCCGCAGGGGGAAAAACCATCCATGCCCCAAACGAGAGCAACAACGCCCCCAGCACACCCACCAGCAGGGTGATAATTGTCAGGATCATAAACGCCTCGGTTAAAGTGAACGGATGCCGTGAGACTCAATTCGATCAGAAAGCGTGTCCACTTTCTCGTAGAGCATCGAACGTCCGATAGCCATAATCAGCGCCACTGCGCCGTCGATTTTGTTTTCGTTCTGCTCTTTGATGGGCTTCACCACATCGTCATTGCCGGGAATGTTTTTCCCCACCACATTGGCAATACACCAGCTCATGATGGGGTTGCCATCATGATGAAACCTGCCGGACTCGATTGCCGCTTCCAGCTCTTTCATCGGGTCTGACATGTTGGTGTAGTTCTGGATGATGGTAACGGGATTAAGCTGCTCATCCGCCAGGTCATGAGAAAGGCCGGTTGCGCCGTAGGGATCAATCGGTGACTCGGTGACCGGGTTCAGTTTGTTAGCCGCTTTGGCTTCCTCCAGGATGTAGCGGTAGTCCACCTCCGCGCCATCTGTGACGGTGAGATAACCCATCTCCACCCATTTCTGGAAGCGCTCAGCGGTACGGCGATCCTCGTTTTTCTCCACGCTGAAAACCGTGTCATACGGTACCCAGAAGCGTGGCGCCACACTGAAGTAATGTGTTTTGCCATCAATCTCGCGGGTAAACAGCCGCGCCATGCTGTTCATATCGAGCTTGCGCGCCAGGTCGAACGCCAGCACACAGGGCTGCCCTTCGAAACGCTCGAGCGTCAGTGTTTTGTCTTCGCAGTTCTGCCAGGACACCAGGTTATAGAAGGCCGCGCGCGCCGCCACCCAGATATTCAGATGCTTGGTTTTAAAAACGCCCGCCTGCCGGGCATTGTTAATCGCACGTTGTTGCTGACTGAGAAGAAAATCGCGGTACACCGAGACACCCATATTCGGGTTCGCCTTCTCCAGCACCTTCGGATCCGTCCAGTCGTCGCCTTCATCAACCGTGTAGATGATGCCGAACAACTCCTCGTTGGGTACCGAGCCGTTAAGCATCTCGATCACTTCGCGGCGTTTGTCGTAGCACGGCCCCTCGATGTTGTAACCGGCGGTGGTGATCGCCCACATCAGCGGCTGACGACGCGCCCCCATCCCGGTCAGCATGGTGGTATAAAGCGCATCAGTCTGGTGTTCGTGGTATTCGTCGACGATGGCGCAGTGCGGCGAGGCACCGTCGCCAGGGTTGCCAATCAGCGGTTCAAATCGCGCGCCGTCCTCGGGACGGTTCAGGTTGGAGGCATTCACCTCGATGCCGAAGGCTTCGACCAGTAGCGGCGTACGCTTGCACATCAGCCGCGCCGGGCGGAACACTTCCCACGCCTGCTTTTCGGTCGTGGCGCCGGAATACACTTCCGCGCCAAACTCGTTGTCACAGGTAAAGCAGTACAGCGCCACGCCGGCAGAGATTGCCGACTTACCGTTTTTACGGGGGATCTCGGTATAAACCTCGCGAAAGCGGCGCAGCTTTGTTCCCTTTTTCACCCAGCCGAAGGCACAGCAGACGACGAAAAGTTGCCACGGCTCCAGGGTGATCGGCATCCGTTTGAACGCCCATTCACCCTTGGTGTGCGGCAGTAGCTGAATAAACTTCGCGGCCTTCTCCGCCATGTCTTTATCAAAGCGGTACCGGAACTTGCGGCTTTTCTCCTGAGCCATATCGTCGATGTGACGCTGGCAGGCCTGAAGCACAAACTGGCACGCCGGTATTTTTCCCCGCACAACGTTGCGGGCGTACTGATTCGCGGCGTTGACGTTGGGGTATGATTTCCGGCTCATGAGTTGATCATCTTCAGGAATGGGTTAGCGGTTTTCTTCTGCCCGGCCAGGCCGATAAGACGCTGGCGGCTGCTCGGGTCAAGGCCCAGCATGGAGCCGGTGGAGCTCATCTCCGATTCCTGCTCTTTCTTGGCGGTCAGTTCGGGGTTCTTTATCCTGCCGCCCATAGCGCCGACGATGGTATTACCTTCCGCCGCGATGTTTTTCACGGCGCGGCGCCAGAACTCATAGGCCACACACCAGCGCTCGAGTACCGCCAGGTCGGTAACGCACAGCAGACCCTGCCCGCATAACTCTTTGGTGGTCAGTTCCCACATGACGGAAGCCAGCGGGAGATCGTCTTCTGTGAACCAGTCCGGCGGCGCCACACCTTTGATCGGCGTAAAGACCGGTTCCTCTTTATTCAGGGCTCGCTTGCCGGGGTTACCGGCCAGTTCCTTGCGCGCCGTTGGCTTGGGGCGACGCCCGGAACGCCCTGCCGTTCCAGCCATATGCGGCACTCCTGGTTAAATTTCATTTTTCGCGGGTATAAAAATTCGGGGAGGCGGGCAGTCCTGAAGGCAGGGGGCTGCAGAGATTTACCCTCCCCCTCCCTGTGGTGCTCACTGGATGATACTGGTTCTCATCTGAGACGATCACGCCCGGTCTTCGTGGCATGGCATGACCAGCACAGTGACTCAAGGTTGCTGTCCTCGTCTGTGCCGCCCTTGGCCTTTGCGGTGATGTGGTCAACGCACGCCGCCGACACAGCATGGCCTTTGCGCAGATGTGCCTGGCACAGGTGCTTATCACGCTTCAGGATCCGCGCACGTATCCCATCCCACTTGCTGCCATAACCGCGCTGGTGGCGCGACTGTCCCGGCTTGTACTGCCGCCAGCCTTCGCCTTTGTGCGTTTCGCAGTAACCAGATGGATCAGTTGTTGTGCAGCGGCAGCCGCGCACACGACAGGCTTTGGGTGTACGAGGTGGCATTATCTATCCTTTTATATGTGAGCCTATCGCTCATAAACGCCACAGGAAGTTAATGGCTTGCTTAGGCTCACAGCAGAAAGGCTTTCGACTATGTGCAAGTTCGATGTGCATTAAAAATCCACATATAAACGGGGCAGTAAAAATTAGCTTATAAAACCTACTTATTTAAATTAATCATAAACCCACCCGGATCAGAGTCATCATCCCTTCTAATTTCATTCCGAACCACCTCATTAATAGCTGAAGCTTCCCTATATATTCTATCAAGATTAACTGAGGCCTTCATATTGTGATAGGTTTTTTCAGAACAAATATATAATCTTATTGGGTATGGTCTAGGATTCACAGCCTCCCAGTGAGACATAACAAAGTTATATACCGCCATTTTATGGGCTGTCAATCTCCCTTCGCTTGCCTCAATATTTGCCTCATCTAGATACTCATCAAAATGCTGCAAAGTATTTCTTACCTTGACTGACTTTAACTCAGAAATCTGTATACCTTTAATTTTATCTTGAAGGTATTTACTTCTTTCAATATGCACCTGAAACTGTCTAAATGATTCATCTTTTGTTTGTTTTTTTGGTATCGTTATTAATTTTTTTAAATTGGCGGCATCTGAAAGAATATCGTTTATTAACGAGTGTATATTATAGTCAATTTTAAAATAGTACCCTTGCTCAGGCAAAGGAGTTGCTTGAAAAAGTTCCTCACAACGTTTCTTTATCGATTCCGTTAGCCACCATAACTCATGCAAATAAATGTAATTTAACCTCAAATCGTCAAAGCTTTTTGCCATTGCGAATTCTCCTTAGGAAAATTAACGTTATAGCATTATCACAGGCACTCAGTGAATGCCTGCTGTAATGCCTGTGGCATAAAATTTATCTCAGGAAGAGGTTGGCTGCATGCTCGCCATCGACGAACACATCGCACTCCCTTGAGTCACGGGAAAACTTACAGCGAGCCATAACTTTTTGCCCCTTATAGGTACCATTGTAAACGTTTGTATAGCTTTGGCTGAAAGCTGCTGCAAGACTTTTATCCTGGTTAAGGGATGTATCATCAACCACCAGGACATCATTCACCCACAACTTCAACATACCATTGGGCATATTTGCACTAATGACCATACGCTCACCATTCGCGGAACGATAAGGTTGCTGTGCGGAGAAATTAGTACACCCTGCAAGAAAAAGCGCTACAAACAATACATTTATGCGTTTCATAGATACCATTTTACCAAAGTTAAATTATTGATTGAATTGGATTTACCATCAACAATAATAAAACTATCAATGCATAAAAGTACACATAAAAGCTGTTGTTATTTACAGCCACTTAATCATCAAATGCACTGCTCAATGTACGCTTGCAGACCCGCAATCATTTTCCCGCTGGTTTCGATTCGTTCGCTGAGTAACAACACAGAATCACTCTTTTTATTACCGCTTGCCCTTGCCAATCAGGAATTATGTGCAACAGTTAAAGAACCCTAACGTGGCTCCTACCCACACTAGGGAAACGCTCAGGGATGAGCGTTAGTTAATGCTTGAACCTATCAGATAAACGAAATATTTCTCCATTCGCCCTCTTCGGAGGGCTATTTTTGTTGCTGCCGCTGACGCTCAATATCACGGATACCTGCAAAGTTGTTATTGCCCTGCTCGATAGTTGAAAGCAGCGGCCGAATCCACAGCACGGCCTGACAATACGTTATCCCGCCGGCGGCAACGGCACTAACATCGGCTGTATCAGGCTGGCCGGAATCGGCGTGCATTGCGCTGGCACGTAAACGGTAGGCGTACTCGAGCAACCCGCGAGCAATGTCAGCAGGAACAGGCAGATCACAGGTTTTCTCACGGCGAAGAATCTCCCGGTATTCGATGATGGTTTTTTCGGCATCACCGGCTACCACGGCGTTTGCACTGGATGCCAGTTGTGCCACCTGGTTAAACCGGTTGACGTTGAATGCCTGAGTGGCGATCACCTGCCCCTGTAATGCGTTGTCGCTCTTGAGGACGTGGTTATCGCTTTCGGCTGTAGACAGGTCAGCTTTTGCAAATGCCAACAGCGCAGCCAGAATGGCAATAACGACTACCGCCGCAATTGATGCAATAGCAGTTATGCGGTTCATCACGACAGGAACAGAGCACGCTCTGCCTCACGGCGTCGGGTTAGACCAGCCAGCACCTGCCCGCCTGCTTTGTTCCAGCGCAGGAACTCATCGGCAGCGCCGCGGTAATCGCCTGCATTTAGCTTTTTCAGCAGCGTTGATGTGGAAAGCGCCCGGGCGCCCAAGTTGTAGGCGAAAGAAACCAGCGCATCGAACTGGCCCTGCGTCAGTTTAACTTTCACCAGCTTCGATACGTCGCCTTCGTAACAGACCAGCCCGGTACGCAACAGACGTTCTGCTGTTTCCTCTTTGATGGTCATCCCGGCGCGGATTGATTTGCCGTCAACAGGCTGCGTCCAGCCATAACCTATCGTCCAAACGCCAACGCTGTCCTGATATGCCGTCAGCCGCAGACCTTCAAACTGTTTGATGAGCGCAATACCCTTATCGCTGATCTGCATTATTCTGGCCTCAGTACGTGAAAAATCCGGGCTACGTTACCGCGCGCCGCGAATACAGCAGCGCATATGATGAGATTCATCAGCACGGTCGCCCAGTGGGCATGGAAATAGAAGTTGAACATGAAACGGAATGGCACCGTGGCATAAGCCAGGATGATCAGATAAGCCAGCCATGACGCCCACCAGTTGTGACGCCCGCCGGGCTTACGAAACATCATCAGGCGCAGAACGATAGCCGTACTGGTCACCACGTTGGTCAGCACCAGCGGATCACTTGTTACCATTTGTCCCTCCCCGCCACCTTTGCAGCAACGACAGGGGATCCTGTTCGCTGAAGAAGGTGAGCGTCTTAATCGCCAGCGCTGAAAGCAACACCGCGCCGAGCGCATCAAGCGGTTTATCACTGTAATGGGTGATGCTTGCCAGCATTGAGCCCACCAGCCCGGAGCCATACACGCCAGCGAAGTAAGAAACGATGAAGTAGGCAGAACGGCGGAGAATCGTCAGATCGGCAGCGGTGGCGACATAGAACACGGCACCAGCGAACGCACCGAAAACAACGCCGTAATCGGTACCAGTTAACAAGCCATACAAACTGGCACCGGTTAAAGCGCTTGCCGCCGCAGCGGAACCGGAAACAGGTTCGGACATTTAGCCCCCTCGTATATGCTGTGAGTCCTCTCAGAATGAGGGGAAGAAAATCAATAAATTAAATGCCATCATTATTCCCTTGTTCAGTATTAATTAACTGATTAGGATGATGAAAAATGGCTTAATTGAAGGTATAAAATGAATACTGCAGAACTTCTTGATCTGATTAATAAAGATATCGTTGACGCAAAGGAAAGCGGTGTTGAAGCAATTCCTATAGACAACATGATTAACTACTTATCCTGTATCAATGTAGAAAATGAAGATGAAAATAATGCAATCGCAATTGAAGGCGTAAAACATCAAAATTCAACTCAACTCGAATTATTCAAAATTGAAAATAACTTTCAGATTGAGTCTTTTAAAGCAGCGGTAAATATAGGCGCTAATGCATGCAGAACATTTTTAATAATGAATGGCGGTGCTGCGATAGCTCTATTAGCTTTCCTGGGCAATATATGGAATAAAAACTCATCTGCTGAGTCCGCTTCAGCAATTGCTACAGCACTTTTTCTTTTTTGTAGTGGGGTGCTATTAGCTGGTCTTTGCGCTGGGCTATCATATTTTGCGCAGTGCTTTTTTGCTTCGTCTTATCTCGGTAAAAGAAAAGGTTATCTCTGGGCAGGGTACATTATTAACGGGTTAGCATGCTTAGGCGGTGCAGGTTCAATGATAGTCTTCGCCTACGGCTCATATTCTGCCTACCAATCGATGATTGCGCAGTTAGTTAAATGAAAAAAACCCGCTCAATGGCGGGCTTTTAACTCTGAACATACAATGCCCATCGTTAGGAAAATCCTAACCAGTTTTTTCGAATATTGCAAGCATCGTGACGGTATAAGTAGAGAAAATGTGGCTAACGTGTCACTTTTCTTAAATGTCTCTCTGCGTTTGCTTCTTCAAGCCAACATTTCGTGACCAGCGCGTTAATCACATCGGCATAACCGGTATACCATTCGTAATTCGTCAGGTCTGGCACAACCTTACTGACCAGTGCGCGGGCAAGTGTTGTCGGAACGCGGCTGTAGCGATTGCCATTACAGCGACCGCATACCTTATTAACCGGCACGCCGTGAAGCTTTGTGCGCTTTTCATCTAGCACCTCCCCCTTGCCTTTGCAGCCACGGCACGCTGTTCTTACCTCGCCTTTACCGTCGCAATGGCTGCATTTCGCTTGTTCTGTGCTGGCGACTTCCGTCCACTTCTCCCAGTCTGATGGTCTAACGGCGCGGGAATTAGCAGCCCAGTACGGTGCTTTCCCCCATGGATATGCGACCTTTCTTGTTATCTTCTCTTCGCTGATTTTCCCGGTGCCATTGCAGTGAGGGCACCGAGCTTTACTGGCCGCAGATCGGGAATAATCGGCATAGGCGAATTGCACCAGCACCGGCAGTATCTCAAGGCGTGCCTTCTCACTGAGTTTCACCAGCACCGGATTTTTTAGCGCCAGCGCATAATGCATCAGGCCGTCCAGCGCTGGAGCCGGATCCTGAATGCCCATCTTTGCCAGAAACAGGTTAAAGCCCAGCGGGGCTTTTGACTGCACCATGCCTTGTGCTGCCATTACATCGGTGATTGTCAGCGCAGCGCCACCAGTAGCAGGCGTCTCGTCGTTTAACTTAGGCGACTTTGGTGAATAGAATTTTGGTAATGATTCAAGGTTCATAGCGTCTCCACTTTACGCCAGCACGCCGATGGCCAGCGCGCGATCTAAAAAACGAAACAGCAGCACAAGCTGGCTGCCATATTTTTCTTCAAATGCCACAGTGTCAGCGTGCAACGCGTCGTGATGCGCTCTGCAAAGCGGTATCACAAACAGGTCGTGCACCTTTGTACCCATTCCCCCATTACCGTGGCCGATCAGGTGGTGGGGATCGTCTGCCGGGTTGTTGCAGCACATGCATTGCTGCGCCTTAACCCAGCGGGTGTACTTCTCGTTTTCCCAGCGGCGGCGTTTAGGACGCAGCATGAAGGATTCTGGCGTCTCTGGATCGATGCGCAGCGCCAGCACCTTCTTAGCTACTTCCTCAACGATTTCCCGCGCCTGCTGCATACCGGGCACCAGATCAAGCTCACGCGTTACCGACTTAATGACCGGCTTAGGCATAAGAAGAACCTGCCTGGCGGCTTCCTCCGGCAGCACGTCGGCGAGGCCGTAACGCGCCAGCCACCAGCAGAATTCCGGCAGCGTCAGTGAATGGGAGTCGTCGAAGCCAAGCTCACGGCGTGCGGTCGTGAGGATGTAGGCGGCGCAGTTCTCCCTGGCTATGGCTGCCAGTTGCTCTGTGCTGTGCTCACGCAGGATGTTGTCGCAATGCCAGCACAGCCGGATCGCGCCAGGCGCGTGGCGCATGGTTGTCATGTTCTCATCGTGCCAGCTTTCGTGTGGCCACTGGCAACCGGTACCGGATTCAAGCCAACTTTCCAGACCGTTAATGCCGCCAGCGCGGCGCAACACCGCTTCATTTTCGAATACGCCAGCCAGTGCGGGAGCTTCCGCCAGCGGCTGCTCTGCTGGTGGTAGTTCACCGTTCGGCATACCCGCCAGGCGCTCGGGTTCGTTCTCAAGCAACATTCGCCCGCGGCGAAAATGCGGCAGGAGGCTGACGCCGGGACGGAACATAACGAGTCCAAGCTCAGTTACCACGACGGGGTTTAACAGCGCCCTCACTCTGTGCCCTCCTTCGCGATATGAGCCGCCCACAGACCGCCAATCCACTGCACACCTTTCGCCGTAAATCGTGCCTGGCTGAATGCATGATTGTTTTCGGTGCTGGTACCTGTTTTCACTTCGAACCGGCCAAGAGCGATATGACGGTGACGCGGTGTTAGCGTGCCGCCCAGGCGGTACAGGATGTCGTTATCAAGCAGGAAGCATCGAAACTCGGGCTCTTTGGCGTTAAGCAGCTTCGCCACCTGCCGGAATGACATTGAGCCTTTCGCGGAGCAATAGCGATCGACAAATTCCACTTTCGGCGCGGCGATGGCCAGTTCATGTTTAAGCTGTTGCTGCTGTTCAGCCAGATCAGCAGCGAGGCGCAGCGCTTCAGGTAAAGACTTCGGTACCTGCATTGCCTGCTGGCTTTCCAGTTCCTGCCAGCGATCCACCAGTCGCGCGGTAAACGCCGGTGACAACTGCGCCACCACCACATAGCTATCGCGCTTACCTACCAGATACACTGCGACCGCCTGCCCGAGGTGGTTTCTAACTTCCCCCATTGGGGGGAGTTGGATTGCGCCCTTTGTGGCAAGCCTTTCAATCGACTGCTTCACTTTGTCATGCCGTGACTGAACCAGATCGGCAATCTCCTGGCTGCTCATTGTCAGTTCCTGCCCCGGCATAAATGGCGCAGGGGTGAAAGCTGGCGTTGCGTTCATCTGTTGCATGCGTATCTCCGTTAAGCGGCTGCAACCGCTGTTGGTACATATCTGGTGATCGAAATTTCCACCCTACCGCCCTTCACTACTGGCCCCCATTCCACCAGCAGGCGTTTAACCTGGCTGTCGTCCTCCCATACTCCGGCATGCGTTAGAGAATCCAGCAGCGCCTTGTTGTAGTTATCGATGTCCCGGTTTCGGGAGTCCGGCGGGTAAAGAAGAATTTCCACCGCAGCCAGCTCAGTTGATGGTTTAGGCAGACGGCGTAACTGATCGAGGATGGCCGCACAGGCTTCACTTCGGAATTTTCGCCCGGCTTCGCTGATAAGATGGCGGCCTTTCAGCGGTCCTTTATTCGGGGCGCGCCAGTAAGAATTGACGCTTGGCGGGAAAGGTAAAATTAGCTTCATGCCGCGGACCCTCTGCGTTTCAACCATTCCTGAGCCAGATCAGCTGAGCTGTCTTCACCAGCAAGGAGCGCCCGGATCACTTGTTCAGCTTCATCGAGCGCCAGCGTGTCATTTACGCCGATCACTTTGATGCCGCGCGCGGTGCCGCTGGCGATCGTGATGTAGCCTTTTTTCACCAGGGCGCGCAGGTGTTCAAAGGCAGCATTGCCCGAGGCGACGCCAATCAGCGCCGCAAGCTCGGTGTAGGTCGGCGGGTAGCCGTGCATGTTGTGAAAATCCACCAGCGCAGCGAATACTTGCCGTTGGCGATCAGTCAGTGATTTTGGTGTATTCACTTGGTCCCCCTCAGAGAATGGCCACGATGTCGGTGGCGGTTTCGCGCGTGCTACCTTTGCTCGATATGGCGCGGCGGGCGCTGACGTGGTGCAGGTCGAAGCCATGCCCCTTGTAAAGCTCGATGACGCGCGGCGCGGTGGAATTGCTGATCACCACTCTGGCGCCACGCTGATGCGCAGCAACACAGCAGCGCGCTAACTCCTGCTGGTCGTCCCACGTAAAACCCCCGGCGGCATAGTTGGTAAAACCGGCGGTACCGGGCATCGGTTCGTATGGCGGATCGCAGTAAACAACATCACCCTCGCCTGCCAGCGCCAGCGTGCGGCGGTACCCGGCGTTCATGAATACGCATTTTTTAGAGATAGCGGAAAAGGCAAGCAGCTCTTTCTCGGGGAAATACGGATTGGGTTTCTTCCCCCAGCCGACATTAAAATCGCCGTTACTGTTGTAGCGGATCAGACCATTGAAACAGTGGCGATTGAGATATAGAAAGGCTGCGGCCCGCTCAGGCCCGGACATTTTCTGCTCGTTGAACTCTTCACGGCACGCTATAAAGCCGTCCAGATCATTCAGCTTTTCAAATAATCCCTTAGCCCACTCGGTTACCAGCTCGGGAACCACAGTCAGCATCTGGTACAGGTTGATCAGATCAGCGTTTACGTCCGCCAGCAGGAAGCTTTCATGCTTATTGGAATTGATAAACACCGAACCGCCGCCCACAAATGGTTCGATGAGGCGCTTACCAGCCGGGATGAGGCGATCAAGTTCTGGCAGCAGTGAATACTTGCCACCAGCCCATTTGAGGAACGGGCGCTGGTAAATGCGCGGGTCTTGTTCAGCAACCGGCAAATCTGCAGCAATGCGTTCGCCAATCCATCGCATTACCGGTACCGCCATGCTGTTCCCGATTGCTTTATAACGAGGGCCATCCGGGCAATCGGCAGCATCTTTGCCGCGCCACGCAATCAGAGTGTGATCGTCAGGGAATCCCTGAAGGCGTTCACATTCGCGCGGTGTTAGCCGGCGCACCTGCATGCCAATCGCAACGCCATGCTGATCGGTTTTCGTTAGCGTGTAGCCAATTTCTTCCGAATAACCTGTACCGTTTCCACCATTGTCCGGTGATCTACCAATGGTATTTCCTGCGATAGCGATGGCTGGCGCAAGCACATGAGCTTTATCACCACCTCCGCCACTTGAGCGAAGCGTCCCGGCTATTTCGCCACCCAGTTCTGCTGTTGCCCCGCCATCGCGCCCTCTTAATGCCACTGAGAGCGCAATCGCTGGATAACCCTGCCCTGGTTTACCGCCACCTGTGGATAACGGCCCTGTAATCTGGCCATCACCGTTTTGCGTTCGCACTTCACCACGGCTATTTTCGGCAAACGAAACAGCGAAGGTTTCGGTGTCGAAGTCCATACGCACACCATGCGCGGTACATGCAGATGCCACTTCGATACTTCCACTTGTGTTTCCTCCACCAAAAGCGACAGGGATAAAATGTGAGGCAGCTGCACCTTCCGGTCTTCCACCTGCGCCACCAGTGAATGAGTGAGCTGCAATTGAACCAACCACGTCCGGAAGTTTCATATCACCAACCAGACCACAACCGCGCTGCGAGAAAATCTCCTGATTGCTCTGCCCAATGCCGCCTTCATTGTTAGACTGGTTTAACGTAGGGTGCGGATTTACTGGGTTGTCCCAGTGACTACCGATTTCAGCGCGCTTTCCAGCATCTGCGGTAACTGCCGCTTGCGGTTCTCGGCTCGGCGGAGTATCCCGGCGCAGGCTGTCGAGCTCAAAAAGTACTTTTGCGGGATCGAATCCACTTCGAGCACTTGCGACAACGAACACACGGCGGCGTCGTTGGGCCACTCCGAAAAATTGAGCGTCGAGCAATCGCCAGGCGACAATGCGCGATGGTCCATACACACAACCAGCGTTCGACCATTTACCCCCTGCTGGCTGCAATTCGCTATCTTCTCCGGCAAGCGCGCCAATAAAGCAGCCGAAGGCGTTGTCTTTGCTGCTGAGGACACCCGGGACGTTTTCCCAGACGATAATGGCTTCTTCTTCACCGCAGTCGCGGCGCTTGTCGTCGATGGCATCTGCTAATTCCACATATGAAAGGGTTAATTGCCCGCGCGCGTCGTCGAGCCCGTTGCGTAAACCAGCGATACTGAAGGCCTGGCATGGTGTACCGCCAACAAGAATCTCTGGTGCTTCAACTGTTCCGGCGCGAACTGCCGCGGCGATTTTGGTCATGTCGCCCAGGTTGTCTACATCAGGCCAGCGCGCCGCCAGCACCGCAGCCGGGAATTTTTCTATCTCGGCAAACCACGCCGCTTTCCAGCCCAATGGTTCCCACGCGACGGTGGCGGCTTCAATGCCACTGCAAACTGATCCGTATCTCATGACCGGAACCCCGCGTTTTCCGGCAGCGAATAATCCACATTCTGGAAACTGGCGCGCGCTGCTGTGCTACTTACCCATTCGCCGTTACGGCGCTCCGGGCGTCCTGCCTCAACCCACTTGTTCGCGGCCTGAAGGTAGCCAGGGAATTTTGATGGCAGGAAAAGCGTTGTCGGCCGCAGGTATTCAGCCATACGCAGATCCTGCCCCCACTTCGCTGTGGTGTAGTCCACAACAAGTTCCAATTCAGCAACGGTGAAACCGTCACCAAGGCGGGCGCGGATGTTATCCAGCGAGGACTTACTGACCTGATACCGTGATCCGGTCTTCTGGTTCAGGTAAGTCAACACCTGTTTAGCCTGATCGGTGATAACCACCGCAACGTCGGGTTGCGCAGCAACCGGACAAGAAGTGTTTTTATTTGACGGATCAGTAGTTGGATCTAATAACGGATCGGGGTCAACCGTTGACCCCTCCCCCTCCAAATTTTGACCCCTTGATTTAACTTTTTTTGACCCCTCATTTTTTGAGTGGTCAGAATCTGAGGGGTCAATATTTGAGGGGTTAAATTTTGAATTAATTTTCGCGCGGGCCTGTTTGACTGACTGGCGAGACTCATCAGCCGCAACCTCGATTTTTTCAACGTTGAGTTGGTAGCCGTTGGAAATATCCCGACCACCAGATTTGCGCGGTACTACCGTAAGCCAGCCATCTTTCTCAAGCTCCTTGATTGCTGCGGCAACGGTATTTTTGCTCTTTGCCCCAACCTGCCGGCGAATTGTGTCAACAGATGGCCAACTGTATCCCTCATCACTGCTGAAATCAGCCAGACGGGCGATCACTGCCTTCCGTGATATTGGCTGGATGTCACATTCCCATACCAGCCCATGTAATTTACTGCTCATGATCGCCCTCTATTTCTCTGAATTTACGCTGGAACTGCTCAAGTGGGCTGAAGCATTCATGCCCGTAGCCTTGCGCTTCACGAAGATAGATAACGCGCTGCTTTTCTGGCTCCCATCGGATGACCCGTACCGGGATTCCGTAGTGGTCTCTGAACCGCCGGTTAATTTCAGCCATTCTTCGCGCCCCTGCTCGTTCATAGTGGCAAACGCCTCTACCATTCCGGCGGCGCGCTGGTAGTTGTTGGCATCTGCGCTACCGCGTACTCTTTCCACATAGCCGAACGGTGCATTACTCCCCACCAGCGGTGGGCAGCGGAATTGCTTAGCTGGCCGATATCGGTTTAAACTGTTCATGCGTAGGTATCTCCACAATGATCGACACGCCACGACGCCAGAGGCTGCAACCTGCTGGCGTCACTTCTTTTTGCGGCTGAATAATTCGATGATTGCCGCGACTTCTTCTTCACGCGCAGCCATATGACGGCGGTGATATTCGTGGATAAGTTCTGCTTCATGCTGTTCAATCACCCCGTCTTCCAGTGCCTGTTGGATAATCTGATCAACCTGCCCGCGAGCTGCGGCGGTGCGCATAGCCCTGCTGAAAAGGTCGACGCGATCGAGATCTTCAAAGGTTGGAACTTCCACCAGCAGACAGCCGCGGCGCTTCGCAAAGTAATCAGCCAGGAATGAGGTATTCGATAAGTCCTCCATCGCTTCCAACTCTGTTACTTCGAAAAACCGGCAACCGTTTTTCTCGTAAAGGTTGTTATTGAACTGCGTGGCGGTCATGCCAAGCGCACCGGCCATCGCTTCGCGACCACCGGGATAGGCTTTACACATCGCCTTAACCACTTCTTTCAAACTGTGCTCTACCATGTTGTTTTTCCTTTGGTAGTTACGGTTAAGCTGCCGTTTCGTTAGGCTTCTGATATGCCACCGGATCATATTTGATAGCTCCGTTGGTCAACTTTTCAGCCAGCAATGCATATTTCCAGGGAACACTTTCTTTCCATAGGCTGACAGTCGATTTCGACACTCCAAGTGCCTTTGCGGCGGCAGTTGCAGTACCGAAATGATCAATTAGTTTTTGTTTAAACATTTCTCCTCCGGGTTTTAATTTCACCAGTGAAGTTTAATGTTTCAAACAAAAAATAGTCAAGAAATTAAACAAGAGAATGTTTAAATTTTTAAACATGAAAAAAGAAAATATGAGCGACCGTATCTGTCAGCGCTTAAAGGCGTTGAACCTACGAAGTAGCAACTTGATTAAGGCCACTGGAGCCTCTAGAGGCACTGTTAGCCAATGGGTTAACGGTGGAACAGAACCGTCTGCCAAATACTTAAGTAAGCTTGCAGACGTTCTTGGCGTGACTGAGCGCTGGTTGACTGAAGGTGGACTTGTTGAGGAATCCAGTGGTAACTCGCATCCTGGCCCAGATATTCGTCGGCGTGTGCCGCTTTTATCATCAGTCCAAGCAGGCAACTGGAAGGAAATGGTCGAGGGAAATTTAGACGAAGTGACTGAATGGATTGAAACAACAGCAAAAGTCTCGCCTTATGCATTCTCATTACGTGTAACAGGCGACTCAATGTCTAGCCCTCCAGGCTCCGGCGTGTCCCTGCCTGACGGGTCATTGGTCATTGTGGATCCAGATATCGAACCCGTAAGCGGTAAAATTGTTGTTGCCCGCCTAAATGGTTCAAGTGAGTCAACAATAAAAAAATTGGTTGTTGATGGCCCTAATATGTATCTGATGCCACTAAATCCGGCGTATAGACCAATCCCCATAGACGCTTCATGCGAGATAGTAGGCGTATGTGTTCGGCTTGAGATGAATCTCCCTTGATAAAAAAATTTTAAAAACAACCAGCTACGGCTGGTTTTTTTATGTCTGAACAAAATTTGTTTAATTTTACGAACAACACCGTTGACATTTTTGTTTGAATAATTAAACTTCAAATCACGGCGTATGGCACATGCGTCGCAGCGGTCCGGTGGGTTCCCTTGACTGTATCCCTAACCCAAGCGGGTAGCCGGAATGTGCAAGCCAGCCCCGTACTTCGGCCTGAGCGATTCACCATCGTGGCGATTCGGTGTGACCGCCGGGAAGAGTCCGGTAAAACGCGGCGGCTAAAAGTGTGCTCTCGGATAGCTAAGGATTTCGATAACGGTGTGGCGGGCCTGCTCGACGCTCTCAGTGTAACCGGGAATTTCGACGGGAGCCTCCATGATGAAATCCACAGCTTCATCGGTGCTGATGGTGCCGTCGGAAATCAGAGCCGAGATTAGCGCAACGGTAAATTCAGACCGTGCGACGAGGTTTACAACGTTTTTCTCGGCTGCTGCCTGAGCCTCTTTCAGGCGAGCAATTTCGAGAGTCAGTTGGTTGATTTGTTGCTGCAGCACCGTGTCCATATTCGAGTCCTTCTGATTGGGTGAGAACACAAGGAAACCACCGAACCTGATGTGGTTAAAAGCCAGGCACACAACATGAAAGCGCACTCCTTCTCTCTTCAGTTATGGGTGGCAGGTGTGATTAAGCGGGAGTGCGCTTCCAGTTGTGGTGAATTGCAGCCGCTTTGACGGCAACCAGAAGATAAGCATCTGGCACCACACAACAGTATAAATGCCAACTGGTAGTTTTTGGCGGCGTCGGATCTTTCCCGTGAGGGCGCCGCAATTTTTTACGCAACACACAAGAGCATCACCGGGCGACGGGCTCATAACTCAATCCACCCGGGCGATTGCAGTCGCAGATGCTCTTTTGTGTTGTGTGGAGATACTAACCGGCGGTGTCTGCCGCCATTCTGAGGGTAAGACCGATGGACAAAGAACGTTTGACCAATATCCCCGACTTCTTCGGGGAACTCGACGGCGGCGTGTTCGAAACCAAAGTGGCTGCAGCACTGAATGAAGTTGCCCTGGGTGTGCTTAACAACGGCAACAAAGGCAAGGTGACACTCACTTTCGACATTTCCCGCCTTAGCAATTCGATGGAAGAAAAGCGCGTGGGCATCGTGCATAAGCTGGCTTTCGTGAAACCTACACCTCGCGGCAAGTCGTCAGAAGAAGACACCACCGAAACCCCGATGTATGTCAACCGCGGCGGGAAGCTCACTGTTTTGCAGGAAGACCAGGGGCAACTGTTCACCCTTCAGGGCCAGCCGAACCAGGCACAGCGCTAACCTGCCCGGTTTATTAATCATTCACGTAAGGAAAAACCATGTCTCAACAAGTCGACTCAACCGCCATCAGTCAGATCCGCGATCTGGTTTTCAGTCAGTTGGTTGAAGAAAAGCTCGCTGGCGCTGACTGCCCGGCTGTCGCGCTGCCGAAAGATGTAAGCGTGGAAAGTCTGGAAAAGCTTTATACCACCCGTTTTCGGTTCCGCGGAAAGATGGAAACCCAGAGTATCGAAGATTTTGTCCGCTACTCCAGCGACTATGCTGCTGACGGCACCCGCTGTTTTATCAATGCCGACAACATGGCAGCGGTATCGGTATTCAACCTGGGCACGCTGGAAAATCCCGGTCATGCAGATAACAAAGCTGTTCTGGCGCTGAAACGCACCTCACCGTATACCGCGCTGCTGAATATTAACGGCGATCGCAACAACCAGAAGCAACTGGCTGAGTGGCTGGAAGACTGGTCTGAATATGTCATCGGGTTCGATGCGGACGGGCAGGTTATCGAAGCCAAGCGCGCGGCGGCAGCTGTTCGCAAAATTACAATCGACGCGATCCGCAGCGCGGAATTCGAAGATCAGGACTTCAGCGGCAAACGCTCTGTGATGGAAAGTGTAGAAGCAAAGAGCAAAGACATTATGCCGGTGGCGTTCGAATTTAAGTGCATCCCTTATGAAGGGCTCGGTGAATACCGCATCAAGCTTCGCATGAGTATTCTCGCCAGCGACAGTCCGGTGCTGGTTCTGCGTATCACGCAACTGGAAAGCTACGAAGAAGAGATGGCCGCCGAATTCCGCGATCTGCTCGTAGAAAAATTCAAAGGCAGTAGCGTGGAAACATTTATCGGTACCTTCAGCGCTTAATTTCTCTGCTGCAAATGCCCCGCGGCGGGGCATTTCTGGAAGCGAAATCAATTTAATTATCGCTACCCGGCGAGGGATTCGTGCATCCAAAAATCGCGCGTTGCAGCGCGCACAGGAGATACAACGCAATGAGACAAGAACTGGCATCAATGACCATTATCGAGCTGGTAAGAACCGCCAACAATTACGCCACCAGCATCAAGCAGACCGGTATTTATTCGGATCTGATTAAAGAGCTGTCTTCTCGCCTTGAGGCGTTGAACCTCGCATACATCGCCCAGGTTCGTACTCAGACAGCAACATCAGCCGAAGTTGAGAAGACGCAATCATCACCAGCAATCGCACCGCTGCCAGTAGAACGTGATCAATACGGCTACTGGACACACCCCGATTATTTCAAGCCTGCTAATGGCAGAGAATACGGATTGGCTGGTGAATTTGATGCGTGGCTGGAAGAAAAAGGCCTCGAACTGAGGGAGGAGTGGCGCGATGAGGATGAAATTGAGCAGCACGGTGATGGTTATGACATTTCATCCTGGCAGCCATCAGGAATAAAAGGTGATGGCTGGTTTGTCGGGTCTATCCATGACACAGAAGAAGGCACTGTGTGCATCTGGCTTCGCAATAAATCCGAACCATCCCCAGAAACCGCAGCTATCGCCCGCCAGTTTGAGCAGATGAAAGGGGTGCAACCGTGAAAGAGCGCCCTATGTTTTTTAGCGACGAGATGGTTCGCGCCATTCTCGATGGCAGGAAGACGCAGACACGCAGGATCATGAAGGTGCAGCCTAAATCAAACCGGTTCGGCCTTTTACGCATCTCTGATTCAACCAAACGTAACGATATCGGCAAATACCACTGGGCTGAATCGAATGCCACTGGCACTCACGCCCGCTCTAAGTTGTTCTCTTGCCCGTACGGTGATGTAGGCGATCGTATCTGGGTGCGCGAGACGTTCTCATGCATCGGTAATGAAGATGGTCATCCAGTGGATGCACATGGCAACTTGTGCAGCAGAGAAGACGCGCAGCGTATTTATCGAGCCAGCGCTATTCATAAACCCAATAACTACGGCCTTTGGACTTCTCAGGATGGCTTCGATTTTGAAGGATCCTGGACGCCATCAATACACATGCCGCGCTGGGCCAGCCGCATCACGCTGGAGATTACCGGCGTTGGAGTGCAGCGCCTCCAGTCAATCAGTCCGAACGATGCCACGCGTGAAGGGTTGTTTAAGCTACCTGCCACTGGCCGGTATTGCTTAAATCAGGGGGATCAGTATTTCGGCGGTGCAAGCCATGATGCACGCAAAGTATTTTCCTGGCTGTGGGAGTCCATCTACGGTGAAGAAAGCTGGCAGGCAAATCCGTGGGTATGGGTGATCGAATTCAAGCACATTGAAGGTGGTGCATGATGGCAGCGGAAATCATAGACCAGGCTAACGAGCTGGTAGAGCTCAACATGGCGCACGCCTTACAACGCATTCGCATCGACCGTAATGCTACGTCAGCCGAGCATTGCGAAGAGTGCGGCGATGCTATACCGGAAGCACGGCGCTCTGCCGTTCCCGGCTGCAAAACCTGTGTGGATTGCCAGCAGCTGATTGAATTGGGGGCCGACCATGCTCGCTAAATTACTCGCACTACTGAAAGGTAACAGGGCTGAAAGCACAGAGTTCGATTACACCACGCAAACCTGGGGCCACGCCCTGCACTTCGTTCACGGCTTCAAACAGAAGGGAAAAATGGAGATCACCGGCCATTACTTTGGCGCTGGTCTGATTTACGAACCTATGCCTAAGAAAGGTGACACCTTCACGATTTCATTTACCAACAACCGTATCGGCGTTCTCCGGGTTCACTCTATTAAGTTCTACCGCGATCCGAGTGACATGTTTAATGCCACTGTTTCATTCGAGGGGTTGAAGCCATGAAAACACAATTAAGCCGGGAGCGGCTGGAAGAGAAACTGCTTGAGCACATCAAACACGGTGGGGATTCCGAAGAGGAAACGATGATCCGCATGCTGCTGGCGGTAATGAGCAGCGAGCCGTTTTGCCGCATAAGCGCTATTGAGAAAGCAAACATTGATAAGGGTATGTACGCGGTTGTAGACATCCCTTCGCGCCACCCTAGTGATATGCCGTTGTACGCCGCACCGCCAGCGCCGGTGGCTGTGCCTGATGAACAACACAGCGAGCGCTTTGACTGGAGCTACGAGAATTGGGCTAATCACCTCGGAGGTCGCCACCAGAACAATGACCCAGCCTGTTACTACGAATTTGGCTCGTTCATGGCGGTTACTGAGATGTTGAGGCAGTTCGGAAATGTTCAGCGCAAAGTCGGCTGGAACGCCAGCCGCACCGCTATGCTCAAAGCCGAACCTGTAACGGCGGCGTGGATTGCCGAGGCTAAAAAGTTGGCAGAACTGCATGGGATTAGCTTTGTGATATTTCGCAATGGCGAACAACCGGTATGTGCTGACCCGACTAAATTCTGGTTTGGTTTTGACCCGGCTGCGCCTGAGCAGGAGGTGTGATGTGATTAAAGGCAGACTCATCAGCAGCCAGCGCTATCTCAATCAGGCTATTGTCGCGGAAAGGGCTGTGAAGTTTAAGCGGTTCATCGTCAACGTATTCCCTGTTGTTTTGCGCGACACCCAATACACCATTCTCATGGATGGGCATCACAACTTTGCGGCGGCTAAATTAGCTGGCGTCGATCCTGATTTTCGACCGGTCTCGAAGAAGCTAATGAAAATCCTCAAAGGGATGAGTGCGCATCAGGTCGAAGCGTTGTTAATAAACAATGTCACAGACAGTGACTATTACTTTGTCGACAGTGGCGAGGTGGTTGATTCGCTTGTGCTTCCTGATACCGGTCATCGCTTTCAGCTTCATGCCGGTAATCAATGGGTATTGGGAGGTAGTTCCTGATGCCCAGCAAACTGAAATTGCGGCGACAACGGCGCTTGCGCGAAGACGGGATCTGGTGGCGCGCTGAAGCTATGGATTGCAAGGCGCGGCTGCTGGAACTGGCAAAATTACTGGAAGAAACCAAGCGCCAGCGAGTTCCAATGCCGGTGCTGGTTACCGCCCGGATAATTAAACAGATGGCTCCGGCCACCAGCGAACCCGAGATTTGTTTGAAATGTAACGACGGCGCCAGGCTTGGCTGCTCGTCATGTGCGTACAGACTGAAATAACCGGTTGCAGCCGGTGTGGAGATATGACCATGGCCAAGTTGATGAAAGCGAGCCAGTGGGGAAAGCGAGAGTTTGAACATGGCTCGGTACCAGATAACAGAACGATTAAGCGCTGGGTTGAAGATGGCCTGTTGAAAGGACGTGTCGTGGACGGAATGGTCTGGGTATGTTCTTCCGAACAATGGGGCGTAGATTCGATGATCAGTGAGCGCGTTCGCACGTTAATGCAAGAGGATTAACATGGCCGCAAGACCTCGCAAAAGGGAACACCGGAACCTTCCGGATCACCTGTATTTTGAAAAATCATCAGGTCAATATCGTTTTACCCTGATTACCGGGAAGAGAAAGCACCTTGGAACTGATCGCGTAATGGCTATAGCGATCGCCAGAGAATATAACAACCGACTCCGCCCGGAGTCAGTGCCATCAATTGAAAGCCTTGTCAGAGAATCCGGCGGAATAAATGGAGAGGCGCGTCCTTTCGCTGAGTATGCGCAGCAGTTACTGGATCGCGCTATAAACGATGAAAAGCCGGGCCGCGAAACCCATTCTGTTTGGCTTAATGATATTGAGCGAGTGAAAGAATATTTCAGCGATATTTATGCCTGCGATATAGAGCTTGAGCATGTTAATGGATATATCAGGAAATATCATTCTGAGGCATCGGCAAATGTTCAAAACAGAAAAGTCAGCTTCTTAAAAAAATTATTCAGCTATGCAGTCGATGAATCGTTAATGATGGATAACCCTGCTGAGCGTAAAAAAATGCGCAGGGTTGAATCAAAGGTGCGCCGTCGTCTGTCGCTTAAGGATTACCTCAAAATTCACCAGGCGGCCGAACGCTGGTTACAGACCGCGATGGATCTCGCACTTCAAACAACGCATGCGCGCCTGGAGGTTTCCCGGATCCGTTATTCCATTAAACAGCCCAGTGAAGGTGTGTGCGGCTGCGTCTGGCTTAATGAACCTCAGGGCGATATCTTCGGCACGCTCTACATCCATCGCCAGAAAGTACAGCATAAAGAGGCTTCTCACGTTGCGATTCCCATCGGGCCCGTATTGAAGGACATTATCGAACATAGTCGGGATAATGTGGCCAGCCCTTACGTCGTCCACCGGCTGCCATTGAAGCGCAGTAATCCCACCAGCAAAGAGGTACGCCATCCGACACAGGTCGCTCCGGACTACCTAAGCCGGGCATTCTCTGCGCTGAGGGATCAGGTTGGAGTCGCCGCAAATCTCCCGGAAGAACAGCGACCAACATTCCACGAGATCAGGGCGCTTTCCGCTTTCCTTTTCAACAAGCAGGGTATTGATCCGCAGGCGCGGATGGCGCACAGCGATGCGAAGTCAACGAAGATATATACCGAGAACCATATCGACTGGGTTTGCGTGCCGCACGGTGAAATAAAAACGGCGTCGTAGTGAAGGTAAAACTGGGGGTTAAGTCATTGAAGTATATAGCGCGGATTGTGCTAAAAATGCACTGTTTGCATATACATACAAACAACTCACAAAAGCAGATACGACAAGGTTTTACCGGGTGTTGAGTCGTTGTCATGGGGTGTCAGGGGTCGGAGGTTCAAATCCTCTCGTGCCGACCAAATTACAGTATGGTGTGGTTCATTTCAGACCATAGACCTCGATAAAAACCGCATTCACACTGTGTTTGCGGTTTTTTTTCATTCATAGCAGTTCAGTCTGATACATTTACAGCCAGGTATTTTTGTTATCCGTTTTGTTATACACCCACGATATAGCAATGAGTTGTAGTACGTAGTTTCAAAGATACCGGCCTCACGGCAGACGTCTTTCACTGTTCGTCCGGCTTCAACCGACTTGATCACAGTGTTGATCAGATGCTCAGTAAAATGGGCTTTACGCATAGCGAGCCCCTTCGTTGGCAGAATGAGTATGCAGGAAGAGCTCTGAAAGTGAACGGGTCGATTATGCCGCGTACTTACACTAAGAGCCCGCATAGCACAAACCCTGCGTTTTTTTATTCCCGTAATTGACTCAGGCCTATGGTCTACTTCCTTACCAATAGTACATCTTGAAACGTATTACCGTTTTTGAAATACCTAAAAGTTAAAAAGAAGCTGGCCATAAATCAGCTTCCTTTCCCACTGTTACCGCATGCATAACGGTCAATAATCATCCAGGTCAATAACATTATCAAACAGGGATAACGTTTTAACATCATGTGTAGATAATATAATCGTTTTATCACTGGTCATTAAAGAGTCTAATGCCAGCATAGCACTTTTTTCATCAAGGTTAGCGGTCGGTTCATCGAGCAAAATAATAGATTTAGATGAAAGTAATGCCCTGCAAAGCATTAATCGCTGTAATTGACCGGAAGAAAGAACGGGATTACTTGGCGATATTTTAGTGTACAACCCTGCAGGCAAAGATGTAATCACCTCCAACAATCCAAATTTTGTCAACATTGCACGGCAATCACGTTCGTTAGCCTCTCCACCACTATACCAGACGATATTATCATAAATCGTGCCGTTAAAGACGATAGAGCCTTGTGGAAGATAATACATATTGGAATAAAACAGATGCAGGTCATCTTTATTAATTTCACGACCATCTATAATAAAATTACCGTTTCCTGGCTTATATAATCCAGCCAATAACTTCAATAATGTACTTTTCCCAGCACCAGAAGTTCCTATTACAGCCGTCCTGGAATGCAACGGTATTTCAATAGTTAAATTTTTAATAATTGAACTATCAGGTCCATAACCAAATTGTAGATTCTGGACACAAACTGATTCTTTAATTGTAGAATGCTGACGAGTAATGTCGATTTCTTTGTAAGATAACATATCTTTTAATCGCTCATCAGAGACATTTTGCAGCTTCTGCGCAACACAACATTGATAAAATTGATTGATGCTATCCATCGCAATCTTTCTGAAAAACCAAAAAGCAATCACATTTCCGTAAGATATATGTAATTCACTTATGCTATAAAATGAGATCCATAAAAACAATATTGAATCAATATTACTCAGAAATGAAAATATTGCACTCTGTCTAATATCGGTAGAGCTTACCTTTTTGTATCGATGAAACAACACTTCAAGTAGAGCATTATACCTTCCAAGGATGCCAGTGCTTAGCTCACCAGACCTAATCGCCTGGATTCCATTTATTGTTTCAAGATTAAATGTTTCAACATCCGAAACACTTTCCTCAAGGCTTTTTGAAAATGACTTTTTGATACCTGCAAAGTAATAACTAATGCAACCAAAGATTGCCATGGTTCCGATTGAGAGGATCGACAGAACAACGTTTAGCCATAACATTATACATAGAGTAACAACAGTTATAGTCAGTGCCTTATATTTATCATTAAGTATTTTCTCCCTGTTCAGAACAGCCATTCCAATGGAATTTATCCGCTGATTAATATCAGCAGAAGATCGTCTTTCAAAGTAAGAAATATCTTTCTTTAGCAACCTTTTAAATAATGAAGGCTTATATTTTGTTGCTGCATTTATCGCAGCATCCAGACCATATTTGTTGCTAATGTATTGCAGGAATGATATAAGACAAAAAAGCACAATCATTCCCATAAACATAATATTAATCTGTTCATCTACAAAGAAATTTTGGTCTTTAGATATAAATGAGAATAGCATTGGCGTAATCAAAGAAAAGAGCGACAAAAATATTGCCAGAAAACATCTTTTCATGATTCCCGGGAAAGAGAGTTTTTCTAGCCACCCGCTTTCACTTCTAATTTTACCCGAGCTTTTTTTATCATTATATAATGATTCATCAAGGATCAAGCCAAACCCCGTTGCCGATAGTTCAAGTTCTTCAGCCGAGATCATTAGCCTGCCAGTAGCAGGGTTTAAAACCTGAAAGAAGGCCCCGTGATGGCTATATACATAAACATAATGATTTCCGCCATAATGCAATATACATGGAACAGGTAAATATTGAATGCTGCTAACATCAAATTTAACCGGCAAGGCCTCATACCCGTATGATTTTAGTATTCTGACTAATAAATCGATGGACGCACCATTACCTCCACCCCATTTATCACGTAAGTCAGCTAATGTAGTATTTTCACCTAAGGTATTGAGCATCATGCAAACACATGAAAGCCCACACTCGGATATTTCTCCTTGATAAACCATTTCAGGAGAAGAATGATATTTCTTTTTCATAATATTAAATAAAACCTAAAAATTATAACTAAAGAAAGATGTGTAGTGCCACAAAGTCCATTCATTGTTATATCTGCCGATACCCAACTCAACTAACTCTGGCATTTTCTTTTCGACCTTACGATGGCCAACGCAATCTAAAATATCTACCTTTAAATTGTTTTTATCATCCAGTTGGATACAGTAAAATAACGTCGACTGTTTTAGCAGGCGGCTGAAAACAGGAATACCAGAGTGCAACTCACAGCTTCGCTCCAGCAACCGGACTGGATACGTTTTCATTTTTTTCTTTGTAAGCCTGGTTGTACATTCTGGAATTGCATCAGGAAAGATAACAAGGTTCTTTTGATTCTCTACCAGGGAAAAAATAATATCCTGGAAACTATTTCCTTCGTTACCCTTCATAGCTTCAGGGTTGAATTGTTCAATAGAGATACCCTGCGAGTTATTGTTTTGCTTTTCATGGAGACTTTGCATTGAATTGTGCACAGAGACAACGACCACCGGCTTTCTCGTAACCCGCGCAGCAATCACCGTTTGTAGAATATCCGAGACGGTGTGCAATGGCGCAAATATCAGATGAGAAGAGATTTTATTTTCATCAATATAGCTCCTTATTTTTTCCGCACAGGCTTCCAACTGTTCTAGCAGTTGTTTATTCTCATGAGCCAGGGCATTCTTTAATATTTTTTGTCGCATAACACAAAAAAAATGTGTTGTGGTACTTTGGAAACCAAGAATGTTGTAATGAGTTTGCCTGAAACTACTATTCAGGCCATAATCCTTGCCAAATAGGAAACAATATCTTCTCGAAATATAGAGTAAAAACCTATAATCTATATATTTAAAAAGTAAAGCTACTAGCTTGCTTTTTATTATTCTAAAAATGGTTATTTTCTTATAATAAACACGAACATAACCTGACAATAACAAACTAAGAAATTCAAAGCCTGGCATCACGCTCTCTACTGGTCTGTATTTGTGAATTATACCAAAATGTTAAGCGGTCATTCCGCCATCAAGCACAATTGTTTGGCCTGTCATATATTGACAAGGTTCACTAATCATAAATCGTGCAACCTTTGCCACCTCTTCCACAGAGCCAAATCGGCGCAACGGGATTTGCGAACGTAATTTTTTCAAGGCATCTACCGATAAGTTTTGCGTCATATCGCTGTCTATGACCCCCGGAACCAGGCAATTAACGCGAACACCGAATCGAGCAACTTCAAGAGCCAATGACCGGGCCAGCCCAAAATGAGCCGCTTTGCTTGCACCATAAGCCGTTTGACCAATATTGCCTTTTATTCCCGTTACCGAACTCACAAGCAAAATAGCACCATCGCCATTCGCCATCATTTCAGAAAGTAGATACTTATTCCAATAAAAAATGGCGTTTAGGTTTGTATCAATCACATTCCGCCATTGATCAATCGATTGACGAATATGAAGTTCATCCTGAGTGACCCCGGCATTATGTATGACGGCTTTAGGCGGCCCATATCGATTTAACAAATCCTTCGCGATCATTTCCACCTGAACAACATCACAGTTATCGCAAACCACATGTTTAATGAAGGTCTTACCGGATTGTTTATTTTCATCCAGGCTGGATTTTGTCGACCGAGAAGTGAATATAATATTATTGTCACAACGCAATTCATTTACAATGGCTGAACCAATCCCGCGATTTCCACCTGTAACAAGGATCCATGAGTCACTCATTATTAAGTACCTAAAATGCTAAGCTGATAAAACGGATACACAAAACTCTTTGAGAGTAATGTCAGTTGATTTCATTGTGGCTTCGAAATTTATAGTTATATTAAATTCCTTTTTAACCAATACCATTAGCTCTACATAGTCAAGGCTATCTAATTCTAATTCGGAGATAGTCGTTTGCTCGTTTATCTCTTCTAAAGGAAGATCTTTTGCATCAGCAATAGTGGTTGCAATAGCGTTATAAAGTTCTGTGTACATATTCATTTCACCTGTTAGTTAATGGCAACTTTCAGTGTCGCCGAAATTTGCATGAGTGTGTTTTCTTTTTCTTTTGCCGTCACCTGAACTTGAATTAACCAGCCATAACTTGCATTACCAGTTATCAATGGTTTTTCAATAGAGAGACACAAACCTTCAATTTTTTGTCCATCCCTGTAAAACAAGGAAGAATGGCAATAGAAATCGTAATGCGTTTGTAATACTTTTTCCTGCGACAACAATGCTGATAGCGAATGCACGGGAGTACATTCATTTAAAAAATCGGCAGGAAACCAATCCTTAGCCCTGAATAGTTCTCTGAACATTACTGAGGACAAAAAAACGGCATAATTTTGTTCAATGTCAGCTGGCCACAGTGCAACAGCCTCATCCTGATATTCCTTTGACAAAATCCTTTCAGCAATAACATCGTTGAACGCTGGGTAATTTGCCTGAGAAATAGCGCCGCGAATATGCGTGATGCCTGTAGAAGAATCAATCAATTTGAAGGTTGTTTTTATTTCTCCACCATTATGGCTTAAAGAGTACTTCGTGCCACACGATACCGGTTTTTCAAATTTTGCTGAAAATTTTATCGGGGCAGAATATGTTTCGCTAAAAATACCGGCATGATAAATCAGCTCGTTTTGTATATCCGCCAGTACACGCATGCCATGCGCAATCAATGCTGTTTGATTCAGTTTAGCGACAGCAAGTAGATCAAAGTGTATCGGGTTGTAATCACCTGAGAAATTGGCCCAACGCTTTCCGTGAAAGCCATCATAGGTAATGTCTGTCATAACGAGCGACCTATTACCAGAGCAGCATTTGTCCCCCCGAACCCAAAACTGAGATTCAGTACATTATCTACAACAGTCTGACGATGCTGGTTTGGAATGAAATCAAGGTTACATTCTGGATCGGGGCGGTTCAGATTACGTGTTGCCGGGAGGATATTGTTTTCCAACACCTTCAGACAGATAATACTTTCGAAGCTGCCTGCTGCAGCAATCAGATGTCCGCTGTATGATTTTGTGCTCGAAACGGGGATCTCATATGCATACCGCCCAAAAACATCTTTAATAGACTGTGTTTCATTGAGATCGTTGAGCATGGTTGATGTTCCATGCGCATTTATATAACCAATTTCATTAACGCTTAACCCCGAATCAGCTAACGCTTTCTTGATAGCAGAAACGCGTGAAAGCTTATCCTGTGCAGGAGCGGTAAAATCAAATCCATCGGAGAAATTCCCGTATCCTTTAATTTCACCGAGTATGGTCGCCCCTCTTGCCAGGGCGGATTCCCGCTCCTCCAGACACAGGATAGCCGCGCCTTCAGATAAAACGAACCCCGAGCGGTCAAGACTGAATGGGCAAGAGGCTTTTTGGACATCATGTTGTTCATGCGTTAACGCCTGAAGCACATCAATCATCCACACCGATGCATTTGATGTCAGTGATTCACTTCCACCGGCAAGCATCATGGTCATTTGCCCATTTTTAATTAATTCATAAGCCTCACCAATAGCCATGCTACCCGTGGCACATGCTGCTATTGGGGTATTTTGATAACCCCTCAATCCCCACATGATGCTGCAAGCGGCCGTTGCGATACTTGGCATGATATGAAAGCAGCTAAACGGCGAGCCAACACCAACGAGTTTATAATCATCATAATTATGGTAGGCATCATCAAGTCCCCCCCAGCCGGTGCCGACAATCGTGCCGCATTTCAGAGGGTCGTAGATATCGGCAGGCTGAGACTGGTTAAATGCCATTGCAACAGCTTCCTGCGCAGCCGCAAGACCAAGACGTGCAAAACGAGGTAATTTTCGTCGAATAGAAGCAGGAACCCCCTTTAACTTAGGTTCATTCGCAATCAAGCCATAAAATTTCGAGTTAATACTCGCATCCGTTTTATCAACGTACTGATAACCTATTTGGTAATCCATAATAGATTCCCAGCTTTCTTCCGCTGAGCTTCCCAACGGCGTAATAGCACCGTAGCCGGTGATAACAACGCGTCTATGTTCCATTTTAACTTTTTACCTTGCTGTTAAATTCACCACCACCGATTGATAATAAAAATTTCATCGTAGAAGTTAGATAATCGTACTGACAATCGGCGTATGAAATCTTCTGATTAAGAACATTGTCCTGAGAGTCCAATAAGGTCTGAAACGATATATAACCAGATCTGTACTTAACTGTGTTTATTCGCATCAGATTCTGAGAAATTGATAGTGTCTTTTTTTGCATCTCAAGACTATATTCAGATTTATTTCTGGCATCTAAAGCGTTATCCACTTCAGATAACGCATTGAGCACGACTTTTCTGAAGTCATTAACTGATAACGCGACAGCAATCTTTTCTTTTTGTAATTCAAAACTCAACTTTCTCCATTGAAGCGGTGGGAAAGTGGTCGAGATAGATTGTAATAAGGTTTGCTCGCTAAACCATTGTGTGAAAATAGTGCTCCCCGCCCCGATCGTCGCGCCCAGTGAGATAGAGGGAAAGAAGTTAATCTTGGCCAGATCATAGCCCGTAATCGCTATTTTTATTCTGGATTCTGCGGCTCGTATATCCGGGCGCAGCGATATTATGTCCACAGATTTAAACAAAGGCAGTTTGATATCCTGGTATTCACCAAGTCCTTTTTTTTCTCTCGGACGGTCAATACTGTCTTTGTTATAAACAATGGCCATGGCGTTACGCTCATTTTCCCTTTGGCTAATAACATTCCGCAGTTGTAACTCACTTGAATAAATAGCTTGCTTTGCTAATAAGACATCAGATCTCGTGCCTGCTCCACTTTCATATTTAGCGTTAACGACCAGATATGTAGACTTGGCGATCTCAAGTCGTTGTTTATAACACTCAATTTGTTCATTGAATTTAGCAATGTTCCAGAAACTTTTTGTAATTGAATCAATGATAACCAACACAGTGTTTTGCAAATCTTGTTCACTGGCATCAATGTTCCATTTACCCTGATCTCTCGTCCTCGCTAACTTACCCCATAAATCAAGTTCATAGCCCATTGACAAAGAAGAGCTGTAACTCTCCGTCGAAGGTGTACCATGCAATATAGTGCGGTTATTACTTGCACTCCATGACATATTAAAATCAGGGAAAAGATTCGTATTTATTTCACCAGAATCCAGCTTGCTTTTTAGCAGATTCAACGCGGCTGCATGCAAATCGTTGTTATTCTTCAGCGTGTCATTGATGATCGATGATAACAGAGGGTCATTGAATACACTCCACCATGCTTCATTCGTGATAGCATTTTTATAACCCGTTTTATCGCTTTGCCCCGACGTTGGGAATTTTATCTCTGGCGCATGATATTCAGTTTTCAACATGCTGCCGCAACCGGTGCATAATAAGCACAGCAATAATAATGATGGTTGTCTGAACTTCATTTGTAACCTAATGCTTTAGCGGGCGTATAAGATGATGCTTTCTTCGCCGGAACATAACCGAATACGATGCCAATGAAGCATGAAAACGCACAGGCAATAACAACCGGTGTTATTGTCAAAATCATGTCAAATTGGTTTGTCACAAGAGGGAATATAATGCTGGCTAAACTTGTTAAAGCTACGCCGACGGCTCCCCCTAAAAAACAGATAAATACAGACTCGATTAAAAACTGCCTTTTAATATCAACAGGACTCGCCCCTACAGAAAGACGAATGCCAATTTCATGAATGCGTTCTGTCACTGAAACAAACATAATGTTCATAACGCCCACCCCACCAACCAACAGCGAGATTGTAGAAATGGCTACCGTGAGCAGTTTCATTGATGTAGAGACATTCACGATCATTTCTGCCACTGACTCATTCGTGACCGTAAAGAAGTCCTTTTTACCGTGTGAAAACGTGAGCGCTTGCTCTATTTTCTCTCTTATAAGCTCAACGTGAGCCTGATCTTTGGCCCGCACCTGGATGACTTCGAAGGGTATCAGACCCGTAATCCTGTTTATGTACGAGGTCCATGGTATCCAGGCTTTTAATGTCGTCTTTTCAGATGCCGTCGAGATATCTTTGATCACCCCGACCACCTCAAATGGGTAGCCGGAAATCTGCAAATATTTTCCTACCGCTTCATTCGATGAACCGAATGCGGTTTCTGCAAGCCTTGAGTCAATAACGGCAACGGCATCACTGGCGGTTATATTGTCAGTTTCAAACAAATGGCCTGCTAACACTTTATCAGTATCGAAGTACTCCTTACTGATACCTGTAAGTGCAGCGTCAATATCACCATCACCGCTATTTACCGTCGCCGTTGATGTCATGACCGGTGAAATTTTACTTTCAGGTAATAGCTCGGTAAGCATATCAACATCATCTTTCTCAAGAAGCTTATTACTGGGATCTGGCATTGACTTCCAGCTGGTACCTGGCCTGATTTCAATGGTGTTGGTGTCTAATAAATTCATTTCTTTCATAATACGATGGTGTGCGCCTTCGCTTATGGCAATAGACATAAGAACTGCAAAAACCCCAATAATGACACCCAGCATTGACAGAAACGCTCGTATCCTGTGGCCGTTCAGTGCTCTAAACGCAGTTCTGAATGCTTCGACGATCCCAAACATCATACCAAGCGGATCCTTTTCAAATGCCCTGGTGCGTGCTGCCTGGAGGTCACTGGTTGATACGCTGCTTTCGTCTTTAGCGATCCGACCATCATTCATGGATATGATTCGGTCGGCCTGTGACGCAATACTGTTATCATGCGTGACAAGGATAATAGTTTTGCCCTTTCGATTAAGCGTCTTGAATATGTCCATAACCTGGCAACCCGTAACACTATCCAGAGCCCCCGTGGGTTCATCTGCCAAAATAATGTCGGCATCATTCATTAGCGCTCTGGCAATGCTGACACGCTGCTGCTGTCCGCCAGAAAGTTGGTTTGGGTTAAAATCAACACGATCGCTTAAGCCGACCGACTCAAGTATTTTTTCCGCACGTTCATTTCTATTTTTATAGTTTTTTGAGGTGTATTGCGCGGGTAAAGCGACATTCTCTTTCGCGGTTAAGTAAGGCAAAAGATTGTACTTCTGGAAAACAAAACCAATATATTTGTTTCGTAACTCAGCAACGTCGTCTTCATTTAACATCGATACGTCAATGCCGTAGAATGACATCTGCCCAGAGCTGATATCATCTAAGCAACCAATGGTATTCATCAGCGTGGTTTTACCAGAGCCTGATGGCCCGACGATTGCGATAAACTCGCCTTTTTTTATGGTTAGCGATACACCTTTCAGTGCAGAAACGATTTCGCCGCCACTCTCATACCGTTTAGAAACATCTGATAATGTAATGTATTCATCGGTGCGGCTCATTTAGTCGCTACCCTTGGTTATAACATCGCCTATTTCTAATCCTTTAACAATCTCAGTGATTTTTGCGTTTTTAATCCCTGTTTGTACCCGTCTTTTTTCTATTTTATTATTGTGAAGTAAATTGACGATATAATGGTCTTTGCTAACCATTTCGCCCAGGTAGTTTGTCGGAATGGCTTTAACGTTTTTTTTCTCTTCAACAACTAAATAAACTTGCACCGACATAGCAGGCTTTAAAACATGCTTATCATTTATTACGTCAAAACTTCCATTGTAATATGTAGCCGTTTTCTTACTCCCGGCAGAGTCACCTGAACTGCTTTTCATATCGTAAAGCATTTCTTCTGGTATTTGTTGTATCCTTTTTAGCATCCCTTTATAACGCGTTTCAGGAGAAGCAGTGACAGTAAACCATAAAGGCATGCCTGCCCTGGTTTTCAAAATATCCATTTCTGATATTTTGATATTTACAGTCATGATATCCAGATTAGCCACAACCAGAATTGTCGGTGCACTCTGTGATGAAACAATTGTCTGCCCTTCCTGGGTTAATATACCCAAGACGACGCCATCTATGGGTGATGTGATGCGCGTGTATTCTAAGTTTGCCAGGGCAGTGTTTAATTTCACTCTGGCCTGTGCTATTTGAATTTTATTTATATCTAGCTGTTCTTTGTCACTTTCATATTTTGTTTTCGCCGCCTCGAGGTCGCTCAGCGTTGTGGCGTCATCCACCGACATTTTCTTTTGTCGGTTATAATCACTCTTCGACTGTTTAAGCGACAGTGACGTGATCTTTTTTTGCACTAATGCCTTATTCAGCTCAGATTTAGCACTATCGACATCGTTTTGTGCAAGCGTAGGATCGATCTCAGCCAGCAACTGGCCCTTTTTGACTGCATCACCTTCCTTCACATGCAGCTTATTAAGCCGTCCATTAACCTGAGCCCCGACACTAACTTGCTCGTTGGGTTTTAGAACGCCGGTAGTGGTAATCAGCCGGTCGATATCAGAGTAGGTGACATGAGAACTTTCTTTCTTCGTTTTTTCAATAACGTCACTTTCCGAAAGAAATACGCTATTAACTGCATATACAGCAGGAACCATAGCTACTAATAAAGTCAGAAAAAAAGGTTTTATGTTCACACTCATGACCATTATAAAAGGCCAGAAACTGGCCTTTGTTTTAATTTTACTGCTTAATTAATGTTGTGAATTACTTCTCGTCACAACGTTTTGCTAAACCGTTTTTATCTGATTCATCACGGTACCAGCCATATACGCCATTAGCACGGTTATCAACAAAATAACATTCGCCGTATGGACCAATCATTCCGCCTACAACTGCTTTACTTTCTTTGGATTCTAATACTGTAGCTTTAAACATTTTAATTCCCTTGTGTAATAGTACTTCAATTAATTGCCAATCGTTCCTTTCAGAACGGAATGAAATATATCGCATTACCAAAAAAATATTTAATCAATAAAAAATTAAAAGCATCTTTAAAAATTTAAAGCGTTTTTTTGAAACTTTTAAATTTTTTGTGAAGTTTTTAAGGTGTTTTTTGAAGTTTTAATGTGTTTATTTGAAGTTTTTAAAGCGCTTTTGAAAATTTTAAAGCGTTTTTGGAATGTATAAATGGTGTGTTTTTTAAACATCTATTTGCACGTCATTTTAAATGTAGCAAATATGTGAAGCAGCTGATAATGAGGTGCAATCGTGCAGAAGATGATAATAGAGGTTTTGCCGAAGTCGCCATTTAAATCGGGCATTTCATCAATACAGAAAGTCTGGAGAAGAGGTTCGGTAACGTACTGAAGACTCCGCATCATGTTGAATGACTGACCGTTAAGGGCAGTTGCTACATAGCCGATACAACACGCTCGTTCGCCAGTTCACTGGGGGTTCATAGTGTGAACAACACCAGTACGCAGCTCGGGAAGTAACGGGAAAGCAGAATCGTTCGTGAAGACATTCAAACAAGATTATGTCTACGTAAATGACTTACCGGATGCGGTATACAAGATGAAAACTGTTCTATTAAACGGATTTCCAGTAAAGAGTCTGTCAATGTAGAGGCTCACAGCTTTAATAAAATTATATAAATCATAATGTCATATTCACCTATTTAATCCTCTCGCGCGGCCCCAAAAATCCCAAACAAACCAATCCATTGCGGTTGATTTTTTATGTCTGCGCTATGCGAAAGAGAACAAGCGGCCCCAGATAAATGCCCTCCTCCATCGTTGGTAATACTGCGGCCAACGAAAAATTCAATAATCCATCAGCGGGGGAGTGTTATAAAAACCGTAACGCATTCGTCACGGTTTTTATGTTGCAGTAAAAAACGGTTACAGCGCAATATCCGCAACCTGCTCGCCGTCGCTGTGCGGCTGCGTTGTAGGTTTTTGCACCGGCGGCGTGATATCTGCCACCAGCGACTCGTCGCATTTCAGTCTGAGGATCTCGCTGGTGTAGCGCAGCTCCTGGTCGGCGGCTTCAATGTTGCCATTCAGCTCAGTATCAAAAGAGGGAATGATCTCTTTCAGTTTTGCCTGCCAGGCATCAGAAGCGAAACGCTCAGCGAACACTTTCTCCATCAACTCCAGCATGATTGGCGCTGCGGTCGAGGCACCCGGTGACGCGCCAAGCAGCGCGGCAATAGTGCCCTCTTTATCGCTCACGACTTCAGTTCCCAAGCGCAAAACACCGCCCTCGCCCGTTTCACGCTTGATAATCTGCACGCGCTGACCCGCCTGCCACAAACGCCAGTCCTCTTTCTGCGCCAGCGGATAGTACTCACGCAGCGCGTCGAAGCGGTCGTCCTCATTTTGCAGCACCTGGTTAACCAGATATTTCACCAGACTAAAATTGGTCATCCCAACAGTCAGCATCGGCAGAATATTCGACGAGTTAGTCGAACGCAGCAGATCCCACAGAGAACCGTTTTTCAGAAAACGTGTCGAAAACGTGGCGAATGGTCCAAACAGCAGTACGCGTTTGCCATCAATAATGCGCGTATCAATATGCGGTACCGACATGGGCGGCGCGCCCACGGTCGCCTGGCCGTAGACTTTCGCGAGATGGTGGTTGACCACCGCCGGGTTTTCCGCCACGAGGAATTGCCCACCAACCGGGAACCCCGCATAGTCTGCCGCTTCCGGAATACCGGATTCCTGTAATAATTTCAGCGCTGCGCCGCCAGCACCAATAAAGATAAATTTCGCCTTGATAATCTGTTCGGCGCCGCTTTTCAGGTTATGCAGCGTCACATTCCAGCTATTGTCGGCATTGCGTTTGAGGCCGCGCACTTCAGTGCCCAGTTGCAAAGCAAAGTTCTCTTTTTTCTGCAACGAACCAATCATCTGGCGCGTCAGTTCGCCAAAGTTCACATCGGTGCCGATTTCGGTACGCGTGGCGGCAATTTTTTGCCCGGCATCGCGCCCTTCCATTACCAGCGGCGCCCACTGTTTGATCTGCTCCGCATCCTCGGAATAGCGCATACCGCGGAACAGGGAACACTGCTGCAACGCTTTGTAGCGCGCACGCAGGAAGTTCACGTTATCGTCGCCCCAGACGAGGCTCATATGCGGCACGGTATTGATAAATGAACGAGGTTCACGCAAGACGCCGGTTTTCACCTGGTGCGCCCAGAACTGGCGAGAAATACGAAATGCTTCGTTAATTTCAATCGCTTTTTTAATACTGACAGAGCCGTCTGCGCTGCGTGGGGTGTAATTCAATTCCATTAAGGCGGCATGCCCGGTACCGGCATTGTTCCAGCCGTTCGAGCTCTCCTCCGCCAGGGCATCCAGCCGTTCCACCATGGTAATCGACCAGGTGGGTTCGAGATCCTGCAACCAGGTTCCCAACGTGGCGCTCATGATCCCACCACCGATTAAAAGCACATCTGTTTCCTGCTCTTTCGATGCGGACGTTTTTGCTGCTTTTGAGACAGCATTAAGCCCGACAGCCATCGAAAACAGCCTGGCAGTCATTTTTTTCATGATGATATTGCCTTACTTTTAGTGCTGCTTTATTCGCATTTATTGAGGGTAAAGTAGTTAGCATCCCTACCGTAGCACTTAAAAAGTGAGATTTAAATAATGTTTAAACATTAAATATTCATTGTATTAATGTTACTAATAAGTTGATTTTTTGCATTATATTTAACACTTATTGCTGGTCTCATCGGCTGGAAATCTGCTATTATCCCCCGCTTTGCCAAACGCAGGGATGTCCTTTATCGCTGTTGTCCTGGTTTCTCATCTGCGAATTTTTATGACCGAAAAATCAACCCATTCTGCAAACCAGCGGATCCCTCTCCTGCGCTCACAACAGCTTTTTACCCGAGAAGTTCTGGCAGGCGTTATCACCGCACTGGCACTGATCCCGGAAGTTATCTCATTTTCAGTTATCGCAGGTGTAGACCCGAAAGTTAGCCTGATAGCCTCAGTAGTGCTTTGTTTTAGCATGTCTTTGCTCGGCGGGCGTCCGGCAATGGTTACGGCGGCGGCGGGGTCAGTCGCATTGGTTATCGGTCCAATGGTTCATCAGAACGGTGCGGAATACATCTTACCCGCCGTGTTACTGGCTGGCGTTATCCAGATTATTTTCGGTTTAAGCGGAATGTCCCGGTTAATGCGCGTTATCCCACACGCTGTTATGGCTGGTTTTGTTAATGCGCTGGGGATTTTAATTTTCTTCGCTCAGGTGCCGCATTTCTGGCGTAAAGATGCCCTGATTCTGGCGCTGTTCGCCCTGACCATTCTGATTGTGCTGTGGCTGCCGCGCTGGGTAAAAAGCATTCCCGCGCCGCTGGTGGCGATTGTGCTGCTCACGGCGTTCACCGTTTTTACCGGTCAGTCGCTGCCCACCGTGGGAGATGAAGGTTCAATGCAGGGCGGTTTGCCTGGGCTAACGCAATGGCTGGTGCCATTGAATCTGCATACGCTGAGCATTGTCTGGCCGTGTGCGCTGAGCATCGCTTTTGTCGGCTTGATGGAGTCTCTGCTCACCGCCAAATTGGTTGACGATCTAACCCATACCCCATCGAATAAAAGCCGGGAAAGCACCGGGCTTGGGATTGCGAACATTCTGGCAGGTTTTTACGGCGGGATTGCCGGATGTGCCATGATCGGCCAGACCATTGTCAACGTGGAGATGGGCAAAGGCCGCACACGGATCTCGACCCTTGCCGCTGCACTGGTGCTGTTGCTGCTGGTAACGGCATTAAGCGAAGTGATGGCGAAAATCCCGATGGTGGTGCTGGCCGGGATTATGGCGATTGTCGCTTTCAAGACCTTCAACTGGAGCAGTTTGCAACCCACAACGCTTGCACGGGCGCCGGTTGTCGAAACGCTGGTGATGCAAGTCACCGTGGTTGCCACCGTCAGCACCGGTAATCTGGCTATCGGCGTTGTTGCCGGGCTGGTTACGCTGGCGATTACGCCAGCGGCACTGCGTGAAAAGAGCCTGTTTACAGCAAAAAAATCGTCGCCAGCCCAAGAAAAATAAAGAAACCGCCGGTATCGGTAATGGCGGTGATCATGACACTGGAGCCGACCGCCGGGTCGCGCCCCAGCCGCGTCATCACCATCGGGATTAATACCCCCATTAGCGCCGCCATCAGCAGGTTCAGCACCATTGCCAGCGTCATCACGCCGCCCAGCGCCGCATCGTCGTACAGCCACCAGGTGACACCGCCCATAATCCCGCCCCACACCAGGCCGTTAATCAGCGCCACGCCCATTTCACGCAGAATAAGAAAGGTAAAATTCCCCGGCTGAATGTTCTGTAATGCCAGTGCACGAACGATCATGGTAATGGTTTGATTACCGGTATTGCCGCCGATACCAGCGACAATCGGCATCAGCGACGCCAGCGCCACCAGTTGCGAAATGGTGTGTTCGAAACCATCGATCACCCGCGAGGCAATAAACGCGGTACACAGGTTGGTTGCCAGCCACACCCAACGGGTTTTCACCGCTTTACTTACCGGTGCGAAAACATCTTCCTCGGTACTTAAGCCCCCCATCTGGCGCATGTCGTTGTCGGTCTCTTCGTACACAACGTCAACGATTTCATCGATGGTCAAACGCCCCATCAGCATGCCGTTTTCATCCACCACCGCCGCGCTGAGCAAGTTGTCACGCTCGAAGGTGCGCGCCACTTTTTCCGCATCGTCTTCGGGTGAAAAGGTTACCGGATCGGCATCCATCACGTCGCTCACACGCCGCCCGGCGGCGTTAAGCAGAATAGTTTGCAGCGTCAACTCGCCCATCAGCCGGTTATCACGTCCGATCACAAACAGTTTATCGGTGTTCTCTGGCATCTTACCGAGACGGCGCAGATAGCGCTGGACGGCCGCCAGCGTGACCTCTGAGCGGACGGTGATGACTTCAAACGCCATAATTGCGCCGACGCAATTTTTGCCATAGCGCATGACTTGCCGCATACGGGCGCGCTCTGACGGCGGCAACGTCGCCATCAGCCGCCCGGTGAGGTTACGCGGCAGATGCTGCACCAGCCAGATTTGCTCATCGATATCCAGCGTCTCGAGCGCATCCAGCAGCGCACGGTCGCTCATCTCATCGATCAGGTCATCCCAGACGTTTTCGGACGCTTCAAGCAGCACTTTGCCGCGCTTATCATCATCGATTAGCCGCCATAACGCGTGGCGTTCAACTACCGGTAGCGCTTCGAGGGTATCAGCCAAATCCGGTGGCGGCAGGTGCGAAACCAGCACATTCACTTCGGCGAGATCGCGCTCAAGCTCGGCACTATCGACCTGCTCGACGAGCGTTAATTCGCCAAGCAACGCGGCGGTGAGCGGTTTATGGGTGGTCAGCAGCCAAATCAGCCGCGCGCGCTCTTCGTCGCGCAGTTTGACGCTGTTTTTTTTGATAACTGACATTGGCCAATCCCTGAGTGTGGCAAAGCGCTCTGAAGCCAGAGCGGAGGAGCCTTAAGCATAGCGGTAGGTTTTGTAAAAAATAATAAACAGCGCAGACGTTTGGATAAAAAAGCGGCACTCTCCCCCGAGCCGAGGGGGAGAGCGGTCAGGCGGTACGTGCTACTGCGTCGCGGGAAGCGTGCGCACGCTCTTCACCCACCAGCTCGGTGAGCTGGCCGTTGCGCATCTCTAGCAAGCGATCGGCATGTACGAAGTAGTGGTCGTCATGGCTGATGGCAAAAATGGTTTTGCCCATCTGCTGCATTAACGGCAGTAGTACCTGGTAAAAATCGCGGCGGAAGTGAGGATCCTGATCCGCCGCCCATTCGTCCAGCAGCAGAATATCGCGCTCTTCCGCCAGCGCCAGCAGCAATGCGACGCGTTTTTTCTGCCCTTTCGACAGCTTCAGGTTGAGGATCTTACCGTTGTCCAGTTCCAGCTTGTGCGACATTTTCAGTTGCTCAAGCCACTTTCCTACCAGCACCGGATCCGCCTGCTTGCCTTCCGGCCCCAGGAGGTCGTCAAACAGCCAGACGTCGGTAAAGACCGCTGAAAATAACTTACGGTAATCTTCCGGTTTATCCTGCGCCATCGGTTTGCCATCCAGCAGGATCTCGCCGGAAACCGGCTGATACAGCCCGGTCAACAACATCGCCAACGTTGACTTGCCGCTGCCGTTACCCCCAATCAAAAACACCAGTTCGCCACGATTCAGCGTCATATTGACGGGGCCAATCGCGAAATCGTTGTCCTGATATTTAAAGGTAACATCGCGTAGTTCCAGCGTTTGCCAGTTCGGGAAAGCCTGCGGGCGAGGAAACTCGGCTTTATAGGGTGCCAGCGCAAACTGCTTTAGCTTTTTAAAAGCGACCTGCGCACTGAGCAGCGTGGGCAGTGCACCAACCGCTGATAACAACGGCGTACGCAAAAACAGCAGCGTCAGGGAATATGTTGCGGCGACATTCGTATCCGCCCAGCCAAGGCTGTTTGCCATCCAGAACACCAGGCCAATTGCGCCAAGCATCATAATATTCGACCAGTTCACCGCACTTAGATGGAACGTATCGGCGCGAATAATATGATGACGGTATTCACGCGCGTCCGGCAGGTACATCTGCTCGAAAATATGTTCTGCACGTTCGCGGTTGAGATTCAGCTCTTTGCGCCCTTCCAGCACGGTCTGGAAATCGTTGTACAACTTGTCTTCTGTTTCACGCAGCATCGCCATATGTTTATAAACACGGGACACCAGCACGAACCCGCCCCAGATGGTCAGCGCCATCCACAGCGCAGTGATCACCAGCATCTTGCCAGAGAGCGTCGCAAGGTAAATACAGGAACCGACGGTCAGGATAATACCCTGCACCAGCTCCGGCAGGCGCACAAACGCAATGGTGATATTACGCACGTCGCTGGTCAGACCGGCCAGCAGCGAGGCGCTACCCAGTTGCTCGATGCGTTCGACCGGTGTGTCGAGAATGCGCTTGATAAATTCACTGCGCAGGCGGAAGACAAAATGGTGGCCGAGTGAAGTGAGCGCCAGTTGCGAACCCAGCGTCACTGCCATCAATAGCAACAGCAGGCCGAGAAACTCCGGTAAGACGGTCAGCGACATATCGACAGTTTCAATCAGCCGCTGGTTAATAAAAGCAATCAGGCCGATACCAAACGCGGCACTGACGAGGGTAAGCGCGAGCACACCGACAAAAGGCCAGCGATACTGACGCCAGACAAGAAGGAGAAGTTCCATAACAACACCCGGTCGACAAAAACAGCCCGCAGTTTAAACGGCTAATACGTTACATCAAGAATAATTCTTATTTTTGTTCGCTATTGCCTGTCTGACGAAATGTCAGGTTGTAACGGCACTCCCCGGTGGCCGGGTGATGTCCACCTTTCAGCGGCGCAATCCCGTGGTAAAAGAGCCGCGACTCGCCTCCCCATACCACAACATCGCCGTGTTCAAGCATCAACCGTTGCAGCGGATCGCTACGTTTCAGGCCGCCAAACTGAAAAACAGCCGGTAAACCGAGCGACACAGACACAATCGGCGCACGCAGATCGGGTTCATCTTTATCCTGATGCAGAGACAATTTCGCACCCGGCACATAACGGTTGATAAGACAGGCATCCGGACGGAAATCCGGATAACCCGCCGCCTCGCTCGCCTGCTGGCACAACGCGGAAAAAGCCGCAGGCATTGGCGGCCACGGCTGTTGAGTCAGGGGATCGACAGGCGAATAAAGGTAACCGCGCTGATCGGTGGTCCAGCCGAGTTTGCCACAGTTGGTCATCGCCACCGACATGGTATAACCACCAGGCGTGACCATATGGCGCAGCGGCGACTGATTAACCACTTGCGCAATGCCGTGCAAAAGTTGGTCGGCTGGTGCTAACGCAAGGCGCCGCAGCACGACCGCACCTGGCGCAAGCGGCTCCTGCCAGGGGTGTTCACCGGCAAACAGATCGAGCATTACATCTCCTCTTTAGTGCTTTCTCGCTGGAGCAATTGTGCCTTGCGCGTCATTCCCCAGCGATATCCGGCAAGTGCGCCATCGCTGCGCACCACGCGATGACAAGGGATCACAATCGCCAATTTGTTCGCACCGCAGGCGCTGGCAACCGCCCGCACCGCTTGCGGTTTACCCAGCTTTTGCGCCAGTGCCTGATAACTTACCGTCTCGCCTGCGGGGATTTCGCGCAGTGCTTGCCACACCTGTAACTGGAAAGCGGTGCCGCGCAGATCCAGCGGCAGCGTAAAGGGGGCATCGGCATTGTCGAGACGCTGAATCACCTGCGCAACACGTTCGCTGAATGCCTCACTCGCCTGGGCACGCTGAGCGCGCGGGAAGATCGCCTGCAACTGGGCAAGAAGCTGCTCGTCACTGTCAGCCAGTAAAATGGCGCAAATTCCACGCTCACTCTCCGCCACCAGACAGCGCCCCAGCGCACAGTCACTGAACGTATACCAGACGTCGGCAGCATCGCCACCGCGGCGAAACTGCTGTGCCGTCATCCCCAGGGATGCATCGGCCTGGCGGTAATAACTGCTGCTATCCGGGAAGCCCGCTGCCAGCACGGCGTCGGTTACGGTTTCACACTCTGCCAGCGTATTACGCAAGCGGCGAGCGCGAAAAGCCAGTTGCCAGGCCTTTGGCGTCATCCCGGTAACGGATTTAAATAAACGGTGAAAATGGTAAGGGCTCAGCGCCACTTCGGCAGCCAGTTGCTCCAGCGTAATGGGCGTATCCTGCTCCAGTAAACGGCAGGCTTTGGCCACTTTATCCAGCCGCTGTTGCTGCGGGTGGGATTTATCCGGCTGGCAGCGCTTACAGGGGCGAAACCCAGCGACCAGGGCGCTCTGCGCGTCAGGATAAAAACGGACATTCTGGCGCAAAGCGTGGCGCGCCGTGCAGGAAGGTCGGCAAAAAATGCCGGTTGTCAGCACGGCAAAAACAAACTGACCATCGACCTGCGCGTTACGCGCTAGCACCGCTTGCCAGCGCTGTTCATCTAATAATGTGGTGTCATTCATGTCAGGCTCCTCATGTAAGCTTAGCCTCACTGTGCCCGTATGCGCAGATCCAGACACCCGCAATCTTGCGGTTTAATTTTTTTCGCTTAGCAGGAACGCAGAAAACTGCGGCGACATCCAGGTGCGGAAACCATCGCCGTCTTTGATAATCATAAATACCGCCAGCCCTTCCCGCGTCACCACTTCTTTTGCCTGCTCAGTGCCGAGCACCATGAGGCCAGTGTCCCAGGCATCTGCTTCCAGTGCTGTAGGCGCGATAACAGTGACCGATACCAGCGCATGCTGGATAGGACGCCCGCTACGCGGATCAATGATGTGTGAAATGCGTTTGCCGTCCAGTTCGTAATAATTACGGTAGCTGCCGGAGGTGCTAATACCATGACCGTTGATATCCACCATCGCCTGGGCGGTATTCTCGCGATCGGTTGGTTTCTGGATTGCCACGCGCCACGGCTGCCCTTGTGCGTTCATTCCCCGACTGGCTAACGCGCCGCCGACAGAAACCAAATAACGTGCGATCCCTTCCTGCTCCATTAGCCTTGCCAGGTGATCCGCCGCGTACCCCTCGCCTACCGTCGAAAGGTCAACAAACAGATCCGGCAGATCCTTTTGCAGAAACTGCTCCCCGGCGCGATTAATCACGGTTAAATGCGCTAAACCGGTACGTGCCTTCGCCACATCGATTTGTGTCTGGCCCGGTGTTTTTACCGGCTGTTTATCCGGACCAAAACCCCACAAATTAACCAGCGGCCCGACGGTAATATCCATCGCGCCTTCGGTTTTCTCGCCGACACGCAACGCGGTGGTCACAATGTCTGCCATCGCGGCGCTAACCGGCCACGGCGCGGTGCTGGTCGAGTGGTTAAAGCGCATCAGCGCGGAGTCGTCCTTCCAGGTCGACATCAGATGATCGTCGGCATCCAGCTGCGTCTGAATTTTTTGTTGCAGGTTCTGCGCCTGTTGCGGGTTGATATCCACCACGCTCACGCGCCAGAAAGTGCCCATGGTTTTGCCTTCCAGCACGGTGGGCTGTGCCTTGCTACCGGTGTCGCAACCGGTCAATAACAACAACGCCGCGACTACCCCGGCACGAAGAAAAATCATCTCTGTCTCTCGTTATTTGTTAACTCGCGGCAAGCCTACACGAAAACTAAAGCTTTGGCCGACGCGGGCCATAAAAAAGGGGCCTTTCGGCCCCTTAATAATCACGGTTGTTAACTTAGAACTGGTAAACCAGGCCCAGTGCAACAACGTTGTCGGTAGCAATGCCAGCGGCTTTCGTGAAGTCGTTGTCGTCCAGCAGGTTGATTTTGTAATCAACATAGGTGGACATGTTTTTGTTGAAGTAGTAGGTCGCGCCAACATCGATGTATTTCAGGATATCCTGGTCACCGAAGTCTTTAACACCCGTGCCGGAAATATCTTTACCTTTAGACTGCAGGTAAGCGATGGACGGACGCAGACCGAAGTCGAACTGATACTGCGCAACCACTTCAAAGTTCTGCGCTTTGTTGGCATAACCATACGCTGCATCACTAGCAGAACCGAAGCGGGTTGCGTTATAGGTCTGGGAGTACTGCGCTGCCAGGTAGATATTGTTAGCGTCGTATTTCAGGCCGCCGCTATAAACTTCAGCGTGATCGCCTTCGCCATAGATGTTTGTAGCAACCTGGTTTTGTCTGTCAGTACGTTTGGAAGAGGACATCGCACCGCCGACGCTGAAGCCTGCGCCCAGATCGTAGGTCAGAGACGCGCCATAACCGTCTCCATTCTCTCTCGTCATGCTGCGGCCAGCAGAGTTGTTCTCAGCGCTGCTGTTTTTACCCTGATATTGCAGAGCAAAGTTCAGACCATCAACCAGGCCGAAGAAGTCGGTATTACGGTAGGTTGCCACACCGTTAGCACGGGATTGCAGGAAGTTATCTGCACCGTAGGTATCACCGCCGAATTCCGGCAGAACGTCGGTCCAGGAAGTGACATCATAGATAACGCCGTAGTTACGACCGTAGTCGAAAGAACCAACATCAGCAACGCGAATACCGGCGAAGGCCAGACGAGTCCATGCCTGGTCGCTGGACGTTTCAGTGTTATTGGCCTGAACGTTGTATTCCCACTGACCGTAGCCAGTAACCTGATCGTTAACCTGCGTTTCGCCTTTGAAACCAAAGCGGACGTAAGTCTGATCGCCATCCGCGCTGCTGTCGTCAGAGAAATAGTGCAGACCGTCTACTTTACCGTACAGATCTAATTTGTTGCCATCTTTGTTATAAACTTCAGCCGCATTTGCTGCGCCTGCTACCAGCAGAGCCGGTACCAGGAGGGACAGAACTTTAAGTTTCATTTTATTAACCCTCTGTTATATGCATTTTTATTGCCACTGCTTGCCGATTAACCCTCTAATCAGCTGGCAAAATCATTTTGCTTAAAAAATAAAAATAATCCAACTGGAATATGATACGAAAACTTTGAAGATGTTTCATACATAATGATAGATGTTTCATTTTGTAAATTTGAGGGAACTTTTTTTCGCACAAATAGCTAAACAAATACGCACAAATAATCAAAAACCAATAAAAAATCATTTAAAAACAATATAATAAGACAAATAAAAATCATAGCACTGAATGCAAAACCATAATCTTCAATCGCAACTAAAATACCTAACGCTATCATCATTAACTTTATTTATTACCGTCATTCGAATCTGAATGTCTGTTTACCCCTCTTATAACCGGATGCTTCGCATTCGGTTTTTTTTTACCTTTCTTTACGCAAGTTGAATAATTACTTAGATATAATAACGATTTGTAACGACTATTAATTAATCAATTACCATGCCAGACATTTCTCATTGACACATTCACCAAATTAATCGTTTGTTATTTATTGCGTTCTTTTTACAACCAACCGGTAAATATATGTACAATTTTTCCAGGCTGTACATATTTGCTACTACATTTAGTCAATATGTCTATCCCTATGTTTTCGAGGTTGAAACGGGAAAGAGAGTCTGGAAATTCACTCATTAACCGATATACTGCCTGCTGTACACTGCTCTGCAACACAACATCTATACGTTCGCCGCGTGTTATAGGCGGCTATTACGGCATGGCAGCAACATTGTCTCAGCGAGGCTGAGTGTTTACAGCAGTGTTGTCATAACGGGTTCCACACAAGAATGAGTCGATCGGACACAATGATCCCTGGCAAATTTTCCCTCATACCGGGCAACATCACCCGTTACTTTCTTTTGTTGATTATCGTCCTGTTGGTGACAATGGGGGTGATGATCCAAAGTGCGGTCAACGCCTGGTTAAAAGATAAAAGCTATCAGATTGTCGATATCACCCACGCTATTCATAAGCGTATCGACACCTGGCGCTACGCTACCTGGCAAATCTACGACAACATTGCAGCGGCACCTGCCGCTACGTCTGGCGAAGGTCTGCAAGAAACGCGCTTAAAGCAAGATGTTTACTACCTGGAAAAACCGCGGCGTAAAACAGAAGCGTTGATTTTTGGTTCCCATGACAGCTCGACGCTGGAGATGACGCAGCGCATCTCCACTTACCTCGATACGCTTTGGGGCGCGGAAACCGTGCCCTGGTCGATGTACTACCTCAACGGCCAGGATAACAGCATGATCCTGGTGTCGACGTTGCCGCTAAAAGATCTTTCGTCCGGTTTCAAAGACACCACGATCAGTAATATTGTCGATTCCCGCCGTGCGGAAATGCTGCAGCAGGCGAATGCCCTTGATGAACGCGAAAGTTTTTCATCTCTGCGCCATCTGGCATGGCAAAACGGCCATTACTTCACACTGCGTACGACATTCAACCAGCCGGGCCATCTGGCCACGGTGGTCGCATTCGATTTGCCGATTAATGATCTGATCCCTCCCGGCATGACGCTGGATAGCTTCCGTCTCGATCCCGATACCACGCAGACCAACACGCGCGGGCAGGATAAGGAAACAACCGACAGCGTTACCGTCAACTTTAATAGTTCTCGCATAGAGATCTCCTCAGCGTTGAACGGCACCGGCCTGCGTCTGGTCTGGCAGGTGCCATTCGGGACACTGCTGCTGGATACGCTGCAAAATATTCTGCTGCCGTTACTGCTGAATATCGGCCTGCTGGCGCTGGCGTTGTTCGGTTACACAACCTTTCGCCAGATGCCAGGACGTAAAACCGACGGTCTGGCAGCGCCTGGTGCGAGTAACGAACTGCGCGTGCTGCGCGCCTTTAATGAAGAGATCGTATCACTGCTGCCACTGGGGCTGCTGGTGCACGATCAGGAAGCGAACCGCACCGTTCTGAGCAATAAAATCGCCGATCATCTACTGCCGCACCTGAATTTGCAGAATATTACAGCTATGGCCGACCAGCATCAGGGCGTGATTCAGGCCACCATCAATAATGAGCTGTACGAAATCCGCCAGTTCCGCAGCCAGGTCGCCTCGCGTACGCAGATCTTTATTATCCGCGACCAGGACAGAGAAGTGCTGGTCAATAAAAAGCTGAAGCAGGCGCAACGGCTTTATGAGAAAAACCAGCAGGGCCGCGCCAGCTTTATGAGTAACCTTGCCGAGTCGCTCAAACAGCCGGTGAAATCACTGGCCAGCGAAGCCGCCGCGTTGCAGAGCCAGGAGGGCAATCTTGTCGCCGATCACGCCGACAGGCTGGTCCAGTTGGTCGATGAAATCCAGCTGGCGCATATGCTGGAGAGCGACAGCTGGAAAGGCTCGTCTACACTATTCTCTATTCAAGATTTGATTGACGAAGTCGTGCCGGAAGTCCTGCCGGTTATTAAACGTAAAGGTCTGCAACTCTTGATCAATAACCCGCTTCCGGCGAATGAGGAGCGTCACGGCGACCGCGACGCACTGCGTCGGATCCTGTTGCTGCTAATCCAGTACGCGGTCACGACTACGCAGATGGGCAAAATTACGCTTGAAGTGAATGTGGACGAATCGGCGGAAGACCGCCTGACCTTCCGTATTCTCGATACCGGTGTGGGTGTGAACGCCAGCGAAATTGATAACCTGCATTTCCCGTTCCTTAACGATACGCAAGGTGATCAGTACGGAAAAGCGAACGCCCTCACCTTCTGGCTGTGCGATCAGCTGGCGCGTAAGCTTGGCGGGCATTTGAATATTAAAGCACGTGAGGATCTGGGCACCCGCTACTCACTGCATGTGAAAATGGCGGCCCGTCCGCAACAGACAGAAAGCGAAGAAAAATTACTCGATGACGTGGTGGCGATGATTGATATTACCTCTAACGAAATCCGTAATATTGTGGTTCGCCAGTTGGAAAACTGGGGAGCAAGCTGTATTTCCCCGGATGAGCGGTTATCAAGTCAAGAATATGATCTCTTTTTGACAGATAATCCGTCTAATCTTACTGCCTCAGGCTTGCTTTTAAGCGATGATGAGGCAGGCGTGCGGAAAATTGGCCCAGGCCAATTGCGCGTGAACTTTAATATGAGTAATGCAATGCAGGGAGCAATATTGCAACTCATTGAAGAGCAACTGGCGCAGGAGGATGTACCGGAGTCGCCTTTGGGGGGCGATGAAAACGCCGAGCTCCACGCCAGCGGCTATTACGCGCTGTTTGTTGACACAGTACCCGATGATGTTAAGAGGTTGTATACTGAGTCGGCGTTGCGCGATTTCGCGGCGCTGGCGCAGACGGCACACCGCCTGAAAGGGGTGTTTGCCATGCTTAATCTGGTACCTGGGAAGCAGTTGTGTGAAACGCTGGAGCAATTAATTCGCGAGAGCGATGCTCCAGGCATAGAAAATTACATCAGCGACATTGACGCTTACGTCAAGAGCTTGCTGTAGCAAGGTAGCCTAATACATGAACAATATGAACGTAATTATTGCCGATGACCATCCGATTGTACTGTTCGGTATTCGCAAGTCACTCGAACAAATCGAATGGGTAAACGTAGTCGGTGAATTTGAAGACTCTACAGCGCTGATTAACAACTTGCCGAAACTTGAGGCAAACGTATTGATAACCGATCTGTCAATGCCGGGCGATAAATACGGCGATGGCATCACGCTGATCAAATACATCAAACGTCACTTCCCGACGCTGTCGATTATTGTGCTTACCATGAACAATAACCCGGCCATTCTGAGCGCGGTACTGGATCTTGATATTGAAGGTATCGTGCTGAAACAGGGCGCGCCGACAGACCTGCCAAAAGCGCTGGCGGCGCTGCAAAAAGGCAAGAAATTCACACCGGAAAGCGTCTCCCGCCTGCTGGAAAAAATCAGCGCTGGCGGTTACGGTGACAAACGTCTGTCACCGAAAGAGAGCGAAGTGCTGCGACTGTTTGCCGAGGGTTTCCTGGTAACGGAAATCGCCAAGAAGCTGAACCGCAGCATCAAAACCATCAGTAGCCAGAAGAAGTCCGCAATGATGAAACTGGGTGTCGATAACGATATCGCGCTGCTGAACTATCTCTCCTCCGTCACCCTGACGCAGACGGAAAAAGAGTAATCCTCCAACCCCGGTGCCCGCCGGGGTTCTTTTTTATTCCCGGCTGTTTCTTACCCGCGCGGCATAGGCCGCCAGCGTTTGCTTGAGAATATCCAGAGTCACCGGCTTCGACAGGCAACTATCCATGCCCGATTCCAGACAGCGCTGCTTCTCTTCCGCCAGCGCGTTAGCCGTCACACCAATGACCGGCAGCGTTAACCCCAACTGACGAATACGTTGTGTCAGGCGGTAACCGTCCATATTCGGCATGTTGACATCACTGAGTACAATATCGATACGGTTTTTACTCAGAACATTCAACGCATCCACGCCGTCATTGGCGGTTTTACATTGATATCCCAACGATCCCAACTGATCGGCCAGCAGGCGGCGGTTGATTGGATGATCGTCCACCACCAGAATCATCATGTCATCGTTGCGTGCTGCTTCCCGGTTGTCGGCCGGAAGCGCGTTGCTCGCCTGCGGCTCACTAACCTGCACCCGGTAAATGCGCCCCAGCAGCGCCAGCAGATCGTGTGGCGAAGCGACGCTGTGCAACCATTCGCCCGGCGCACGTTCGACAGGAATACCGATATGACGACGGCAGAAAATAATAGCCGCGCGTCCGGTCCACGGCGGGGTGAGTTCATCATCGGTTATCAACGTATCCTGATTGCCCAGCGCGCGCCCATCGTACTGCTTAACCTGAATACCGTGCCATTGCAGTAACGTCTGTAAATAACCTGATAGCCAGGCATTGCGCACCGCCAGCCAGCAGCACGTATCCGCCAGGCCATCAACATCAGCGCGAACCGGTGCCACAGCGCCATAAAGCGGAATACGGATAGTGAACTGGCTTCCCATGCCCGGCTCGGTATCAACGGAAATATCGCCATCCATCATGCTGATCAATTTTTCACAAATCGCCAGCCCCAGCCCGGTTCCCTGGAAGTTACGCTGCACGCCTGTCCCCACCTGGAAGAAGGGGTCGAACAGACGCACCACTTCTTTACCGGGAATACCCACACCAGTATCACGTACGCGAATGCTGAGATAATCCGCATCGCGATGCACATGCAGCACAATACAGCCCATATCGGTGAACTTAATCGCGTTGCTTAACAGGTTGGAAATCACCTGCTGTAAACGCATCGGGTCACCGTTGAGTGCCATAGGCACATCCGGTTCAATAAAGCAGTACAGCCCCAGTTGTTTACGCACCACCAACGGTAAATAGTTGGCAGTGATATGGCTCATCACTTCGCGCGGGGAAAATTCTCGCGGCTCAATTTTCAACTGCTCAGATTCAATTTTCGAGAAGTCGAGGATATCGCTGATAATTTTCAGCAACAGGCTCGACGAGTTGTTCATCGCGGTGACCAGCCTGTCGACCCCTTTCGGCAACTCTTTCGTTTGCAACAGATCGAGGTTACCGATAATACCGTACAGCGGCGTACGCAACTCATGGCTGACTGTTGCAAGGAACATCGATTTCGACTGGCTCGCCTGCTCCGCCGCTTGCGCCATCTCCTGCAACGACTCTTCCATTTTCACGCGGGCGGAAACATCCACCAGCACGCAAATCGCCACGTTTTCATTGCGGTAGCGTGAATGAACAAAGCTAATTTGCAAATTGGTGTTATTGCTGGTCAGCACATCGACGAAATTGACCTGCTGCCCACAAATAATCTGCGTTAACCGCTGCCGATCTTCATGTGTCAGCATGTTCAGATAGTTGTGCGCCAGCTCGTTACTGAGGATGTTAGTGCCATCCTGAGTACGCAAAATGCAGATCCCCACCGGCGCGGAGGCGACGATTTTACGGTTGAATTGCTCATGCTCTTCCAGCCGCTGGGCATCATTTTCCGCCGGAATAAAAATCCGCCGCTCGTACATGCGCGCAAGGGTAAATAGCGCCACCCCGACCAGTACATTCAGCAACACAGCATTCAGGATCAGCATGCGAATACGTTCCAGCACCATATCTACCGGTACGGAGTAAACCACGCTCAGCGATGAAGGCGGCAGGCTCTTCTTCAGGATCAGTTCGCGGAAACCCGAGGTGTAACCAAACCACGAACGTTCCTGCATCCAGCGTGGATCGACGACGATGCCGCTATCCTGGCCGGTAAGGGAAATCAACGCGTGCCCATTGTCGTCCAGAATGGTCACGCCCATTGGCAGGCTACCCGGCGTGAAAAAGTTTTCCATGCGAATGGACTGTTCAGTACCCAGCAAAGCTTGCAGGCGGTTGCCGAGGTAAACCGGCGTTAGCGCGTAGAAATAACCGATGCCCGGACGCGGCCCCTGGCTCATCCAGTACACGTTGTTACTGCGCTCATCCTGCGGCGCGTTACGGTATTTAACGATGCGTTCATGCAGGCTTTTCAGTGTGTCATCGCGTTCAACGGGGAGATCGCGCAGACCGAAGTCGGCCATGCAGAGATTGTCGCTGCCGATCAAAAACACGCGGTTAAGATCGTAAGCGGCGGAGAAATTATCACGCCAGTAGCGCATAAACCACGCCAGTGACTCCAGCGAGCCGCGCCATGAGCTGCCCATGGCGGAGCAGTCAGAATCCGGGAATAGCGGTAAAAATGTCGGAACTTCGGTTTTGTCGTCGCGATTGCGCGAGGTCAGAATACCGTTTTCCGCCGTCAGGCGGTTTTCGGCGATGTACTTCAGCTCTTTCATCACGTCAGAAGTGCGCTGAATGTAGCGCTGCGCCTGATCGGAACTGAGGTTAAATTCCTGGCGAATTTCCGACTCTTTGTCATGCAAGGCGTTAACAATGTAAAAGACAGAAAAAAAGGCAATCAACAGCCAAAGCAATAGCGCCAGGGCCCTGAACAGATAGCGGGAGACTTTCAGGGTGCTGCGAAAAGAGACGAGGTATTTCAACCTGGGGAAACTCCGCCACAAGGAAGTTAAAAAAGAGTGTGATTAAGGTAGCGATAAATCGCAAAGGCCGCAACGGCAATGAAAAAGGGCCGGAAGCCGGCCCTTATAACGCATTACTCGGCGTCGTCTTCCGCCGCGTCGTCATCGGTATCGGTGTCCACTTCCGGCGCGATATCATCATCGCCTTCCGCCACGCTACCATCGATGGAGTCTAGCTCTTCATCATCTACCGGCTCAGCAACGCGCTGCAGACCCACTACGCTTTCATCTTCCGCTGTGCGGATCAGAATAACGCCCTGGGTATTACGCCCTACCACGCTGATTTCCGAGACACGTGTACGCACCAGCGTACCGGCATCGGTGATCATCATGATCTGGTCGCAATCATCAACCTGCACTGCGCCGACTACTGCGCCGTTACGCTCGGTAACTTTGATGGAGATAACGCCCTGTGTACCGCGCGACTTGGTCGGGTACTCGGTTTCTGCAGTCCGTTTACCGTAACCGTTCTGCGTCACCGTCAGGATTGCGCCTTCGCCACGCGGAACAATCAGCGATACGACGCTGTCTTTTTCCGCAAGCTTGATGCCACGAACACCGGTCGCGGTACGACCCATTGCACGCACGGCACCTTCTTTAAAGCGCACCACTTTGCCCGCCGCAGAGAAGAGCATCACTTCGTCGCTGCCTGAAGTCAGATCGACGCCAATCAGCTCATCGCCTTCGTTCAGGTTGACAGCAATAATACCGGCAGAGCGCGGACGGCTGAATTCGGTAAGTGCGGTTTTCTTCACGGTACCGCTGGCGGTCGCCATAAAGACGTTCACGCCCTCTTCATATTCCCGCACCGGCAGGATCGCGGTGATACGTTCGTTCGGCTCCAGCGGCAGCAGGTTGACGATCGGGCGACCACGTGCGCCGCGGCTCGCTTCCGGCAACTGATAAACCTTCATCCAGTACAGACGTCCACGGCTGGAGAAGCAGAGGATGGTGTCATGGGTGTTGGCCACCAGCAGGCGGTCAATAAAGTCTTCTTCTTTAATACGCGCAGCCGATTTACCTTTACCGCCACGGCGCTGGGCTTCGTAGTCGGTCAGCGGCTGATACTTCACATAGCCCTGATGCGACAACGTCACCACAACATCTTCCTGATTGATCAGGTCTTCGATGTTGATATCGGCAGTGTTCGCGGTAATTTCGGTGCGACGCTCGTCGCCAAACTGTTCACGAACCAGCTCAAGCTCTTCGCGAATCACTTCCATCAGGCGGTCAGCGTTGCCAAGGATGTACAACAGCTCGGCAATCTGCGCCAGCAGTTCTTTGTACTCATCGAGCAGTTTTTCATGCTCAAGGCCGGTCAGTTTCTGCAAGCGCAGATCCAGAATCGCCTGTGCCTGTTGTTCGGTCAGATAGTATTTACCATCACGAATACCGAACTCCGGCTCCAGCCATTCCGGACGCGCCGCATCATCGCCCGCACGTTCCAGCATCGACGAGACATTGCCCAGATCCCACGGCTGTGCGATCAAGCCTGCTTTCGCTTCGGCAGGCGTCGGCGCACGACGGATCAGTTCAATAATCGGATCGATGTTCGCCAGCGCCACAGCCAGCGCTTCGAGGATATGCGCGCGGTCGCGGGCTTTACGCAGTTCGAAAATCGTACGACGCGTCACCACTTCACGGCGGTGGCGCACAAACGCGGCCAGAATTTCTTTCAGCGCCATGATCTTCGGTTGACCATGGTGCAGAGCGACCATGTTGATACCGAAGGAAACCTGCAATTGCGTCTGGGAGTAGAGGTTATTCAGAACCACTTCACCCACTGCGTCGCGTTTGATTTCAATAACAATGCGCATACCGTCTTTATCAGACTCGTCGCGCAGCGCGCTGATGCCTTCAACGCGTTTCTCTTTCACCAGCTCGGCAATCTTCTCGATCAGGCGCGCTTTGTTCACCTGATACGGAATTTCGTGCACGATAATGGTTTCGCGACCGCTTTTCGCGTCGGTTTCCACTTCCGCACGAGCACGAATGTAGATCTTGCCGCGACCGGTGCGATAGGCTTCTTCAATGCCACGGCGACCGTTGATGATCGCCGCAGTCGGGAAATCTGGCCCTGGAATATGCACCATCAGCTCTTCAACGCTGATGTCTTCATTATCGATATAGGCCAGGCAGCCGTTGATCACTTCCGTCAGGTTGTGTGGCGGAATGTTAGTTGCCATACCGACTGCAATACCGGAAGAACCGTTCACCAGCAGGTTCGGGATCTTGGTTGGCATCACATCGGGGATTCTTTCGGTGCCGTCGTAGTTATCGACGTAATCAACCGTCTCTTTTTCCAGATCGGCCATCAATTCGTGGGCAATCTTCGCCAGGCGGATTTCCGTATAACGCATTGCCGCCGCAGAGTCGCCATCGATGGAACCGAAGTTCCCCTGGCCATCGACCAGCATGTAACGCAGTGAAAACGGCTGCGCCATACGGACAATGGTATCGTACACCGCGGAATCACCATGCGGATGGTACTTACCGATTACGTCACCAACGACACGGGCAGATTTTTTGTAGGCTTTATTCCAGTCATTGCCCAATACGTTCATGGCGTAAAGTACGCGACGGTGAACCGGTTTCAGGCCATCTCGGACATCCGGAAGCGCACGGCCAACAATGACCGACATCGCATAGTCCAGATAAGAGTTCTTCAGCTCTTCCTCGATGTTAACCGGTGTAATTTCTCTCGCAAGGTCGCTCATCTAACCGCTATCCCTCTACTGTATCCCGGATTCAAAGGTCGCAAATTATAACACAACCGCTCTGATACAGGTAAACCTATAACACCCGTGCAAAGGTTTATTCATCCCGTTGGCCTGATATACTCACGGGTCTTATTGATAGAGGAGTTATTGCGCCCATGAATGCCGAAAAAACGCCGGTCGCTCAAAACGTTGATCATGCTGAAATCGCCAAATTTGAGGCAGTTGCCTCGCGCTGGTGGGATAAAGAAGGTGAGTTTAAACCCCTGCACCGCATTAACCCGCTGCGTCTGGACTATATTAGCGAACATGCTAGCGGTCTGTTCGGTAAGAAAGTGCTCGATGTCGGTTGCGGCGGCGGAATTCTGGCAGAAAGCATGGCGCAAGAAGGCGCTGATGTTACCGGGCTTGATATGGGCTTTGAACCGCTCCAGGTGGCGCGTTTGCATGCGCTGGAGTCAGGTATTCAGGTCAATTATGTGCAGGAAACCGTGGAAGAACACGCGGCAAAACACGCACAGCAGTATGACGTTGTGACCTGCATGGAGATGCTCGAGCATGTTCCGGATCCGCAATCGGTGGTGAAAGCCTGTGCGCACTTGGTCAAACCCGGCGGCCATGTTTTCTTCTCTACCATTAACCGCAACGGCAAAGCCTGGTTGATGGCGGTAGTTGGCGCGGAATATGTGCTGCGCATGGTGCCGAAAGGTACGCACGACGTGAAGAAATTTATTAAGCCAGCTGAGCTCTTAACGTGGGTTGACGACACCGTGTTACAGGAACGTCACATTACCGGGTTACATTACAATCCGCTGTTGAACCAGTTTACGTTAGGGCTGGGTGTAGATGTGAATTATATGTTACATACAACGGCAAAAAATGACTAAGGTCATCAGATAAAGTGATAGAAGATTGCGCAGCATCAAACTGCGCAATTGCATTTCTCGACGAAGAAATCAGCACTCGATCAAAAATTCATTTTTTTTTGCAAAATGTTGACATCGCCGCCAGGCCTTACGATACGAGGACTTAGCGATTATCACCCTTTCACAACCTCAATTTAACCTCAAAATCAACTCTTGTACTGAAAAGAATCCTTACTAGAATACTCACCATATAGCGTTTCTCTTATCGCAAACCCCCTATATGTAGTATTTATCCACAGAGTTAATCACAGCAACGAAATGTGGATAAATGGGGGATATTTTCTATTTCACGGACAGGTAATCACATGAATCAGAGTCTGCTGGTGACAAAGCGTGATGGTGGCACTGAGCGCATCAATCTCGACAAAATTCATCGAGTACTGGATTGGGCGGCAGAGGGGCTAAGTAACGTATCCATCTCTCAGGTCGAATTGCGCTCGCACATTCAGTTCTACGACGGTATCAAAACGTCCGATATCCACGAGACCATCATTAAGGCCGCTGCGGATCTGATCTCCCGCGATGCGCCTGACTACCAGTACCTGGCCGCACGCCTGGCGATTTTCCACCTGCGTAAAAAAGCCTACGGCCAGTTTGAACCACCAGCGCTGTTTGACCATGTGAAGAAAATGATCGAGCTTGGCAAATACGATCATCATCTGCTGGAAGACTACACGGAAGAAGAGTTCAAGCAGATGGACGGTTTTATCGACCACTGGCGCGATATGAACTTCTCTTACGCTGCGGTGAAGCAGTTGGAAGGCAAATACCTGGTGCAGAACCGCGTGACCGGCGAGATCTACGAGAGCGCGCAGTTCCTCTATATCCTGGTTGCCGCGTGTCTGTTCTCCAACTATCCGCGTGAAACCCGTCTGGACTACGTGAAGCGTTTCTACGATGCCGTTTCCACGTTCAAAATTTCGCTGCCGACGCCGATCATGTCCGGCGTGCGTACGCCTACCCGTCAGTTCAGCTCCTGCGTACTGATCGAGTGCGGCGACAGCCTGGACTCCATTAACGCTACCTCCAGTGCGATTGTGAAATACGTTTCCCAGCGCGCCGGTATCGGCATCAACGCCGGGCGCATTCGTGCACTGGGTAGCCCGATCCGCGGTGGTGAAGCGTTCCACACCGGTTGTATCCCGTTCTACAAACACTTCCAGACAGCAGTGAAATCCTGCTCGCAGGGCGGTGTGCGCGGCGGTGCAGCAACCCTGTTCTACCCGATGTGGCACCTGGAAGTCGAAAGCCTGCTGGTACTGAAAAACAACCGTGGCGTGGAAGGCAACCGCGTGCGTCACATGGACTACGGCGTACAGATCAACAAACTGATGTACACCCGTCTGCTGAAAGGTGAAGAGATCACCCTGTTCAGCCCGTCCGACGTGCCGGGTCTGTACGATGCGTTCTTCGCCGATCAGGACGAGTTCGAACGCCTGTACACCCAATATGAAAAAGACGACAGCATCCGCAAACAGCGTATTAAAGCTGTGGAACTGTTCTCACTGATGATGCAGGAACGTGCTTCTACTGGCCGTATCTACATTCAGAACGTCGATCACTGCAACACCCATAGCCCGTTTGACCCGGCTGTTGCGCCGGTACGTCAGTCCAACCTGTGCCTGGAAATCGCCCTGCCGACCAAGCCGCTGGATGATGTAAACGACGAAAACGGTGAAATCGCGCTCTGTACGCTCTCTGCGTTTAACCTTGGCGCGATTAAAAACCTCGACGAACTGGAAGAGCTGGCAACGCTTGCGGTGCGTGCGCTTGATGCCCTGCTGGATTACCAGGATTATCCGATTCTGGCCGCTAAACGTGGCGCGATGGGCCGCCGTACGCTGGGTATTGGCGTCATCAACTTTGCTTACTGGCTGGCGAAGAACGGCAAACGTTACTCTGACGGCAGCGCTAACAACCTGACGCATCAGACTTTCGAAGCCATTCAATACTGGTTGTTGAAAGCCTCTAACGAACTGGCGAAAGAGCAAGGCGCGTGCCCGTGGTTCAACGAAACCACCTACTCGCAGGGTGTTTTGCCAATCGACACCTACAAGAAAGATCTCGACGGTATTACCAACGAACCGCTGCATTACGACTGGGAAGCGTTGCGTGAATCGATCAAAACGCACGGCCTGCGTAACTCCACGCTCTCCGCGCTGATGCCGTCTGAAACCTCGTCGCAGATCTCCAATGCCACCAACGGCATTGAACCACCGCGCGGCCATGTGAGCATCAAAGCGTCGAAAGATGGCATTTTGCGTCAGGTCGTGCCGGATTACGAGCAGTTGAAAAACGCCTATGAACTGCTGTGGGAAATGCCAAATAACGACGGCTACCTGCAACTGGTCGGCATCATGCAGAAATTTATCGATCAGTCGATTTCGGCGAATACCAACTATGACCCGTCACGCTTCCCGTCGGGCAAAGTGCCGATGCAACAATTGTTGAAAGACTTGCTGACGGCCTACAAATTTGGTGTGAAAACGCTGTACTATCAAAACACCCGCGATGGTGCGGAAGATGCGCAGGATGACATGGCGCCTTCCATCCAGGACGATGGCTGCGAAAGCGGCGCATGTAAGATCTAACTAAGGGGCGGGGAAACCCGCCCTTTTTTTTCGCAAGACAGGACTCACATTCCATGGCATACACCACTTTTTCACAGACGAAAAACAATCAGTTGCTGGAGCCAATGTTCTTTGGCCAGCCGGTTAACGTGGCGCGCTACGATCAGCAGAAATATGACATCTTTGAAAAGCTGATTGAGAAACAACTCTCCTTCTTCTGGCGTCCGGAAGAAGTTGACGTTTCCCGCGACCGTATCGATTTCCAGGCACTGCCCGAACACGAAAAGCACATTTTTATCAGCAACCTAAAATACCAGACGCTGCTGGACTCCATTCAGGGTCGCAGCCCAAACGTCGCGTTGCTGCCGCTGATCTCCATCCCGGAACTCGAAACCTGGGTGGAAACCTGGGCGTTTTCAGAAACGATCCACTCACGCTCATACACCCATATTATCCGCAATATCGTTAACGATCCGGCGGTGGTGTTTGACGATATCGTCACCAACGAGCAGATCCTCAAGCGCGCGGAAGGCATCTCGCACTTCTACGACGAGCTGATTGAAATGACCAGCTACTGGCACCTGCTCGGTGAAGGCACACACAACGTCAACGGCAAAACCGTGACCATCAGCCTGCGTGAGTTGAAAAAGAAACTCTACCTGTGTCTGATGAGCGTGAACGCGCTGGAAGCGGTTCGCTTCTACGTCAGCTTTGCTTGCTCCTTCGCTTTTGCCGAGCGTGAGCTGATGGAGGGCAACGCCAAAATCATTCGTCTGATTGCCCGTGACGAAGCCCTGCACCTGACCGGCACTCAGCATATGCTGAACCTGCTGCGTTCCGGCGTCGATGACCCGGAAATGGCCGAGATTGCCGAAGAGTGCAAACAAGCGTGTTATGACCTGTTCGTACAGGCGGCATTGCAGGAAAAAGAGTGGGCGGAATACCTGTTCCAGGGCGGTTCAATGATCGGTCTGAACAAAGACATTCTCTGCCAGTATGTTGAGTACATTACCAACATCCGCATGCAGGCGGTGGGCCTCGATCTGCCATTCCAGACGCGCTCAAACCCGATTCCGTGGATCAACACCTGGCTGGTTTCCGATAACGTGCAGGTCGCACCGCAGGAAGTGGAAGTCAGCTCCTATCTGGTCGGCCAGATCGACTCTGAAGTCGACACTGACGATCTGAGCAGCTTCCAGCTCTGATGAGCCGCGTAACGCTTAGCCTTTCCGGCACACAGGTGCTGTGTCGGGATGAGCACCCTTCCCTGCTGGAGGCGCTTGAATCGCACCAGGTGGAAGTTGAATACCAGTGTCGCGAAGGCTATTGCGGTTCCTGCCGCTGCCGTCTGGTGGCGGGCCAGGTTGACTGGATTGCCGAGCCGCTGGCTTTTATCAACGAAGGGGAAATTTTGCCCTGCTGCTGTCGGGCGAAAGGCGATATCGAAATCGAGATGTAAAAAAGGGCCATATGGCCCTTTTTTACATACGGGGTTGTATTTACTTTTTTATCGATATAGTTTTGCTAACTTACTTGCCATATTTGCATTATAGTGGTTAAGCAAAATTGATGTAGCGTCATCGAAAAATTCACTTATATCAAAGTAAATATCTTTTTCCCTTCCATCAGGAAATTTCATTTTGATAATATCAAAATAAATCTCACTATTTTTTTCGTCTTTAGTTATCCTGTCCAATGTAGTTAGACTTTGGCTAAGTATTTTTGCCTCTGGGTACTTATGTTTTATCCAATAAGACTCTGCTGCTATTCCTAAATAATGGGTATGTGCATGTATTTTCACAACATCATATCTTAGGCTCTTTACCATGACGTCATATGTAATCCTTTCTTCTTTAACTTGAAAAACTAATTCTTGTGCATCATTTCCCGGAGTACGAACCTTTGAGGGAGACCATTTATATAGTGAAAAAAAAGTCACACCTGTTATCGCAACTATAAATAGTACAACAATCGCTGCAGTCCATGTAGCACCCACTTCGGAAAATTTAAACTCAAATTTATTGAATAAGAGATAAAATATTCCTAATGCAACACCAGGAATACCTAATGCCACCAGAACTTTTAAAATTTTAGCTTCCATCTACTAATCCATTTCAAAACTCATTGGGTTAGTTTAACTCAGCCTTCTCTACACTCAACCAAGTATTCTGGAGACTTATAGAAATAGATTTACGCAAAAAAGATAAACAAGGCCAATTCAGTCATTAACTCTTTGAGTTAATTTGTATTTTTTCAAACATTCTTTATGGTGCCTATTCTGTCCGTCATCATAATCACCTGTTCGTAAGCTTGATAAGCGTTAATAGGCAAAAGTACCGGGCAGCTCAGTGCTTACCCGGCCTACCTCATCCTACCTACTGCGGATTATCTTTTAAAAACTGCACCGCTTTATCCGGGAAGTCTGTGAACAGCCCCTCCACATCTGCCTGCTGATACAACACGTCATATAACTGATCGACGTTGCTCGCATACGGCGGAAGCTGATCCGCACGGACGGTAAACGGATGCACCTGCAAATGGCTGGCATGCGCCTCTTTAACCATTGCCGTTAGCTTAACGTTCCCCGGTTTTGAACCGTCTGCCACCAGCATGTGGTAGTCCGGGCCGATGCCGTCGGCATACTGCGCAATTTGCTTCATCGCACCGGGTTTGAACATCCAGTCGTAACGGTAATTCACCCATTTACCGTCCGGCTGCTGCTCCTGCGTTTCATGCCATTTGGTATACGCAATCAGCTGCACCAGTTTGAGATCCATCCCCATCTTCGGTTCCAGCTCATTCTTAATACGCTTGAGCTCATTGACGTCAAAACATTGCAGGTACACCTTGTCCTGCTTGCTGGTGTAGCCGTACTTTTTCAGCACTTCCAGCGTTTTTGCGGCAATGTCTTTCCCTTCCTGATGGTGGAACCAGGGCGCTTTGATCTCCGGATAAATACCGATGTTCTTGCCCGTGGAGTGGTTCAAACCCTGCACAAACTCGATCTCCTCTTCAAACGTGTGAATACGGAAATCGGATTTCCCCATCGGGAAACGGCCCGGATAAACCTGCACTTTCTTGCCCTTTTCCAGCTCGAACCCTTCGGTAAATCTCAGCGAGCGGATCTCGTCGAGCGTAAAGTCGATGGCGTAGAAACGCCCGTCTTTACGCGCGCGCTGCGGGAAACGTTCCGCGACATCCGTCACACGGTCGAGATAGTGATCATGCAGAACGACCAACTGGTCGTCTTTGGTCATCACCAGATCTTGTTCAAGGAAATCCGCGCCCTGCGCATAGGCCATCGCTTTCGCCGGCAAGGTATGTTCCGGCAAATAACCGCTGGCACCACGATGAGCGATAACGATTTTATCGGCGGCCAGCGCCTGGCTGGTTAACACACCAGCCAAGAGCAGGCTTAAGGTCATACGGCTGAAAGTGGTTTTCATCCAAGCTCCATTTTAGCTGCGACGCGCCAGCACGTCGGCATGGTGACGTTTCTCGCCAATCATCACGATAATCAGCAGTAAAACCGCCAGAATGCTGCCGCCAATCATCACCATAAAGCCGCCATCCCAGCCGAAGAAATCAACGGTGTAACCAACAATGGCGCTGGCGGCGACAGACCCTCCAAGATAGCCAAACAAGCCGGTAAAGCCCGCCGCCGTGCCCGCTGCTTTTTTCGGTGCCAGCTCCAGCGCATGCAGACCAATCAACATTACCGGGCCATAAATCAGGAAGCCGATAACAATCATGCAGGCCATATCCACGCTCGGGTTACCCGGCGGGTTCAACCAATAAACGATAGTCGCAATGGTCACCAGCGTCATAAAGAACACGCCCGTTGCGCCGCGATTGCCGCGGAAGACTTTATCCGACATCCAGCCACACAGCAGCGTGCCGGGAATGCCCGCATACTCATAGAAGAAATAGGCCCACGAGGATTTATCCAGCGCGAAGTGTTTCACCTCTTTCAGGTAGGTCGGTGACCAGTCGAGAATGCCGTAGCGCAGCAGGTAAACAAACACGTTCGCGACTGCGATATACCACAGCAGTTTGTTCGGCAGAATGTACTGCATGAAAATCTGCTTTGCGGACAACTCTTCTTCATGCTTGTCGCTGTAATCATCCGGGTAGTCGTTTTTGTACTCTTCAATCGGCGGTAAACCACAAGATTGCGGAGTGTCACGCATCAACGCAAAGGCAAAAATCGCCACCACAATCGCGCCAAACGCGGGCATATACAGCGCTGCATGCCAGTCGTTAAACCATGCCATCCCCAGCAGGAACAGCAGCGGAGGAATGCCACCGCCCACGTTATGCGCACAGTTCCACACCGACACAATGCCGCCGCGCTCTTTTTGTGACCACCAGTGCACCATAGTGCGCCCACACGGCGGCCAGCCCATGCCCTGGAACCAGCCACACAGGAACAACAGCACAAACATGACCATGATGCTTGATGTTGCCCAAGGTACGAAGCCCATAAACAGCATCACCGCCGCCGCCAGAATTAACCCGGCAGGCAGAAAAACGCGCGGATTCGAGCGATCCGATACCGAACCCATTATAAATTTCGAAAAGCCGTAGGCAATCGAGATACCGGACAGTGCAAACCCCAGATCACCACGGGAAAAACCCTGCTCAACCAGATAAGGCATTGCCAGCGCAAAGTTTTTACGCACCAGATAGTAGGCGGCATAACCGAAGAAGATCCCGAGGAAAATCTGCCAACGCAACCGACGATACAGCGGATCGACTTGCGCATCAGGTAGACGCGATTGATGGGGAGCAGGTCTAAAAATACTTAACATAGCGGCCTCCGTGGCGCGGTAAGACTCATATCTTTCATTAATGAGTGAAAACGAACATAACCAGAGTTATTCGCGGCGGATTGTAGTGAAAGTTTTAACAAGAGAGAATGAGTTGTCGCAGATATTGTTACAGAAATATGACAAACATCTAACTTCACGCAGGAAAGCGCGTTTCACTTTCGTTTTTTGCTCGAATATGCGCGATATCAAACAAACCACAATCATAGTATGGCTAAATGATTGCTAAGGAACGTCGACCAGAAGGACGCGAACATGCGCAACTCCAGTGACTACGATGTGATTATTATCGGCGGCGGCGCGACCGGCGCAGGCATCGCCCGCGACTGCGCCCTGCGCGGCTTGCGCGTGGTGCTGCTTGAACGCCACGATATCGCCACCGGCGCGACCGGCCGTAACCACGGCTTGCTGCACAGCGGTGCGCGTTACGCGGTGACTGATAACGAATCAGCGCGTGAATGTATTGCCGAAAACCAGATCCTCAAACGCATCGCCCGCCACTGTATCGAACCGACAGACGGCCTGTTTATTACCCTGCCGGAAGATGACCTGGTGTATCAACGCCAGTTTATTGACGCCTGTCTGCAAGCGGGGATCCCGGCGCATGCCATGTCACCGCAGGAGGCGCTGCGCATGGAGCCAAGCGTCAATCCAGCGCTGATTGGCGCAGTGCGCGTGCCGGACGGCACAGTGGATCCTTTTCGCCTCACCGCCAGCAATATGCTGGACGCGCGTGAACACGGCGCAAAAATCCTCACTGGCCACGAAGTCTGCGGGCTTATCCGCCACGGCGACACCGTAAGCGGCGTGCGCCTTTATCATCCCGCCAGTGGAGAAACTCAAGAATTGCATGCGCCTGTGGTGGTGAATGCCGCCGGGATCTGGGGGCAGCGGATTGCCGAATATGCCGACCTGACGATCCGCATGTTCCCGGCGAAAGGTGCGCTGCTTATCCTTGATCACCGCATTAACCAGCACGTCATCAACCGCTGCCGCAAACCCGCCGATGCCGATATTCTGGTGCCTGGCGACACCATCTCACTGATTGGCACCACCTCAACACATATTGATTACGCTGATATCGATGACCTGCGTGTAACGCCTGACGAAGTGGATATTCTGCTGCGTGAAGGGGAAAAACTGGCACCGGTAATGGCAAAAACGCGCATCCTGCGTGCTTACGCCGGTGTGAGGCCGCTGGTCGCCAGCGATGATGACCCGAGCGGGCGCAATGTCAGCCGGGGAATTGTGTTGCTGGACCATGCACAGCGCGACGGGCTGGAAGGTTTTATCACTATCACCGGTGGCAAGCTGATGACTTACCGGCTGATGGCCGAATGGGCGACGGATGCCGTCTGCCGCAAGCTGAATCATCATACTCCTTGCACCACCGCCACCGCGCCGCTTCCCGGTTCCCGCGAGCCGACCGAACTGGCGCTAAAGAAAATCATTTCTCTGCCGACGCCGCTGCGTGGATCGGCGGTCTATCGCCACGGCGACCGCACACCAGCCTGGCTTGGCAGCGACAGACATAACCGCAGCCTGGTTTGCGAGTGTGAGGCGGTTACCGCCGGGGAAGTGCAGTATGCGGTCGAAAACCTGAATGTCCACTCGCTGCTCGATCTGCGCCGCCGCACGCGCGTCGGGATGGGCACCTGCCAGGGCGAGCTGTGCGCCTGCCGCGCTGCCGGATTGCTTAACCGCATGCATGTCACTACCGAAAGTGAATCGCTGCAGCAACTGGCCGGTTTTCTTAATGAGCGCTGGAAAGGCGTTAAACCTGTCGCCTGGGGCGATGCGCTGCGTGAAAGCGAATTCACACGCTGGGTTTATCAGGGATTGTGCGGTCTGGAAAAGGAGGCGGAAAATGAGATTTGATACGGTCATTGTCGGTGGCGGGCTGGCCGGTTTAGTGTGCGGGATTCGCCTTGCGCAAAGCGGCCAGCGCTGTGCCATTGTCAGCCGTGGTCAGAGTGCCTTGAGCTTCTCTTCCGGCTCGCTGGATTTGCTTTCGCATTTACCCGATGGTCAGCCCATCGACACGCTTGATAGCGCCATCGCGCACCTCCAACAGCACCATGCTAATCACCCGTACGCCCGGCTCGGCGCAGAACAGGTTCGCCACTATGCAAACCAGGCGCAGACGCTGCTGGCAGATTGCGGGCTGGCGTTACAGGGCGATGTTGATACGCCGCACCAGCGCGTGACGCCGCTTGGCACATTCCGCACCGCCTGGCTTAGCCCTCTGGAAGTACCGGTAAAATCAGAAACCAACCAGAATACGGGCGTCGTCGGTATCAGCGGTTTTCTCGATTTCCAGCCGCAGCTTGCGGCAGGTGCGCTGCGTAAACGCGGTGTTAACGCGCAGGCGGAAGAGATTGAGTTGCCGCTGCTTGATCGACTACGCGACAACCCCAGCGAATTTCGCGCAGTGAATATCGCCCGCCTGCTGGACGAACCAGAGCACTACAACGCGCTGTACGAAGCGCTGCTGCCGCTAAGCCAGCAGTACACGATGCTCTATCTGCCCGCCTGTTTTGGCTTGACGGACAACAGCGTCTTTACGCGCCTTAATCAGCAACTGGCCTGCCCGCTGCGTCTGCTGCCCACGCTGCCGCCTTCCGTACCGGGAATGCGTATGCAATTGTTGCTGCAACAAGCCTTTATACGCAGCGGCGGTAGCTGGATGCCGGGAGACGACGTGCTGCGTGCCGATCTCGCCGACCAGCGTGTAACACATGTGTGGACGCGGAAACATGAAGATATCCCGCTGCGCGCGCGCAATGTAGTGCTCGCCAGCGGCAGCTTTTTCAGTAACGGGCTGATTGCCGGGCGCGATCGCGTGCGGGAAACCGTGTTTGATCTCGACGTACTGCAAAGCGCACAGCGTCAGGACTGGTATCGCGACGATGTATTCGACAGCCAGCCGTGGCAGCAGTTTGGTGTGCAGACCGACGCGCAACTACACGGCTTGCGCCAGGGCAACGCCGTGAACAATCTCTATGTGATTGGTTCCGTGCTGGGCGGTTTTGATGCCATTGCCCAGGGATGCGGCGGCGGCGTTTGCGTCGTTACCGCGCTGCATGCCGCACAGCAAATTAGCGCACAGGGAGGCGAACAATGAACAATACGCACTTTGAAAGCTGCATTAAATGTACCGTTTGCACCACCGCCTGCCCGGTCAGCCGCGTAAATCCCGCTTACCCCGGCCCGAAACAAGCAGGCCCTGATGGCGAGCGTCTACGGCTAAAAGACGCTGCGCTGTATGATGATGCGCTGAAGTACTGCACCAACTGTAAACGCTGCGAAACCGCCTGTCCGTCCGGGGTGAAAATTGGCGATATTATTCAGCGCGCCCGTGCCCAGTACGCGCCGAAAAAACTCTCGATACGCAATGCCATTCTCAGTCACACCGACTTGATGGGTACGCTGTCGACACCGATGGCACCGTTGGTCAATGCGGCAACATCACTCAAACCCGTGCGCCAGTTGCTGGATACCGCATTAAAAATCGACCACCACCGCACGTTGCCAAAATATTCCAGCGGCACATTTCGCCGCTGGTATCGCAGCATTGCCGCACAGCAACAGACATTTGCTCAACAGGTGGCGTTTTTCCACGGTTGCTACGTGAATTACAACCATCCACAGTTGGGTAAAGACCTGATCCGCGTGCTGAACCATATGGGGATTGGCGTACAGTTGTTGCAACGGGAAAAGTGCTGCGGCGTGCCGCTGATTGCGAATGGTTTTTTCGATAAAGCGAAAAAACAGGCGCAGTTTAATGTGCGCTCACTGGAGCAGGCTATCGGCTCAGATGGGCTGCCGGTTATTGCCACCTCTTCCACCTGCGCTTTTACGCTGCGCGACGAATATCCTCACCTGCTGGATGTGGATAACAGCCATCTGCGCGCGCATATTGATTTAGCCACGCGCTGGATCTGGCGCATGCTTGACGAAGGTCGCTCGCTGCAACTGAGAGAAACCCCGCTGAAGGTGGTCTACCATACGCCGTGTCATATGGAAAAAATGGGCTGGACGCACTACACGCTGGAATTGCTGCGACGCATTCCGGGGCTTGAGCTAACGGTGCTGGATTCACGCTGCTGTGGGATTGCCGGAACCTATGGGTTTAAAAGCGAAAACTACCCAACATCGCAGGCGATTGGCGCGCCGTTATTTGAGCAAATTGAAGCCAGTGGCGCAGATCTGGTGGTGACGGATTGCGAAACCTGCAAGTGGCAAATTGAGATGTCCACCAGCAAACGCTGTGAACATCCCATTACGCTACTGGCAAACGCATTAGGGTAACGGCACGCCGTTACCCTCAGCGATTACTCTACCGACAGCGTTTCCACCACATTGATCCAACCGTGATCGCTGGCAATGTCTTTGCCCGCCAGCCAGCGGCGCAGAATATTCAGCGCCATCATGGCGCACACTTCCTGGCGCACCACCAGCCCGTGGCGGTTGGTGTTGAATTTCACCCGCAGCGCGCGGGTGCCTTCCGGCGTCGCCAGCGCGAAGTTGAGATGATCCTCTTCAAGACCGGTCACCGTCAGCGCCAGCCCGGCGAGATGGCGATTGCGCAACTCGGTGGTCCAGCGGGCGCTTTGCGCCAGCGCTTCCGCTTGCGACGGCAATACTTCACTGGCCAGCAGTGGCGCTCCGGCGCGGGAAAGCTGCAACGCAACCAAACCGCCGGTGAACTGTTCGCTCAACGTCAGGCTCAGTTGGCGTTCCCGCAGGCTCGCGGCAAGCGCCGCCGGTAAACCGTCGGTGCCTTCAAAAATCAAACTTTCACCGGCAACACGTTTCACTTCAGGCCACAGCGCTTCCATCGCGGCACGATGCTCTGCCGACCCGGTCAGTTTCAATTCGATAATCGGCATGGATGAGCGGTAACCCATCACCACGCCTGGCGGCAGTTCAAGGTGTTGCAGGCTTTGCGCCAGATCGCTCTCTGAGCGCCCGAAAGTGGTTAAACGCAGGCAAACCGGCGGCTCAGGTAAGGTAAAGCGTGCGCGTAGGCGCGGCAGAATTTCTTGTTCCACCATCACTTTAAATTCCGACGGGACACCCGGCGTGAAGAACATCAGACAACGGTTAAGTTGCAGGGCAAAACCACAGGCGGTACCGACCGGGTTATCCACCAGTTCGGCGCTGGCCGGGATCTCGGCCTGTTTGCGGTTACTTGGTGCCATCACGCGGCCACGTTCGGTAAAGAAACGTTCCATCTGTGCCAGCCATGCTTCATGTAGCACCAGCGCTTCACCTTTGGCGGTCGCCGCCGCCAGCGCGCTGAGATCGTCACTGGTCGGCCCCAGCCCACCATTCACAATCAGCACATCCGCGTGCTCGCTACGTTCACGCAGGATAGCGACCAGATCATCAAGGTTATCGCCCACGGTGTTACGGCGCATGAGGGGCAATCCCTGGTTAAAGAAAAAGTCAGCCAGCCAGGCCGCATTGGTATCCACAATCTGGCCATGCAGCACTTCATCGCCGGTCGATAACATCTCCACATTTAACATCGTTAGCTCCTGCAATCGAGGTTGAAACACTATAGCGCATGCGCAGAGGAAAAACGGAGACAAACGGGCGCGGACAGATGCCGCGCCAGAGGATTAGAAGCTGGCGCTGACGCCGACATACGGGCCGTCAGCCACGGCGTTGTCGCGACGTCCTTCTTTACCGATCATGTCGATGTAGCGATAACCGGCCTCAACCGTCAGCGGGCGCATAATGGTGTAACGCGCACCGGCGTTCGCTTCCTGGTACTCTTTCACGCCGCTGGAGAGGGAATCCGGTGAGTAGTAGTACTCGCCGAAAATGCTAAAGCTGCTGGCAATTTTCCACTGCAACCCGCCACCAACGGCAACAGCATAACCTTCGCTGCCTACGTCCGGATTCAGATAAATACCTTTCCCGCCGACGGTCGCAAGGAACGGACCAAGGGGGATGTTGTAACCGAGCCCCAGGCCAGCGATATCACCATCATCTTCACTGTGCGCCCAGTTACCGCTCACGGCGATCCCGCTGGTTTCGGTACCCAAACCGAAACCAAAGTTGGTGTAATCTTTCCCAATCTGGCCGTTCAGACTCACGGCCTGCGCCCCAGCAGAGGCCAGCAATACGCTGGCTAAACCTAATAAAGCAACTTTCTTCATTTTTGATTTCCGCACATAACGGGCCTGATGCCCAAAAGCCTCTGATTGTACGCCTATTTTTCTGTCAGAAGAATGAATAAAAAGGTCAGGAAATATAGACGGGGTCAATTTTTCGATATCAGCGCTTGCGTTAACATTGCGCGTTCTGTTTATCCCTCTAAAGGAATTAACCATGCGACAACGGACGATTGTGTGCCCACTGATTCAAAACGACGGCGCCTATTTGCTGTGTAAAATGGCCGACGATCGCGGCGTTTTCCCCGGCCAATGGGCATTATCCGGCGGCGGTGTGGAGCCGGGCGAGCGGATTGAAGAGGCACTGCGCCGGGAGATCCGCGAGGAACTGGGTGACAAGCTGGAACTGAGCGAAATCACGCCGTGGACGTTTCGCGATGATATCCGGGTGAAAACTTACGCCGATGGCAGCAAAGAGCAAATCTATATGATTTACTTGATTTTTGATTGCATCAGCGTCAATCGCGAAGTCAGCATCAATGACGAATTTCAGGATTACGCGTGGGTGATGCCAGCGGATCTGCACCGCTACGATCTGAACGATGCGACCCGCAATACGCTAAGGATGAAAGGGGTGCTCTGAAAGTGCGCTCAGTGGCTGACCTTTTCCACCACTTCCGCAGGTAGCCCGGTTAATGTTGCCACGACATCGGGCGCCATTCCCTTTTCCAGCATCACTTTAGCAATGCGTAGCGCTTCTTGTTGAACTCCTTCGGCACGCCCCTTTTCCAGGCCAAACGTCATGCCTTCTTCGCGAAGAAATTGTGCAATGTTCATTAACGCCTCCTTTTGCTGGTGATCCGTGGTTCTGCTGGCAATGGCGGTGAGAAACGCTGCCGGATCGGCGGTATGCCCCGCTTTCAACAAATAATGCAGCAACGTCTTCAACTGTTCGCCGCCAGTGTAGCCCAGCGCCAGCAGGCTGACCAGTTGCTCCTGAAACTCCAGCATATCGCGTTGCCGAACATGTTTTTGTAACAGTTCAAGCATGGCAATACGTCGATGCTGCACAATTTCAGCATCGGGAAGTTGGGTGATATCCACCAGTGGAAACGCGTTGGTGTAGAGCTTTTCCGCCTGCAGTGGCAGCTGAAAGGCATCCAGCCAGCGTAGCGACCACGGATACGGTGTGACACGTCCATGATAAAAAAGCATCGGGATAACCATTGGCAATTCACCATGCCCTTTATCAAGATGACGCTGCATCGCAGCAATGGCATAGCGCATCAGAAGGCCATATTTTTATCCGGCGAGCTTTGGTGTTCAATCAAAGCATAAAGGTACCCGTCGCCCGCGCGCGTTTTCAGCGAGTAAAGAATATCGGAGTAGCAATATCGCAGGTCTTCCTCAACAAAACTGCCAGATTCCAGTTGAAGCGTGGAGAGATCACAGAGTGCAATCAAGTGCTCTGGCAGATGAATGTCGAAAAAATCACGGGCGGTTTGCGCGTGCGATAATAATTTACGAAACACCGCATCATGCGGTGTAGAAGAAGATGAATGCGGCATCGCTATCCCTGCGTTTCAGAAGCCAGGGCGCAAACTAACACACTTGTCGGAAGAGGTTTTATCGCTCAGTCAGTTTGTCGTGAAGGCTCGCAAAAATAGCCCTGCTGCTGTTTTTACGTGTTGCTGTGAAGGGTGCTAACCCACTGCTGAACAGCGCGGCGGGAGATTTTAATACCGCCATTTTTAAGCGCTGAGGGCAACATCAGCCAACGCACTGGCTGCTGGAATCGGGCCAGTTTATCGGCAACCCATTGACTCAGGTCATCGGCATTAATATCGCCTGTGCACTCCACCACCGCCACTGGACGCTGCCCAAATTCGGCGTCGTCCACCGGCACCACCAGCACCTGCTGCACCTGAGGGTGGCGGGCAATAATACGCTCAACGTCTTCTGGCTGGATACTTTCCCCGCCGCTGAAAAAAAGATTATCCAGACGGCCGTGAATAGTCAGGCAGCCATCATTCAGCTCGCCGCGATCGCGCGTGGCAAACCAGCCTTCGCTGTTCACCAGCGGGAGCAATTCTCCGTTGTACCAGTAGCCGGAAGCCATGCTGGCGGCGCGCAGCCAAACTTCTTCACCGACGATTTTCACTTCACGCCCTGGCAGGGCGTAACCGACATCAGGCTTGCCGTCTGCTTCTTTCGCACACACCGTCGAGGCAAACTCGGTTAAACCATAACCGCACCAGTTGCGGATCCCGCGCTCGCGTGCCTGCTGTGTGAGTTCGACGGGGATCGCCGCACCGCCCAATAACACCGCCTTCAGCGAGACCGGTACGTTGTCATTCAACAAGCGCCAGAGTTGAGTCGGAACCAGCGAGGCGTGGCTGCACCCGGCCAGCGCCTGCTCCAGCGGTGTTTTTTGCCGCACGGTGATCCGCGCGCCGGCCAGCAGCCAGCGCCACAAAATCCCCTGCCCGGAAACATGAAACAGCGGCAACGAGAGTAGCCAGTCGTCTTTCGCAGTAAACGGGATTAACGCCAGCACACCCTGCGCGCTGGCAAGATGCGCAGCACAAGTATGCACTGCGGCCTTCGGCAGCCCGGTCGAGCCGGAAGTCAGGGTCATCGACGCCAGCCGCTGTGGCTGCCAGTCAACGGCGTAATCATCGCCAGACTCGCTTACCACCAGTGATGTTAAGCTGGCATACGTCACATCAGACTCCAGATCGAGCGCGAAACGCAGCGTCAACTGTGGCAACAGCGCCTCCAGTTGCGTGGCGGGTAACTGCGGGTTCAGCGGTAAAACCCGCGCACCGCATTGCAACAGCGCCAGCCACGCCAGCAGCGTCTCTGGCTGGTTGCGCGCGCGTAGCATGACGCCGTCGCCCGACTGCACACCCTGGCGGGCAAACCCACTGGCCAGCCTATCAATGCGCGCACAAAGCTCACGCCAGTTAAGGCTTTGCTGCTCAAGGCGAATTGCGGCCTGTTCGCCACATACCTTGCGCCAGTAACGCCAGGGCCAGTCGGGAAAAATCATAGTAATGGTTCCAGCGCATCAACCTGCAAGCAGGGTAAATCACTGTCCGGCCAGCAACGGAGCAGCTGCGTTTGCATTAATTGCAGCGTATCGAGGCCGGGCACCGTTCCCGGCGTCAGCCAGGCGGCGATACGCGCCAGTTGCGTCAACCCAAGGCTCGATTCGATTGACGAACTGATAACGGTCGTCAGCCCCAGCGCTTTAGCCGTTGCGACTTGCTGTTGCACTTTCTGCAAACTGCCGGTCAGCATCGGTTTAATCACCACGGCGCCAACACCTGCTTGCGGCTCAAAACGAAAGTCCGCGTCACGCAGGCTTTCATCCCAGGCGAGGGTAATGCCGGTCTCGCGGGCAAACGCCAGTGATTCTTCGCGCGTCTTGCAGGGTTCTTCAAGAAACGCAATGCGCGAGCGATAAGCCGGATTGACATACTTCGCAAACTGCTGCGCTTTCAGCGGCGTCCAGGCACGGTTAGCATCGAGGCGCAAATAGAGATCGGGAATCGACTCCAGCAGCAAGTTGACCACCATGCCGTCACGCACCGCTTCATACAGCCCCACTTTCACTTTCGCCAGCTTTTCACCCGGAAGAGCAGCAAGCGCGGCGAACAGCTCATCCGGGTCACCGCTACACAGCATCGCGGCGCGGTAATCCGCCGCTTGCGGCAACGCATCGCTAAGCTCAGCCAGCGCGCAGCTCAAACCAAATGCTGCCGAAGGCTCGTCCGGCAACGGGGGCTGCGCACCGTCGCGCCAGTTATTCGCCCACGCCATCACAACGGGTTGAACGTCATCCAGTGTTTCCTGGCTAAAGCCCGGCAGAGGAGAAATTTCCCCCCAGCCTTCGCGCTCACCCTCTTTGAGATGAACGAACAACCCATCACGTGTTTTCAGGCGGCGCTCACGCAGCACCACCCCCGCATCAAGCGGGATTTGCCAGCGGTAAACCTGCGCCTGTCGCATTATGGGTTCCGTTTGAATTTGCTGAAATCAGGCTGGCGTTTTTCGTTAAACGCATTGCGGCCTTCCTGCCCTTCTTCAGTCATGTAGAACAGCATGGTGGCGTTACCCGCCAGCTCCTGCAGACCCGCCTGACCATCGCAGTCGGCGTTCAGCGCAGCTTTCAGGCAGCGCAGTGCCATTGGGCTGTTTTGCAGCATTTCGCGGCACCAGCGCACAGTCTCTTTTTCAAGATCGGCAACCGGCACAACGGTGTTGACCAGCCCCATATCCAGCGCCTGTTTGGCGTCGTACTGGCGACAGAGGAACCAGATTTCACGGGCTTTTTTCTGCCCAACGATGCGCGCCATGTAAGACGCGCCCCAGCCACCATCGAAGGAGCCGACTTTCGGGCCGGTCTGGCCGAAAATGGCGTTTTCCGCCGCAATAGTCAAATCGCACATCATGTGCAGCACGTGACCGCCGCCGATGGAGTAACCTGCCACCATCGCCACCACCGGTTTCGGGCAGGTGCGAATTTGGCGCTGGAAGTCCAGCACGTTGAGATGGTGTACACCAGAGTCATCCTGGTAACCGCCGTAATCGCCACGCACTTTTTGATCGCCACCGGAACAGAACGCTTTATCCCCTTCACCGGTCAAAATAATGACCCCGACGTTGTCGTCATAACGCGCGTCAGCCATGGCCTGAATCATCTCTTTTACCGTCAGCGGACGGAACGCGTTGCGCACCTGCGGGCGGTTAATGGTGATTTTGGCAATACCATCGGCCGATTTCTGATAACGGATATCGGTGTAACCTTCAGAACAGTCACGCCATTCAACCGGCGCATAAAGCATGTTTTCATCTGGGTGGATCATAGTGTGTCCTTTGTCTCAAGACGCAGAATACGCGCCAGAGCAGCAATAACGGCAGCGGGATTTTCCCGGTGCGCGTTGTGCCCGGCGGCAGGAATGGCGTGACAGTGGCGGGAGACTTGCGTCGCCAGCGCCTGAAATTTGCTGTCATGTTCACCGTATAAATAATGAATCGGCACAGAAAGTGTCTGAAGTGGGGCGCGCAAATCGGGCTGGCAGGACAACGAGGTCGCCTCCAGCATCGCCGCGAGCGTTGCACCGTTGTTCTCGCCGCGTTTTGCGACCAGCGCCGCCCGTTGCGATTCGCTCAGCGTGGCAAAAACGGGTTGCCGGTACCAGGCGTCAAACACGTCACTCAGCGGCGGCTGGCGAAAACGCGCAGCCCATTGCTGATCATTACGCAGTCGCTGCGCGCGCTCGTCAGCGGATGTCAGCCCTGGATGACCACCTTCAACCACCAGGCCGCACAGCCCGGCAGGATGTTGGCAGGCGTGATACATCGCCACGCGCCCACCGAGCGAATACCCCACCAGCCAGTAGTTGCGTACGTTGTAGTGCGCAAGGGTGATGCGCAGCAGTGCATCCATCTCATCAAAAGAAGCAACGCCAATATTGGCTGAACCGCCATGTCCGGGCAGATCGAGGTACACGCGCGGGAAATCACTCAGTGCTGCGCCGACCGGCTGCCACTCACGGTTATCGCCGGAAAAACCATGCAGAAACACCAGCCACGGTTGCGGTTGGTGCCCACCCAAGGTTTGACCGTGCAGGATCACAGCTGGCTCACCTGTGCCAGCAGCGTTTGTAATGTCCGCGCGCCGTCTGTCTCGTTCACCACCAGTTCAATCACCGTCGCACCGGGTTTACGCCAGGCGCCTTCCAGTGCCAGCTCAAGCTCAGCCCAATTCTCCGGCTGATGGTAAGCAAGGCTAAACATTGCCGCCGCATGCGAAAAGTGGACATTTTGCGGCATCAAATAAAACTGCTCGCGCTCGGCGGGCGGCGTTGGCAGTAACGAGAAAATTTGCCCGCCATTGTTATTCACCACCAGCAGGACGAACGGCGCAGAAGCCTGCCGCAACAGTGCCAGCGCATTGAGATCGTAAAGTGCGGAGAGATCGCCAACAATCGCAAGCGTAGGTCGCGCGGTGGCGCGCTGAACGCCCGCCGCCGTTGAAAGCAAACCATCGATACCGCTTGCGCCACGATTACTGTAAACCGGGTATCCCGCCGGGAGCTGCCCCAGCGCATCGACCAGCCGTACGACCAGACTGTTGCCGAGAAAAAGTTGACCTTGCTCTGGCAAATAATCCGCAATGCGGTGTGCCAGCTGTGCCTCGCCAAAAATATCACGCTTCGCACAAACGGTTTCCCAGGCCTGCGCTGAAAGGTGTGGGATTGCCTCGCACCACGGTGCACGCGGCTCAGCCGGATGCTGCTCCAGCCAGTCGGCCACGCTGGAAACTAACCGACGCCCGCGATGATGGGCTGGATCGAGCCGCCCTTGCAGGCGATCGATCAGCCAGTACTCTTCCGGTTCGCAGGTCGCCTGCCACTGCAACAGACGTTTACCGGTCAGGCTGCTGCCAAATTGCAACACAATCTGCGCCTGGTTCAGCTCGGCTACTGCCTGGCCATTGCCGAGCCAGAGATCGGCACACGGCAGCGGTTGTCCAGTCTGCGAAAGTGCATCGCCAATCAGCGGCCAGCCGAGGGTTTTCGCCCATTCAGCCAGTTGGCGACCTTCAGCCGCGCTCATGCGGCCAGCCACGATCACACCGCGTTTTTGTCGCCAGAAAAACCAGTCCCGCTGCGTTTCGCTGTTCACCCTATTCGGTGCGCACAGCCATGGCGTGTCAGCCTGCCACCAGTCACCCAGCGCCAGTTGCCAGGCAAGACCGGTATCATCCATTTCGCCATACAGCGGCTCGGCAAACGGGCAGTTAATGTGTACCGCGCCGCCCTGTAACGAACCCAACAGGTTATCAAGGGTGGAAACCAACCAGCGCGCAGGAATGTCCTGCGACGGACGCGGGAGCGCAAGAGATTTAGTGGGATGCGTGGCAAACATGCCCGGCTGGCGAATCGCCTGATTGGCGCCGCAATCAATCAGCTCTGGCGGTCGGTCCGCCGTCAGTAGCACCAATTTTTCGCCCGTCAGCCCGGCTTCAATTAGCGCAGGGTAAAGATTCGCCACCGCCGTGCCGGATGTCACGATCACCGCCACCGGCTCATTGCTGGCCTTTGCCAGCCCCAGCGCAAGGTGGCCTAAACCACGCTCATCAAAATGGGTGTGGTGAATAAAGGCGTGATTTTCCGCTGCGGCCAGCGTTAATGGGGTGGAACGGGATCCGGGGGCAATACACACATGCCTGACGCCGTGACGGGTAAGGGCTTCGAGGATCACCGCCGCCCAGCGTCGGTTAAATGAGCTTATCGACATGAATTTGTCCGGTATCAATATTACGGCTTAGTATAAGTAATCAGAAACTATGTATTTTTGATATGAGTCGGTTATGCGCGACTAAGTTGTAATAATGATCGCAATCCCGCCGCTTTGTTCTCAATTTCCTGCCACTCTTGCTCCGCGTCTGAACCGGAAACAATGCCCGCACCGGCGTAAAGACGTACGGTATTGCCGTCAATTTTTGCCGAACGCAATGCAACGCAGAACTCACTCTGTTGCCGCGAAAGATAACCCGCCGAACCGGCATACCACTCGCGCTGAAAAGGCTCATGACGCGCAATAAATGCCCGCGCCTCACGGCGTGGCAATCCTGCAACTGCCGCTGTCGGCTGGAGCATCTGCAGGCAGAGCGCGTCATCCGGCGTTTGCAGAACCGTCCAGATACAGCGGCGAAGATGCTGGACTTTACGCAACCGAACCACTTTCGGTGGCAGCACCTCCAGCGCACCGGTTTGCTGCTGCAAACGCTGGCAGATATCTTCCACTACCAGCATATTTTCACGCTGGTTTTTGTCATCAGCCATTAGCCAGTCGGCAAGCTGTTGCGCCTGCTGGTCATCTTCATGATTAGCGACCGTTCCGGCCAGCGCTTCAGTACGCAAGGCGCTGCCACGGCGACGCCACAGCCGTTCCGGCGTTGAGCCTAAAAAGGCCGTTTGCGCATTAAACGCCATCATGAAATGAAAACAGTGGTGATTGAGGCGACGGCTGGCGGCCATCAGCGCGGCGGCGTCCACCGCGTTGGCAAAATGGTAATCCGTTGCGCGGGCGAGCACGACTTTATCCAGCTCACCGCTTTCCAGCGTTTGTAACGCCTGCGCGATGAGCGTTCGCCAGCCATCGCGCCCGGGGATGTGATGTTGCTCAAGGCACGTTTGCTGTACGTTTTCCAGCGGTGTCGGTTCCACCAGCGCTGAAAGAAACGCGAGCGCGCGCTGCGCGTCGTCATGCAGGGAAGTCTCGCTGAAAATATACACGCGCAGAAAGGCATGACCACCTTCCCGCCGCCACTCCAGGCGCGGTAAAAACAGTTCACCCTGCGTGGGATCAAACGCATTAAGCCCCCAGATGCGCACATCTTCGGCGCAATGCTGAAGGAACTGTTGAGCCAGGGGTAAAGAAGAGAAACGGCACAATGCACCCAGCGCGGCAGCTTCGTCATCGCCGTTACGTTGCTGCCAGTAAAATTGCGGCCAGACGCGCTGACTGGCGAGCCAGGCCAGGGGGTCAAAAGCGTCGTTTAACGGGAAAGGCGCATCAAAAAAGCAAAATCCTGACGACCGGGGAATATCGTCGATCAGGCAGCGGTGTATGTGTGAAAGCGCCGAGGAAATGGAGTACACGCGAGCCCCTCCCTGTTAAAAACCACATAGTATACGGGGTACTTAGCGTAATAACAGTACCCCCTTCCAGGGAGGGGAAGTGAAACGTTAGCGGCGGGCTAACAGCAGACCGAGCACCAGGCCAACTGCGGCACCGGCACCAATGCCCTGCCACGGTTTTTCATGCACATAGTCGTCTGCACGATAGACGGCTTTTTTCGCACGGTAGTAGTACGTATCCGATGCACTGCTGACGCGATTTTTCACTTCATGCAGCGCCTGTTCGGCACGGGCCTTCAACTCAATGTACTTTTGATCTGCGGGGTCGCCCGATGAGCGGAGAATTTCTTCCAGCGTTTCGCTCAGCAGGGTCAGGTCGTCATCAATATGTGATTCATAAGAATGATATGCCATCTGTTGTCTCCATGTTATGCACCTGTCCGCTAACTATAGACAAAGGCTGCCGGTTACGCCTGGCGGATCTCGCGCGCCATCCCGATATGTGCAATACCATCTTCGTCATACACCTCCGTCACCGCCTGGAAACCAAAATGCGCATAGAAGGATTGGAGATGCGCCTGCGCGCCCAGATATAGCGCGTGTTGCGGCCAGTGTTGCTCGCAGGAAAGCACCGCGCGTTCCATCAGCTGGTAGCCCAGTTTTTCACCGCGAACCTGCGCACTGACAATCACCCGACCAATAGCAACCGGTGATACATCATCATCACTTTTCAGAATCCTCGCATACGCCACCAGTTCGTCACCTTTCCAGCCGAGAATATGGCGGTTCTCGCCCACCAGGTCATCACCATCCACATCCAGATAAGCGCAAGCCTGCTCAACAACAAACACGGCACAGCGTAATTTCAGTAACGCATACAACTCAGAAACGGTCAGTTCGGAATGGTGCACATCCTGCCAGCGGATCATGTTGTTCTCCTTATTCGTTGTGTCCTCGTTATACTAGATTCTTTTTCATTCGGGCAAAGATTGTGGAACTGATTTTCTTAGGCACCTCTGCGGGCGTACCTACACGGACGCGTAATGTCACGGCGATGCTGCTCAATTTACAACATCCAACCCGCGCCGGGCTTTGGCTGTTTGATTGTGGCGAAGGAACACAGCACCAAATGCTGCGCACCGCATTTCATCCTGGCAAACTGGATAAAATTTTTATTACTCACCTGCACGGCGATCATCTTTTCGGTCTGCCTGGGTTGCTGTGTAGCCGCTCGATGGCTGGCAATGTTCAGCCACTGCAGATTTATGGTCCGAAAGGTATTCGCGAGTTTGTGGAAACCACGCTGCGGCTTAGCGGTTCATGGACTGATTATCCGCTGACTATTGAGGAAATTACGCCGGGGCTGGTGGTGGATGATGGTTTGCGCAAAGTGACTGCTTATCCGCTGTCGCACCCGGTGGAGTGCTACGGTTATCGTATTGAAGAGCATGATAAACCCGGCGCGCTGAATGCGGCGGCGTTAAAAGCGCAAGGTATCCCGGCTGGGCCGCTGTTCCAGCAATTAAAAGAGGGCAAAACCGTTACATTGCCTGACGGGCGCATCGTGAATGGCGCGGATTATCTTGCCCCGGCGGAAAGCGGAAAAAAACTGGCGATTTTTGGCGACACCGCGCCCTGCCCGGCGTCTCTGGAGCTGGCGCAAAACGTTGATTTACTGGTGCATGAAGCCACGCTTGAGCAGGCAATGGAGGAAAAAGCGAACAGCCGGGGGCACAGTTCAACCCGCCAGGCTGCACAGCTTGCCGCCGACGCCGGTGCAAAAAAGTTGGTGATTACGCATCTCAGTTCACGCTATGACGAACAGGGCGGCCTGTCGATGCTCGCCGAGTGTAAAACGTACTTTTCGCAAACGACATTGGCTGAGGATTTTGCGGTAGTTCACATTTGATTTTAATTTAGGCACTCTATTTTTTCTCCACCATGCCGATAATAGATATACGCAGGCATTTCCTATTTGAGGGCATGATGGACAATTTCCAGAAAGACATCGATGACAGGGCGAATCTTACTCTGTCGAACCGGTTTGAGCTGTTGCTGTTTCGCCTTGGCACATCGTTAGATGCCACCAAATCCGAGTTATTTGGCATCAACGTGTTTAAGCTACGCGAAATCGTACCGATGCCCACCTTTACCCGTCCCGCAGGGATGAAAGCGCCACTAATGGGGATGGTCAATATCCGCGATCAAGTTATCCCGGTAATTGACCTCGCTGCGGTGGCGGGCTGTAAACCTGCAAGCGGCCTGAATATCTTACTGATTACGGAATATGCCCGTAGCGTGCAGGCATTTGCCGTTGAGTCCGTGGAAAATATTACCCGCCTGGACTGGAAACAGGTGCACACGGCCGAAAAAGCGATTAATGGTCGCTACATCACCAGTATTGCCTGCCTGGATGACGACAAGGATACCAACAACCTGGCGATGGTGCTGGATGTTGAGCAGATCCTGTATGACATCGTGCCTGCGGATCATGACGTCCACGGCGAGCATGTGCCGGACAAGAAATTCAACCTGAAGCCGGGTTCTGTTGCCATAGTGGCGGAAGACTCCAAAGTGGCGCGCGCCATGCTGGAAAAAGGCCTCAACGCGATGCAGATCCCGAATGCGATGCATATCACCGGCAAAGACGCATGGGAAAAAATCCAGTTGCTGGCGCAACAGGCCGATTCTGAAGGCGTTCCAGTGAGTGATAAGATCTCTATGGTGCTAACCGACCTGGAGATGCCAGAGATGGATGGTTTTACCTTAACGCGTCTTATCAAAACCGATCCGCGTTTGAAAAACATCCCGGTGGTGATCCACTCGTCGCTCTCCGGTAGCGCTAACGAAGATCACGTACGTAAAGTGCAAGCAGACGGTTATGTGGCGAAATTCGAGATTAACGAACTCTCTTCCGTGATTCAGGAAGTGCTGGATCGCGCTGCGAATAATATTCGCGGCCCGCTGATTAGCCACCACCAGGTGAATTCCACCCCGCTGCTGGCGAAATAATCATTCGCTGTTTATCTCGTTAGTCCATAAAAAAACCGCCGATATCGGCGGTTTTTCTTTACCTGTTTCCAGGCTTACATCATCGGCATCGCCAGTTGAACGATGCTGATCAGCGGCTGCGGATAGATACCTAACAGCAGCACCAGCAGGGCGGAGATAAGCACCACGATCCCGCCTGCGCTATAAGCCCAGTTAGACGGTGCATCGCGGTTCAACTGCTGCGGTGCGTTCAGGTAGAGACTCACCGCCACGCGCAGGTAGTAGTACAAACCAATTGCCGAGCCAAGAACCACGGCGGCAGTCAGCCACCACAAGTGCGCTTCAACACCGACCGCCAGAATGTAGAACTTACCGATAAAGCCCAGCGTCATCGGAATACCCGCCAGCGACAGCATCATCACGGTCATTACCGCAGACAGGATCGGACGGTGCCAGAACAAACCACGGTAGGAGTAGAGCGACTCTGCATCCGGGCCACGATACGGGCTGGACATCAGGCTGACCACACCAAACGCGCCAAGGCTGCTGAACAGATAACCGGCCAGGTAAACCCCGACGGATTCCATCGACATCTGGCCACCTTGTAGCGCAATCAGCGCCACCAGCAGATAACCCAGGTGCGAAATAGACGAGAAGCCCAGCAGACGTTTAATGTTGGTCTGGCTCAGCGCCATCAGGTTACCGAAGATGATGGAGGCGAAGGCGATGATACCCAGAACCACACGAACTGCTTCGCTTTCACCTACCGGTGCGTACAGGAACAGACGCATCAGCACGCCAAAGATGGCGATTTTACTGGCGGTGGCCAGGAAAGTGGAAACCGGCGCCGGTGCACCCTGGTAAACGTCTGGCGTCCACAGATGGAACGGCACCAGCGAGAGTTTAAAGCCAAGACCGACAATCATCATGCCCAGACCCGCCAACAGCAGCGGTTCATGCAACATGCCTTCGCCCAGGCTTTTACCGATCGCCACAAACGCCAGGTTGCCGGTTTGCGCATAAACCAGCGCAATACCGAACAGCAGGAACGAGGAGGCGGCAGCGGACAAAATGGTGTATTTGATACTGGCTTCCAGCGAGCGTTTCTGGCGGAAGGCGTAGCCTACCAGCCCGAACAGCGGCAGAGAAATCAGTTCAATACCGAGGAACAGCGCCGCCATGTGATTAGCGTTCGCCAGCAGAATGCCGCCGAGCGCGGCAATCAGTACCAGCAGATAAAACTCTTCTTTGTTATCGCTGTACCCTTCCAGCCACGGATAGGCAAACGTGCAGGTGGCGAGGCTCGCCAACAGCACCAGCCCGGTGTAAAGCATGGCGTAGCCGTCGACACGCATCAGCGGGGTGACATCCATCGCCCCAGCCTGGCCGACGAACCACAAAGAGAGCAGCGCGACGTTCAGGCCAATGACCGACAGCGTGGCATTGAGAAAATGGTTGCGTCGCCACGCAATGGAGAGCATCACAACCACCACCGTCAATCCGACGATTAGCAGCGGCAGCAGCGCAATCAGGTGTTGTGGAGTTATCGTCATGGCGATTTACGGCCTTGTAGTAGTAACAGAATTAACAAACCACTGCTGGATATTGCCCATCGCGGCGTGCGATGTATCCAGAATCGGCTGCGGATAGAAGCCAAGCAGTACCAGAAGCACAACCAGGATCAGAATCATAAACAGCTCGCGCAGCGACAGACCCCGCAGTTCCTGGTTGGCGAGTTCGCTTTTCGCCTTGCCGAAGTAAGCACGATGCAGCATCGCCAGCGAGTACACCGACGCAAATACCAGGCCGAAGGTGGAAATCACCGTGATCGTCGGCACAACCTGATAGCTGCCGAAGAGGATCATGAATTCACCCACGAAGTTACCGGTACCCGGCATCCCAAGCGTTGCGACGGCAAAGAACATCGACAGCGCTGGCAGCCACTTAATTTTGCTCCACAAACCGCCCATCATACGCATATCGCGCGTATGCAGACGTTCGTAAAGCTGACCGCACAGAATAAACAGCCCCGCAGCAGAAAGACCGTGGGCAATCATCTGAATCACTGCACCCTGGTAAGCAAGCTGGCTGCCGGTGTAGATAGCAATCAGTACAAAGCCCATGTGAGACACAGAGGTGTACGCGATCAGACGTTTGATATCGGTCTGAGTGAATGCCATCCACGCGCCGTAGAAGATACCAATCACGCCAAGCCACATGGCGATAGGCGCAAACTCTGCCGACGCATTCGGAAACAGCGGCAGCGAGAAGCGCAGCAGACCGTAAGCAGCGGTTTTCAACAAGATCCCCGCGAGGTCAACAGAACCGGCGGTCGGAGCCTGTGAGTGAGCGTCCGGTAACCAACCGTGCAGCGGCACCACCGGCATTTTTACCGCAAAGGCGATGAAGAAACCGAGCATCAACAGATATTCGACATTGCCGGACATCGGCGTCTTCAACAGATCTTCGTAAGCGAAAGTCCATACGCCTGTCGCGTTGTAGTGCACCAGCACCAGCGCCAGGATGGCAATCAGCATGACCAGACCGCTCGCCTGGGTATAAATGAAGAACTTGGTCGCCGCGGTAATACGCGTCTTCCCGTCGGAGGCTTTGTGGCCCCATAGCGCGATCAGGAAGTACATCGGCACCAGCATCATTTCCCAGAAGAAGAAGAACAGGAACATGTCGATGGCAAGGAACACGCCGATAACGCCGCCGAGGATCCACATCAGGTTCAGGTGGAAGAAGCCCTGATATTTCTCGATTTCACGCCAGGAGCAGAGCACCGCCAGCACGCCGAGGAAACCAGTCAGCACGACCATCAACAGCGACAAACCATCCATCGCCAGATGAATGCTAATGCCAAAGCGCGGGATCCAGTCATGCTTGAACGTTTCCTGCCACTGCGGAAGGCCGGAGGCTTGCGTCAGAGAATAGCCGCCCTGCAACCAGAGTTGCAGAGAAAGCGCCAGCGTCAGTCCCATGGTGATCAACGCGATCCAACGCGGCACTTTCACGCCGAAGCGCTCGGTCTGCCAGCAGAGGAAGCCGCCGATAAAGGGAATCAGAATTAGCCAGGGTAGTAACATGGCGATTTTTGTTCCTTGTTTAAGTCCGCCTCAGGCTATCTTGCTCGTCACAGTGAACCCCGGCTGTGCTCGCAATCCTCACGTACATCTGTACGCTCCGGTTGCTCTGCGCAGGCGGTGTCCACTCTGACTTCGCCGATAACGCCTGTCCATTCGGACCAGATTTTCAACGAATTTCTAAAAATTCTCTTTCCGTTTGCAGGCCGGATAAGCGCAGCGCACTTAGCCCGCCGACAAACTCAGCGCAATACCATCAACAGTGCCAGCACGACAACCGCGCCAATGCTCATGGATGCCACATACCAGCGCAGGTAACCGTTCTCGCTAAACAGCAGACCTTTGCCTGCGAAGCGGGAAAGGATCGCCGGGATGTTCATCAGCGCATTCAGCGGGTCGCTCTTCAGCAGCCATGCAACACCGAGGTATGGCTTCACAAAGACGCGATCATACAGCCAGTCGAAGCCCCAGGCATTGAACCACCAGGTACCGAAGAAACGCCCCGTTGCGCTGTTGGCAATTGAATGCACCAGCGTGCGTTTACCCAGCCACAGCCATGCTGCCAGCAGGATACCGATAATCGCTACCGCGCCGGATGCCACTTCCAGCATCACCACGCTACTGTGCGCAAGCTCGGTGGTTTCCGGCAGCACGCCTTTCAGCGGCGGCACGATCATCGCGCCAACAAAAGTAGACAGCACCAGTAGCACGATCAGCGGCAGATGATGGGTAATCCCCTTCCCTGCGTGCGCGTGGATTTGTTCTTTTCCGTGGAAGACAATGAAAATCAGACGGAAGGTGTAGAGCGATGTCATAAAGGCACCGACCAGGCCGGCAATCATCAGATTGATATGACCATTCGCTACCGCACCGGCAAGGATTTCGTCCTTACTGAAGAAGCCCGCTGTGATCATCGGCAACGCTGACAGCGCCGCGCCGCCTACCAGGAAGCAAGCGTACACCAGCGGAATCGACTTACGCAGGCCGCCCATTTTGAAAATGTTCTGCTCGTGATGACACGCGAGGATCACTGAACCGGATGACAGGAACAGCAGCGCTTTAAAGAATGCGTGCGTCATCAGGTGGAAAATCGCCGCATCCCACGCCTGTACACCCAGCGCCAGGAACATGTAACCAATCTGGCTCATGGTGGAGTAAGCCAGCACACGTTTGATATCGGTTTGCACCAGCGCGGCGAAACCAGCCATCAGCAGCGTTACCGCACCGACAATCCCGACCAGATGCAGCACTTCTGGCGTCAGCAGGAACAAGCCGTGCGTACGTGCAATCAGGTAGACACCGGCGGTGACCATCGTTGCAGCGTGGATCAGTGCAGAAACCGGGGTCGGACCAGCCATCGCATCGGCAAGCCAGGTCTGCAACGGCAGTTGCGCGGATTTACCGACCGCACCACCCAGCAGCATCAGCGTCGCCCACATCAGCATGTTATTGCCGTTGGCGAAGTGCTGCGGTGCCAGTTCAACCATTTCGCGGAAGTTCAGCGTGCCCAGCTCGTTGTAAAGAATGAACAGCGCGAAAGCGAGGAACACGTCACCCACGCGGGTTACGACGAACGCTTTCATCGCCGCTGCGCCATTCTTCGGATCGGTATAGTAGAAACCAATCAGCAGATAGGAGCACAGACCCACGCCTTCCCAGCCGAGGTACATCAGCAGCAGGTTATCTCCCAGCACCAGAACCACCATGCTGGCAATAAACAGGTTGGTGTAGGCGAAGAAGCGGGAGTAACCCTCTTCACCGCGCATATACCAGGAGGCAAACATATGGATCAGGAAACCGACACCCGTAACCACCGAAAGCATGGTCAATGAAAGGCCGTCCAGCACCAGATTGAAGCCGATGTTGAAATCACCGACCGCCATCCACGTCCACAGCGGTTGCACGAAAGGTTGCTGGCCGTTATTGAAGAAATCAACGCCTGCATACGCACTGACCAGCGCCGCCAGACCAATCGAGCCCATACCTACGGTTGCGGAAACGTTTTCCGACCAGCGGCCACGGGAAAACGCCAGCAGCACAAAGCCAATAAAAGGAAAAATAATGGTTAAGGCGAGCATGTTCATCCACGCATCTCACTTACTGAATCGATATTCAGATTCTGGCGGCGACGATGGAGTTGCAGCAGCAACGCCAGGCCAATGCTCGCTTCGGCAGCCGCGAGGCTAATGGCGAGAATGTACATCACCTGTCCGTCGGTCTGACCCCAATAGCTACCCGCGACCACAAAGGCCAGCGCGGCGGCGTTAATCATGATTTCCAGCCCAATCAGCATAAACAGCAGGTTGCGGCGGATAACCAGACCGGTCAGCCCCAAAACAAACAAAATCGCAGCGAGGATCAATCCATGTTGCAACGGGATCATGCGTGCTCCTCCGTTTTTCTTTTCGCGCGGTCTTCCGTGCGATTGCTCAGCACTTCGCCAGCTCGGTCTTCACGACCCAGATGGAAGGCCACAACCAGCCCAGCCAACAGCAGCATGGAAGCCAGTTCCACCGCCAAGACGTAAGGACCAAACAGCGTAATGCCAACCGCTTTCGCGCCAATCGCCGTACCTTCAATGCCCTGGTCGTTAACCCCAAGGATGGCGTAAATCATTACCACCAGTAGCACTGCGGAGAGCAGCGCCGGGCCAATCCAGATTTGCGGCGACAACCAATTGCGTTCCTGCTCAACGACAGTATTGCCGAGGTTCAGCATCATCACCACGAACACAAACAGCACCATGATGGCACCGGCGTAGACGATGATTTCCAGCGCCCCGGCGAAATACGCGCCGAGCGAAAAGAAGACACCGGCAATGGCCAGCAGAGACACAATCAGATACAGCAACGCGTGTACCGGATTAGTATGCGTAATCACGCGTACCGTCGTCAGGATGGCGACCAGGCCACAGATATAAAAAGCGAACTCCATTGCCCCTCTCCTTACGGTAACAGGCCCTTGACGTCGATAGGCTTGGCTTCATTTTCCGCTTCGCCTTTATCTTTGCCGTCGATTGCCATACCTGCCATCCGGTAGAAGTTATATTCCGGGTATTTGCCCGGACCGGAGATCAGCAGATCCTCTTTTTCGTACACCAGATCCTGACGTTTGTATTCGCCCATCTCGAAATCCGGAGTGAGCTGAATCGCCGTTGTCGGGCACGCTTCTTCGCACAGACCACAGAAAATGCAGCGTGAGAAGTTGATACGGAAAAATTCCGGATACCAGCGACCATCCTGCATCTCCGCTTTTTGCAGCGAGATACAGCCGACAGGGCAGGCTACCGCACACAGGTTACAGGCAACGCAGCGCTCGGAACCGTCCGGATCGCGCGTCAACACGATGCGCCCACGGTAGCGCGGTGGCAGATAGACCGGCTCTTCCGGGTACATACGTGTTTCACGTTTGGCGAACGCATGCAGGCCAATCATCCAGATGCTACGGACCTGGGTGCCGAAGCCCACGAGTAATTCTTTTAAAGTCATGGTCTTTTCACCCCTTATTGCGCTTGCCAGAGAATGACAGCCGCCGTTCCCAGCAAGTTAATCAGCGTCAATGGCAGGCAGACTTTCCAGCCGAAAGACATCACCTGGTCATAACGCGGACGCGGCAGCGCGGCGCGGATCAAAATGAACATCATCATAAAGAACGCCGTTTTCAGCGCGAACCAAATGAATGGCGGTAACAACGGCCCTTGCCAGCCACCGAAGAACAGGGTGACCATCAGCGCGGAAATGGTGACGATACCGATGTATTCCCCGACAAAGAACAGGCCGAACTTCATACCGGAGTATTCGATGTGGTAACCATCCGCCAGTTCCTGTTCCGCTTCCGGCTGGTCAAACGGGTGACGGTGACACACCGCAACGCCCGCGATAGCGAAAGTCACAAAACCGAAGAACTGCGGAATAACGTTCCATAAACCGGCCTGGTTGTTGACGATGTCGGTCATATTGAATGAACCGGCCTGCGCAACCACGCCCATCAAGGAAAGCCCGAGGAACACTTCATAGCTCAGGGTTTGTGCAGAAGCACGCATCGCACCGAGCAAAGAGTATTTGTTGTTACTCGACCAGCCTGCGAACAACACCGCGTAAACCGCCAGACCCGCCATCATTAGGAAGAACAGGATCCCGATATTCAGGTCGGCCACCACCCAGGTAGGGCTGACCGGCACAATGGCAAACGCTAACAGCAGCGAGGTAAAAGCAATCATTGGCGCAAGAGTGAAAATCACGCGGTCAGAAAAGCGCGGGATCCAGTCCTCTTTAAAGAACATCTTGATCATGTCCGCCACGAGCTGGAGTGAACCACCCCAGCCTACGCGGTTCGGCCCGTAACGGTTCTGGAACAGACCGAGCAGACGACGCTCACCAAAGCTCATGAACGCACCGCAGGTGACCACCACCAGCAGAATGACGACCGCTTTCAGAATGCTTAACAGAATGTCGATAACATCCGGTGTTAACCAGCTCATGCTTGCGCCTCCTGCAGATTTTCAAGACGTGCTCCAGCCAGTACCGGCGCAATGCCCGGCATCCCCATCGGCAGACCAACCTGCCCTGCCGCCAGACCTTCAGAAACCTGCAACGGCAGGCTGATAGTCTGCCCTTCGTAAGTGAAGGAGATATGCGCGCCTGCGTTAACGCCAAGCTTTGCGGCATCGGTCGGATTCAGTTTGATGTATGGCTGCGGCATGCGGCTCTGGAAGACCGGAGCACGCTGTGACAATTCGTCACTGCCAAACAGGTGATAGTAAGGCGCGATACGCCATTTGCCGTCCTGCGCTTCGAACGCGCCCGGTACGGTAGTGAAGTAATCAAGACCGCTTTCAGACGCTTCAATCAAACGTACACCCGGATCGCCGTGACGCAGGTGACCACCCACTTCGTCCTGGAATTTGTTCCAGGCCTGCGGGGAGTTCCAGCCCGGCGCCCATGCAAACGGAATTTGCGAACGCGGCGCAGACGGCTGGTTGTTCCCTTCCATTGAGAAGGCGAACATGGTGTCTTTGTCCTGCGGCTGACGCGGTTCGTGCACGCTGATATTGGCGCGCATTGCTGTGCGTCCACTGTAGCGGTGCGGTTCACGCGCCAGTTTCTGGCCACGAATACGGAAGCTGGCATCCGGCGCAGCATCTTTAATACCGGCCAGTTGCGGCAGTGCTTCAACGGCCGCATCGATCACGTGATCAAGCTGCGTCCAGTCCACTTCGCGGTTTTGCACGGTGCTGTGCAGCGAGTGCAGCCAGCGCCAGCTTTCCAGCATCAGGGTTTTGCTGTCGTAGTAGGTCGGATCGTAAACCTGGAAGAAGCGCTGCGCGCGGCCTTCGTTGTTGATAACCGTACCATCGCTTTCAGCAAAGCTGGCGGCGGAGAGCACCAGATGAGCGCTGTCCATAATGGCGGTGCGCTGATGATCAACCACCAGCACCAGCGGCGCTTTCGCCAGCGCCGCGTCAACGCGGGCAGCAGAAGCGTGACGATGCAGATCGTTTTCCAGCACGACAACGGCGTCAGCACTGCCGCTTTCCAGCTCAGCCAGTGCATCATCGAGGCTACCGCCGCCGATAAGCCCCAGCCCCATGCTGTTCACCGAACGGGCAATCATGGTGATGCCGACATCGGAACCGCGGCCTTTCAGCGCTTTCGCGACGTTTGCCGCCGCCTGAATCACCGCACTGCTGCCAGCGTTAGTCCCGGAGATAATCAGCGGTTTTTTCGCCCCGGCCAAGGCCTGAACAATCACATCCACTTTGCTTTTCAGATCGTTGCTCAGACCATCAACCGCAGGGGAAGCGTCGTCCAGCGCATGCGCGATGGCGAAACCTAAGCGAGCCTGGTCTTCTACCGGTGCGCAGTATGTCCACGCGGCGATATCGTCCAGACGGGTGCTATCGATGTTGGTGACGAAGAGCGGATGTTTAGCACGCTGACCAATGTTCATGATCGCTGCTATCTGCCAGTCGGCAACTTTCTGCGCCGCCGCCATTTCACGCGCTTTGCCTTTCACCGCCTGGCGAACCGCCAGCGAGACGCGCGCGCCGGTCTGGGTGATATCTTCCCCGAGGATCAGCACCGCGTCGTAGGATTCAATTTCACGCAGCGCCGGAGTGTGGATGCCGCCTTCGCGCAGCACTTTTAGCGCCAGCTCAAGACGTTCCTGCTCACCTTTGGCGATGCCGGTATAGAAGTTTTCCGCGCCAACTAATGCACGCAGCGCGAAGTTACTCTCGACGCTTGCACGCGGAGAACCGATACCAATCACCTTCTTCGACTGACGCAGAATGTCCGCTGCGCCCTGCATCGCCTGCTCGGCGTTGAGAGTGATCAGATCGTCGCCACGGCGTTGAACCGGCTGACGCGGTCTGTCTTTCAGGTTGACGTAGCCGTAGCCGAAACGACCACGGTCGCAAAGGAAGTAGTGGTTAACGGTGCCGTTGTAACGGTTTTCAATGCGGCGCAGTTCACCATAACGTTCGCCAGGGCTGGTGTTGCAACCCAGTGAACACTGCTGGCAGATGCTCGGCGCGAACTGCATATCCCACTTACGGTTATAACGCTCGGAGTGGGTTTTATCGGTGAACACGCCGGTCGGGCAGATTTCTACCAGGTTGCCGGAGAACTCGCTCTCAAGCACGCCGTCTTCCGGGCGACCAAAGTAGACGTTGTCATGGGCGCCGTACACGCCAAGATCCGTGCCGTCCGCGTAGTCTTTGTAGTAACGCACGCAACGGTAACACGCGATACAGCGGTTCATTTCGTGGGAAATGAACGGACCGAGATCCTGATTACGGTGCGTACGTTTGGTGAAACGATAGCGACGGAAGCTGTGACCGGTCATCACGGTCATATCCTGCAGGTGGCAGTTGCCCCCTTCTTCGCAGACCGGGCAGTCGTGCGGGTGGTTGGTCATCAGCCACTCGACCACGCTTTCACGGAACTGCTTCGCTTCGTCATCATCAATAGAGATAAAAGTACCGTCGGATGCCGGTGTCATACAGGACATTACCAGGCGGCCACGCGTGTCTTCCGCGTTTTGATATTGCTTCACCGCACACTGGCGGCACGCACCCACGCTCCCCAGCGCCGGATGCCAGCAAAAATAAGGAATATCAAGGCCTAAAGAGAGACATGCCTCAAGAAGGTTGTCTGCTCCGTTTACCTCGTATTCTTTGCCGTCTACATGAATAGTAGCCATTAGCATGCTTCCAGTTGTCTCAGTCAGCGACTAAGAGTTAATCAAAATTCTGTTCGCATCCCCTCATCAGCGCGATGAAGGAAGAACCATTACCAGCGCGCTTTCAGCAAGTTTGGCTGGATACCGCCAATTGCATGGGTATTGCTAAATTGCTGTTTAATGCCCGCTTCGAACTCTTCGCGGAAGTATTTAATCGCGCTCTGTAACGGTTCAACCGCACCTGGCGCATGCGCGCAGAAGGTTTTACCCGGCCCGAGTTGTCGACACAGTTGCTCAAGTGTCTCGATATCTCCAGGCTGGCCTTCACCACGCTCCAGCGCACGCAGGATTTTCACGCTCCACGGCAAACCATCACGACATGGCGTACACCAACCGCAGGACTCGCGGGCGAAGAACTCTTCCAGGTTGCGCACCAGCGGCACCATGCCAATTTCATGGTCAACGGCCATCGCCAGCGCCGTACCGAGACGGCTACCTGCTTTACCGATGCTTTCAAACTCCATCGGCAAATCGAGGTGCGCTTCGGTCAGGAAATCGGTCCCTGCCCCGCCCGGCTGCCAGGCTTTAAATTTCAGTCCATCGCGCATACCACCCGCGTAATCCTCAAGGATTTCACGCGCGGTGGTACCAAACGGCAGCTCCCACAGACCCGGATTCTTCACGCGTCCGGAGAAGCCCATCAGTTTGGTGCCCGCATCTTTGCTGGTCGAAATGTTCTGATACCACTCAACACCGTTCGCCAGGATCGCCGGGACGTTACACAGGGTTTCGACGTTGTTGACACACGTCGGTTTACCCCATGCACCGGAGCTTGCCGGGAATGGCGGTTTGGAACGCGGGTTAGCACGACGGCCTTCCAGCGAGTTAATCAGCGCCGTTTCTTCGCCGCAGATATAACGACCCGCGCCGGTATGCACAAACAGTTCGAAGTCGAAGCCGCTGCCAAGAATATTCTTGCCAATCAAACCGGCTTCGGTTGCTTCAGCAATCGCGCGGCGCAGATGCACCGCCGCCTCAATATATTCGCCGCGCAGGAAGATGTAGCCACGGTAGGCTTTCAGCGCGAAGGCCGAAATCAGCATCCCTTCTACCAGCAGGTGCGGCAGTTGCTCCATCAGCAAGCGGTCTTTGTAGGTGCCCGGTTCCATTTCATCGGCGTTACACAGCAGGTAACGGATGTTCATGGATTCGTCTTTCGGCATCAGGCTCCACTTCAGACCCGTGGAGAAGCCCGCGCCGCCGCGACCTTTCAGACCCGAATCTTTCACCGCATTGACAATCTCATCCGGTGCCATGCCGGTCAGCGCTTTGCGCGCACCGGCATAACCGTTTTTGCTCTGGTACTCTTCGAGCCAGACCGGCTGTTTGTCATCGCGCAGACGCCAGGTCAGCGGGTGCGTTTCAGGAGTACGGATAACTGTTTTCATTTATACCGCTCCAGCAAATCAGGGATCGCGTCCGGCGTCAGATGGCTGTGAGTGTCCTCATCAATCATCATGTTCGGGCCTTTATCGCAGTTACCCAGACAGCAAGTCGGCAGCAGCGTAAAGCGACCGTCAAACGTTGTCTGGCCCGGTTTGATCTTCAGATGGCTTTCAATCGCCGATTGAATGCCCTGATAGCCAGTGATATGGCAAACCACGCTGTCGCAATAGCGAATAACATGGCGACCAACCGGCTGGCGGAAGATCTGGCTGTAGAATGTTGCCACGCCTTCGACATCGCTCGCCGGAATGCCCAGCACGTCAGCGATGGCGTAAATTGCGCCGTCCGGCACCCAACCACGCTGTTTCTGAACTATCTTCAGCGCTTCAATGGACGCCGCACGCGGGTCTTCGTAGTGGTGCTTCTCGTGCTCAATTGCCTCACGCTCTGCCGCACTCAGCTCAAAAGCCTCGGTTTGTGGTTGTTGATTCTCGTGCATAATTAGCGATCCACATCTGACATAACAAAATCGATACTACCCAGATAGACAATCAAGTCTGATACCAGGCTACCGCGGATGGCCGACGGGATTTGCTGCAGGTGCGCAAAACTCGGGGTACGAACGCGGGTACGGTAGCTCATGGTGCTGCCGTCGCTGGTCAGGTAGTAACTGTTAATACCCTTGGTTGCTTCAATCATCTGGAAGGATTCGTTGGCCGGCATTACCGGGCCCCACGACACTTGCAGGAAGTGAGTAATCAGGGTTTCGATATGTTGCAGCGTGCGCTCTTTCGGCGGCGGCGTTGTCAGCGGGTGATCCGCTTTGAACGGGCCTTCCGGCATGTTGTTGAGGCACTGCTCAAGAATGCGCAGGCTCTGGCGCAGCTCTTCAACTTTCAGCATGACGCGGGTGTAGCAGTCACTCACGCCACCGCCAACCGGGATCTCAAAGTCGAAGTTCTCGTAACCGGAGTACGGACGCGCTTTACGCACGTCGAAATTGATGCCGGTCGCACGCAGGCCTGCACCGGTCGTGCCCCACTCCAGCGCTTCTTTTGCGTTGTAAGCGGCAACGCCCTGAGAGCGGCCTTTCAGGATGGTGTTACGCAGCGCCGCTTTCTCGTAAGAGGCCAAGCGTTTTGGCATCCAGTCGAGGAACTCGCGCAGCAGACGATCCCAGCCACGCGGCAGATCGTGCGCCACGCCGCCAATGCGGAACCAGGCCGGGTGCATACGGAAACCGGTGATCGCTTCCACCAGATCGTAGATTTTCTGACGATCAGTAAAGGCGAAGAACACCGGCGTCATTGCGCCTACGTCCTGAATAAAGGTTGAGATATAAAGCAGGTGGCTGTTAATGCGGAACAGTTCAGACAGCATCACGCGGATCACGTTGACGCGATCCGGCACGGTGATACCGGCCAGTTTTTCCACCGCCAGCACGTAAGGCATTTCGTTTACGCAACCGCCGAGATACTCGATACGGTCGGTGTAAGGAATGTAGCTGTGCCAGGACTGGCGCTCACCCATTTTCTCCGCGCCACGATGGTGGTAACCGATATCCGGCACGCAGTCGACGATCTCTTCGCCGTCCAGCTGCAGGATGATACGGAACGCACCGTGCGCAGAGGGGTGGTTCGGGCCGAGGTTGAGAAACATAAAGTCCTCGTTTTCGGTGCCGCGTTTCATGCCCCAGTCTTCCGGCTTGAAGGTCAACGCTTCCATTTCCAGATCCTGCTTGGCTTTGGTCAGCTCAAACGGATCGAATTCAGTTGCGCGCGCCGGGTAATCTTTACGCAGCGGGTGACCCGTCCAGGTTTGCGGCATCATGATGCGCGTCAGGTGCGGGTGACCATTAAACGTAACGCCAAACATTTCCCAGGTTTCACGCTCATACCAGTTGGCGTTCGGGAAAAGTTTGGTAATTGTCGGCACATTCAGATCGTTTTCAGCAAGGGCCACTTTCAACATGATGTCGCGGTTGCGATCGATGGAAATGAAGTGGTAGAAAACGGAAAAATCCGCGGCGGGCAAACCGGCGCGGTGTGTGCGAAGACGTTCGTCCATGCCGTGCAAATCAAACAGCATGACGTATGGTTTCGGTAATTTCTTTAAGAAATCGACCACTTCCAGCAACTGCTCACGCTTAACCCAAACGACGGGTACCCCGGTGCGGGTCGCCTGAACGGTAAAGGCATCCGGCCCAAAACGGTTGCGCAATTCGCCAATGACCGGATCATCCAAATGATCTCGGGTCTGCCATGCGGCTTCTTGCGCAGTTAAATCGGTCATATTGTTCACCATTGCAAAGGGTCCGTGGTGACTGTTGGGTATGGCTTCGCGTTATTGGATTATTGAAATGCGAAGTTTCTTCCATTACCCACAGGCGCAAATTAAATCTCGTCCGGCGTACGCAGATTGGTCACGGCGATACGCTCGCCACGTTTACGGTCGCGTTCCGACTGCATATTGGCGCGATAAACGCCCTGATCGCCAACCACCCATGAGAGCGGACGACGCTCCTTGCCAATCGACTCCTGCAGCAGCATCAGCGCCTGCATATAGGCTTCAGGACGCGGCGGACAGCCAGGGATGTAAACATCCACCGGGATAAATTTATCGACGCCTTGTACGACAGAATAGATATCGTACATACCGCCAGAGTTCGCACAGGCACCCATGGAGATAACCCACTTAGGTTCCAGCATCTGGTCGTAAAGGCGCTGAATGACCGGCGCCATTTTGGTAAAGCACGTGCCCGCGACCACCATCAGGTCTGCCTGACGAGGAGAAGCACGCAACACTTCCGCACCAAAACGCGCAACGTCGTGCACTGCCGTAAAGGATGTCACCATCTCTACATAACAGCACGACAGGCCAAAGTTATATGGCCAAATTGAGTTTTTACGTCCCCAGTTCACCATATCGTGCAGGGCATTTTCGAGCTTGCCCATATAAACGCTACGGTTAATTTCTTGTTCCAGGGGGTCGGTTACGATCTCCTGTTTCTGCAGGGGGTAACGGTCGTTCTCACCGTTAGGATCTATGCGGGTGAGCGTATAATCCATCTTATTGCCTCGCGGTTAGCGTTGACTGTCAGTGTAGCTGTTAGTCTCTGGGTTGATTTGCTCACGGCGCGAACGCACGGGCGTCCAATCCAGCGCGCCAATACGCACCAGATAAACCAGACCAGCCAGCAGCACTAATATAAAAATAGCGGCTTCGACAAACCCGACCCAACCACTCTCGCGAATGGAGGTTGACCATGCGTATAAATAGAGCGCTTCCACATCGAAGATGACGAAGAACATGGCCACCAGGTAAAACTTGGCGGATAGACGTAAGCGAGCGGAACCGACGGAGTCGATACCCGATTCGAAAGGAACGTTTTTGTGCCTCGCGCGTGCGCGACCGCCCAAAAACCGACCGCCGATCAGCATCAGGCAACACAGGCCAATGGCGACAATAAGAAAGATAGCGAATGCCCAGTGATGAGCGATGATTTCAGTGGATGTTGACATACGCATTGCTTAACTCAAAAGGTAGCGTTATTACCTCTGCTCTTGCTGGCAGATGACGCCACATCGATTCACGGGGAGGAATGAAAAACCACACATTAACTGTGTAAAAGGCGAAAACAGCTAAACGATGTGGGTTTTTACTCCTTTCTATAACCTTTTGTCAACTTTAACAAAGGTTTCCTCACATTAGTTTACATCGGCAGCAATTCATTAACATTTAGTGCCGTTTTCTTGAACGACTTCAAACATTCACAAGAAATATCCAGGTGTTGAATCGTGTCCGTAGCAAGGTTTTATACTTATTACCCGCTTATTTTGACAGGATTTTGTCAGGATTCCTCCCCCTCAACGGGAGTATTTTCTTGATCTGCGACACGCTTTTGTTAATTCATACAGTGAAACAGCAACAATCCGCCTTGATTTTTAACATGACCAGCAGGCATGAAAGACTATAGTTGAAAAAAGGAGATCGTGCTGTGAGTGATATTAAATTATTGAAAGAAAGAATAATTTTCAGGAAGAGCGTTTTTATGGTTCATAATTTGTGCGCAAAATGAACCGATAACCGCTTTTTTGCCGCCAGCGGTTCATTTTTACACTTACATTTTGTTACCAGATTTGGCAGAGGATGTTAGCTAAAATCCCCTTCGATAATCAGCGGATCGCCTCCTCCCTCAGGAGTAGCGCTGCCGTAATGCCAGGGATTTTGATAATGTTCCATGGCCTGGAAAATCACCTGTGCCAACTCATTGCGGCTTTGCGGGTTATAGCAAAGCAAATACTCCGTATCAGGCAACAACGGTAGCCCTTCCGCTCTACCCAGCACGCGCAAATCGGGGCTCATCATTTCCACTGGCCGCGCGGTCACACCCAATCCTGCTTTTACTGCTGCTTTCACCGCCGAAAGCGTAGAAGCGACATAAGCCATACGCCAGGGAATATCCGCATCATTCAGCGAATTGATGACCATATCGCGAAAGGGGCTGGGTTCATCCAATAAAACCAGTGGTATCGCCTCACTCTTCTGTAACACGTATTCAGCCGAGCAGTACCAGTGCGTTGGCGATGTGCGCAACGTCAGGCAATCAAATTGCGCGGAACGGTGAGTCGTCACCACGAGATCAACATCATGCGCTTGTTCGCGTTCGTCAGAAAACGGGTTGCGTTTCACTCGTACATCGAGAGCCAGCTTCGGGTATACCGAGCTAATACGATTAAGCAAAAACGGTAAAATCGTGTCTGCGGACTCATCAGAAGCGCCAATAGTTAAGACGCCCTGAAGATTACTAAACATTAACGACGTGCATGCTTCGTCATTGAAACGTAAGATCTTTCGCGCATATCCCAGTAACTGAATACCATGTTCAGTTAAGAGTTTATTGCGGCCATGACGAGCAAATAATTCTTTTCCCACTAATTGTTCTAGCCGCTGCATTTGCTGACTTACGGCGGACTGAGTGCGACAAACCGCAGCAGCGGCCGCAGCAAATGTGTTTAGATCGGCGACCGCAACGAAAGTTCTCAGCAGATCGAGGTCGAGATTCAATATCGGACGATTTGCATTTATCATAATTTTTCACTTACGGGTCGTTCGCGCGGAGTGACCCGGGTTTATGCTGTGCTCGTAAGATTAAGTAATTCCATTTAAAAAGTGCATCCAGCAGACCAGGTAAAGCTGGCAGTCGTTCAGGTGTTTATAGTTCGCTGTCTAACGCAAGCTGAACTCAATGGCTTTATTTCGCCTTCTGCCATTCCTTTTAGATATATAAAAGATGCCAAAGCGAGTTATTCCTTTTAAGAAAAACATGTTTGTGCAACGTTCATAGGCTATACATAGCACTGCGCCATATAGAACCAGCCTATATAACTGGTCAGAATTAAAAGCGAGTAATAACAATCAACTAAAATTAAGAAATAAACCTTAACTAAAGCAAGGCTTTTGGTGTCAGTTCCATTTCTTGCCCCACGAGTTTAACCTAAAACCTTTATATTTATAAGCATTATTGCGAATAATCTTAAGCAAACAAATGGCTTCTACCTCCCCACCATCTTATTAATATTAGTGATAGTCATCGTTCCCATTCTCAATATTAAATAGCTATTAATTAAGTGAAGAACTAACTATTAATAATGCTTAACATTGCTTTTACAGCCAACTCACCTCTTCACCTGGCTGAATGAGGCGGTAATCCATCGCGCGGCTTGAAACAGAAAACGAATTCTACCATAGCACAACCGCCTCAAACCGAGACGAAACGAACGCTTTTAGACGGTAAAAAATATCAGCAGAAAACACAAAGACAGCATTAAAAACCAAAATAGAAAACAAACACAGAAAAAATAAAAAACAAAAAGGCCAATAAATAGTTAAAAAAGCGTTAACCATCAGCAGCATTAAGACAAAATCTTCTCCTGCTAACCCTTCAAAATAGACGGACGGGGGAGTACATTGTTCCGTGCTCACTTCCACGGCAGGCAGTGGCTATTCTAGCTAAAAGGTCAAAGGTTCATGTCCTCCATCGAAAAATCCAGCAAATTAGATAACGTCTGTTACGACATCCGTGGCCCGGTTCTGAAAGAAGCAAAACGTCTTGAAGAAGAAGGCAACAAGGTCCTCAAACTCAACATCGGCAACCCAGCCCCTTTCGGCTTCGAGGCCCCGGATGAAATCCTGGTGGATGTGATCCGCAACCTACCCAGTGCGCAAGGTTACTGCGACTCCAAAGGGCTCTACTCCGCGCGTAAAGCTATCATGCAGCATTACCAGGCACGCGGTATGCGCGAAATCACTGTGGAAGACATCTATATTGGCAACGGTGTTTCCGAGTTGATCGTGCAGTCGATGCAGGCGTTGCTTAACAGCGGCGACGAAATGCTGGTGCCCGCACCGGATTACCCGCTGTGGACCGCTGCAGTCTCGCTCTCCGGCGGAAAAGCGGTGCACTATTTATGTGATGAGTCGGCAGGCTGGTTCCCCGATCTCGACGATATTCGCGCCAAAATTACGCCGCGTACGCGCGGGATTGTCATTATCAACCCAAACAACCCAACCGGCGCGGTTTACTCAAAAGCGCTGCTGCTGGAAATCGTTGAGCTCGCACGTCAGCACAACCTCATCATCTTTGCGGATGAAATCTACGACAAAATTCTTTACGACGAAGCGCAGCATCACTCGATTGCCGCACTCGCGCCGGATCTGTTCACTATCACCTTTAATGGGCTGTCGAAAACCTACCGGGTCGCGGGTTTCCGTCAGGGCTGGATGGTGTTGAGCGGGCCGAAAAAACACGCGAAAGGCTATATTGAAGGGCTGGAGATGCTGGCATCGATGCGCCTGTGTGCCAACGTCCCGGCACAACACGCGATCCAGACTGCACTCGGCGGCTACCAGAGCATCAGCGAATTTATTGTTCCTGGCGGGCGTCTGTATGAGCAGCGTAATCGCGCATGGGAGTTGATCAATGAGATCCCTGGCGTTTCCTGTGTGAAACCAAGCGGTGCGCTGTATATGTTCCCGAAAATCGATGCCAAACGCTTCAATATTCACGACGACCAGAAAATGGTACTCGACTTCCTGTTGCAGGAAAAAGTACTGCTGGTACAAGGCTCTGCGTTTAACTGGCCATGGCCGGATCACGTACGTATTGTGACGCTGCCGCGTGAAGACGATCTGGAAATGGCGATTACCCGTTTTGGTCGATTCCTCTCAGGTTACCACCAGTAAAGGATGTGGGGGAGGATTTGCATCTTCCCCCACTCTCTGCGCACAATGGCTCAGGTCGCAGTCACAGACAAGGTTAACCATGAGTCAGAGCCACTTTTTCGCCCACCTTTCCCGCCTTAAACTCATCAATCGCTGGCCACTGATGCGTAATGTACGCACGGAGAATGTCTCCGAACATAGCCTGCAAGTCGCAATGGTCGCCCACGCGCTGGCGGCAATTAAAAACCGTAAATTCGCAGGCCAGATCAATGCTGAGCGTATCGCTCTCCTGGCGATGTACCACGATGCATCAGAAGTGCTGACGGGTGATTTGCCAACGCCGGTGAAATATTTCAACTCGCAAATAGCCCAGGAATATAAAGCTATCGAGAAGATCGCCCAGCAGAAGTTGGTCGAGATGGTGCCGGAAGAACTGCGTGATATTTTTGCGCCGCTGATCGATGAACATCACTACACCGCGGAAGAAAAATCGATCGTGAAACAGGCTGATGCCCTATGCGCTTATCTGAAATGTCTGGAAGAGCTCTCCGCCGGCAACAACGAATTCTTGTTAGCCAAATCACGACTGGAAAAAACGCTCGATGCGCGCCGCAGCCCGGAAATGGATTACTTCATGCAGGTGTTTGTGCCGAGCTTTCATCTGTCGTTGGATGAAATCAGCCAGGATTCGCCGCTGTAACGCAATATGCCGGGTTAAAAGCCCGGCCATGTCAAAACGGGAACAGCACCGGGATCAGCAGTGCACACACCACCATCACCAGCAGCGTGAACGGCGCACCGATTTTGACGAAATCACTGAACTGGTAGTTACCTGGCCCTAAAACCAGGGTATTCACCGGTGAGGAAACAGGCGTCATAAACGCTGCCGAAGCCGCCATCGCCACGACCATTGCGAACGGATAAGGCGAAACGCCCATCGATTTCGCCGCCGCCAGCGCGATCGGAGCCATCAATACCGCGGTTGCGGTGTTAGAGATAAATAAACCAATCACGGCGCACATCACGAACAGGCATATCAGCATCAGGTGAGGGCCATAGCCACCGCCCAAATCCATCAACCCTTTTACCACCAGATCCACACCGCCAGTTTTTTGCAAAGCCAGCGCAAACGGCATCATGCCGACAATCAAAATGATGCTCGGCCAGTGAATCGCTTTATAAGCGCTTTCAGCATCGATACAGCGAAACTTGCCCATCAACATGCACGCTATGATCGCTGCGACTGGATTGGGAATTTCATCGGTTAGCATCAATGCAACCATCAATACCAGGCAGAAAAGAGCGTGTGGCGCCTGGCTGTGCGCCGGGGATGCTGCGCTCTCTTCCACCGGCAAGTTAAGCACCACAAAGTCGCGACCATGCGAGCCAAGCTGGCTGATGAGTTTCCAGTTTCCGACCACCAGAAAAACATCACCCAGTTGCAATGCTTCATTCGCCACCGAACCTTCGAGCACCTCACCATTGCGTTTTAACCCCACAACGTTAAGGCCGTAGCGGGTGCGAAAACCGATTTCGCGCACGGTCTTGCCTATCAGTTCGGAATCCGGGATCAACGACACTTCCGCCATCCCAACATCAAGCGCCTGGTCTGAGAAGTACTCGCCGCGCAGGATCATCGGCTCAAGCAGTTGTTCAGCGCAAAACTCACGCAGATCGACTTCGGCGGCAGACATATCAATCAGCAACACATCGCGGGCGCGAAATTCGGATACCCCGTTAACGTTAACAATGACGCGCCGAAAACGCCGCCAGCGCTCAACACCGATGATATTTGCGCCATAGCGTTCACGCAGTTGTAAATCATCCAGCCGTTGCCCAATCATTGGCGAACCGGGGCGAATCGCCAGACGACGCGCCCGACCGGCAAGACGATATTCCTTAATAAGATCGCGAAAACTGCGGCGTTTCCAGCTCTCACGCGCGGTATCATCACTCTCCCCTTTCAACGTGAAACGCATTAACAGCATATAAATAATACCAAGCAGCAAGATCACCAGCCCAAGAGGGGTCACGCTAAAAAAGCTGAACCCGTCAAAGCCTTCGCGTAGCAACTCGCTGTTAACGACAAGATTCGGCGGCGTCGCTACCAGCGTCATCATGCCGCTAATAAGGCCAGCGAAGCTGAGCGGCATCATCAGCCGTGACGGCGAAATCTGCATGCGCATTGAGACACTGAGCACTACCGGGATAAAGATCGCCACCACGCCGGTCGAACTCATAAATGCGCCCAGCCCAGCAACGGTAACCATCAACAGCACCAGCATTTTGATTTCGCTACTGCCGGCCATGTTGACCAGCCACGTCCCCATATTCGTCGCTACTCCGGTGCGGACCAGGCCATCACCGATGATAAAAAGGGCGGCAATTAACACAACGTTCGGGTCGCTAAAGCCAGAAAACGCTTCGGAAAGCGTCAGCGTTCCACTGAGAACAAAGGCAACAATGACAAACAGCGCAACAGCATCCATACGCACTTTGCCCGTTGCAAAAAGCACCACCGCGATGCCCAGCAGACACAGTACCCAGGTAAGTTCACCGTTCACAACGTATCCTTGTCAGTTGATAGTGGAGAAATAGTGCCATAAAAAAACCCCACAAAAGTGGGGTTAAATCATGGGATCAGGCCTTTAGCGTGACATTCACCAGGCCGTCTGGCCGTTTTGCGACATCAAGCGCTTCAAGCGTACTAAGCCTGAAATCCACTTCATCGAGCCGGGGCGCATCCGCAGGGACATTTACCGCAATCACATGGCAACCAGCGGCAAGGCCGGAAAGGACACCCGCCGGCGCATCTTCCACCACCACGCACTCTTGCGGCGCTAGCCCCAGCAAATTTGCGCCGAGTAAATAAGCATCAGGTTCAGGCTTGCCGCGAGTTACTTGCTCAGCGGTAATGAACACTTTTGGCGTCGGCAGCCCGGTTGCACGATGGCGCGCGTGAGCGACAGGCACAGACCCGGAAGTGACAATCGCCCACGGAATGGCTGACGCATCTAAATGCTCAAGTAGCGCAATCGCACCAGGCAGCGCGGTAATGCCATCGGTATCCGCCGCTTCAACCTGTTCGAGCCAGGTAAATTCAGCCGCAATCTCCGCTTCAGACTTGCCCGGTAAGAAATGCCGCAGCGAGGTAATCGCCTGTTTGCCATGGATAAAATTCAGTACTTCATCATGCGCGATACCGAATCGGTCAGCCCAGTTACACCATGCTCGCTCCACGGCGGGCAGCGAATTCACCAGGGTGCCATCCAGGTCAAACAGAAATCCTTTACACTGCACACTCACCTCCTCAGGCGTTAATAATCTGATTAATTTCGTTGCTGCTCAGGTGGTACTGACGCGGGCAGGAGTGCCACACGCTCAGCATGCGCTGATATTTTTCCCACATTGGGGTTTGCGCGTTAAAGCCGTGGGTACCCGCATCGAAATGGGTATAGCGTCCTTCGATGTTCACCATAAAACGTACATAGCCGAGATAACGCGCTTCTGTTGCGGCATCAAAACCGAGGAAAGTTACGCGGCGTTCATCAATGGCGCTGGTGTCTTTCAGGTTGGCCCAGGAGACATGCAGTGCGTGATACATCTCCATGATATCGATAACTGTGCGACAGGTTTCTTCTTTCAGTTCGCCGAATTCACGATCCAATTCGCGCATTTGCAGACCATATCCGCGCTCAATAATGGTTTGCAAACGGCGATAACGCTCCGCATTAGCCGGATCCATCATGGTCATCATTTTGTACTGGTTGGATAAGATCAGACGTTGGGCATTGGTCATTTCCATCTTTCGACTCCTATGGCACATCGGCGCATTAAAAAAGATGCCTTGAGTTTACCTGCTGAAAAAGACGGCTTTTTTGATTTGCCGAGGGTTTTGGGTAGAACAGAATGAAAAATAAAAAAGAAGACATCGCAAAAATGCCTTCTTTTATAGAGATTGCGAAACTTGCTCAAACTCACAAATCATCAAGAAAGGTTTTATCGAGCTGTTTAAAAGCACGCTTAAGCGTGTCGGCCAGCGCCTGGTAATCCGGTTTGCCTTCAACAGGCGCCAGCGCCTGTCCGGCCTCTTGCAGCTTGCCGCGCACTTCATAAAACCAGTGCAGAATCGACGGCGGTAGCGGCGTCACGGAGCGCTTACCCAACCACCACAGCCCTTGCATCGGCATGCTCAGCGCAAACAGCGCAGTAGCAACCGCTGGCCCAAGCTGGCCACCCAGCGCAATTTGCCAGCAGAGAGTAAACACTGCCACTGGCGGCATAAAGCGCGTGGCATAGCGCATTGCACGGATCACCCGGTTTTCAACGAACATCGGAGCGAGGCGTTTTTCCATAGGCCAGGTCTTCGCGTAGTGCTGACCCCGACGAAACAAACTAAAAAAAGTGACGGGTCGTTTCTCTGAAGTGGACATGGTTTACCTCAACTTCACATATAAAAATTAAAAAATTTGTGCAAAACAACAACTGTGAATGACAACGTTAAAATTTTTTGTCAATCCCACCTGGTATCGGGTATCCTGTGGCGGCCTTGACCGGTTCATTAGACGAATATCTTTAAATCGTCAAATTTAAGCTCATTATGCCACTGCCTGAAATTTGCGCAAAATAGCTTAAAATTTTATGTATTCTTTCCATCATGCCAGAAAGTAAACCCGGCATGATGTTAATCATAAATGTCAGTCTCCACCTGCGCTACGCTGTGCGACTCACTGACCTTTTTTAGCCACGTATCATAAATAGGTACTTCCATGTCGAGTAAGTTAGTACTGGTTCTGAACTGCGGTAGCTCCTCACTGAAATTCGCAATCATCGATGCAGTTAATGGTGACGAGTACCTTTCTGGTTTAGCCGAATGTTTCCACCTTCCTGAAGCACGCATCAAGTGGAAAATTGATGGCGGTAAACAAGAAGCGGCTTTAGGTGCGGGTGCCGCTCACAGCGAAGCGCTGAACTTTATCGTTAACACTATTCTGGCACAAAAACCAGAACTGTCTGCACAGCTGACCGCAATCGGTCACCGCATCGTGCACGGTGGCGAAAAATACACCAGCTCTGTAATTATTGATGAATCCGTTATTCAGGGCATCAAAGATGCAGCCTCTTTCGCACCGTTGCACAACCCGGCTCATCTGATTGGTATCGCCGAAGCGCTGAAATCCTTCCCGAACCTGAAAGACAAAAACGTGGCTGTGTTCGACACCGCGTTCCACACCACTATGCCGGAAGAGTCCTACCTGTATGCGCTGCCGTACAAACTGTACAAAGAGCACGGCGTTCGTCGCTACGGCGCACACGGCACCAGCCATTTCTATGTGACTCAGGAAGCTGCCAAAGTCCTGAACAAACCGGTTGAAGAGCTGAACATCATCACCTGCCACCTGGGCAACGGTGGTTCTGTTTCCGCTATCCGTAACGGCAAATGCGTTGACACTTCCATGGGCCTGACCCCGCTGGAAGGCCTGGTAATGGGTACCCGTTCTGGTGATATCGATCCGGCAATCATTTTCCATCTGCATGACACCCTGGGCATGAGCGTTGAAGCTATCAACAAAATGCTGACCAAAGAGTCCGGCCTGCTGGGCCTGACCGAAGTCACCAGCGACTGCCGTTATGTAGAAGACAACTACAAAGATAAAGAAGACGCGAAACGCGCAATGGACGTTTACTGCCACCGTCTGGCGAAATACATCGGTTCTTACACTGCGCTGATGGAAGGTCGTCTGGATGCGGTTGTCTTCACTGGCGGTATCGGTGAAAACGCAGCCATGGTGCGTGAGCTGTCTCTGGGCAAACTGGGCGTTCTCGGCTTTGAAGTTGATCACGAACGTAACCTGGCTGCCCGTTTTGGTAAGTCTGGCTTTATCAACAAAGAAGGCACCCGCCCGGCTGTCGTTATCCCGACAAACGAAGAGCTGGTCATCGCGCAAGACGCGAGCCGCCTGACTGCCTGATTCCACACCGCCAGCCCACGCTGGCGGTGCTGTTTTGTAACCCGTCTTGCCAGACGGTAACGAAAGAGGATTAACCGTGTCCCGTATTATTATGCTGATCCCTACCGGAACCAGCGTCGGCCTGACCAGCGTCAGCCTTGGCGTTATCCGTGCTATGGAACGCAAAGGCGTTCGTCTGAGCGTCTTTAAACCGATCGCCCAGCCGCGCGCCGGTGGCGATGCGCCAGACCAGACCACCACTATTGTGCGTGCTAACTCTGGCCTGACCGCAGCAGAACCGCTGAAAATGAGCCACGTTGAGTCGCTGCTCTCCAGCAACCAGAAAGACGTGCTGATGGAAGAAATCATCGCCCGTTATCACGAAAGCAGCAAAGACGCTGAAGTGGTGCTGGTTGAAGGCCTGGTTCCGACGCGTAAACATCAGTTCGCACAATCGCTGAACTTTGAAATCGCGAAAACGCTGAACGCAGAAATCGTGTTTGTCATGTCTCAGGGCACCGACACGCAAGAACAGCTTAAAGAGCGTATCGAACTGACCCGCAACAGCTTTGGCGGCACGAAAAATACCAACATCACCGGCGTGATTGTTAACAAACTGAACGCCCCGGTTGATGAGCAAGGTCGTACCCGCCCTGACCTGTCAGAAATTTTCGATGACTCGTCCAAAGCAAAAGTGGTTCATATCGATCCGGCGAAACTGCAAGAAACCAGCTCACTGCCAGTGCTGGGCGCTGTGCCGTGGAGTTTTGATCTGATTGCTACTCGCGCAATCGACATGGCGCATCACCTGAATGCAACCATCGTTAACGAAGGCGATATCAAAACCCGCCGCGTGAAATCCGTTACCTTCTGTGCACGCAGCATTCCGCACATGCTGGAACACTTCCGCCCAGGCTCACTGCTGGTGACTTCCGCAGACCGTCCAGACGTGCTGGTTGCCGCTTGCCTCGCAGCGATGAACGGCGTGGAAATCGGTGCGCTGCTGCTGACTGGCGGCTACGAAATGGACGCCAGCGTTCGCAAACTGTGTGAACGTGCATTCGCCACCGGCCTGCCGGTATTTATGGTCAACACCAACACCTGGCAGACCTCTCTGAGCCTGCAGAGCTTCAACCTGGAAGTTCCGGTTGACGATAACGAGCGTATCGAAAACGTTCAGGAATACGTGGCTAGCTATATCAACACCCAGTGGATTGATTCTCTGACCGCGACCTCTGAACGCAGCCGTCGTCTCTCTCCGCCGGCCTTCCGTTACCAGCTGACTGAGCTGGCGCGCAAAGCGGGCAAACGTGTTGTTCTGCCGGAAGGCGACGAACCGCGTACCGTGAAAGCTGCTGCTATCTGCGCTGAACGTGGTATCGCGACCTGTATCCTGCTGGGTAACCCGGACGAGATCAACCGTGTTGCCGCTGCGCAAGGCGTTGAGCTGGGCACCGGAATTGAAATCGTCGATCCAGAAGTGGTACGTGAAAGTTACGTTGCTCGCCTGGTTGAGCTGCGTAAGAGCAAGGGTATGACCGAAGCCGTCGCCCGCGAACAGCTGGAAGACAACGTGGTTCTCGGCACGCTGATGCTGGAACAGGACGAAGTTGATGGTCTGGTTTCCGGTGCTGTGCACACCACCGCGAACACCATCCGTCCGCCGTTGCAGTTGATCAAAACCGCACCGGGCAGCTCACTGGTTTCCTCCGTGTTCTTTATGCTGCTGCCGGAACAGGTTTATGTGTACGGTGACTGCGCAATCAACCCGGATCCGACCGCTGAACAGCTGGCAGAAATCGCCATTCAGTCTGCGGATTCCGCCATCGCGTTCGGTATCGAACCACGCGTGGCAATGCTCTCCTACTCCACTGGTAACTCCGGCGCAGGTAGCGATGTAGAGAAAGTGCGTGAAGCAACGCGTCTGGCGCAGGAAAAACGTCCTGACCTGGTGATCGACGGTCCGCTGCAGTATGACGCTGCGGTAATGGCTGACGTTGCGAAATCTAAAGCGCCGAACTCTCCGGTTGCAGGTCGCGCTACCGTGTTCATCTTCCCGGATCTGAACACCGGTAACACCACCTACAAAGCGGTACAGCGTTCTGCCGACCTGATCTCCATCGGGCCGATGCTGCAAGGCATGCGCAAACCGGTTAACGACCTGTCCCGTGGCGCGCTGGTAGACGACATCGTCTACACCATCGCACTGACCGCGATCCAGGCTTCACAGCAGTAATCTGCTTTAACCAGCAACAAAAAGGCGACCATCAGGTCGCCTTTTTTATTCTACAAACAGAAAACCACGTCCTGCGGGCACTATCATCAACTCGCCTGGCTCTGCCTGATTGTCTTTGGATTCAAATCTCACGGAACTGGCAGAGGCTTCTTGTTAAGTACGCCGGTACGCCCTTCCTGGTGCAATCAATACCGCATGCTTTGAAGGTGCATTTTTGCTTCGTGTATCGCAGCAGAGTGCCTGCGAGAAGAAAACAAAACGCCATTAACGCCGGCGTTTTGCCTGTCATAGAGAAATGAGTTACTCCGCTTCCTGCATCGTTTCCACATCGTTGCTGGCATTGCGCGTCATCCACAGCGCCAGCGCTTTTAATGAATCATTGGTGAACTCGTCGCAGCGCGCGGTGATCTCTTCCGGCGTCATCCAGCATACTTCGCTAACTTCTTCTTCCTGCAATGCAAACGGCCCGTGGGAAACGCAGCTAAACAATCCGCCCCAGACCCGACAGTGTTCATCTTCAAAGTAAAACTGGCCATGTTCAGCAAACGGCACTCCCGCAATGCCTAACTCTTCTTCCGCTTCGCGGCGCGCGGAATCCAGCAGGTTTTCCCCTGCCTGCACCACTCCACCAGCGGTGGCATCCAGCATACCGGGCATAAAATCTTTGATCTCTGTGCGACGCTGCACCAGCACTTTGCCCATCCCATCATGCACCACAATGTAGGTTGCGCGGTGACGCAGACATTGAGCCCGCATTTGCTGCCGGCTGGCCTGCGCTATCACCTCATTGTCTTCATTGACAATATCCACCCACTCCATGCCTGCAAAATGACTCTGTTCCACCATCGGGAAATCTTCTCTTTAGGGCGCTCTGTTGGCGCGTTTCGGTTGAAAGGTAACTTACGGATTAATCGTGACCTGTGCAATAACCCGCTGATCATTAAGTGTGATAACGCGCAATACGTCCTCTTCCAGCATGCCGTAGCTGGCCGCAAACCCACCTTTTGGGATACTGACCGAACCGGGGTTGAAGTGGAAAATATCGCCACGTTTCTCGGCAACGGGAATATGGGTATGACCATAGACCAGCACATCGCCCGGTGCCAGTAGCGGCTCGTCATCCGGGCCAAAGAGGTGACCATGTGTCAAAAACAGGCGACGTTCAGGCAGTAAAACCTGCTGCCAGGGCGCTGTCATCGGGAATTTCAGCAGCATCTGATCCACTTCGCTGTCGCAGTTGCCGCGTACGGCAATAATCCGACCGGCCTGTTCGTTCAAACGGTCCGCAACCTGCGCTGGCGCATAGCCTTCAGGTAACGCGTTGCGCGGGCCGTGATTCAGCACATCGCCAAGGATCACCAGCCAGCGGGCACCGCTTTGCGCGAACAATTCCAGCACGCGTTCCGTCGCGGGCAACGACCCATGAATATCCGATGCAAACATCAGTTTCATCACTGCACCTCATGTGGAAGAAAGCGCCCCATAATAACGGAAGTCGCCAGGCTTATCAGCCTGCGCGCTTAGCGGAAAGTGCAACAAAGCGCTGGACCGATGAGCGTTGCCACTGGAAGGTGGCGTAATCCACCAGCCGCTCCGGTACTTTGTCACCGTTCAACACGAGCCGGTTCAGCATCAATGCCAGGTCAACATCGGCGATACACCATTCGCCAAACAGGTTCGGTTTATCATGCGCCAGCAACTCACCGGCAATAGCGAACAGCTTCGCGGCGCTCGCCTGCCCGGCAGCGCTGAGCGGCGCTTTTTTGGCTCCGGCAAACACGACTGTTGTAGAACGCTCTTCGCGGATAGGCATTAAATCGCTACGCAGCCAGGCCTGAATTTGCCGGGCGCGTGCGCGTTTTTGCAGATCGTGGGGATAAATACGCTCCCACTCCGGCGGGGCGAAACGCTCCTCCAGATATTCGTCAATCGCTGTGGATTCACAGAGTTCAAAACCTTCAATCTCCAGCACCGGCACTCGTTGCGTCAGCGTGAAACCCGGCCAGCCTGGCGCGAGTTGCTCGTGGCTCTCGAGATCGACGGTTTTCAGGGTAAAGGGCAGCCCTTTTTCATGTAGCGCAACATACGCCGACAGCACATACGGGGAAAAATACTCTGCGTCAGACCATAAGGTGATAGCCGGTTCGCTCATAACATCCTCGTTCCATAGTTGGGATTTTTCTTCAAAATATAACGTCCTGTGCGCCCTGTCACTTGATGAAAGTTCACGCATCAGAGGTAACACCTATACTCAAACTCAGACGTTTCTTTTTCCGTATAACGGGAGCTTTGATGATAGATCTCTATTTTGCGCCCACACCAAACGGTCATAAAATAACGCTTTTCCTGGAAGAAGCGGAGCTGGAATATCGCCTGATTCGCGTGGATATCAGCAAAGGCGATCAGTTTCGCCCCGACTTTTTGAGCATCTCCCCTAACAACAAAATTCCGGCCATTGTCGACAATCTCCCCGCCGACGGCGGTGCGCCGCTTAGCATATTCGAATCCGGAGCAATCCTGCTTTATCTGGCGGAGAAAACGGGGAAATTACTTAGCGGCGAACTACGCGAACGCTATCTTACGCTGCAATGGTTGTTCTGGCAGGTTGGCGGGCTGGGGCCGATGCTCGGACAGAACCACCACTTTAACCACTTTGCGCCGCAACCGGTACCCTACGCCATTGAGCGCTACCAGGTTGAAACCCAGCGTTTATATCAGGTGATGAATAAGCGCCTTGAGCGGGTACCGTGGCTGGCAGGCGAGCATTACAGCATTGCCGATATTGCCGCCTGGCCGTGGATCAATGCCCACTCGCGCCAGCGCGTCGATCTGGAGGATTACCCGGCGGTATTTAACTGGTTTGAGCGTATTCGTACACGTCCAGCGACCGAACGGGCGCTACTGAAGGCTCAACAAGTATAAGCATTACGGGTAACCTCTTCACATTGCTGAAAAATTTGATGCAAAATGTGCCCGCCATCGCATGCGGGTTTTACTGAGTCACATATGCTGAGGAAAGGCACACACATCCTGGAGGGAAACATGAAGATACTGATTACCGGCGGAACTGGCCTGATTGGTCGTCATCTGATCCCCCGCCTGCTGGAGCTAAAACACAGTATAACCGTGGTAACGCGCAACCCCGCGAAAGCACAGCAGTTGCTTGATGCGCGCGTAAGCCTGTTAAAAGGGCTGAACGAGCTGACCAACCTGAATGATGTCGATGCGGTGATCAATCTGGCTGGTGAACCCATTGCCGATAAACGCTGGAGCGAGGAACAAAAACAGCGCTTGTGCAACAGCCGCTGGCAAATAACCCAGCGGATTGCCGATTTGATCAATGCCAGCGACACGCCGCCACAGGTGCTGATCTCCGGTTCAGCCGCCGGTTACTACGGCGATCTCGGTGAAGTCGTGGTTACTGAGGAAGAACCGCCACATAACGAATTTACGCATAAGCTTTGCGCCCGCTGGGAGCAAATCGCCTGTGAAGCGCAAAGCGATCGCACCCGGGTTTGTCTGCTGCGCACCGGCGTGGTGCTCGCACCGAAAGGCGGCATTCTCGGTAAGCTGCTGCCGCTGTTCCGTCTTGGCCTTGGTGGCCCCATTGGCGATGGTCGCCAATATCTGGCGTGGATCCATATTGATGATATGGTCAACGGCATTCTCTGGCTGCTGGATAACGACCTGCGCGGGCCGTTCAATATGGTTTCACCCTACCCGGTTCGTAATGAGCAGTTCTCGCATACGCTCGGCCATGTGCTGCACCGTCCGGCCATTATGCGCGCGCCTGCATTTGCGGTGCGCCTGATGATGGGTGAATCCTCCGTGCTGGTGCTTGGCGGCCAACGCGCGCTGCCAAAACGCCTCGAAGCCGCCGGGTTTGCCTTCCGCTGGTACGATCTTGAAGAAGCGATGGGAGATGTGGTTTCCTCCTAATTTTCGTGGCATCCGAACTTTGCTTGCGGTGGTAAGCTAAAGCGCCTTATCACCGCAAAGGCGATTTCATGACGTTGCACACACCCCGCTTTGCCCTCTCTTCATTTCAGGAATCCGACTGGCCGTTTTTTCTGCACCTGCGCTCATGTGACAGCGTGATGCGCTATATGGCCGAAATCGCCTCCAGAGCACAAATCCGAACCCTGTTTGACGATCGCCTGCGGGACAGCAATGCCTTTATTATTCGCGACCAACACAGCGCGGTTGGCGATATCGGCCTGCGCATCAGCCAGCATAACCCGCAGGAGGCCGATGTCGGCTATTCGGTTGCACCAGCAGCCCAGGGGCGTGGCGTCGCCTCGGAAGCTCTGCAAGCGCTCTGCGAGCACGCCTTTTCGCAGAGCAAAGTGAAAGCTCTCAATGCGTGGGTACTGGCAGACAATCAAGGATCGATACGGGTGCTGGAAAAGAGCTGCTTTACCCGCGTGCAGGTGCTGGAAAAAGTGTATCTGCTCCACGGTGAGTATTATGACGACTGGATTTACCGGCGGGAAAAATAAGGCTTACACACTGCGCTGACATGCACGTTAAAAGAGAGGAAAACAGAAGGGATGAAATCCGGCAAAACGCGGTTTTGGCTTTATCTGGTGCTGTTCACGATATGGATTATCTGGATACTGTTTGCCAGCAGGCTCAGCCATAAAGTCTACCTGCAAGCGGGCGCGCCAGACACGCTGGTGATGCTGGCGATTGCCGTGCTGGGGGCGTTATTAGCAACCTGGTGCAGCAGGAAAAAAGTCACCCGCAACAAAACCCGGCTGCTGACGTTTATGGGCGTTTTTTTGTTCGCAGAGTTGATGTTGTGGAATGTACCGGAAGCCTGGGTACGCTACAGCGCAGACGAGAGAGTACACAGCGAAGTGGCTTTCTCGATTGGTCACCCTGGCCCACCAATCAGTAAGAGTAAGCACTGCGAAGCCGGGTTACGTTTCTATGACGAGTGGCTTCAGCGCCCGATTGAGCTATGCACGCGCGATGCCATCGTTGTGCCTGGCGCACAGAAAGTACAGCTGGAAAAACGCGTCAGCGCCAGAGGTGCCGTGTTTACCCACTATCGTTTTATCTCAGCGAACGGCATCCCGCAGGGATGGTGGCCTGTCTCGCCACCTTCCCTTTAAGGAGCTTTATTTAAGCGAACCTTTTAGGAACTGCTGCAAACGCGGGCTTTTCGGATTGCCGAATAACTCATCCGGTGTGCCTTCCTCTTCAATCTTGCCTTGATGCAGGAAGATAACGTGAGTGGAAACATGGCGCGCAAACCCCATTTCGTGGGTCACCACCACCATCGTTTTCCCCTCTTCCGCTAGCTTTTGCATGATGCGCAGCACTTCCCCCACCAGTTCCGGATCCAGCGCCGAGGTGGGTTCATCGAACAGCAGCACTTCCGGCTCCATCGCCAGCGCACGCGCGATAGAAACACGCTGCTGCTGACCACCGGATAAATGCACCGGGTATTTCTGCTGCTGCATCGCATCGATGCCGACTTTCGCCAGGTATTTCACCGCACGTTCGCGAGCTTCCTGCTTGCTCAAGCCCAGCACCTGGATGGGCGCTTCCATGACATTTTCTAATACCGTCATATGGCTCCACAGATTGAAATGCTGAAACACCATCGTCAGGCGCGTACGCAGCAGACGCAGCTGATTTTTGTCGGCGACTTTTAACTGGCCGTCTTTGTCGCGCACCAGATTGATATTCTGCCCGTTAACCACGATCGAGCCTTCGCTCGGTTTTTCGAGAAAGTTAATGCAGCGCAGAAACGTACTTTTACCGGAGCCGGAAGAACCGATGATGCTAATCACATCACCTGCGTTCGCCTGCAACGAGACCCCTTTCAACACTTCATGCTCGCCGTAGCGCTTGTGTAGATCGATAACGTTTAATTTATTCTCAGACATCGTGTTCTCAGTGCGTCGAAGAAGGTTTCATATGCTGAAGCCAGCGCTTTTCCGCTTTGCGAAAAAGGCTGATCAGCACATAAGAGATAATCAGATACAGCACTGCGGCAATACCAAACGCGGTAAACGGCTGGTAGGTCGCAGAGTTAATATCGCGAGCAATTTTCAGCAGATCCGGCACCGTGGCAGTAAAAGCCAGCGCCGTGGAGTGCAGCATCAAAATGACCTCGTTGCTGTAGGCAGGCAGCGCGATGCGCAGCGCCGACGGCAGGATAATGCTGCGATACATTTTGAATGAGGAGAAACCATATGCGCGCGCCGCTTCAATTTCACCGTGCGGCACAGAGCGGATCGCACCGGCGAAAATTTCTGTCGTGTAGGCGCAGGTGTTGAGCGTAAGCGCCAACACCGTACAGTTAAGGCCACTGCGGAAAAAGGCGTTCAGCAGCTCGGTGCCCTTCACCACTTCCAGCGTGTACATGCCGGAGTAGAACACCAGCAGTTGCACATACAGCGGCGTGCCGCGAAACACATAGGTGAATAACCAAATCGGGAAGCGGATAAATTTATTGCTGGAAACGCGCCCGATAGCCAGAAATACCGCCATCACGCCGCCCATCACCACCGAGGAGATCAGCAACCACAGCGTGATAGCCACGCCAGTCAGGCGATAGCCGTCGCTCCACAGAAGGGATTTCCAGTACTCCTGAATAATCTCGATCACAGGTCAGCCCTCTTCACACCCACCGAGTAGCGACGTTCGAGCAGAAGCAGTACGCCATTGGAAGCCGTTGTAAAAATGAGATAAATGACACCGCAGACAATCGCGAAATAGAAGGGCTCCCAGGTGCTTTTCCCGGCGAGCTGCGTGGCTTTGACCACATCTTCCAGCCCCAGCAGCGAGACCAGCGCGGTAGCTTTGAGGATCACCTGCCAGTTATTGCCAATGCCCGGCAGCGCGTAACGCATCATCGCCGGAAACAGAATGCGGCGGAAAATCTGGCGACCAGTAAAACCGAAAGCAGTTGCAGCTTCAATGTGCCCCTTCGGCACCGCCATAAAGGCGCCACGGAAGGTTTCAGTGAAATAGGCGCCGTAGATAAAGCCGAGGGTGATAATACCCGCCACCATCGGGTCAATATCCAATTGGTCCATGCCCAGCGCATCGGTAATGCCATTGAGCGCAATTTGCAGGCCGTAAAAAATAAGCAGCATCAGCACCAGATCCGGCACACCGCGGATAAGCGTGGTGTAGCCTTCAAAGATCAGCGCGAGTAGCCGGTTTTTCGAGAGCTTCGCGCCCGCACCCGCCAGGCCAATCAGTACCGCCAGCACCACGGAACTGAGTGCCAGTTCCAGCGTGACCAGCGTGCCTTGTAAAATTACTTGAGAAAACCCGTACAACATGCAGCCAGTCCTGTCGTGTGTGGTGTCGCCGTGTCTCTTCCCCTCCCGCAGCGGGAGGGGCCGCACGTTAATCACGCGTGGTATTAACCACCGTAAACATCGAAATCAAAGTATTTCTTCGCCAGCTTTTCGTAAGTCCCGTCAGCGCGCATCTCTGCAAAGGCTTTATTGAGCGCGTCGCGCAGTTCAGTATCGCCTTTGCGCACGCCCATACCGGTACCGACGCCAAACAGTTTTTCGTCTTTAATGGAAGGGCCACCAAATTTGTAGGCTTTGCCTTGCGGGGTTTTCAGGAAACCTTCGCTGGCGGCCACTTCATCCTGAAACGCGGCGTCGATACGACCTGCTGTCAGGTCGGAGTAAATATTGTCCTGCCCTTGATAGGAGACAATTTCCACCCCTTTCGGTGCCCAATGCACGTTGCCGTAAGTTTCCTGCGTGGTGCCTTGCAACACACCAATGCGTTTGCCTTTCAGTTTGTCCAGCTCCGGCTGAACATCAGAATCTTTCGCCACCACCAGGCGGGAATCCGCCGCGTAGAGCTTGTCGGTAAAATCAATTTCCTGCTGGCGTTTTTCCGTAATGGAGAGCGACGACATAATGGCGTCGATTTTTTTCGCTTTCAGAGACGGGATCAGCGCGTCGAGTGGGTTTTCGATAAACACACATTGCGTATTAATGCGTTTACAGAGTTCTTTTGCCAGATCGATATCAAAACCCACTAATTCCCCCTGCGCATTCTTCGATTCGAAGGGCGCATAGGTGGGATCGGTACCGATACGTAATTTTTGCGGAATGGCGGCGAACACGTTGGAAACACTGGAGAAAGCGAGCACCAGAGAAAGAGATAACACCAGTTTTTTCATCATTATCCTCAACAGACTGTCTTCCCTAAGGGAATTCTCATCACAATACGGTGCCGCTATCGTGCCACTTTATGCCCCGTTAAGGCAAAAAATTATGGCTGCATAATGGCTGTTATTTGCATTCTGAATGCTTAACTATGCACCAATGCACCAATACGAAGCATTCAATGCACCGTTTTGGAACATCCACCGTATCTCTGCACCATGCCGATTTCCCGGCATGGCACAGTTTTCCCTTTTGACCCGGCATAGCGGGTCGGCCAGTCTTAATCGCCGTAGACGTTAAAGTCGAAGTATTTCTTGGCGAGTTTGTCGTAGGTGCCGTCTTTGCGCAGTTCGGCAAACGCTTTGTCGAAGGCGGCTTTCAGCTCGGTATCATCTTTACGCAAGCCGATACCGGTGCCATCACCGAAGTATTTTTTGTCTTTTACTGACGGACCAGCAAATGCAAAATCTTTCCCGGCAGGCTGTTTCAGGAAGCCTTCGCTGGCGGCAACTTCATCCTGGAACGCGGCGTCCAGACGACCTGCGGCGAGGTCAGAATAGATCAAATCCTGGTTCTGATAAGCCACCACATCGATGCCTTTACTGCGCCAGTTGTCATTGGCGTAGCCTTCCTGCGTCGAGCCTTGCAACACGCCAACATGCTTACCTTTCAGCGACTCCAGCGTCGGTTGAATCGGCGAGCCTTTAGCGGCGATCAGGCGGGAATCTGCGGCGTAAAGTTTGTCAGAGAAGGCGATCTCTTGCTGACGTTTCTCGGTAATCGACAGAGAAGAGATGATGGCATCGATTTTCTTCGCTTTCAGCGACGGGATCAGCGCGTCGAAATCGCTACCCACCCAAGTGCATTTCACGTGAATGCGTTTGCACATTTCATTGCCAAGATCGATATCAAAACCCACGAAGTCCCCTTTCGCATCTTTCGATGAGAACGGTGCGTAAGTTGCATCCGTACCGATGCGTACCGTCTGGGGAAGCGCTGCATAAACGCTGGCTGTCGCCGACAGACCCAGCAGTAAAGACAGAGCAAGAACCGTCTTCTTCATACATTACCCTCAAGTGTTCTGTTTTTATTTTGTATTACGTTGTGTTGTGTGTTGCTGGTAGTTACCTTGCACGTCTTATGCCACTTTCCCGCGCGTTAAAAAACACTGCGTTAAATTTGTTAATAAAACGTTGCAAACTTACTTAATGATGAAAGATAGCAGCTCTGCTGAACGAACCGCAGTGCTAACACAGCGAAAAGAGGATTAAATGTTGAGGATATGATCGCGCTTGCAGAATTGCCCCAAAAAAGCGCATGCCGGTATGACGCGCACTATTTTGCGACATCGCTCCCTTGCCAGCGAGTAAAAAGGTCTTGCGGTAATTCAATATCGAACTGATCCAGCACGCGGTTTACCGTCTGATCAACCACCTCTTGCAAACTCTGCGGGCGATGATAAAACGCCGGAACCGGCGGCATAATCACCGCGCCCAGTTCCGCCGCTTGTGTCATCAATCGCAGGTGTCCGAGATGCAACGGCGTTTCACGCACGCACAGCACCAGCGGTCTACGCTCTTTGAGCACCACGTCCGCCGCACGGGTCAGCAGGCTGTCGGTATAACTGTGAACAATGCCGGAAAGGGTTTTGATCGAGCACGGCAAAATCACCATGCCTGCGGTTTTAAACGAGCCAGAAGAGATACTGGCAGCAATATCGCGCGCGTCATGCACCACGTTCGCCAGCGATTGTACATCACGCAGCGAGTAGTCGGTTTCCAGAGCGAGGGTCTGGCGAGCGGCCTGACTCATGACCAGATGGGTTTCGACTTCCGCCACGTCACGCAGCACCTGCAACAGACGCACGCCGTAGAGCGCACCGCTGGCACCTGAGATACCCACTATGAGTCGTTTCATGATTGTTGCCCCTTTTTACACGCACGAACTTTGCCTGATTATAGAGGGCGTTGCAACAGCTTGCGCCCCTCAGAGCGGGGGCGCAGGAGGATCAACCTTCGTTATGCATCTCTAAACTTTCCACTTCGTTCTGAAGTTGCACCGCTTTGGCATCGTCATTACGCAAGGAGTCGAGATAATCCAGGTATTGCTGATCAACATCTTTGGTGACGTAGATACCGTTAAATACCGAACATTCAAACTGCTGAATATCCGGGTTCTCGGCGCGCACCGCGTCAATCAAATCGTTAAGATCCTGGAAAATCAGCCCGTCAGCGCCGATGATCTGGCGGATTTCATCCACTTCACGACCGTGCGCAATCAGCTCATTTGCCGTTGGCATATCGATACCGTAGACGTTCGGGAAACGAATTTCCGGGGCGGCAGAAGCGAGATAGACTTTCTTCGCGCCAGCTTCGCGCGCCATCTCGATAATCTGCTCTGAAGTGGTGCCGCGTACGATGGAATCATCCACCAGCAGCACGTTTTTATCGCGGAACTCAGCGCGGTTGGCGTTCAGTTTGCGGCGCACAGATTTACGGCGCAACTGTTGGCCCGGCATGATGAAGGTACGGCCGACATAGCGGTTTTTCACAAAACCCTGGCGGTACGGCTTACCGAGAATACGGGCGATTTCCAGTGCGATATCGCAGGAGGTTTCCGGAATCGGAATAACCACGTCGATATCCAGATCTTCCCATTCGCGGGCAATCTTTTCGCCGAGTTTAGTGCCCATGTTCACACGCGCGCTGTAGACGGAAATTTTGTCGATAAAAGAGTCCGGGCGCGCAAAGTAAACGTACTCAAACAGGCACGGGTTGCTGACCGGGTTGTCCGCGCACTGGCGGCTGAACAACTGGCCTTTTTCAGTGATATACACCGCTTCGCCCGGCGCGACATCGCGCAGGAAGTCAAAGCCCAGCGTATCAAGCGCCACGCTTTCAGAAGCGACCATATACTCGGTGCGGCCATCGCCGAGCTCACGTTTGCCCAGCACCAGCGGGCGAATACCGTTCGGATCGCGGAACGCAACCATACCGTGGCCGATAATCATTGCCACACAAGCGTATGCACCGCGGATCTGGTGGTTGGTGGCGGCAATGGCGGCAAAAATGTTGTCGGCTTCCAGCGGATAATGGCGGAAGTTATCCAGCTCACTGGCAAAGATATTGAGCAGGATTTCAGAATCAGAGGTGGTGTTAATGTGGCGACGCTTCTCTTCGAACAGCTTTTTACGCAGCTCGTGCGCATTGGTCAGATTGCCGTTGTGCGCAAGCGTAATGCCGTACGGGGAGTTAACGTAAAAAGGCTGCGCTTCTGAAGCACTGGAGCTGCCCGCAGTGGGATAACGTACGTGACCAATACCCATATTGCCCTGCATACGCTGCATATGGCGGGCTTCAAATACATCACTCACCATGCCGTTCGCTTTACGCAGACGGAAACAGTTATTGGCATCAATCGTGATGATGCCCGCAGCATCCTGCCCACGGTGCTGAAGCACCGTCAACGCGTCATAAATCGACTGGTTTACCGGCATAAAACCGGCGATACCGACAATACCGCACATACGTCTTTTCCTCGTTAAGAGTTTGGTTTAGTAGGCGTAATTGTCGAAGACAGTTTGAACACGGACAGCGCGCAACAACCGGAGCGTACACGTAGTACGCGAGGATTGTGAGCACTGCCCAGGTTCAAAATGGCGAGTAAAATAGCCTAATACACCAAACTCTAAGCCACATCTCAGGGTTTATGCCCTGGGCAAGAAACTCGACGAGCTTTGCAGATAGTCAAAGAACCATCTGATGATGAAGCTGAATTGCGGGATAAGCTGCGACTTCTGCCAGTCTTCACTCTTCGACAGGCCTGTAAAGGTATCCAGAAAGAACAGAATGGCGGCGACGATCAGCACGCCGCGTAGCGCGCCAAAACAGATCCCCAACACCCTGTCAGTACCCGACAGGCCGGTTTTCTCCACCAACGCACCGATCACATAGTTAACGATAGCGCCAACAATCAGCGTCGCGATAAACAGGACTGCAATGGCGATGCCATTGCGCACCAGTTCGTCTTCAAAGCCCGTGAACCAGACAGACAGGTAAGTGTAGTAATGACTGGCGACAAAGAAAGCACAGCCCCATGTCACCAGCGATAACGCTTCACGAACAAAGCCGCGGATCAGGCTTACCAGACAAGAAAAACCAATCACCGCAATGATGGCGTAATCAATCCAGACCATATGTGTCCCACGATTTTACGCCCTGTCGTCCAGTTCGGGGCGCATTCTAACAGAAAAAGAAAACGTTTGCGTAGGGATTTCCTTCCCGCGCGGAAATAAAAATGGCGCTGAAAAAATATTCAACGCCATCGGAACTTTGGCCTCTTCGGGCGTGTTAATTATTGGCTTCCCTCGCCCTCTTATGTCGCAAAGCGAGGCAAGGATCAGCCATTAATTCGCGCTATAGTTCATGACAACGCCGCTTAAACCTGAGATCTGTTTAAGCTCGCCGAGTGAATCTTTTAGCTTGTCCCGTGATGCATCCGGTCCCACCAGAATGCGGGTAATTTTACCCTGAACCGGCGTCGTCGGCGACGTGTAAACGCGATACCCCGCGCCACGTAATTTGCCCACCACTTCATTCACTTTATCGGCGTTTTTCAGCGCGCCCAGTTGCACGACATACGCTTTACCGGTCGGCGCGGATTTATCCTCCTGCGCTTTTGCCGGCGCGTCGTTGGTCGCCGTCTGCTGCTCACGTGCGGCAGGCGGTTGCGCCTGCTGCTGCGGTTGCGGTTTTGGCTGCGGCTTCTCGACAGGTTTTGGCTTTGGCTGTTCTACCGGCGTACTGGTGACTTCCGGATCCGGGCTGCCGTTCCCCGCCAGGCGCGACGAATCCAGCGATGGCGCTGCCGCGTTCCCGGCGCGCACCTCTTCCGCTGCACCTTCCGGCGGCTGCGCCGGTAACGCTTGCGTTGCCGCAGGCATCATATCGGGCTCATCGCGATCGCCGGGTTTCGGCACCAGCGGGATCGCCGCGAACTCATCCTGATAATGCTTTTTCTGCCCGTCGAGTAGCCCAGGGAGAATAATCACCCCGAGCGCGACCAGCACAATGGTTCCCATCAAACGGTTCTGAAACTTACTTGCCACCGGTTCTCCCCGCTTTTTCCATCGCTTCCATGACATGTGCCACCGTGTGGAACGAGCCACACACTAGCACGGTATCACAGGCGTCGGCGTCCGCCATTGCCGCCTGCCAGGCCTGCGCGACATCCGGCCATGCACGGCTGTTTTGCAGATGCGCCAGCAATTGTTCCGCTGTTGCACCGCGCGGCCCTTCCAGAGGGGCACAATACCAGCTATCGACCACCGGCTCCAGACAGGCAAGCGTTCCGGCGATGTCTTTATCATGCAACATGCCAATCACCGCCAGCACGCGCCCGGTTTTCGGTAGCGCGGAAAGGCGCCCGGCAAGATAGCCTGCCGCATGAGGATTATGCGCGACATCGAGGATAAGACGCGGCGACTCGCTCACAATCTGGAAGCGTCCGGGCAAAATCGCGCTGGCGATGCCATCGCGGATAGCCTGCTCGCTCACCGCCAGTTTGCTGGCGCGCAGCGCGGCCAACGCGGTGGCGGCATTTGGCTGCGGCACCTGCGGTAGCGGCAATCCGTTCAGCTCGCCCTGCGCATCGCGAAAACGCCAGCTATCTGCGCTCACTTCATACTGCCAGTCCACGTCACGGCGCAGCAGTTGCGCATCTTTTTCATGCGCCACGTCGGCAATGGTGTGCGGCATGTCTGGTTCGCCAACCACCGCCGGTTTACCGCTGCGGAAGATGCCCGCTTTTTCGCGGCCAATACTTTCACGGTCCGGCCCCAGCCAGTCGGTATGATCAAGTGCAATGCTGGTGACAACGGCGACATCGGCATCAACCAGATTGGTCGCATCCAGGCGACCACCAAGGCCGACTTCCAGAATCACCACATCGAGCTGCGCCTGTTTAAACAGCCACAGTGCCGACAGAGTGCCGTATTCAAAGTAACTCAGCGAAATATCGCCACGCACAGCTTCGATTTCGGCAAAAGAGTGGGTATGTGCGCTCTCGGCCAGCTCATCACCCTGCACACGTACGCGTTCGGTGTAACGCACCAGATGCGGCGAACTGTAAACGCCGACACGGTAACCCGCAGCCAGCAAGATGGATTCCAGTGTGCGGCAGGTCGTACCTTTGCCATTGGTTCCGGCAACGGTAAAGACAAACGGCGCGGGACGGAGCACATCGAGACGCGCCGCCACCTGGCTTACGCGCTCAAGGCCCAAATCGATGGTTTTACTGTGCAGATTTTCCAGATAAGAAAGCCACGCGGCCAGGGGCGACGTGGCTTGCGGAATGCGTTTTGTGTCCATGGTGCCCGTTGATAATGTACGGTTTGAAAAGCAAAAGGGCAGAGCCTGTCGGCTCTGCCCTTCGGTATTATCAGGCTTCGCCTTCCTGATCGGTCGGTGACGGCATCACCGTGCCCGTCAGCGTATCTTCCGGTTCCGGCGACGGCAGATTCATCAGCTTCGCCAGAATACGCGCCAGTTTAAGGCGCAGTTCCGGGCGGCGGATAATCATATCGATCGCACCTTTTTCAATCAGGAATTCGCTGCGCTGGAAACCTGCCGGAAGTTTCTCACGCACGGTCTGCTCGATAACGCGCGGACCGGCAAAACCAATCAACGCCTTCGGTTCAGCGATGTTCAGATCGCCCAGCATCGCGAAGCTTGCGGAGACGCCGCCCATGGTCGGGTCGGTCAGCACGGAGATATACGGCAGACCGCGCTCCTGCATTTTCGCCAGCGCGGCAGAGGTTTTCGCCATCTGCATCAGCGACATCAGCGCTTCCTGCATACGCGCGCCGCCGGAAGCGGAGAAGCAGATAAGCGGGCAGTTGTCTTCCAGCGCCTGCTCGACCGCACGCACAAAACGCGCGCCGACAACCGAACCCATTGAGCCGCCCATAAAGGCAAACTCAAACGCCGCTGCCACAACCGGCATGCCGTGCAGCGTACCTTTCATCACCACCAGCGCGTCTTTCTCGCCAGTTTCTTTCTGCGCGGTCGCCAGACGGTCTTTGTACTTTTTGGAGTCGCGGAACTTCAGCACATCTTTTGGCTCAAGTTCGCTACCCAGTTCTACCAGTGAACCTTCATCCAGCAGGCTATGCAGGCGATTACGCGCTGACATCCGCATGTGGTGGTCACATTTCGGGCAGACCTCAAGGTTACGCTCCAGCTCGGCGCGATACAGCACCTGGCCGCAGCTGTCGCATTTTGTCCACACGCCTTCAGGGATGCTCGCCTTACGGGTGGGGGTAATATTGCTCTTAATTCTTTCAATCCAGCTCATTGATAACCTTTATACATGAACCTGGTAGCCCATAAATGGTGCACATTAAAACATAACGGTTCGCAACTTGGGATAAAAAAGTGGTCGAACCGCCACTGACTTCTTATTTTACCTGTCGCGACGCGGCGCGGCGGTGACGAATAACTTCAAACACTCCGGGAAGTATAGACACCACGATAATTCCCACAATCAGCAGCTTAAGATTCTCCTGGATAGCCGGGATGGTGCCAAAGAAATATCCTGCGTAGGTGAACAGTAACACCCACAGCAGCGCGCCAGCCACATTGAACAGCGCGAAGTGGCGATAGGACATATGCCCCATGCCTGCGACAAAAGGTGCAAAAGTACGCACGATCGGGACAAAACGCGCCAGGATAATCGTTTTGCCACCGTGTTTCTCATAAAACTGATGCGTTTTATCGAGATAGCTGCGACGGAAAATCTTTGAATCCGGATTGCTGAATAAACGCTCACCGAACACACGTCCTATGGTGTAGTTCACCGCATCGCCCGCAATCGCGGCAACCAACATCAGTACCACCATCATATGGACATTCAGATCGTTAGTGCCGAGCGAGGCCAGCGCGCCAGCAACAAACAGCAGCGAATCACCCGGCAAAAACGGTGTCACCACCAGGCCGGTTTCACAAAACAGGATCAGGAACAGGATGGCGTAAACCCAGATGCCGTATTGCGCTACCAGCTCCGCCAGGTGCACATCAATATGCAGGATGAAATCAATGAGGAAGTGTATTAAGTCCATGTCTGGTTATGCCTTTTTAAATTGCGACTAGTCCGCCAGGAACAGCGGGCCCATTGGCGCAGCGGGAAGCTCAAAGCGTGCGGGATAATCCACCGACACCAGATAGAGCCCTTCCGCTTTCGCCGTTGCTGCCGCCAGCGTTCTGTCCCTTACCGCCAGCAACTCTGCTATCCAGCTCTCCGGCTGGTTGTGGGCGCCTACTTCCATCAGGCTGCCGACAATATTCCTGACCATATGATGTACAAAGGCATTGGCTTTGATATCGACCACAATATAAGCACCGTAGCGGCTGACGTTGATATGCATCAGGTTACGCCACGGCGTGCGCGACTGGCACTGCACCGCCCGAAACGAGGTAAAGTCGTTTTCACCAAGCAGGCACTGCGCCGCACGGTGCATACGCTCTGCGTCCAGCGGCTGGTGATAATGCGTAACGCCATAACCGAGGACGGCCGGACGCAAACGATGATTGTAGATGACGTAGCGGTAACGGCGAGCCGTAGCGCTAAAACGCGCATGAAAATCATCCGGGACATCTTTTACCCAACGTACCGCGATGTCACCAGGCAAATTCGCATTTACGCCCAGCGTCCAGGCCGCGTCTTTGCGTAGCGCAGTAGTTTCAAAGTGCACCACCTGGCCAGTTGCGTGCACGCCTGCGTCGGTACGTCCGGCGCAGAACACATTAATCGGCTCGTTAGCCACCTGCGAGAGCGCTTTCTCCAGCTTCTCCTGCACGCTGCGTACTTCCTGCTGACGCTGCCAGCCGTAATACTTGCTGCCGTCGTACTCAATGCCAAGAGCGATTTTGTAGACCGGCGCTTTCAGCTCGTCCTGCATCAGTACAGGTACTCCTGCACCAGTTTTTCGGCAACTTTCACCGCCATCAGCGCTCCGCCAAAACGCACGTTATCGGCAACCGACCAGAACTGCACCTGCTCCGGCATACCGTAATCGTTACGCACGCAACCCACAGAAAGATGCGCCTGACCGGAGGCATCGCCGACCTGGGTCGGATAATCCCCCGCTTCAGAGAGCGCAATATCTTCAACGCGGCTGAACGCGTCACGAGCCTCTTCCGCCGCCAGCGGGCGCATCGTTTCAAAGCTCACCATCTGCGCGTGGCCGTAAAACACCGGTGACTGCACGCAATTAGCCGAGATCATCAGCCCTTCATCCTGCAAAATTTTGCGCATCTGATCGATGAGAACCCGCTCTTCGCGCACAATGCCTTCGCTGTCCGACAGCAGCGGTAGCATATTGAACGCCAGTTGGCGACCAAAATAGTCATCGTCATCAATCGGGATACCATTTAACAGCTTGGCGCTCTGCCCGGCCAGCGCGTCCACCGCCTGCTTGCCATTACGGGATACGGACAGTAAACAGGTCACACTAATGCGCGATATACCACCTTCATCAATCAGCGGTTTCAACGCCGCCAGCAGTTGGCTGGTCAGGCTGTCCGGCACGGCAATGATGTTGCGATTACGGTAATCCGCCAGTACGAATGGGTTAACATCCGGCATCACCAGCGGTACATCGGGTTCCAGAGCAAACAGACCGCTGGTGTCGATCACCAGACATCCTGCGTTGGTCGCCTCTTCAATATATGTCTCGGAAGCCTGTGCTCCCGCGACGAAAAAAGCCAGTTGCACCTGCGTCCAGTCAAACTCAGCGGCATCCTCCACACGCACGGTTTTACCGGCAAAACGCAGGTTTTCACCCGCACTTTCGCTTCTGGCCAGCGCATACAATTCGCCAACCGGGAACTGGCGCTCCGCTAACGTTGCGATCAAGGCTTCTCCGACAGCACCCGTGGCGCCGAGAACGGCAATATTCCAGCCTTCAGACATGGTGATTTACTCCAGGAAAAAAGCGTCCCCGCCGAAGTATTCGGCAGGGAGCATTAAGATGACATTAACGAACCGGGTTGTGCGTGGCGTTGAAGCCAAGCTTTTGCAGCAGCGCGGCAGCGCTGGCGTCATCGCACTGCACATACAGCGATGACCATTCGCGGCGCTCTAAGTAATTTTTGCGCAACTTGTCAAACTCCCCCGGCGTGCCCGCTACTTTTCGCAGCAGTGCATCGTCGCGGCGCACATCATACACCAAATGCACCAGCCTTTTTAGCGTTGACTGATCAAGCGGACCATGCAGCGTAATGCGGCCAAATTCCGGTGCGGGCAGCAGCGTATCCAGCGCCACTTGCTGGCGCTTGCCGATAAAATCGCTAAAGGCTTCAAACACCTGCGTGGTACCGCGCGCTTTGCCTTCAAGAGTGTAACCGGCGATATGCGCCGTACCGATATCAACGAGGTTAAGCAAATCGACATTCAGATCCGGCTCCGGCTCCCAAACGTCCAGCACCACGCTCAACGCCTGCCCGGCCTGCAAATGGTGCAGCAGCGCAGCGTTATCCACCACCGGCCCGCGACAGGCATTTATCAGAATTGTGCCAGGCTTCAAGCGAGAAAGCAGCGCGTCATCGGCCAGGTGCAGCGTTTTATACAGCCCGTCTTTAAACAGCGGCGTATGGAATGTCAGCACATCGGCTTCGCGCACCAGTTCATCCAGGCTGCGGAAATCCCCTTCATCGCCACGATCGGCGCGCGGCGGATCGCATAACAATGTGCGAACGCCGAACGCTTCCAGCCGCGCCTGCAGGCGACCACCCACGTTACCTACGCCAACGATCCCCACGGTGCGATCCTGCAACGCAAAGCCATCGTGCTCCGCCAGCATCAGCAGCGAGGAGAAAACATATTCGACGACCGCAATCGCGTTACAACCCGGTGCGGCGGAAAAGGCAATTCCTGCCTGTTGCAAAAACGCCTCATCAACATGGTCGGTACCCGCCGTCGCCGTGCCGACAAATTTGATCCCCGTGCCCTGTAATAAACCGTCATTCACCTTCGTGACAGAGCGCACCATTAAGGCGTCCGCATCAGCCAGTTCCGCCACGGGAATCGGGCGACCGGGAACCGCTTTTACCTCACCCAGACGACTAAAAAGATCGCGGGCGTAAGGCATATTTTCATCAACAAGGATTTTCACGCTTCAGTACCTGTTTGAGAACGGGAGTTGAGCGCGCAAGTGTGCCATAATCTCGCGGCCGGGCATACCCGCAATGCCGCCACCGCCACGCGAGAGTAAGAGGAAACCATGATTCAACCCATTCAGGGTGCCCCCGCGCGCCCTCCCGGGCAAGAGCCTGCTCAGGCCGCCAATAATATCGGCGAACAGCCGTTATCAACAATGCAGCGCACCGTGCTGGAGCGTCTGGTTATTCGCCTGATTGCGCTAACCCAGCAGCAGAGCGCAGAAGTCTGGGCGGGCGTTAAGCACGATTTAGGGCTGAAGAACGACACGCCGCTGCTTTCCCGCCATTTTCCGGCAGCGGAACAGAACCTCAACCAGCGCGTAGAGACGGCAACACAAAACCACACAAATCGCCAGGTGGTTTCACAGCTGACGGAGCTATTGAGCCAGGGGAATAATCGCCAGGCGGTGAGTGATTTTATTCGCCAGCAGTTCGGGCAGACGGCGCTAAGCCATCTGACGCCGCAGCAGTTGAAAACTGTGCTGACAATGTTGCAAAACAACCAGATAACTATTCCGCAGCCGCAACAGCGCCCGGCAACCGAGCGCCCATTGCTGCCCGCGGAGCACAACTCGCTCAACCAGGCGGTCACCAAACTGGCGGCGGCGACGGGCGAATCCGGCAAGCTTATCTGGCAGTCAATGCTGGAGCTTTCCGGCGTGAAAAACGGCGAGCTGATCCCGGCAAAACACTTTACGCCGCTGATGACCTGGTTGCAGGCGCGCCAGACATTGAGCACGCATCCCGCACCGACGCTGCATATCATCCAGACTGTGCTGAAGCAGCCGTTGGATAACAACGAGATGCGCAGCATTACCGAGTACGCACAGCAAACCTGGCAAGCGACGCCGCAGACCGTGCTGACCACCGCGCAAGTGCAGGATATTCTTAATCAGGTCTTCCTGCGCCGAACCGAGCGGGCGTCGGGGATGATTGAAGTGCGCGATATTCAGCCGATTTACAGCCCATTTGTGGCACCGATTGTGGAGACGGTTAAAGCAATTTCCACCCGTCCGGGTTTCTTCTTTATCGCCCTGCTGATCGTGGCGTTTCTTTTCTGGCTACTCAGTTAAAAAAATCCCCTCCGCTGGAGGGGATTCGCTTTTACAGATTGTCACCGTTATGTTTGATCACGTCCTGATACCACCAGAACGATTTCTTACGGCTGCGCGCCAGCGTGCCGTTGCCGTCATTGTCCTTATCTACATAGATTAAGCCGTAACGTTTTTTCATTTCGCCAGTGCCAGCCGAAACCAGATCGATGCAACCCCATGGCGTGTAGCCCATTAAATCAACGCCATCTTCCACTACCGCTTTTTTCATTTCGCTGATGTGGTTACGCATATAGTCAATGCGGTACTGGTCATTGACCACGCCATCGCTTTCAGGCTTATCAATCGCGCCAAAACCGTTTTCCACCACAAACAGCGGCAATTGATACATATCGTAGAAGTAGTTCAGCGAATAGCGCAGACCAACCGGGTCGATTTGCCAGCCCCAGTCTGACGCTTTGACATACGGGTTCGGCACCAGGCTCTTGGTTTCGTCATAATCCAGCTGCGGGTTGTCTTCTTTCGCCTTGGTCACGAAAGACATGTAGTAACTGAAGCCGATATAGTCGACGCAGCCACGCGTGAGGATCTGCAAATCATTGTCAGTAATGTCGAGTTTGAAACCACGACGAGCGAAATAATTGAGCAGGTGTTGCGGGTAATAACCACGCACGTGCACATCGGTAAACCAGTAGCGGCGGTGCATCGCCACCACCGACATCATCATATCGTCTGGCGCACAGGTTAACGGGTAAATCGGGCACATGGCGATCATGCAGCCAATTTTAAAATCCGCATTGATTTTATGCCCGGCCTCTACCGCCAGCGCGCTCGCCACCAGCTCATAGTGCGCAGCCTGATACATGATCACTTCGCGATCTTCGCCGGGTTGGTACTTCACCCCGGAGTTAGTGAACGGCGCGAAATCTTCGTGGTAGTTGGCCTGATTATTGATTTCGTTAAAGGTCATCCAGTATTTCACCTTGCTGCGGTAGCGGGTGAAAACGGCATTGGCGAAACGCACAAAGAAGTCGATTAATTTACGGTTGCGCCAGCCACCATATTCGGTGACGAGGTGATACGGCATTTCGAAATGGGAAAGGGTAATCACCGGCTCGATGTTGTATTTCAGGCATTCGTCGAACAGATCATCATAGAATTGCAGCCCGGCTTCGTTTGGCTCTAACTCATCGCCTTTCGGGAAAATACGCGTCCAGGCAATGGAGGTGCGAAAACATTTAAAACCCAGCTCGGCGAACAGCTTAATGTCGTCTTTGTAGCGATGGTAAAAATCGATGGCATCATGGTTGGGATAATTTTTACCGGGCAGCACACCGTCGGTAATTTCACGCGGTACGCCGTGCGCGCCAGCGGTCATCACATCGGCAACACTCACGCCTTTACCGCCTTCCTGCCAGCCGCCTTCCAGTTGATGTGCGGCAACAGCGCCACCCCATAAAAAATCCGCTTTAAACCCAGGCATATTTCTCTCCTTTCGCTCAATGGTGAGCAAAGGATAAACAAGCCCACGATGACATGACATCATCGTGGGCTTGTTTTGTGAAACCGGTTGCAAAGAGTTTTATTGCTGCCGTTTTCTGCGTTATTTACGTGAGCGGAAAGCGATTAACGTCACAATAATCCCGGTCACCGCGGAGATAGCCCCGGCAAGGAAGACCGACGGATAACCCAGCGACGTGGCCAGCAGGCCAGTCAACGGACCGGTAAAGGCATACGAGATGTCCTGAAACGCGGCATAACCGCCGAGCGCCGTGCCGCGCACCTGCGGTGGCACGCGTTTCACCACTTCCACACCGAGTGCCGGGAATATCAGCGAACAACCGCAGCCGGTTAACGCCGCGCCAAGCAGCGCCGCCCACGCATCGTGCGCCTGCCACAGCAACAGCAAACCCACGGTTTCAACCATCAGCGAGGCTATCGCCACCCGAACACCGCCAAACCGATCCGGCATCCAGCCAAACAGAATGCGCATCAGCACAAACGCACCGCCAAAGGCGGTCAAGGTAAAGCCCGCCATTGACCAGCCGTTGCTGGCGAAATAGAGCGAAACAAAAGTGCCAATAACCGCAAAGCCGACGCCCTGTAACGCCAGCCCAAGACCTGGCTGCCAGACAAGCCCAACCACGCTCCACAGCGACGGACGTTCACCAGGGTGTGCCGGAACTTTACGCACACTGCCGTTAAACGCCCAGGCGATAAACGGTAACGCGATAGTGGTCGCGGCCAGCGTCGCAAAACCGAACCGGCTGTGGATCAAGAGTCCCAGCGGCGCACCGGCTGCCAGAGCGCCATAAATCGCCATCCCGTTCCACGACATCACTTTGCCGGAGCGCGCCGGGCCCACCAGCCCCATGCCCCAGGTCAGCGTTCCGGTCAGTAACTGGCTTTCACCAAAGCCGAGAATTAAACGCCCCACCACCAACAGCGCGAATTTCGCCATCGGTTCAACCGGCAATAATGCCGCCAGCAACCACGCCACGCCAGCAAGCGCGCAGGCAAACATCCCCTGCAACGCCGAACGTTTGGCGCCGAACTGATCCGCCAGTCGCCCGGCGTAGCCGCGCGTTAAGACGGTGGCAAGAAACTGTACTCCCCCAGCGATACCGACCATCGTGTTGCCATAGCCGAGCTGGTGGTGAACAAACAGCGGGATCACCGGCAACGGCAGCCCAACGGTCATATAGGTGAGAAACACCGCGAAAGCGATGCGAAACAGCGAGACATTCGCTGAAGAGGAACTAACAGAGTGTGTTTCTGCAGACATGCATTACTCCATAACGCAGAGTAAGGCGGGATTTGGAAGTACCACGCCCCCTCTACCTGAGTTTCAGGGTTAAGGTGCGTTGGTTAACGTTAAACGCTTACGCATTATCGTGCGGATAATGTTGCGGGAGGAGTTTGCCTGTCGTCGCGGCGGGTTGTCAACGCGTAAAAATAATTCGTCCAAAGGCGTCATTGCTTTCGCCCCCCGAGAACGAACTAAAGGTTCTAAAAAAGCCGCTGCCAGTTCGGTTAGCGTTCACTCTAAAAACCTGTTGCTGACCACAGGGCATGGTTGTAAGTGGACAATAAAAAAGGGAGCCTCAGGCTCCCCTTCTCGCGGTCAGACAAACTTATTTCAGTTTGCGCATCACCAAAGTGGCGTTCGTGCCGCCAAAACCGAAGCTGTTAGACATGACGGTGGTCAGCGTCGCATCCTTCGGTTTAGTCACGATGTTCAGGCCTGCTGCCTGCTCATCCAGCTCTTCAATGTTGATACTCGGCGCGATAAAGCCGTGCTCCAGCATCAGCAGGGAGTAGATCGCTTCCTGTACGCCAGCAGCGCCCAGAGAGTGACCGGTCATCGCTTTGGTCGCGGAAATCGCCGGGCTGTTGTCGCCGAACACTTCGCGGATTGCGCCCAGTTCTTTCACGTCGCCAACCGGCGTGGAAGTCCCGTGGGAGTTCAGATAGTCGATCGGGGTGTCAACGCCGTGCATCGCCATCTTCATGCAGCGCACTGCGCCTTCGCCTGATGGCGCCACCATGTCTGCACCATCGGAGGTCGCGCCGTAGCCAACGATTTCCGCATAAATGTGCGCGCCGCGCGCCAGCGCGTGCTCCAGCTCTTCAACCACAACCATACCGCCGCCGCCCGCGATAACAAAACCGTCACGATGCGTATCATAAGTACGGGAAGCTTTATCCGGGGTTTCGTTGTATTTGGTAGAGAGCGCGCCCATCGCGTCGAACTCGCAAGCCATTTCCCAGCACAGCTCTTCGCCGCCGCCAGCAAAAACGATGTCCTGTTTGCCCAGTTGGATCTGCTCTACCGCGTTACCGATACAGTGCGCGGACGTCGCACACGCTGAACTGATCGAGTAGTTAACGCCATGAATTTTGAACGGTGTTGCGAGACAAGCGGAAACCGCAGACGCCATCGCTTTGGTGACCACATACGGCCCCACCGCTTTCAGACCACGCGGGCTGCGCATTGCATCAGCGCCGAAAACCTGAGATTTAGACGAACCGCCAGAACCTGCAATCAGGCCCACGCGCGGGTTGTTCTGATAAACTTCGTCTTTCAGGCCAGCATCGTCAATCGCCTGCTGCATGGAGAGATAGGAATAGATAGAGGCATCGTTCATGAAACGAACCACTTTACGGTCAATCAAACCAGTGGTGTCCAGTTTAACGTTACCCCATACGTGGCTGCGCATGCCGGAATCTTTGAATTCCTGAGAGAATGTGATCCCTGAGCGTCCTTCACGCAGGGATGCCAGGACTTCCTGCTGGTTGTTACCAATGCTGGAAACGATGCCCAAGCCAGTAATCACTGCACGTTTCATTCAATACCCCTAAAGTCGCACTAATTAAGTTTCGAGTCGCAAGATAGCGTACACTTGTACGCCGAACAAGTCCGATCAGACAATTTCTGAGGAAATTTGCGCCTTTCTTTGTCCCTCGTTAAGATCGTGACACTGCTTGATGGACGAGTAACTTACGTGAAACAAACCGCTATACAATCCGCCAACCTGGAATTCAACGCTGAGGGTACACCTGTTTCCCGAGATTTTGACGATGTCTACTTCTCCAATGATAACGGGCTGGAAGAGACGCGTTATGTTTTTCTCGGCGGCAACCGTCTTGAACACCGTTTTCCTGACCACCCGCGCCCGCTGTTTGTGGTCGCGGAGAGCGGTTTCGGCACCGGCCTGAACTTCCTTACCCTCTGGCAGGCGTTTACGACGTTTCGCGCAGTTAACCCCGACACTACCCTGGAAAGATTACATTTCATCAGTTTTGAAAAATTTCCGCTCACCCGCGACGATCTCCGTAAAGCGCATGCCCACTGGCCGGAACTGGCGAGCTGGGCAGAACAACTGCAAGCGCAGTGGCCGCTGCCTTTTGCCGGTTGCCATCGTCTGTTACTGGATGGCGGTCGCGTAACGCTCGATTTATGGTTTGGTGATATCAACGAACTGACCGATACGCTGGACGATTCGCTTAACCAATGCGTGGATGCCTGGTTTCTTGATGGGTTCGCGCCCGCCAAAAACCCGGACATGTGGACACAAAATCTGTTTCAGGCGATGGCGCGCCTTGCAAGACCAGGCGGTACGCTGGCGACCTTTACCTCGGCGGGTTTTGTCCGGCGTGGTCTGCAAGAGGCGGGTTTTACCATGCGCAAAAGCAAAGGTTTTGGTCGCAAACGCGAAATGCTCACGGGAGTGATGGAAAACCCGCAAGCGCCGGCTGTTCGTGCGCCGTGGTTTGCCCGCAGCGGCACAGAGAAACGCGAGGTGGCATTAATTGGCGGCGGCGTTGCCAGTGCTCTGTTGTCACTGGCGTTACTGCGTCGCGGCTGGCAGGTCACGCTGTATTGCGCCGATGACGTTCCTGCCGAGGGCGCATCCGGCAACCGCCAGGGCGCACTCTATCCTTTGCTCAGCGCGCACGATCCCGCACTGGCGCGCTTCTTCCCGGCGGCTTTTACCTTTGCCCGCCGCGTGTACGACGCGCTTCCCGTTGAATTCGACCATCAGTGGTGTGGCGTCACGCAACTCGGCTGGGATGAAAAAAGCCAACACAAAATCGAACAGATGCTGACGCTGGATCTCCCCCCGGAACTCGCCAGGCGCATTGAGGCAAATGAGGCCGATACGCTCTGCGGCGTGGAAACCGGCTGCGGCGGCATCACTTACCCGGCTGGCGGCTGGCTCTGCCCGGCGCAGCTCACGGCAGCGGCCATCGCGCTGGCTTGCGAACAGGGCTTGCAGGTGCACTATGGTCATGATGCCGGGCAATTAACGGCTAAAGATAATCACTGGCAACTGCATTTCAAACACGGCGAATTACGTCAGCATGCCGCCGTGGTGCTGGCAAATGGGCACCGCATTCACCACTTCCCGCAAACGGAAAAACTGCCGGTTTACCCGGTGGCAGGCCAGGTCAGCCATATTCCCACCACGCCTCAGCTCGCCCAACTGCGCCAGGTGCTGTGTTATGACGGCTATCTGACGCCGCAAAACCCGCACCATCAGCAGCACTGTATCGGCGCAAGCTATCACCGCGGTCAGCAGGAAACCGTCTACAGCGAAGCCGATCAGCAGCAGAACCGCCAGCGCTTGATTGATTGCTTCCCGCAGGCTTCATGGGCCAAAGAGGTGGATGTCAGCGCGGGCGACGCACGCTGCGGGGTGCGCTGTGCCACGCGCGATCATCTGCCAATGGTCGGTAACGTAGCGGATTACGACGCAACGCTTAACGCTTATGCCTCACTTGCAGAACACGCCGAAACAGCCGTCAGCGCGCCGGTCTATGACGGTCTGTTTATGCTGGGTGCGCTGGGTTCACGCGGGCTTTGCAGCGCGCCGCTGGCGGCAGAAATCCTGGCATCGCAAATGAGCAATGAACCCATCCCGCTGGACGGCGAAACACTGGCAGCCATGAACCCGAACCGTTTATGGGTCAGAAAGTTATTGAAGGGTAAAGCAGTGAAATGAAGTAGATATTTTCCCTCTCCTGAATGGAGAGGGAAAAAACGGCTTAGCGCGATTTTGCCTGCTGATACAGGTTTTCCCACATGCCAAGCACCAGCGCCTGATCGCGCGGCGATAATTCACCCGCCTGAATAGCGGTTTGCACACTGGTGGTCACTTTTCCGTACAGGGTTTCCGGCGCATGGTCATCGCCGCTCTCCAGCTCCGCCACCGCCAGCGTCAGGTGGCCGCGCAAATAACCGCCCGCGAACAGCTCATCATCACTGGCGTGGTCCACCATGTTATCTATTAACGCCAGAATGCGTGATTCAAACTCCGCGATCATCTCTCTTCCTCTCTTGAAAATATGGCCTTACAGATCTTCCGGCCACGGGAACTGTGCAGCCGCTAAGGGCGGCGTCTGGTAATAATCTTGTAGTGCTTTAATAAAACGCGCCGGACGTTCAGGAATGCCCTGCTCCAGATACGCCATCACCTGTGCATGCACGCGGCGCTGGAACACGATGCGATCGGGTTCGAAATCGCCTTCCAGATTGTCGCAACTGACGTTAAACGGGAAACCCGCCGCCACGCAGAACAACCAGTCAAACGCCTGCGGTTTGACTTCAACATCTTCGAATTTCCCCTGCGTCGCCGCATCGCGTCCGTCCGGGCAATACCAGTAACCAAAATCAACCAGCTTGCGCCGCTCCGCACCCGCAATGCACCAGTGCGAAATCTCATGTAACGCGCTGGCATAAAAACCGTGGGCAAAGACAATGCGGTTATAAGGTGCATCCGCATCAGCAGGAAGATAGATCGGTTCGTCGTCGCCTTTAATCAGACGGGTATTAAAATCGTCGGCAAAACAGCCGTCAAAAATATCAATGAGTTGTTGATAGTGATGCGTCATACATTCACCCCCAGATACTGGAGGATCTCCTGCCCGTGACTGTCATAGAGAAGTTTTGCGCTCATCACCGCCGAGACAATCACAATCATCGGACGAATGAGCTTTTGCCCTTTACTGAGCACCAGACGCGAGCCCATGCGCGCGCCGAGAAACTGCCCGGCCAGCATCACAAAGCCAGTGCCCCACACCACTTTGCCGCCAATAATAAACAGCAGCAGCCCGCCGACGTTGGAGGTGGCATTCAACACTTTGGCATGAGCGGTCGATTTTGCCAGGTTGAAACCCGCAAGCGTGACAAATGCCAGCGCGTAAAACGAGCCAGCGCCCGGGCCAAAGAAACCGTCGTAGAAACCAACACAACCGCCGGAAACCAGCGCGAAAGGCAGGCCGTACAAGCGGCGCTGACGATCCTCCTCACCCAACCGTGGCATCAGCAGGAAATAGAGACCAATACAGATAACCAGAATCGGCAGGATCTGGCGCAGCACATCGGATTGCACATGCTGCACCAGCAGCGCGCCGGTGGTCGAGCCAATGAAGGTCATCAGAATATTGAGCTTCTGATCGGCGAGATTCACCACTTTACGGCGAATAAAGTACAGCGATGCCGACAGCGAACCACCGCAAGCCTGCAATTTGTTGGTCGCCAGCGCCTGCGCTGGAGACATTCCCGCCGCCATTAACGCCGGAACGGTTAACAAACCACCACCACCCGCCAGCGCGTCAATAAACCCGGCTAACAGCGAGACAAAAAAAAGCGTCACCAGCAGTAGCGGCGACACCATAAACAGTTGTTGAAAGAGTTCCATCAGAGTGCGTGTTCATCCAGTAAAGCCTGGCAGGACGGCGGCAACGGCGGCGGCGTCTTTTTCTCAGGCGTTGAACTACCCGGCTTCGCCGGTTCAAACCAGCTTTGCAATTCTGCGCCGCAACCATCGCCTGGCGGCGGCAGCGGCTGATCCTGACACTCCAGGCTGTCCGCCGGGCAGCGCAGGCGCACATGCATATGCGCGCGATGCTGGAACCATGGGCGGACTTTGCGCAGCCAGTCACGATCGCTACCCGCATCAAGGCAAAGCTGCTGCTTGATTGCCGGGTTAACGAAGATACGCGTCACCTCGTTATCTTCTGCCGCCAGCTTGATCATGCTGCTGATTTCCGGCTTCCACAGCGCGGGAACCACCTGTTTGCCATCTCTGGAAACCAGATCCAGTGCTTGCGGTTTCAGCAGTTGCGCCGCGCTCCAGCGCGCTTTGGGCAGTTGCAGGAAGATATCGACATCCAGCCCCGATTGGTGGCTGGCGTGACCGCCGTTAAAGCGCCCACCGGCTGGCATTCCCATATCGCCCACCAGCACGGTGCCCAACCCCAGATTGTAGACCTGCGTGCTGAAGCGCTGAATGAACAGCACCAGATCCGGGTGACCGAAATAACGCCGTTGATCGGTGCGCATCACCTGATAGTGATCCGATTGCAGCGGCAGTTCATGCGCGCCAACGATACAACCATTGGAAAACGCGCCGATAGATTGCGGGCTACCGGCAACGGGATGGGTCAGTTTTTGCCATGGCGTCGCCGCCATGGCAGTTGCGCTCACCAGCAGGGCAAACAGGGCGATTGCCGTTTTTTTCATGATTACCAGCGTGGAATATCAGTTATCACATCAGCGTTTTGCGCGCGCTGACGCAGGAAGTGATCCATTAACACAATCGCCAACATCGCCTCGGCGATCGGTACGGCACGAATGCCAACACACGGATCATGACGACCTTTGGTGATCATTTCGACCTCATCGCCGAATCGGTTGATCGTCTTCCCAGGCACGGTGATGCTTGAGGTTGGTTTCAGCGCGATATTGGCGATAATTTGCTGGCCGCTGCTGATACCGCCTAAAATGCCGCCCGCATGGTTGCTCTGAAAGCCCTGTTTGGTGATTTCGTCGCGGTTTTCGCTGCCGCGCAGTTTTACCACCTCAAAGCCATCGCCAATTTCAACGCCTTTCACCGCGTTAATGCTCATCAGCGCATGGGCAATATCCGCATCAAGGCGGTCAAACACCGGTTCACCAAGACCTGCCGGTACGCCATCGGCGACGACGGTGACTTTCGCGCCAATGGAATCACCCTCTTTTTTCAGGCCGCGCATCAGCTCATCCAGCGCGTCAATTTTATCGGGGTCCGGGCAGAAAAACGGATTTTGCTCCACCTGATCCCACGCTTTAATCTCCAGCGGGATATCGCCCATTTGCGTCAGACAGCCGCGAATAACAATGCCAAATTTCTGCGCCAGGTATTTTTTGGCGATAGCACCAGCCGCCACACGCATCGCCGTCTCACGGGCAGAAGAACGACCACCGCCGCGATAGTCGCGCACACCATATTTTTGTTCGTAGGTGTAATCCGCATGTCCCGGACGGAACAGATCTTTAATCGCGCCGTAATCCTGCGAACGCTGATCGGTGTTTTCAATCAGCAGACCAATACTGGTGCCGGTGGTCACGCCTTCAAACACGCCGGAGAGAATTTTCACCTGATCCGGCTCGCGGCGCTGGGTGGTGTAGCGCGATGTCCCCGGGCGGCGTCTGTCCAGGTCGTGTTGCAGATCCGCTTCCGTCAGTGGAATGCCCGGCGGCACGCCGTCGACAATACAGCCGAGCGCCAGGCCGTGCGATTCGCCGAAGGTGGTTACGCGAAAGAGTTGTCCAATTGTGTTTCCTGCCATCACGGCTCCGTTGTCGTTGTCTGTGTTGAGCGTCGTTTTAATCTTTATAAATGCTGAAGTGCTCGCGAGCGGCGATAAGCTGCGCTTTGGTCAACATAAAGACGCCGTCCCCGCCGTTATCAAACTCCAGCCAGGTGAACGGTACGTCCGGATATTGTTCCATCAGATGTACCATGCTGTTACCCACTTCACAAATCAGGATACCGTTGTCAGAGAGGTAATCCGGCGCACAGGCGAGGATGCGGCGCGTCAGTTTCAGACCATCGCTGCCGGAGGCCAGGCCAAGTTCCGGCTCGTGACGATACTCTGACGGCAGGTCAGCCATATCTTCTTCATCAACGTACGGCGGGTTGGTCACAATCAGGTCGTACTGCACTTTCGGCAAGTCGCGGAATACGTCGGAGCGGATCGGCGTCACGTGATGAATCAGCCCGTGCTCTTCGATATTGTGCTCGGTTACCGCCAGCGCATCCGTTGAGATATCGACAGCATCCACTTCCGCTTCCGGGAAGGCATAAGCGCAAGCAATCGCGATACAACCGCTGCCGGTACACATATCAAGAATATGCTTCGGCTGTTCATCAATCAGCCCCGCGAAATGGTTGTTGATCAGCTCGCCAATCGGCGAACGCGGCACCAGCACGCGCTCATCAACATAAAATTCGTGACCGCAAAACCAGGCTTTATTGGTGAGATAAGCCACCGGAATACGTTCATTCACGCGGCGGATCACGCGCTCAACAATGCGGTGACGCTCGCTGGAGGTCAGGCGCGCGGTGCGCATATCTTCCGGGATATCCAGCGGCAGGTAGAGCGTTGGCAACACCAGCTGCACCGCTTCGTCCCACGGGTTGTCGGTGCCGTGACCGTACCAGATATTAGCGGCGCTAAATCGGCTTACCGACCAGCGCAACATGTCCTGAATGGTGTGCAGTTCGTTCACTGCTTCGTCGACGAAAATTTTATCCATGGTATCCCCCAGGCGCATGCTCGCATTAAATTCGGCGGCTAGTTTGCCACGAAGACGGCGATAAATCAGCATTCTCAAGCGCCTGCGCGGGGTAAAAATGCATTTTGCTGCACCGCTGGCGCAATGAGTCGGGTACACTGAAAGAAAGAAAAGATGAGATGCGCAGATGAAAAAGAAACCATCGCTTAGCGAGGAGGAACAGGCGCTGTTCCGGCAATTGATGACCGGTACACGCCAGATAAAGCAGGACACCGTGGTTCATCGCCCGGCGCGAAAAAAAATCACTGAAGTGCCGGAGAAACGGTTATTGCAGGAGCAGGCCGATAACAGCCACTATTTTTCTGATGAGTTCCAGCCGCTGCTAAATACCGAAGGCCCGGTGAAATATGTGCGCGACGATGTCAGCCATTTTGAGCTAAAGAAGATTCGCCGCGGCGATTATGCCCCGGAATTGTTTCTTGATCTGCACGGTTTAACCCAGCTTCAGGCGAAGCAGGAACTGGGGGCGTTGATTGCCGCCTGCCGTCGTGAACATGTGTTTTGCGCCTGCGTAATGCACGGTCACGGCAAACATATTCTCAAGCAGCAAACACCGCTGTGGCTGGCGCAGCACCCGCATGTGATGGCGTTTCACCAGGCACCGAAAGAGTATGGCGGCGATGCGGCGATACTGGTGCTTATTGAAGTAGAAGAGTGGCAACCGCCGGAGTTGCCCTGAAGCGCAGAAACGACAAGAGCCGCGCAATGCGGCTCTTTATCTTTCATGGTCCGGCGAATCAGATAGCTTTTGGCATCTTCAGGTTGCAGGGACTCATTTGCCAGTTAAAGACACCTTTCCCGTCTTCATCCAGCGTGACGCTGGCGATAGCGGATGTGGTAAACATCGGCGGCGCTTCACCCGGGCAGAGCTCGGACACCAGGTATCCAACCAGCGGCAGGTGAGAAATCACCAGCACGGCGGAAGTACCTTCATTTGCCAGCGCCTGCAAATAAGCGCTAACCAGGCCGATATCGCCACAGGGCGTCAATTCCGGCAGGACATCCACGTTGTCAGGCAGGTTCATACACTCCCCTACCTTATTCAGCGTCTGTTCAGCACGTAAAAAAGGGCTGACCAGAACACGTTCAATATCCACTTTTTGGCCTTTCAACCATGTTGCCATTTGACGGGTTTCGTCACAGCCACAAGGGGTCAAGGGACGAACCGAGTCACTGGCTGCATCGAGGGCAGCGTCGCCGTGACGCATGATAAAAACTTGCATATTGCACCGCTTTTGTTAACCAGAATCATTAATACTTTCACCGCAAAATCATTTCACGACATCGGAAAATATTAATGGCCGGCATTGTGCCTGATCCATTCGTTGAATGAAACGCTGTTTTTTACCTCAATGGCGCAAGTATAGTCAATCACTGTTTATTAAATAACCGTGAAGGCCCTGAGGTATAACAGAATTACTTTTTTAGACACTAACTGACACGTTCAGTTTCTATTGTCGGCCAGAAAGTTACACCTTGTTCCGCCATACGCAACAACGGCTCACAAGGGGCAAAACGCTCGCCATATTGAACTTGTAAACGCTGTAGTGTCGCCACCACTTCGCTTACGCCCAGCGCATCCATATAGTGGAATGGCCCGCCCAAAAACGGTGGGAAACCAATGCCAAACACGGCGCCAATGTCACCATCTCGCGCACTGCGAATCACCTGTTCATCAAAGCAGCGAGCCGCTTCGTTCAACATCAACATCACGCACCGTTCTGCTATCTGTTGAGGCGGTAACTGCGTGCCATCGGAAACACCAATCAAACGGTAGATAGAGGGGTCTGGCTGCTTTTTGCTTTTACGCCCTTTCGCCGGGTAAAGATAGAAACCGCGCTCATTTTTTCTGCCTTTGCGATCGTCATTCAAGATTGCGTTAACCACACTTGCAGGCGCGCTAAAACGTTCACCGTAGGCGGCTTCCAGCACCGGAATAATTTTGGTGCCGGTATCGATCCCTACTTCATCCAGCAACTGAATGGGCCCAACCGGGAAACCGAATTTCACCAGCGCTTGATCGATCGTTTCAATGCGTTGTCCTTCGCTTAACAAGCGCATCGCTTCATTAATGTAAGGCGCGAGGATACGGTTAACGTAAAACCCGGCTTTATCTGCCACCACAATGGGCGTCTTACCTTGTTTTTTCGCCAGCTTCACCGTCGTGGCAATGGTCTGCTCATCAGTACCGGCATGGGGAATCACCTCAACCAGCGGCATTTTTTCCACCGGGCTGAAAAAATGTAATCCGATAACTTTTTCCGGACGTGCCGCCTTCGCAGCAATATCCCCGATAGGTAAAGACGATGTATTGGACGCGAAAATGGTATGCGCTGCGCAGTTGGCTTCAACTTCAGCCACCATCTTCTGCTTTAACGCTAAATCTTCGAACACCGCTTCAATCACCAGATCGCGGTGAGCGAAGCCACGGTAATCCAGCGAGCCGGAGATCTTCGCCATCTGGCTGTCGCGCTCGGCGGGTTTCATGTAATGGCGGCGTACTTTTTTATCCAGTTGTTCCCAACTGTATTTCAGCGCATGGTTAATGCCCTTCGCATTAATATCTTTAATGCGAACCGGCAAACCGCCTTTGCTGGCGGTGACAAACGCGATACCGCCGCCCATCAACCCGCCGCCCAGCACGCCCACACTGTTAAGCGGGCCGGGTTCGACGACGCTGCCAGGATCTTTTTTAATATCGGTACTGGTAAAGAAGAGATGCCGCAGCGCCTGCGATTGCGGCGTCATCGCCAGTTGGCCAAACGCGCGGGCTTCGGCGTCATAACCGCTGCTGCGCCCCTGGGCAAGGCCGGTTTCAATTACTGAGAGAATGCGCGACGCGGCAGGATAATTCCCCTGCGTTTTCTGCTCTGTTTTCTTTGCCACCATGCGGAACAGAAAAGTGCGGCCAAGCGGCCCGGCAAAGATGCGCTCGCGCACGGGTAAATGGCGGCTGGCAGGACGCCCCTGCGAAACCAGTCCGACGGCGGCGTCCAGCAAAATGGAAGTCGGAACCACATCGTCAACCAGCCCCACTTTTAATGCCTGTCGTGGACGTAACTGTTTACCGGTGAGGATCATCTCCAGCGCGGTACTCACGCCAATCAGGCGCGGTAAACGCTGCGTACCGCCAGAACCTGGCAACAAGCCCAACTGCACTTCCGGTAATCCCAGCACCGTTTTGGCGTCGTTCGTACAAATCCGGCGGTGACACGCCAGCGCCAGCTCCAGCCCACCGCCGAGGCAAGGGCCATTAATCGCGGCAATGACCGGGATCGGCAGCGCGTGGATTTCCGCCATCAGTTGCTGTCCCTGACGGGCCAGCTCCTCTGCCTCTTTCGCCGTCTGGCAGCGGGCGATCATATTGATATCCGCACCGGCAATAAAGTTGTCCGGCTTGGCCGAGATAAACACCACGCCGCGCAAGGCTTTGTTATCGCGGATCTGCTTGAGAATGGCGCGAACGTCCGTTGCGAACTCCGCTTTCAGCGTGTTCATCTTCTCGTTCGGTACATCAATAGCGACCACTGCAACATTGTCGGGACGCACACTAAGGGTAAATGCCGATGTTGTGGTCATTACTCTGCCTCCAGAACCATTGCAGCACCCAGACCGCCTGCTGCGCAGGCCGTCACCAGCCCAAAACCGCCGCCACGACGGTGCAGCTCATGCAGGGTCTGCGTGATCATACGCGCGCCGGTAGCGGCAAACGGATGCCCATAAGCGATAGAGCCGCCAAGCACGTTAAATTTACTGTCATCCACTTCGCCAGTTGCCTGAGAACGTCCCAGCACCTCGCGGGCAAAACGCTCGCTGGCCATCAGCTTCAGGTTGCTCAGCGTTTGCGCAGCAAAGGCTTCATGCATATCAAGCAGGGTTAAATCCGCCATTGATAATCCGGCGCGCTCCAGCGCTAACGGCGTTGCCCACGCCGGGCCAAGTAACATATCTTCACGCACATCAATCGCGGTAAACGCGTAGCTGCGCAGGTATCCCAGTGGCACTAACCCCAGTTCTTTGGCGCGGGATTCTGTCATCAGGATCACCGCCGCTGCGCCATCGGTAAGCGGCGTACTGTTGGCCGCCGTCACCGTGCCGTGTTGGCGATCAAACGCCGGGCGCAGTTTGGCATAATCCGCCAGGCTTGAGTTTGTGCGTACGTTGTTATCTTTTTCGACCGGGTCACGAAACGGCGGTGCGTAAGCGGTCATCACCTCTTCTGCCAGTTTGCCTTCCGCCCAGGCCTGTGCGGCAAGCTGGTGCGAGCGGTGTGCCAGCGCATCTTGCTGCTCACGGCTGATACCGTACGTTTTCGCCATCTGTTCCGCGGTGTCGCCCATGCGCAGGCCGGTGGAATATTCCGCCACCGCCGGAGGAACCGGCAGCAGATCGCGCAGACGCAGGCGCGAGAAAAGTTTCAGTTTTTGCCCCATGCTGCGCGCTTTATTGGCATCCACCAGCGTTCGCGCCAGTTTTTTGCTAACGCCAATCGGCAGCACTGAAGAGGAGTCTGCGCCACCGGCGATACCGGCACGAATGGTGCCCGCCAGCAGGCTTTCGGTGACATTCGCCACCGCCTGGAAGCTGGTCGCGCAGGCGCGGCTTACGCTGTAAGCATCGGTATGCACACTCATGCCGGTGCCAAGCACAATTTCGCGCGCAATATTCGGCGCTTCTGGCATTTGAACCACCTGGCCAAAGACCAGTTGTTCAATTACATCGGGGGGAATTTCGCTGCGTGCCAGCATCTCTCCCACCACCATTTTGCCAAGATCGATGGCCGGCACGCCGTGAAAGACGGTCGCCTGGCGCGCAAAAGGGGTACGTAACCCACTGACAATGGCAATGCGGTCGCCCTGGCGGGTGACAAGCGGTAATGCCTTCATAACACTCCCCTGTTAACAGCGTGATGCATAAAGTGGTCTGACCTGATAACAGTCTTAACCAATTTTTTACATTTAGCCAATGGGAGGGAGAAAAAAATGGGAGCTAAGGCACAGAGATACTTAACAAAACGCTCCCGTTGAACGGGAGCGTTGGCGAGATAATTAACGCAGACCGAGCTGGAAAATCAGCGTTTCGGCTTCACAAGCGAAGACAAAATCGATATCCAGGCGCACACCTTCGGCTACTTCTGTAAACGTGGAGGTGATTTGGCAAGGATCGGATTCCACGCTGCGAGCTCTGGCGCTCAACGCAGCCAGAGTTTCGTCAGCGTCGGCGCGGTTAGTGAACACGCGGCTGTAAGAGGCGGTGCAGTCGGAGTTGTCCATAATGGTGCCAACATCCATACAGCAGCAAACCGGGGTTTCATCAGCACTGCATTTACTCATGGTAGATTTCCTCTGAATTCGCACCCAAGGTGCCAAATAAACGTTGCGCATATTTTACGCCGCGAGGGAATGTGGCTCCAGTCGTTAATTCCGCAAGTGGTGATAAGTGACCGAAATCACACTTAAAAATGATCTAAAACAAGAATCAGCTAATCGACTGATTAACACCAGGGGTAATTTTGCTGAGCAGATCCCGTTTCGAAGATCACAATTGAAAAAACTTATATACATACTTGCAACATCTCCTCTGGTCAGACCTATACTTCCGCCACTGGTCTGATTTCTCAGATGTACCTCAGACCCTACACTTCGCGCTCCTGTTACACCGCGTAACATAGTTTGAATAAAAATAAATCGATTTCGAATGAGGTTATGGTCATGAGCCAGAAAACCCGGTTTACCAAGTCTGCTCTGGCAGTCGCAGTGGCAATCGTTTCTACCCAGGCCTGGTCTGCAGGCTTTCAACTCAACGAGTTTTCATCCTCTGGCCTTGGCCGAGCTTATTCCGGTGAAGGTGCCATCGCTGATGATGCGGGCAACGTCAGCCGCAACCCGGCGCTGATCACAATGTTCGATCGCCCAACTTTCTCTGGCGGTGCGGTGTTTGTCGATCCGGATGTTAACGTGACGGGCCGTTCTGCGATTGGCAACAATGCCAGCCAGGACAATATTGCTCCAACCGCGTGGATACCGAACCTGCACTTTGTCGCACCGATTAACGATCAATTTGGCTGGGGCGCGTCCGTAACCTCTAACTACGGGCTGGCCACCGAGTTCAACAACAACTACGCCGCCGGTTCGATGGGCGGTAAAACCGACCTCGAAACGCTGAACCTCAACCTGAGCGGCGCGTATCGTCTGGATAGCCACTGGAGCTTCGGCCTCGGTTTCGACGCCGTTTACGCCAAAGCGAAAGTTGAGCGCTACGCGGGCGATCTGCCGCAAATCATCGGCGCAGGTCTGCCAGGGCTGGTGCAATCCGGTCAATTGAGCGCGCAACAGGCTGCCGCGATTGGTGCGCAGGCTGGCGGCATTAGCCGCGATACGCAAATCGCCCACCTGAAAGGTGATGAATGGGGCTTTGGCTGGAACGCCGGTATTCTCTACGAGCTGGATAAAAACAACCGCTACGCCTTCACTTATCGCTCTGAAGTAAAAGTCGACTTCGACGGCGATTATAAGAGCAGCCTGCCTGCGACGCTGAACCCGATCAATGCCGCGCTGGGTCTGGGCTTGCCGTATGGCACTGGCGGTTCCACCACCAACGGTTCGCTCTCATTGCACCTGCCGGAAATGTGGGAAGTGTCAGGCTACAACCGTGTTGATCCGCAGTGGGCCGTTCACTATAGCCTGACGTATACCAGTTGGAGCCAGTTCCAGGAGCTGAAAGCAACCGGCAACAACGGCCAGACGCTGTTCTATAAAGATGAAAGCTTTAAAGACGCCTACCGTATCGCGCTGGGTACGACCTATTACATGGATGATAACTGGACTTTCCGCGCCGGTATCGCCTTCGATGACAGCCCGGTTCCGGCAGACAAACGCTCCATTTCCATCCCGGATCAGGATCGCCTCTGGCTGAGTACTGGTGCGACTTATGCATTTAATAAAGATGCTTCTGTCGACGTCGGCGTTTCTTATATGCACGGTCAGAAAGTGAAATTCACCGAAGGCCCATACACCTTCAGTTCTGAAGGTCGTGCATGGCTGTACGGCGCGAACTTCAACTACGCGTTCTGATAACCATCAGGCATAAAAAAAGGTGAGCGCAGTGCTCACCTTTTTTATTTGATTTGCTTATGGCGAGTCGATGTCTTTCAAATCGCCCTCTATCGCCTGCGCGTTCGGGTTTTCTTGCGGTTTCAGCTTACCGCCGTTGGCGATAAAATCGTGGCGCTGGAAGTAGGCTTCACGCACCAGAATGTACGGATCTGAAGACTGGCGCAGCAGGCCATCTGAATCCAGCAGTTGCGCACGCGATTCAATGCCTTCCACCGTCCATTTACCCACCGACAGCGGCCAGGTCAGCCACGACAGCACCGGATAAAGCGTATCCGCCATATCACCACCGTCTTCACGCAGCGTGAAACTGCCATAGAACGGCAGTTGCATATAAGGGCCGTATCCCATGCCATAATGCCCCAGCGTGCTACCAAAACGATGCGGTTCAACACGCTGCAATTTCGGATTCGCCGCACCGGCGACATCCATAAAGCCGCCCATACCGAGCAGGGAGTTCAGGAAGAAGCGTGTAAAATGAACCATCCCCTGGTACGGATCGCCCTGTAAAAAGAAGTTCACCATCACCGCAGGTTCTTCAAGGTTGCTGGTGAAGTTGCTCAGGCCATTACGCGCAGGCTGCGGCACATAATCACGCCAGGCAACGGCAACGGGCCGGACAACATACGGATCCAGTACATTGAAGTTGAAGCTGTACATGGTGCGGTTGAACCCTTCCAGCGGGTCTGAACGTCCCTGCGAATCTTTACCGGAACTGGCACAACCGACCAGCACAGTGGTTGCCAGCGCAAGCGCCGACAGGCGGAATTTCATAGGTGTCTCCCTGAAGAAAATGGCCATCGCTGAATGCCATTCTGAATAACGCAAACGCGGAAACCGATTTTGCGCAGACAATGCGCAACGCATTGTATCAGCACGTATTCTGATGTCCACGTAGCGAACCAATCTCACTCAGCCTAACCGAACTCACCTTTACGGCTCGTTAACAATTCTATACAAACTTCCTCAATATCGTATTGCCATTATTGCTTTTCGCGCAATTTAGGACGATGCCGTCACGGAATGGAGGTAAAAACCGCTACGCTTAAATTTTGCCGCCAACACCAAGCGAGGCCATCGTGGACAATATAGAAGAAGAGAAACTCGACAAACACAGCGATGACATACAAGTAGAGAGCGACGAGAAAAAAAGCGGGAAGAAAATAGAACTTGATGAAGAGCGCCTGCCCTCACGTGCGATGGCGATTCATGAACATATTCGCCAGGACGGCGAAAAAGAACTGGAACGCGACGCGATGGCGCTGTTCTGGTCAGCGATTGCGGCGGGCTTATCGATGAGCGCGTCGCTGCTGGCAAAAGGGATTTTCCACGTACAGCTCGGCGGTGTTCCCGGCGGTTTCCTGCTGGAGAACCTCGGTTACACCTTTGGCTTTATTATTGTCATCATGGCGCGCCAGCAGCTGTTTACCGAGAACACCGTCACGGCCGTATTGCCAGTGATGCAGAAGCCCAGTTGGGTTAATTTTGGTCTGATGACGCGCTTATGGAGCGTTGTTTTACTCGGGAACCTGGTAGGTACGGCTATTGCTGCCTGGGCGTTCGAGTATATGCCCATATTCGATGAAGCCACGCGCGACGCTTTTGTCAAAATCGGCATGGAGGTGATGAAGAACACGCCGCTGGAGATGTTCTCTAACGCCATTATCTCCGGCTGGATAATCGCAACTATGGTGTGGATGTTCCCATCGGCGGGTGCGGCGAAAATTGTGGTGATCATTTTAATGACGTGGCTTATCGCGCTGGCAGATACCACGCATATCGTGGTGGGTGCAGTGGAGATTTTCTACCTGGTATTTAACGGTACGCTGCACTGGAGCGAATTTATCTGGCCGTTCGCCCTGCCGACACTCGCCGGGAATATTTGCGGCGGCACGTTTATTTTTGCCCTGCTCAGCCACGCACAAATCCGCAACGATATGAGCAACGCACGTAAAGCCGAAGCAAAAGCCCGCGCCGACGAGCAAAAACAGCAACGCGACGGCGCAGAAAAAGAGGCATAAACGGCGACAGTTTAATCACTTGGCGGCCTGTGAGCTTAACGCGAGACATAAATAACGTTATACTCCCGCCGCTTTGTCCCCTTAGTTAAATGGATATAACGAGCCCCTCCTAAGGGCTAGTTGCAGGTTCGATTCCTGCAGGGGACAATATCCCACGTTCTGCAAACATCATTCAAAATCATTATTCTCCTACTAATTCAGTAAGTTAAATAACTTTCTTCGGCTACCAACCGCCATTACTCTTTATCAACGACATGATGGTTAGTATTACGCCATCAGTTGCTGCATGACCTTAATAAACGCGGAGGTCACCTGCTCTTCCTGCGCGTGACGCCCCTCTTCAATCACCCAGCGTCCTCCCGTCATCACCCTTTTTATCGGGTTCGTCGAACAGGCGAAAATCCAGCGATTCAGACGTTCACGATCGCCTGCGGCAGCAAGGAAGGGATCGCGGCTGTCGAGCAACAGCATATCCGCGCGATCGCCTACCGCCAGTTGACCAATCGCCTGCCCCAGCGCACGACGTCCGCCCTGCAATGCCCCCTGATACAGCACATTTCCGACATAGGGTTCATCCGGCAAAGACAGTAAGTTGCGCCGCCGTTTGTTTAACCGTTGCCCGTACTCAAACCAGCGCAAATCCTCGCTGACACTGACACTAATATGGCTGTCGGAGCCAATTCCCCAATGTCCCTGCTGCGCAAGATAGTCCGCCCCAGGAAAAATACCATCGCCAAGATTGGCTTCAGTCGTCAGGCAAAGACCCGCCACTGCGCCGGAAGCGGCAATCTGGTGGGTTTCCTGCGACGTAATGTGCGTGGCATGGATCAGACTCCACTGCTCATCCACCGGCATATGCTGATAAAGCCACTCTACCGGACGCAATCCAGACCAGGCCACGCAGTCATCAACCTCTTTTTGCTGCTCGGCAATATGAATATGCACCGGCTGCGGTTGCGGGCTGGCCTCAAACACGCTCTGCATTTGTTCCGGCGTAACGGCTCGTAGCGAGTGAAAGCACAACCCGGTACGCTGCATCGGCTCAGCAGCAAGCTGCGACGTCAACGATTCATGCAGCGCCAGATAGCTTTCCGTATCGTGAATAAAGCGGCTCTGCCCGGCGGTCGCTGGCTGCCCGCCAAAACCGGAGAAACTGTAAAGCACCGGCAGCAATGTCAGGCCAATGCCTGCCGTTTTCGCCGCCTGTGCAATACGCAACGCCAGCTCGGCTGGCTGCGCGTAAGGTTTTCCGCCACGATCGTGGTGCAAATAGTGAAATTCGGCAACCGAGGTATAACCGGCCTTCAGCATTTCGATGTACAGATAGCTGGCAATGATTTCCAGCTGTTCGGGGATGATTTTGTCCACCATCCGATACATCAAATCGCGCCATGTCCAGAAGCTGTCAGCCGGATCGCCCACCACTTCGGTCAGCCCGGCCATTGCCCGCTGAAAAGCGTGCGAATGCAGGTTTGGCATGCCCGGCACCAGGAAACCTTCCAGGCGAATCGTTGTGTCGTCTGGCGGGCTACCGCTTTCGAGCGCGGTGATGATGCCCTGTGAGGAAACCGTAATGCGGACATTCTCCGCCCAGCCCTGCGGCAACAATGCTTTTGCCGCGAAATATACCGTCATATATCCCCTCACCGCCTGCCGTCATTTAATATGTATATACATGCTTATATATATACATCCAAAAATGCGTAGAGTAAACTTCAACGGTCATCCGGTCGAGGAAAGGGTTAATGGAGCAAAGCGATATTTTTAAAGCAGCCGCAGGCGAGACGCGTCTCGATCAGCCCGCCCCTTTCTATGAAAGGGTGAAGAGCATGATTAAAACCAATATCCACAGCGGCGCCTGGCCGGTGAACTACCGCGTACCGTCCGAAAGCGAGCTGGTCAACCAGTTTGGCTACAGTCGGATGACCATTAACCGCGCACTGCGTGAACTGACCGCCGAAGGGCTGCTGGTGCGTATGCAGGGCGTTGGCACCTTTGTCGCCGAAGTACGCGGGCAGTCGGCATTGCTGGAAATCAACAACATTGCCGATGAGATTGCCAGCCGCGGCCATCGCCATCACGCCAGAGTGCTGGAGCTGACCCAACTGCATGCAGATGCGCAGCAAGCGCTGTCTTTTAATCTGCCGAAAGGCAGCCGCCTGTTTCATTCGCTGATTTGCCATTATGAAAACGGCGTTCCGGTGATGCTGGAAGACAGGCTGGTAAATTCGCTGATTGTGCCGGACTATTTGCAACAGGATTTCACCCGTATCACCCCGAATGCCTATCTCTCTTCCATCGCACCGATTGTCGAGGGCGAGCACATTATCGAAGCCGTGAACGTGCCCCGCAGCGAGTGCGTTCACCTGGAAATAGATGAGCAAACCCCCTGCCTGCAAGTGAACCGCCGCACCTGGACCGGTCGTCAGGACAAGAAAATCGTCACCAGCGTGCGCCTGGTGTATCCGGGTTCTCGCTACCGTCTGGAAGGAAGCATGCGCAAATGAGGCTGCTGCCTTATAGCGGCTACGCTGAGATGCGCTGGAAAAATGGCCAGGGTGTCACCCGAGAAGTATGCCGTTTTCCCGCCAGCGAACAGTATGACTGGCGCATATCGGTTGCGACGATCCGCGAAGACGGGGCGTTCTCCCGTTTCTCCGGTTATCTGCGAAACATCAGTGTGCTGGAAGGCGAAGGCATGTTTCTGACGGTTGATAACCAGCGCAGCGCGTTAATTCCACCGTTTCAGGCAACGGATTTTAACGGCGATAGCGAGGTGTTCTGCGAGGTCGTCGGCGCGCCGTTACTCGATTTCAACGTGATTTACCGCCGCGAAACCACCCAGGCAACGGTGCGCTGGCTGCGCGCTGGCACATGGCAACATCCACAGGGAACAATGCTGCTGTTCAATGCCGGAAATCTTCTTGATGTCACCGTCGAAGGGGAACGCCATGCTCTGCAACATTACGACAGCCTGCTGATCGAGAACCCGGCGACGGTTACCGTCAACGCAGGCGGCGACACGCTTTTCGCCTGCGTGACGCTGACATCCCGCTAAACTGCAGCGTCGACCTTCTGAAACGCCGCCCGCCCGGCGGCGCGATCTTCACGGTTGGCAATCAGCGCCGAGAGCCCCCACTCATAAACAACTCCCGTACGTAGCGGCATTTCGTCGCGGGTCTGCACCGTTTTTTGATCATTACGGCCGCCAGCGGCGCGGCTTTGGTGATGACTCACGCTCAGCTTAGCGCCTGCGCCTGCTCGTCCATCAAACTGAAACAACAGGCTAATCAGCCCCGACTGGCGTGCCTCTTCGTCATTAATACGTCTGGCGCAACGCAGCATCGCCAGTGATCTCCCTGGAGCATGCAACAGTCGCTGCGTGCGCCAGGTAATAGCGAGGCGCACCACGGGCCAGCCAACATGCGCGACAGATCAAGTCCCCATTTGCCATTGAGCAGCTTAATGGCTTCACTCATCAGCCCCCTTCTTAATCAGTAAAGCAAGCTGGCGGCTCAGTTCGCCATCAGCAATCAGATCCCGGACGGCATGCATATCCGTGTACAGCGGCGTATCGGTTTCACGAAACGCGACTTGCCGGCGCACCTGCGACAGCGTCAGTTCCGTTCCCACCGAGGCGCGCAGCGGGCGGTGAAATTCAATCGCCTGACAAGCGCACAGCAGCTCAATAGCCACGATATCCACTGCGTTTGCCACCGCCTGCATCGCTTTTCGCGCCGAAGAGACGCCCATGCTGATATGGTCTTCCTGCCCGGCACAGGTGGAAACCGTATGTACGCTGGCGGGTGCCGCCAGGCTGCGATTATCACCGGCCAGCGCGGCGGCGACATAGGGTGGGATCATCATCCCGGAATTGGCTCCGCTTGTGCCGACCAGAAACGCCGGTAAGCCGCTGAGATGCACATTAGTGATACGGTCAGAACGCGCTTGCGACGCCGTGCTCAGTTGCGCAATAGCCACCGCCAGCGCATCGAGTGCCAGCGCCAGCGGCGCACCGTGACCGTTACCGCCAGGCAAAATCACCAGCGCATCGTCTTCAATTAAAAACACCGGGTTGTCGGTTACCGAATTGAGTTCGGTGGTGACGATATGACGGCAATGCGCCAGTTGATCGCGCACCGCACCATGGATTTGCGGGATGCAACGCAAGCTGAGTGCATCCTGCACCCGGTGGTCGCGGTAACGCTGAAGGATTTCGCTGCCGTGCAGTAAGCGGCGCAAAATCTGCGCCGTTTCTTGTTGCCCGTCATGCGGACGCAGGGCGTGCAGACGCGCATCGTAGCCGCGAGTGTTGCCTTTCAGCGCTTCGAGACACATACCACCAGCCATATCCGCGACTGGCAGCAACTGCTCGAAATCCCGCACTGCCAGACAGGCCAGTGCGGTAATTTCATACGTGCCGCTGATCAGCGCGTGCCCTTCGCGCGGGCCGGGAATGCGCGGCGCAATGCCCGCTTTCGCCAGCGCCTCGGCGGAGGGCAACAACTCGCCCTGATACCAGCACTGCCCTTCGCCAAACACCGATAAGCCGATATGCGCGGTAGCAATCAGATACCCCACGGAACCACTGGCAGGCGACCACGGCGTCACCTGCCGGTTCAGCATCAGGCACATACGCTGCACCAGTTCAGAGCTGACACCGCTGTAGCCCTGCAACAGCGATTTCAGCATCACCGCCATCATCGACCGCACTTCCCGCACCGACAGATCCGGTCCCATCCCGCAGGCGTGACTGCGCAGCATATTGAGCTGCACGCTGGCAATTTGATCCGCAGAGAGACGCTCGGTTACCAGGTCTCCCACGCCGGTCGTCAGGCCATAAATCACCTTCCCGTCAGCAATCGCCTTGCGAATGTACCCGCTGACCTTATCCATTTGCGCCAGCGCTTCGTCAGCCAGAACAACCGGTGCGCCATCGGCAATGCGCACCAGCTCATCAATGGTCGTGGCATCCGTGCCTAAGGTGACCGCATCCACATGCGGCATGGAAGAACGGATTGTTGTCGTCATCTCGCAGCCGTTCCTTACTTGCTCAGTTGGTGTTTAACCAGCCACTGGTGCGCCACATCATCAATACTGGCGAACTCAGCAAGCTGTTCGTTCATGGCGATCAGATCTTCGGTGGTGAGCTGCGCGGAGATTTTGTTCAGCGTGCTTTCAATGGTCGGGTTCAGCGTGCTGGTGGCGACAATTGGCACAATGTTCTGCGCGGCAAACAGGTGTTTCGGATCCTCCAGCGCAACCAGGTGATCTTTTTTGATTTCCGGCGTAGTAGAGTACAGGTCAGCCACCTGAATCTGGTTATTTTTCAGCGCTGTCAGCGTCAGCGGACCAGCGACATCCAGCACTTTGAAGGTTTTGAAATTCAGGCCGTAAACTTCACGCAGGCCGGGAACGCCTTCATGACGGGTTTTCCACTCCGCCGGGCCGCCAAGCACTAACTGCCCAGCGACAGGCTTCAGGTCGTCGATGGTTTTCAGTTTGTATTTGTCGGCGGTTTTCTTCGTTACTGCCAGCACATCGCTGTTCTGCGCCGTGGACGTGTTCAGCATTTTCACTTTTTCCGGCAGCTTAGCGGCCAGCGCTTTCGCCACATCTTCCGAGCTGTGTGCTTCGTTTTTCGCATCCAGATAGCTCAGCAGCGCGCCGCTGTATTCGGGGATCACGGTGATTGAACCGTCCAGCAGAGCCGGGATATAGACTTCACGGCTACCAATGTTGAGTTTTTTCTCGACCGGGATGTTTTGCGCTTCCAGCGCCCCGGCGTAAATGGTCGCCAGCAACTGGTTTTCCGGAAAATCCGCCGAACCAATAATCACTTTCTGCCCGGCATCCGCAGCCCAGACAGAAGAAGCGACAGACAGCAGCGCGGCACTGAACAACGGTAAATAGCGTTTCTTAATCATCTTATTAACCTTCTGTAATTAAAGGACTGAACATCACTGGTTTTTGGTTTTCCGGGTGATGCCCGGTGAAACCACGACTTTCCCTGAAAGCGAAAAAAAGAGATCAATGATCAATGCCAGCAGCGCGACGAGGATGGCCCCGGCGGTCATCTGCGCAAAGTCGTTGGCGGCACGCCCGTCGATAATCAATCGCCCCAGGCCGCCGAGTGAAACGTATGCCGCGATGGTCGCAGTAGAGACAATTTGCAGTGCGGCACTGCGGATCCCGGAGAGGATCAGCGGCATGGCACAGGGCAGTTCGACCTGCAACAGCACCTGAAGCGGCGTCAGACCAATCCCTTTTGCCGCGTCATGCACGCTGGGATCGACAGAACGGATACCCGCATGTACGCCCAGCGCCACGGGCGGCAGCGCCAGTAGCACCAGCACGATGATGCAGGGCAAAACAAAGGCCAGATCCGATTCGAAATAGCCCGCCAGCAGGATCACCAGCAAAATAATTAGACCAAAAGAGGGCAACGAACGCAGGGCGTTGGTGGTACCAATCAGCAGCGCCTCCCCTTTCCCGGTATGACCGGTGTAGCAGCCGACCGGAAAAGCAATGGCGACGGCAATCGCCAGCGCCACCGCGCTGTAACCGATATGCTGCAACAGCAACGGCACAATGCCGTCATCGCCGTACCAGTGGCTGAGATCGAAAAACCATTCACTCATCAATTATCCCCTTTGCGGTTGCCAGCGACTTAAAGAACGGGTAATGGTCACCACCAGGCAATCCAGAATGAAGGCCAGCGCAATGCACAGCACAATCCCGGCGATAATCGGGGTAAGGAATTGAAGCTGAAACCCCTGGGTAAACAGCGAACCTAGCTGCGGCGCGCCAATCAGCGCGGCAACCGACACAATGCTGACATTAGAAACCACGGCCACGCGCAGCCCGGAACCAATCACCGGCACAGCGAGCGGCAGGTCGATCTGCAAAAATTGCTGAAGCGGTTTGTACCCCAACGCGAAAGCTGACTGGCGGGTATCTTCGGCAACGGAATCCAGCCCGTCGCACACGGTTCTTACCAGCAGCGCAAAGCTGTAAATGGTCAGCGCCACGACCACGTTGATCGGGTCGAGAATTTGCGTATTCAGCAGCGGTGGCAACAGTACGAACAGCGCCAGCGAAGGAATGGTGTACAGCAAGCCGAACAGGTTCAGGATGATACCTTTCACTTTCGGCAGGTTGTTCACTGCCCAGCCCACCGGGATCGCCAGCAGCAGGCCGATCAGGATCGGCGTAATCGACAAATAGCAGTGCCAGAGCAGCAGGCTGAGGATCCTGTCGCTTTGCCCCCACAGCCAGTCAACTCTCATAGCGCCTCCTGCGTTAGCGATTTGCAGGCATCCAGTACATTTTCCAGCGCCAGCGATCCCTGCGGGACAAGTTGTTCATCCACCACCACGGCGCGGTGACAGGGAGAACTGAGTGCCGAATCCAGCAACTGACGCAGCGTGCCGCCCTGTGGAGAAAACGTCGCGCCGAGGTTCACGTTTTCCGGCGCTATCACCGTTACCTGCTGATGCGTGTCAAACCAGCCGCAAGCTTTGCCCTGTTGCGTCACCAGCAGCCAACGTTGTGCGCTGATATTTCGTGCCTGCGCAAGTGTCGCGCCTATTTCGATAGCCGGTTCCGCCTGCAATGCCGTCAGCGGCGCGGAGGTATGGAAACTGAGTTTGCGATAACCGCGGTCGCGGCCAATGAAATCGGCAACGAATTCGCTCTGTGGCGCATTCAGTAATTCGCCCGGCGTCGCCAGTTGCGCCAGCTTGCCGCCAGGTTTCAGCACCGCAACACAATCACCAAGTTTCATCGCTTCATCAATATCGTGCGTGACCATAATGATGGTCTTGCTGACCTCTTTCTGAATGCGCAGAAACTCTTCCTGCAACTGTTCACGCACAACGGGATCAACGGCGCTGAAGGGTTCGTCCATCAGCATAAATTCCGGGTCGGCAGCCAGCGCACGCGCCACGCCGACGCGCTGCTGTTGTCCGCCGGAGAGCTGCCACGGGTAGCGTTTTGCCAGTTGCGGTGCCAGACCAACCACTTCCAGTAATTCCGCCGCTCTGGCCCTGGCTTTGCTTTTCGCCGCGCCATTAAGGATGGCGGTAGTGGCAATGTTATCGATGATGGTTTTATGCGGGAACAACCCGGCATTCTGGATCACGTAACCAATACGGCGACGCAGCTGTACGACATCCATCTGCGCGGTGGATTCGCCATTGAGCAAAATCGTACCGGAAGAGGGTTCCACTAGCCGGTTGATCATGCGTAATGAGGTCGTTTTTCCGCAACCTGACGGCCCCACCAGCACAGTAATTTTGCCTCCTGGCGCGACAAGGCTCAGGCCATCGACCACGACGGTACCGTCGTGGTAATGCTTGGTCACATTGTTGAAAGTAATCATCGTTACGCCTTATGGTCATCATTTGCCGCCCCTTTGTGACAGCAATGCAAAATACTTTATGTATATCCTTGTATGTACAACCTGCAAACCATGTGCCATAACGTAATCGCAACATTTATCACTAAAATAAAAACGCTTAAAAAACAATAAAATAATTACATTAAGTTAATGAAATCAGTATAAACCTGCGGATTTCCCCGGCCTTACCGCTCCACCAGCTCACTTTAAAAAAGCGCACAAACGCACTAAAAACGATCGTTTTTCTGTCGTTAAGCACAATAACGGTGCACAAAAGCGCGCTAAAATCCTTTACCTCAGCACCATGGAAACAGCGATTAATAACAACATCATGTTTTATATGAAAAATAAATAAATAGATTAAAGTGGCACCATATGTGCTTATCATGTATATACAAGACGTATACAACAGCATCGCAACGTCAGTAAGCATTTATTCGGCTATCAAACAAAGAAGGTAAACCGCATGAGTAGTGAATTATCCCGTTATCGTGATGTTGAGATCAGAGCGCCGCGCGGCACAACATTGAATGCGAAAAGCTGGCTGACCGAAGCGCCGCTGCGCATGCTGATGAATAATCTTGATCCCGAAGTCGCGGAAAACCCGAAAGAGCTGGTGGTTTACGGTGGGATTGGACGGGCTGCACGTAACTGGGAGTGCTTTGACAAAATGGTTGAAGCGCTGAAGGAGCTTAACGATGACGAAACGCTGCTGGTTCAGTCCGGCAAGCCGGTCGGCGTGTTTAAAACCCACAGCAATGCCCCACGCGTACTGATCGCTAACTCCAACCTGGTTCCCCACTGGGCCAACTGGGAGCACTTCAACGAGCTGGACGCCAAAGGGCTGGCGATGTACGGCCAGATGACTGCAGGCTCCTGGATCTATATCGGCAGCCAGGGGATCGTTCAGGGTACATATGAAACCTTCGTCGAAGCGGGCCGCCAGCACTATGACGGTTCGCTGGTTGGCCGCTGGGTACTGACCGCTGGTCTGGGCGGCATGGGCGGCGCGCAGCCGCTGGCCGCCACGCTGGCGGGCGCCTGCTCGCTGAACATTGAGTGTCAGCAATCTCGTATTGATTTCCGCCTGCGTACCGGGTATGTGGATGAGCAGGCAACGGATCTGGACGATGCGCTGGCGCGTATCGAACGCTACACCCGCGAAGGCAAAGCCATCTCTGTTGCGCTGCACGGCAATGCGGCAGAAGTCTTACCGGAACTGGTTAAACGTGGTGTGCGTCCGGATATCGTGACCGATCAGACCAGCGCCCACGATCCGCTGAATGGCTATCTGCCGATTGGCTGGCAGTGGGAAGACTATCGCGAACGCGCGAAGAGTGAACCCGCAGTAGTGAGTCAGGCGGCGAAAGCCTCAATGGCGGAGCACGTTAAAGCGATGCTCGCCTTCCAGCAGCAGGGCATTCCGACCTTCGATTACGGCAACAACATTCGCCAGATGGCGAAAGAGATGGGCGTCAGCAACGCCTTCGATTTTCCGGGTTTTGTGCCCGCCTATATTCGCCCGCTCTTCTGCCGCGGTATCGGGCCATTCCGCTGGGCCGCGCTCTCCGGCGATCCAGAGGATATCTATCGCACCGATGAAAAGGTAAAAGAGCTGATCGCGGATGATGCGCATCTGCACCGCTGGCTGGATATGGCGAAAGAGCGCATCAGTTTCCAGGGCTTACCTGCGCGTATTTGCTGGGTTGGTCTGGGGCAGCGCGCTCGCCTGGGGCTGGCGTTTAACGAAATGGTGCGTAGCGGCGAAGTCTCCGCACCGATTGTCATTGGCCGCGATCACCTGGACTCCGGCTCCGTTGCCAGCCCGAACCGCGAAACCGAAGCGATGAAAGATGGATCCGATGCCGTTTCCGACTGGCCTTTGCTCAATGCGTTGCTTAATACCGCCAGCGGCGCAACCTGGGTTTCCCTGCACCACGGTGGCGGCGTCGGCATGGGCTTCTCACAGCATTCAGGGATGGTTATCGTCTGCGATGGTACGGATGAAGCGGCAGAACGTATTGCCCGTGTACTGCATAACGATCCGGCGACGGGCGTGATGCGCCATGCCGATGCAGGCTATGATTCAGCTGTCGCCTGTGCCAAAGAGCACGGCCTTAACTTGCCGATGATTTCAAAGTAAAACCGGCGGCGCGGTGATGGCCGCGCCGAACCATGACGGGAGAACGCGGATGCGCATTTTATGGCGTCACTGCCAGATTGCCACGATGGAAGCGGGCAAATACAACCTGATCCCTCGCGGCGCACTGATCACCGACGGGCCGCAGATTTCATGGTTGGGCGAAGAGGGAACGCAGCCGGACAATGTAGTCGATCGTGAAGTGGATTTGCAGGGACGGCTGGTTACGCCTGGGTTGATCGATTGCCATAGCCATAGCGTGTTTGGCGGCGATCGCAGCCAGGAGTTTGAGATGCGACTCAACGGCGCGAGCTACGCGGAAATCGCCGCAGCAGGCGGCGGCATTATCAGTACCGTCAATGCCACCCGCAAGGCCAGCCAGCAACAACTGCTGGAAAGCGCCCGCAAGCGCATTGACGCACTGCGCAAAGACGGCGTTACAGCGCTTGAGATCAAATCCGGTTACGGCCTCAGCTTTGCTGATGAAAGCAAAATGTTGCAGGTGATTCGCGCGCTTGACGCAGAAATGCCGCTCACTATCTTCAGTACCTGTCTCGCAGCGCATGCTTTGCCAGGCGAGTATCAGGGGCGCGCTGACGACTACATCGACGAGATTTGCCAGCACTGGCTGCCCGTCTGGCACGCACAAGGACTGGTCGATGCAGTCGATGCTTTTTGTGAACATCTGGCCTTTTCGCCGCAGCAAGTGGAGCGGGTTTTCCACAAAGCGCAGCAGCTTGGCTTACCGGTAAAACTGCATGCCGAACAGCTTTCTCTGCTGCACGGCGCAGGGCTGGCCGCCCGCTACAATGCGCTTTCCGCCGATCATCTCGAGTATTTGTGCGAAGAAGATATCGTGCTGATGGCGCAGCACGGCACCACGGCCGTTCTGCTGCCGGGCGCTTTTTACTTTTTACGCGAGAGCCAGCAGCCACCGGTGGCGCTACTGCGTCAGTACCAAGTGCCGATGGCCATTTCCAGCGATCTGAACCCCGGTACCTCGCCCGTATTATCTCTGCGCCTGATGATGAATATGGCCTGCACGTTGTTCCGTCTGACGCCTGAAGAAGCGCTGGCGGGAGTGACCTGTCATGCCGCCCGCGCATTAGGCATCAGCGAACGCTGCGGTACGCTACAGGCGGGTAAAGAGGCCAGCTTTGTCGCGTGGGATGTGGCTCATCCGGCAGAACTCAGCTACTGGCTGGGAGGAACACTGTCAAAACAGGTGATTTATCAGGGGGAGGAAGTTTGGCGTGACTAACGGATTCGAATTACATCAGGGCCGGCTACCGCTACTGGTCAGCATGCCCCATCCTGGTACGCAGCTTACACCGGAAATAGCCAGCAGCCTCACCGCACGGGCGCTGCGACTGGAGGACACGGACTGGCATATTCCGCTGCTGTATCAGCCGATTCGCGAGCTTGGCGCCAGCGTGCTGAGCGCTAATTATTCCCGCTATATGGTGGATTTAAACCGCCCGGCAGATGACAAACCGTTATACAGCACGGCGACCACCGGTCTGTTTCCGGACACATTTTTTGACGGCGAACCGCTGTTCGAAGCGGGCAAAGCGCCGGATGACGCCACGAAAAACGCTATTTTGCATAATGTATGGCAGCCTTATCACCAGGCACTGGCGCAGGAACTGGCGCGGTTGCGCGACACTTTCGGCTACGCGCTACTGTGGGATGCGCACTCCATCAAATCGGTGGTTCCGCGTTTGTTTGACGGCAAACTCCCGGATTTGAACTTCGGCACTGCCGATGGCGCAAGCTGTGCGCCAGAACTCAGCGCCGCATTACTGGACTGCTGCGAGGCATTTCCGCACTACACGAAAGTGCTCAACGGCCGCTTCAAAGGCGGGTATATCACCCGCCATTACGGCGCACCGCAACAGAACATCCATGCGATACAACTGGAAGTGGCGCAATGCTGCTACATGGATGAAACGAGTTTTGCTTTCTCCGAAGAGAAGAGTAAAGATTTCCGCCAGCTACTGAATACACTGATCATTACCGCGCTCAACTGGAGTAAGCAACAACTGCCCCGTTAACACAAAAAGGGATGCGCAAGCATCCCTTAAATATATGTGCATAAAAAAGAAAACCGAGATAGCCATTTAGGTAGAAGCATTCAATAAAGGCTCCAGTGAACTTTTCGTGTAGTGCTACAGAGATGAGAAACGGATGGTTCCCCGAGCGAGCTTTTTTACGTTCGAATGACGGTATTCGTTACCGTGTATTTGAGCCTATATTTCCAGACACCGTTTATCACTTAACCCATTACTGGCACGACGCCTGCCCCTGACACCAAAAGCACGATGCGGCCTTATTAGGCCGCCGTAATTTTCATAACAGGAAAATTTATTAAATTTCAAAGGCTGAACTCGTCATATTCGAACTCTACAGGGGAGACCAGCAATACCGCTATCTTCATCAGCAAGACACTATTCCCGGCAGCAATGTCGTCAAATGACGCGCCTCCAGCAGCGCAATCGCACGTTCAATATCCGGGGCGAAATAACGGTCTTTCTCATAATGCGTAACCTGCTCGCGCAGCAGATGGCGTGCCTGTTCCAGTAGCGGGCTGCTGGTTAAACCTTCGCGCATATCCAGCCCCTGACAGGCGGCCAGCCACTCAACGGCAATGACGCCACGCGTGTTCGCCGCCATCTCCCACAGACGACGCCCGGCAGCCGGTGCCATCGAGACGTGATCTTCCTGGTTTGCCGAGGTAGGCAAACTGTCCACGCTGTGCGGATGCGATAACGCTTTGTTTTCGCTCGCCAAAGCCGCAGCGGTGACCTGGGCAATCATAAAGCCGGAATTGACACCGCCGTTTTTCACGAGGAACGGCGGCAGTTGCGACATATGGCTGTCCATCAGCAGGGCAATGCGGCGCTCCGCAAGCGAACCTATTTCCGCAATCGCCAGTGCAATGTTGTCTGCCGCCATCGCCACTGGCTCCGCGTGGAAATTCCCCCCGGAGATCACTTCATTTTCGGCGGCAAAAACCAGCGGATTATCGGAAACCGCATTCGCTTCGGTTAACAGCACTTCTGCAGCAAAACGCAGCTGCGTCAGGCATGCGCCCATCACCTGCGGCTGGCAGCGCAGGGAGTAAGGATCCTGCACTTTATTGCAGTTGTGGTGAGACTGAGAGATTGCGCTGTCATCGGTTAACACATGGCGATATAACGCTGCTGCGTCCATCTGCCCGCGCTGACCGCGGACATCATGAATACGTGCATCGAAGGGACGACGCGAACCGAGTGCCGCTTCAGTGGTTAGCGCACCGCAAACCACAGCGGATGCGAACAGATCTTCGGCTTCAAAAAGGCCACGCAAAGCAAACGCGGTCGACGTTTGCGTGCCGTTCAGCAGCGCCAGCCCCTCTTTCGCCGCCAGCGTGATCGGCTCAAGGCCCGCGTTTCTCAGCGCTTCACTCGCCGGTAACCATTCGCCCTGCCAGCGCGCTTTCCCTTCGCCCAGCAGCGTCAGTGACATATGCGCCAAGGGCGCCAGATCACCCGAAGCGCCTACCGAACCTTTCGCCGGGATCCACGGATAAACCCCCGCGTTGACCATTGCCACCAGCATCTGGATCACCTGTAAGCGAATGCCGGAAAAACCGCGCGCCAGGCTGTTGATCTTGAGTACCATAATTAAGCGAACCAGCGCGTCATCCAGCGGTTCGCCAACACCTGCGGCGTGAGACAGCACCAGCGAGCGTTGCAAATTCTCCAGATCTTCCGTCGCGATACGCGTTTGCGCCAGCAAACCGAAGCCCGTGTTGATGCCATAGGCGGTGCGGCCTTCCGCCATAATCGTGTTGACGCAGGCAACGCTCTCATTAATAGCCGCAAACGCGCCATCATCCAGTGAAAGACGAAGAGGCTGGCTGTAGATTTCGCGCAACTGCGCGAGGGTGAGTTGTCCCGGAATAAGGGTGAAATTTTTCATGCTTTGCCCTGCCCCTGCGTTGCAGCAACCATAGGAAGATTGAGTCCCTGCTCTGTGGCGCACTCAATCGCAATCTCATACCCGGCGACAGCATGACGCAGCACGCCGGTTGCCGGATCGTTATGCAGCATGCACGCAATGCGCGCCGCCGCTTCATCGCTGCCATCACAGTCAATCACCATGCCCGCATACTGGGGAAAACCCATCCCCACGCCACCGCCGTGGTGCGCCGAGACCCAAGTCGCGCCGCTTACGGCGTTAAGCAGTGACCAGCCGGATATAGCGTCAGCACCGTAGCGCATCGCTTCGGTTTCATGGTTCGGGCTTGCCAGCGAGCCAGAATCAAGATGGTCGCGCCCAATAATTCCGCCATACACCAGCGCGTTCGGGTTTCCGGCAATATCGGGATCAAGGTTATTCATCGGCATGCGCAGCGGCGCTTCGGCGAGCCAGCTTTTCGCATTCAGACCGTTGGGGGCCTGCTGGCGGTTGAGACTGTGCGGCATCGGTGCTCTCTCCTGAGGACATCTCCTGGACGTGTAAACACATATACTTGCCTATACAATTGCGCGCAAGGCGAGGTTTAACAAAAAAGATACAATTTTATTATAGTGCGCCAGCAATCACGCTTTTGCTGACGCAAAAGATTAAAAGCGAAATGGCGCTGTAAACGGTAACGGTCACCAGGGAAAAGCAGGCTGACGTTGGAGACAATATGCGGGGTTGACCATGTACGGCGGCATATAAGCTGGCAGGGATCGTGCTCTTTGATGTGCAACAGGCGGCACTTACGGCTTCGATGATATGCCAAGGCTATCAACATTTTGTCTGTCACAGGTTGTATAGACATTTATTTGCATAATCTATGAATTGTCAACCCGACGAGGCTTCAGCAGCGGGGACACATACTCAACCGCATTGAAATTTTATTTACCTCTTACTTATCGAACAAAAATAGGTCATTCATCTTCAGTGATGCCTGTTTATCTATTTTTTAAAAATTTAAGACCAACCTAATGGCAATTAAAATTTTTTAAAATAAGAAGTATTAAGTGTCAAATAAACAAGAGTAAGATAAAACGAAAATAAATAAGGAGGGCATATGTTTTCATGGAATAACATCAAAAAGACATTTAAAGAAAAAGTCATCGAAAATGACGAACTCATGGGAAAAATAGCAGGCATAGCGGAAGTTGCGGGCAGAACCATTGTTGCTACAGCCACAAATGCCTTTAAATTTATTATCGAGAAATCCGCCATTACCAGCGCGGAGATGTTTCTTAAAGTCAAAAAGAATCTTGAAAATGAAATAGCGCATCACCCAACCGATGTCTGGCGCAATAAAATAGCTAATGATATCGCGATGCTGCAGGATGCAATCCGAAAAATCCGTAGTGAAATCAATAGCACGGACGATCAGCAACGTCGTAGAAGCTTACAAAATGAGCTGCCATCAAAAGAGCGAGCGCTAAGAGAAAAAGAGCAGATCCGCGCACAAGGAAGCGACCAAAACTATGTCGCACAATGCAAATCTCGCCTCTCTTCACATCTTGGCAAAAAAGAAAACATGCTAACCATGCTGGGAAAAGATCTTCAAAAAAATGAAGAGCAAATAATGAAAGTGGAAGAAGAGATAGCGACAGCCAGCGGGGAAGATAAAGAAAAACTGGAAAACGATCTTTCAGATATTAAATCCCATATTTCGCGCGTCAAATCCCTACAGGCTGAAATTGCACGAATTTAAACTGACACACCGACAGATTACGTAACAGCAAACCTTAGCGATGTTGAGAGGTAAGAACAAATGGCACCAACAATTTACCGGGCAAAATGTCTGGACTGCAAACACGAATGGACCAGCCGCTCTGGTTTTGGTACTCCGGATTACTGCCCGAAATGCCGCAGCCGCCGGATCACCTCAAGCCCAATCGGCTAAACGTAAGAGTTTGCAGTAACGGTTTTAAAGGCAAAGCGCAGGCCTGGCTTGCGCTTTTTTGATAATCGCATCGTACCTCGCAAGTTTTCCTCAACCTCCTCTTCCCTTAGCTGGATTTTTTCGCCGCAGGGTTATGCTTTTCCCGCCTCACTCTCATTTTTTTAGGCATGTCATTGCAGAAACAGGCCGACGCATTTTTCCGACCAAATTGCATAAGTTGTGACCCACTTCAAAAAATTAGCCTTATAATTCAAGCGGAAATGAACCGTTTCAGCAGGCCATTTTTTTCGTCGCTCAATAGCTATTTATTTAGCAGTGAAAGTATTGTGTCGCCAAAGCCCGACACATTGTAAGTTACTAAAATTAAATAGAAAAAAGGCTCTTGTAAGGCCTAAAAATTAAGCGTACATTAGCCCCGTTTGGTGAGGAATTCACCCGAAATTCTGAGATGGAGCTGTGGCCGAAAAAGAGATAATTCTCATTTTCGATTTGGCGTAGTTTCACCTCTCTATACTCAGTCCTGAATGGTCATGAATGCATACTTAGGTGTGCGGAGCGATGAACGTGAAATATTTCTTTATGGGCATTTCGGTGATGGTTATTGTGTGGGCCGGCACATTCGCCCTGATGATCTAACCTGAGCATATCGTGCTGTACAAAAAAGGAGCCAAAAGGCTCCTTTTTTGTTTTCCCGACAACGCTCAGAGTCGTCGGGCAGGCAATACATGTTTATGGTTCCAGATCTTCCGCCGCGCTCTTTTGCGCCGCCGGAAGCAGCCCATCAGCGCGGAACATGGCCTTAATACCGCGTACCGCCTGGCGGATACGATCGCGGTTCTCAATCAGCGCGAAACGCACGTGCGTATCACCATAATCGCCAAAGCCGATACCCGGCGAAACACACACTTTCGCCTCTTTCAGCAGCTTTTTGGCAAACTCCAGCGAGCCCATCGCCGCGTACGGTTCTGGGATTTTCGCCCAGACGTACATCGACGCTTTCGGCATCTCCACCATCCAACCCGCTTCATGCAACCCTTTTACCAGCACATCGCGGCGGCGTTTATACTGGGCGGCAATATCGCGCACACACTGCTGATCCCCTTCCAGCGCGGCAATCGCCGCCACCTGTAACGGCGTAAAGGTGCCGTAATCGTGGTAACTTTTGATACGCGCCAGCGCGTTGACCAGCACCGAATTACCGACCATAAAGCCGATACGCCAGCCCGCCATATTGTAACTTTTCGACAGGGTGAAGAACTCAACGGCGACATCGCGCGCGCCCGGCACTTGCATGATTGACGGCGCTTTCCAGCCATCGTAAACAATGTCGGCGTAGGCCAGGTCGTGAACCACCAGCACATCGTAGCGTTTTGCCAGCGCGACCACTTTTTCGAAGAACTCCAGTTCAACGCACTGTGCCGTCGGATTAGACGGGAAGCCTAAAATCATCATCTTCGGCTTCGGGTAGCTTTCGCGGATGGCGCGCTCCAGTTCATTAAAGAAATCGACACCTTCCACCAGCGGCACAGAACGCACCTGCGCTCCCGCAATCACCGCACCGTAAATATGAATCGGGTAACTCGGGTTCGGCACCAGCACGGTATCACCGTGATCCAGCGTCGCCAGCATCAGATGCGCCAGCCCCTCTTTCGAACCAATGGTGACAATCGCTTCGGTTTCCGGATCAATATCCACCTGGTAACGATCCTGATACCAGCGGGAAATCGCCCGGCGCAGACGCGGAATCCCGCGCGACGTGGAGTAACCGTGCGTATCCGGGCGTTGCGCCACGGTACAAAGTTTCTCAACGATATGCGGCGGCGTCGCGCCATCAGGGTTGCCCATGCTGAAATCAATAATGTCTTCGCCGCGGCGTCGCGCAGCCATTTTCAGTTCAGATGTGATATTAAAAACATACGGGGGGAGACGATCGATACGCGTAAAACGGCGTTCAGGACTGAAGTCAGCCATAGATTCCTCGGATTAACGTTAGCGCCCGGACCGTCCGAGCGACGTCGCCACATTTGCGGCGTGTTTAGAACATAGCCCGAAAAAAATCTCGCTGTCGAGAGGTAAGCGCAAAAATAACGCAACGATATAAAAGAGGAAGGAAAATTTAGGAAAGGGAAAGCAAAATTATCCTCTTATAGAAAAATCCATCATATATTTTAACAATAAAATAAAGATAAAATTACCTTAAAAATTCACTCGTTAGCACAGCGTCACGTCTCTTCTTTCAGCGCTTTTCAATCCCCTTTTGGAAAAGTGGTTTTTCCTCATTCAGCGAATGAATACTGCGGCTGGTCATCTGCGTCGGGGTTTTTTATCATAGCGTTTTGACGCTATTCATATGAGTCCCCCGTGCACGAAATATTCGACATGCTGCTGGCAGTTTTTGACCGAGCGGCGCTAATGCTGATCTGCCTGTTTTTCTTGATCCGCATCCGCCTGTTCCGCGAACTGCTGCATAAAACGGCGCACTCGCCAAAAGAGCTGCTGGGCGTGACGGCCATCTTCTCGATGTTTGCCCTGTTCAGCACCTGGTCCGGTGTACCGGTGGAAGGCTCACTGGTTAACGTGCGTATCATTGCGGTGATGTCTGGGGGGATTTTGTTCGGCCCGTGGGTTGGCATTATCACCGGCGTGATTGCCGGGGTGCACCGCTATCTGATTGATATTGGCGGCGTGACGGCGATCCCCTGCTTTATTACTAGCATTATTGCCGGGGTGATGTCCGGGATGATTAACCGCAAGGTTCCCAAAGCGCAGCACTGGCGCGTGGGTATTATCGGCGGCATGATTTGCGAAAGCCTGACCATGACGCTGGTCGTACTGTGGGCGCCAACCACCGCGCTTGGCCTGGATATTGTCTCCAAAATTGGTGTCCCGATGATCCTCGGTAGCGTCTGCATCGGCTTTATTGTGCTGCTGGTGCAAAGCGTAGAAGGGGAAAAAGAGGCGATTGCCGGTCGTCAGGCGAAGCTGGCGCTGGATATTGCCAATAAAACACTGCCATTGTTTCGCAATGTGAATAGCGAGTCCCTACGCAAAGTATGTGACATCATTCGCCGGGATATCAAAGCCGATGCCGTGGCTATCACCAATACCGACCATGTGCTGGCTTACGTTGGCGTGGGGGAGAATAATTACCGCGACAGCGATGACATTATCAGCCCGACCACTCACCAGGCGATTAACACTGGCGAAATCATCATTAAAAACAATGATGAAGCCCACCGTACGCCCGAAATCCACTCCATGCTGGTGATCCCGCTGCGAGAACAGGGCATTGTGACCGGCACGTTGAAGATCTATTACTGCCACGCACACCAAATCACCTCTTCTTTGCAGGAGATGGCCGTTGGCTTATCGCAGATTATCTCGACACAACTGGAAGTTTCCCGCGCCGAACAGTTGCGGGAAATGGCGAATAAAGCGGAACTGCGCGCCTTGCAAAGCAAGATCAACCCGCATTTCCTGTTTAACGCCCTGAATGCTATCTCATCGTCGATTCGCCTGAATCCGGACACCGCCCGACAGCTCATTTACAATCTGTCGCGTTATCTTCGCTATAACATTGAATTAAAAGATGATGAGCAAATCGATATTAAAAAAGAGCTCTATCAAATCAAAGACTATATCGCCATTGAGCAGGCCCGTTTTGGCGATAAGTTAACGGTGATTTATAACATTGACGAAGACGTCAGTTGCGTGATCCCAAGTCTGCTGATCCAGCCATTGGTCGAAAACGCGATTGTGCATGGCATTCAGCCGTGTAAAGGCAAAGGCGTGGTCACTATCAGCGTGGAAGAGTGTGGCAACCGGGTGCGTATCGCCGTGCGCGACACGGGCAACGGTATCGATCCGCAGATGATTACCCGCGTTGAAGCCGATGAGATGCCCGGCAACAAAATTGGCCTGCTGAATGTGCACCAGCGCGTGAAGTTGCTGTATGGCGAAGGGTTGCATATCCGCCGTTTAACGCCGGGCACGGAGATCGCGTTCTTTGTCCAGCGCCAACCGTCACCTGCCGCATTGTTGCCTTAACAGGAGAGCTCTATGAAAGTCATCATTGTAGAAGATGAGATCCTGGCGCAACAGGAGCTGAGCTGGCTGATTAAAGCGCATAGCCAGATGGAAATTGTCGGCACTTTTGACGATGGCCTCGACGTGCTGAAGTATTTACAGCACAACAAGGTCGACGCCATTTTTCTCGACATCAATATCCCTTCTCTGGATGGCGTATTGCTGGCGCAGAATATCAGCCAGTTCGCCCATAAGCCGTTTATCGTCTTTATTACCGCCTGGAAAGAGCATGCGGTGGAAGCCTTTGAACTGGAAGCGTTCGACTACATCCTGAAACCGTACCAGGAGTCACGCATCATCAGCATGCTGCAAAAACTGGAAACGGCCTGGCAACAACAATCTGGCCCGGTAGCCACCCCGCAGCCACGGGAAAATGCGACCATTAACCTGGTCAAAGACGAGCGCATTATCGTCACCAGTATTCATGATATTTATTATGCGGAAGCGCATGAGAAGATGACGTTCGTCTATACGAAGCGGGAATCTTATGTGATGCCGATGAACATCACCGAGTTTTGCAGCAAACTGCCGGCGGCGCACTTCTTTCGCTGCCACCGCTCTTACTGCGTCAACCTCGATAAAATCCGCGAGATCGAACCCTGGTTTAACAACACCTATATTCTGCGGCTGCGGGACCTGGAGTTTCAGGTGCCCGTCAGCCGCAGCAAAGTTAAAGAGTTTCGTCAGTTAATGAATCTTTAAAGGATGTGTCCCAGCGTCTGGCGCAGATGAGCGCCAGAGCCCAGCAACCCCGGATTGTCATGCACGATCAGAAATACCGGAATATCCTGAACGTAGGATTTAAAACGCCCTTTATCCTCGAAACCGCCGCGAAAACCGGAAGCGGTAAAGAAATCGAGGAAGCGCGGCACAATACCACCTGCAATGTAAACGCCGCCGAAGGTGCCGAGATTGAGCGCGAGGTTGCCGCCAAAGCGCCCCATAATGACGCAAAACAGTGACAATGCGCGACGGCAGTCAATGCAGCTGTCTTCCAGCGCGCGTTCGGTAATATCTTTCGGTTGCAGATTTTCCGGCAGGCGCCCGTCTGATTTGACGATCGCGCGATACAGGTTAACGAGGCCAGGACCGGAGAGCACGCGTTCAGCGGAAACGTGACCGATTTCCGCGCGTAACTCTTCAAGAATAATCCCCTCTTCTTCGCTGTTTGGTGCGAAATCGACATGGCCGCCTTCGCCCGGCAGGCTCACCCAGCGCTTATCCACATGCACCAGATGCGAAACGCCAAGCCCGGTGCCAGCGCCGTAAACGGCGATCGGTTTACCTTCAACTGGAGCAGAACCGCCAAACTGGATGACGTGTTCGGCTTTGAGCATCGGGATCGCCATCGATACGGCGGTGAAATCATTAATGATTTCCAGATGTGCGAAACCGAGGTTTTTCTTCATTTCGGCAATCGAAAACGCCCAGGTGTGATTGGTCATTGCAACCCAATCACCGGTTATTGGGCAGGCGATGGCGATACAGCCGTCTTCCACTTTGACGTCGTGCTCTTCAAGATACACACGCACCACGGCTTCCAGGCTGGGATAATCGAGGCCGGAGTAGGTTTTGGCACGGGAGATGTCACCGCTATCGACATCACACAGCGCTAAGCGCGCATTCGTGCCACCCACGTCTCCCACTAAAGCATACTTTGTCATTCTTTTACGGCTCCGCTAAAGTCAGAATAAATCTTTGGCACACTGTAAATTCAAGGCGCTGTAACAACAATGACCATATCATGAGTGCCCCAGGATTATCGATCTTCGTCACAGATTACTTAAAGGTTTCAGCTCGGTTGCATCCTGAGTTACCGGGCTTCGTTACAAGGATAAAAAGATGCTCCATCCGCGTGCGAGAACACTGCTCTTACTGTCGCTGCCTGCGCTCATTATCGGTGTTGCGTCGAGTCTGATCTTAGCGCTGGTAATGAAAATCGCCGCCCTGCTGCAAACGGTGTTGTGGAACGGTGTACCGTGGCAGCTCGGTATCTCGCCTGATTCCCCTTGGTGGATACTGGTCGTTCTGACACTCACTGGCATTGCGGTTGGTTTGGTTATCCGTTTTAGTGCCGGTCATGGTGGGCCGGATCCGGCGACGGTGCCGCTGATTGGCTCGCCGGTTGCCGTCAACGCGCTGCCGGGGCTGACGCTGGCGATGATCTTCGGTCTGGCGGGCGGCGTAAGTCTTGGCCCGGAGCAACCGGTGATGGTGCTGAATATCGCCCTTGCCGTCGCACTTGGCGCGCGCATTTTCCCGCGTGTTGCACCGCTGGACTGGACAATTCTTGCCTCCGCCGGCACGCTCGGTGCGCTGTTTGGCACACCTGTAGCGGCGGCGCTTATCTTCTCGCAAACCCTGAAAGCCAGCGAAGATGTACCCCTGTGGGATCGCCTGTTCGCGCCGTTGATGGCTGCTGCGGCAGGCGCACTAACTACCAGCCTCTTTTTGCAACCGCATTTCGCACTGCCCATTCCCCATTATCCGCAGATGCACATCGTTGATATTTTTAGCGGCGCGGTCGTGACGCTGTTCGCCATTGCGCTCGGAATGGTGGCGGTTTGGTGTTTACCGCGTCTGCATCAACTAATGCAACGCCTGAACAACCCGGTGCTGGCGTTGGGTATTGGCGGCTTTCTGCTGGGGATTCTGGGCATGATTGGCGGCCACGTTACCTTATTTAAGGGGCTGGATGAGATGCAGCAGCTGGCATTCGCACATACCTATACCGTTACCGATTATCTGCTGTTTGCCCTGGTGAAGCTCGCCGCGCTAGTGATTGCCGCCGCCTGCGGTTTTCGCGGTGGGCGTATATTTCCGGCGGTATTTGTCGGCGTGGCATTAGGTTTAATGTTGCATGAACATGTCGATGCCGTTCCGGCTGCGGTCACCGTATCTTGCGCAGTATTAGGATTGGTGCTGGTGGTGACGCGCGACGGCTGGCTGAGCCTGTTTCTGGCGGCTGTCGTCGTACCGGACACCACCTTGTTGCCGCTGCTGTGTATCGTGATCCTGCCCGCCTGGTTAGTGCTGGCCGGAAAACCAATGATGATTGTCCCCCGGCGCAGTAAGTAACTACTCACTGTTACGCGTTTCCAGCGCATGTGTGACATCACGTAACAGATCCGGTAAATCGGCTTGCGGCAACATCACTTCAATCAGCGCAAGCCGGTGGTGATGCGAGGCGGCTTCCAGTGCCTCCGCCAGTTGCACCGTTTCGCTAACGCGCCAACACTCGGCCTGGCAGTCATGGCTGAGCGCATGCGGAATATGTGTCCAGTTCCAGCGCGCAATATCGTTATAACGCTGATGCGCGCCGTGGATCGCCCGCTCCACTGTGTAGCCATCATTATTGAGTAATAAAATGATTGGTCGCTGCCCGTCACGCAGCATTGACCCCAGCTCCTGAATGGTGAGCTGCGCTGCACCGTCGCCGCTAAGCAGAATCACCCGCCGCTCCGGGCAGGCGGTTTGTGCGCCGAACGCGGCGGGCAAGCAATAGCCAATCGATCCCCACAGCGGCTGCGTCAGCATTTCAACCTCGGCAGGCAGGCGCAGAGACGCCGCGCCAAAGGCTGCGGTTCCCTGATCGGCCAGTAAAATATCACCGGGGCGAATAAAAGCCTGAAGCGTTTGCCAGAATGTGTGCTGGCTCAATGTGCCGGAGTGATATGGGGAACGGGCGGAAGGCTCAGGAACAGGATCGAGCACACAGCGTGGGTTATTGCGACAAACCGAAATCAGGGTATTCACCGCGTCCTGCATCGCAATCCCGCTGAACCACTCTTCCCCTACCCGCGCAGAAAAGGGCTGGATATCAATCGTGCGCGCCGCAGGCAGTTGCTGAGTAAAGCCGGCAGTGATGGTGTCCGTAAAACGCACACCGACACAAATTACCGTATCGGCACTCTCGATTGCCTCACGCACCTGCGGCGGGCTGGCGGCACCGCTGTAAGTGCCAACAAACCCTGGCTGCGTTTCGTCAAACAAGCTTTTACCCATCAACAACGTGGCGTGCGGGATGGGCGAATCCTTCATCCAACACTGCAACATTTTCTGTACACCAAAACGGTGAGCGAGAAAATCCGCCAGGAGTGTTACATGCGGGCTTTCGCTGAGCATCGCCTGCACACGACGGCGAAAACTGTCCAGACGCGCTTCATTGGGCTGAAGTGGCGAAGGCGTGATAACGTTTACAGGCGGCGTCGCCGCCATTTTTGCCACGTCTGCGGGTAACATCAGGTAGCCGGGGCGGGATTCACTGAGCATGGTGCGGATCACGCGGTCAATTTCATAGCAGGCGTTTTGCGCGGTTAACACCGCCTGTGCAGCACTGATAGGTTCATACATGCGCCAGAAATGGCTGAAATCACCGTCTCCCAGTGTGTGGTGCAGCAGTTCACCGCGCTGTTGCACACTGCGACAGGGCGCTCCGACAATTTGCAGCACCGGAACATATTCCGCAAAGCTGCCGGCAACACCGTTAATCGCACTTAACTCCCCCACGCCAAAGGTGGTCAGCAACGCGCCCGCTCCCTGGCAACGCCCGTAACCGTCGGCTGCATAAGCGGCATTCAGTTCATTCGCACAGCCCACCCAATGTACCGCTGGGTGCTGGATAACGTTATCGAGAAACTGCAGGTTGTAGTCGCCAGGTACGCCAAAAAGATGATGAATGCCGCAGCTGGCAAGCCTGTCCAGTAGATAGTCGGCAACTGAATAATCGTTTTGCATTGCGTTGCATCTCCGAATACTGACACTTACCTGAGTATTGGAGAACTGTGATGAGAGTCCAGGATGCGCATCATATCGAAAGTGGAAAGCAAGCTTTACGATACCTGGCGGTGTAAGCTCAATGAATGTAAACGCATACACTGACGCTACGCTGATAAAAAGGAGTAACTGCATGGTTTATCTGGCCGATCCCGCACGCTATGAAAAGATGCGCTATCACCGCTGTGGTGACAGTGGATTAAAACTTCCGGCAATTTCACTCGGGTTGTGGCACAACTTCGGTGATACGACCCTGCTGGAAAACAGCCGCCAGTTGTTGCGGCATGCTTTTGATCTCGGGATTACCCATTTTGATCTGGCCAATAACTACGGGCCGCCGCCAGGCTCCGCAGAGCGCAATTTTGGCCGGATTTTGCAGGAGGATTTCCTGCCCTACCGCGATGAATTAATTATCTCCAGTAAAGCCGGTTATACCATGTGGGACGGCCCTTACGGCGACTGGGGCTCACGTAAGTATCTGATTGCCAGCCTCGACCAGAGCTTGCGCCGCATGGGTCTGGAGTATGTTGATATCTTCTATCACCATCGCCCGGATCCCGAGACGCCGTTGAAGGAAACCATGCGCGCATTGGACCATATTGTGCGCCAGGGCAAAGCCCTGTACGTCGGGCTGTCCAACTACCCGGCGGCGCAGGCGCGCGAAGCTATCGATATTCTTAATGACCTCGGAACGCCGTGTCTTATCCACCAGCCGAAATACTCAATGTTTGAGCGCTGGGTCGAAGCCGAGTTGCTTGATGTGTTGCAGGAAAAAGGCGTCGGCAGTATTGCGTTTTCACCGCTGGCAGGCGGGCAACTGACCGACCGTTATCTGCACGGCATTCCGCCCGATTCCCGCGCCGCCAGCGGCAGCCGTTTTCTCAACCCGGATCAGATCACTGAAGAAAAACTGGCGACCGTTCGCGCCTTGAATACGCTGGCGGAACGGCGCGGACAGAAGCTGTCACAAATGGCGCTGGCTTGGGTGCTGCGCAACGATCGTGTCACGTCGGTGCTGATCGGTGCCAGTAAAATAAGCCAACTTGACGACGCGGTCGGCATGCTGGCAAACCGCGACTTTACCGCCACCGAAAGCGATGAGATTGACGCCATTCTCAGTGGTGCAAAATAACAGCAAATTTAGCAAAAAATGCTGCCATTCATGATTTAGGAGTTCCGCCAATAATACGGGGTTTGGCCGCCCCGTAATATTGTTGTAACAGGCCGTTTCGGCCCGATCGTGAAGGAGAAGAGTATGTTCAGGTCACTGATTCTGGCAGCTGTGTTAATGGCTTCTGCGCCGCTGGTCGCAAATGCTGGCGAAATCACCCTGGTGCCATCTGTGAAATTACAAATTGGCGATCGCGATAATTACGGTAACTACTGGGACGGTGGCCGCTGGCGCGACCGTGACTACTGGGGCCGCAACTATGAGTGGCGCGGCAATCGTTGGTACAGACATGACCGCGGCTGGCATCGCGGCTGGGACAAACACGACGCGTATGAGCGCGGCTACCGTGAAGGCTGGCGCGACCGCGACGATCATCGTGGCCGTGGACACCACCACTAAATCCAAAAAGGAGCGCAAGCGCTCCTTTTTCTTATGCTATTTACAGGCCCACCGCACTGCCGATTAACAACCAGCCATTTAAACTGACCACCAGCACCACAATCACCCAGCCGACCCGTTTAATTAATGTTGTGTTAACTAACTCGCCCATTAATTTGCGGTTGCTGGTGAATATCAGCAGCGGCACCAGCGCCAGCGCGATACCGAAACTGAGCAGTACCTGGCTCATTACCAGGATCTTTGTCGGATCCAGCCCCAGCCAGATAACAATAAACGACGGCATCATGGTGATGGTACGCCGCACCCACAGGGGAATATGAAAACGCACAAATCCCTGCATCACCACCTGCCCAGCTAGCGTCCCCACAACCGTTGAAGAAAGCCCCGCCGCCACCAGGCTAAGACCAAAGATGGTCGCTGCCGCATGGCTTAATAACGGCTCCAGCGTCAGGTACGCCTGGTCGAGATCGGCAACACCGGTATGACCGTTAAAATGGAACGCCGCTGCCGCTGTCGCCATCATCGCCAGGTTCACAAACCCAGCGATAGTCATTGCAATACCGACATCCCATTTTGTAGCGGAGTAACGCTCGCGCTGCGTGCCCTGATGCAGATGCTGTGTCAGAGACGAGTGCAGATAAATGACGTGCGGCATAATGGTTGCGCCCAGTACGCCAGCCGCGAGAAACACCGCTTCGCTACTCGGCAAACTCGGGATCACAATACCTTCGGCCAGCTGAGCCAGTTTCGGCTGAGAAAAAACCAGCTCAACAATATAAGCAGCCGCGACAAACAGCAGCAGGCCACCTATTACCTTCTCCAGCGGTTTTTGCCCCCGCCGTTGTAACATCAAAATCAAGAACGTCGCCACGCCAGTGAGCACCGCACCTTGCAGTAACGAAACGCCGAGGATGAGCTTAAATCCGATGGCGGCACCGATAAATTCGGCCAGATCGGTTGCCATGGCGATGATTTCCGCCTGTACCCAGTAGAACCACACGAGCGGGCGCGGATAGTGATCGCGGATCTGCTCTGCGAGGTTCTTCCCGGTGGCAATCCCCAGTTTGGCGGAAAGCAGCTGGATCAACATCGCCATGATATTGGCCCAGACCACCACCCACAGCAGTTGATAGCCAAAACTGGCACCCGCCTGAATATTGGTGGCGAAGTTGCCCGGGTCGATATAACCAATAGCAGCAATAAACGCCGGTCCCATTAAGGCAAACCGTAGCTTGCGCGCTGCACGCCCATTACTATTCTCAACGCGACTACTGTTCATTTATTGCCCCTAGATATAGCCTTTGCTATGTTTCATGCTACCAAAATGAGAATGATTATCAAGATCATTAAAATGGATTAACCTGATTTCTCTGATAGCCAGAAACGATAGAAGGGTCGGATGTCAAGGATGGTGACGGCGACAACAGCTTTTGCCGCCGCGTTATGTTAAGAGTCTAGCAGCATGACGCAACTTTTCACGCTTTTACTTAACATAACAGAAATGTATGTTGGATCACTAATTTTGAGTCTGGTCACAGGTCATTAATATAGTGTGTGTTTGATCTCGTTTTCTTTTGTCTTGTTACATAGAATGTGCACGAAATTCCTACCCGTCTCATATTTGGAGCAAATATGTCCCGCGTTTTGCACTTTGTCCTGGCGCTTGCTGTTGTGGCGCTGCTTGCCCTGCTCGTAAGCAGCGATCGCAAGAAGATCCGCATTCGTTTTGTTATTCAACTGCTGGTGATTGAAGTTTTACTGGCTTGGTTCTTCCTGAACTCTGATGTCGGCCTCGGCTTCGTTAAAGGCTTCTCAGAGATGTTCGAAAAGCTGCTCGGTTTCGCCAACGAAGGTACCAACTTCGTCTTCGGTAAAATGAATGATGAAGGTCTGGCGTTCTTCTTCCTGAAAGTGCTGTGCCCGATTGTCTTTATTTCCGCTCTGATTGGTATTCTGCAACACATTCGTGTGCTGCCGATCATTATCCGCGCCATCGGTACGGTGCTGTCCAAAGTGAATGGCATGGGCAAACTGGAGTCGTTTAACGCCGTCAGTTCCCTGATTCTGGGGCAATCTGAAAACTTCATTGCCTATAAAGACATCCTCGGCAAAATGTCCCGCAACCGTATGTACACCATGGCAGCGACAGCAATGTCGACTGTTTCGATGTCCATCGTCGGCGCGTACATGACCATGCTCCAGCCGAAATATGTTGTTGCGGCACTGGTGCTGAACATGTTCAGTACCTTTATTGTGCTGTCGATTCTCAACCCGTACCGCGTGGATGAGAGCGAAGAAAACCTGCAAATGGCGAAGCTGCACGAAGGCCAGAGCTTCTTCGAAATGCTGGGTGAATACATTCTGGCGGGCTTCAAAGTTGCCATTATCGTTGCGGCAATGCTGATTGGTTTTATTGCTCTGATTTCTGGCCTGAACGCGCTGTTTGCCGCCGTGCTGGGCATCTCCTTCCAGGGGATTCTGGGCTATATTTTCTACCCGATTGCCTGGGTGCTGGGCGTGCCGGCTCACGAAGCGCTGCAGGTTGCCAGTATCATGGCGACCAAACTGGTTTCTAACGAATTTGTGGCGATGATGGATCTGCAGAAAATCGCGGCGAACCTCTCTCCGCGTTCAGAAGGCATCCTGTCCGTGTTCCTCGTGTCCTTCGCGAACTTCTCGTCTATCGGCATTATCGCTGGTGCAATCAAAGGCCTGAATGAAGAACAAGGTAACGTGGTTTCCCGTTTCGGTCTGAAACTGGTGTATGGCTCCACGCTGGTGAGCGTGCTGTCTGCGGCTATCGCTGCGCTGGTTATCTGATTGTCATAGTCTAAAAAACCGGGGATTTCCCCGGTTTTTTTATTCGGCTTTTGCCAGCGGCTGCGGTTTACCCAGCAAATACCCCTGCAAGTAATCGACGCCAGCATTCAGCAACACTTCGCGCTGCGCTTCATTCTCCACATACTCCGCAACAACAGTCAGCGATTTGGCCTTCGCCAGTTCGCATATCGCTTTGACGATCATCGCGTCCTGCTTGTCCTGCAAAATATCCCGGACAAAACAGCCGTCGATTTTGATGATATCCGCCTGGAGCCCTTTCAAACGTTCAAAGTTGGCATAGCCAGTACCAAAATCATCAATCGCGATTTTGAAGCCCGCCTTTCGCAACTGCTTAATATTATGGATACTGATTTCCGAATTGGAGAAAGCCTGCTCTTCCGTTATCTCGATGATCACCTGCTGCGGCAATACCGCATAGCGTGCAAAAAGTGCCAGAAACTGCGAGGCAAACTCTTTTTGCATCAGGGTGAGTGGCATTAAATTCACCGAAAAACGCGCCGAATCGCCAGGCTGCGGGTGCGCCTGCATCCACTGAAGCAGGCACTCTATAACCTGCATATCAAACCGTGCGCCAAGATTGAACTGGGCAATAACGGGAATAAAAAGATCTGGCGTAATAAATTCTCCATCAACCACCAGCCGTGAGAGGACTTCCTGGTAACCGCGCCCCTCGGCATTCACAATCGGCTGTCCATAGAGGACAATGCCATTTTCATTGAGCGCACGTTTCACCTTGTTCAGCTGTAACACGCGCTCCGTGGTCTGATCGGTAACCACTTGCAGGCTGTTTGTCAGCGCCAGTACCTGGTGCTCCGCACTTGCCTGCTCTGAAAGCCAGCTTAACTGGCCCAACGTCTGGTGCAGTTCTTCACCCGAGCCCTGCAACTCACCCCAGGAAGCACCAAACTCAATATCCAGAGCAGCATTGTTCCAGCAAATGCGGCGGCTGTTCAGGTAATCCAGCATATGATGTAAACGCGCCAGGATTTCTGGCCCATCGAGTAACAATAAAAGCTCACTACCGGGAAGCTGGAAAAAGCGTTCTCCCTCCAGTAGTAAGGGCTGAAGCTCACGCGTCACGCTGCGTTTGACATGTACACGCATCATCATGCCGAAATGGCGGCTGAGAAATTCCAGGTTTTTCATATGCAGACAGCACACGATGCCATTAGGCTGCTGCTCCATCTGCTGTTCCAGCGCACGCAGGTTGGGCAGGCCCGTTAATGGATCGCTCATCGCCTGCACCTCCCAGCGCGCTTTCAACCACTCGCTACGGTTAAAAACGCGCATCATATAAAGCATGCAGATGGTAAAGCTGATAAAAACGGACATGACAAATGCCAGTGAATAATCGGAACGCACACCATGTAGGAAATTATCGTTGTATGCCAGTAGCATAAACGCCGCAATATCCCAACTTAATAACAACAACGTTGAACTTAACTTGCTGATGCCAAAGGTGAAAAGAATAAAAACAATAGGCACTAAATAGCCAGCAATATAATCATTTTTATATGGAATACACAAAATAGTAACAATAACGACCAGCGAAAAAATCCAACCTAATATAAATACACGATTCTTTTTTGAAAAACACCGTTCAATGCTTCTTAACCATAATGCACGGGCAAATCGTGGATTGATGATCATCCGTAAAAAGTAATAGGCACACGTGGTAAAAATAATCGCAGAGCAAATCAAGCTTTGAATATCGATGATAGAATAAATAACTGATGCAGGGCCAAAATAATTAGACAAACTAAACGGATAATTAAACCAAACGCCAGCAGTATACATCGAAATTTTTATACCTATGGGGGCAATAACACCTAACCACAGGATACGAGTGCCCATGTCTTTAGCTCTGTTTGTCAGGCTATACCGCCAGCGGGAGCCCAGTTGCCAGCGAACCACACCGCAGAACAGAAACACAAAAAACAACTGACAAAACAAAAGTACTGCTGCCTCGGCAGAAGATAAATGAAAAAAAGCCTCATTTACCAGAGCAAAACCAATAATAACAGGCAGTATTCCGTGTCGTCCGAATAAAAAAATTATTGCCAGCGCTACACTCAACGGTAACCAGGCAAGATAAACCTCACTGGCATCAACAAGAGTGCGTGGGGAAATAAAGCGTGAAACCGGAATAGCCACCAGGCATAAAATTAACGCGAGGAAGAATTTTCTTACCGCACTGTATTTACTGTATTTCATCAGCGTTAATTAAATGCTCCCAACTGGTCAAAAAATGAGTCGCCGAGATGATAGATTCATTCATAGTACGAATCAAGCTATCAGAGGCTCGAATAACGCGCATTACTGCCGCCTTACCGGGCATATGCTTATTTAGGTATAGCAGAAAGAATTTGGTAAAAGAGGAAGATAAAAACAAAAACCCCCGCGTAAACGCGAGGGTTTGAATTTTGGTGGAGCTAAGCGGGATCGAACCGCTGACCTCTTGCATGCCATGCAAGCGCTCTCCCAGCTGAGCTATAGCCC
>NZ_JBHZPL010000007.1:0-213984 GCF_042788095.1 Kosakonia sp. YIM B13571 | reverse complement strand
TGGTGGAGCTAAGCGGGATCGAACCGCTGACCTCTTGCATGCCATGCAAGCGCTCTCCCAGCTGAGCTATAGCCCCACAATATGCTTTTATGCGCCAATTCCGTTGGGTGCGGAATTTGGTGGAGCTAAGCGGGATCGAACCGCTGACCTCTTGCATGCCATGCAAGCGCTCTCCCAGCTGAGCTATAGCCCCATCGCGTAAAGCGTGTCGTGTTGACGGGCGGCATAATATGAATTCCCTTGCCAGGTGTCAACGGCAAAATCGCGCCGCATTATTCAATCGCTGAAAAAGCATGCAAATGAAAGACATTGCGAACGCCCTCGCAGCCAGTAGTTAAACATGTCACATTTTCCCGTAAAATGGTGCTATAACATAAGCCATTAATTACCCTTACAACAATTCGGGAAATTACATGCTCAAGGAACGAATGACGCCAGAAGAGTTGGCCAGCCTTACAGGATACAGCCGACAAACCATCAATAAATGGGTGCGCAAAGAAGGCTGGGTGACTTCACCAAAACCCGGCGTACAAGGAGGTAAAGCCCGTCTGGTCCATATAAATGAACAAGTCCGCGCGTTTATTCGCAGCGCACAGCGCACTGAAGATCAACCCAAAGCCACTCTTACCGCAGGTGATACCTCACTCGAGGCGTTATTAATGCGGCTGGCAAAAGAGATGACCGACGCGGAACAAAAACAACTCTCTTCACTTTTATTACGCGACGGCATTTCCGGCTTGTTACAACGTCTGGGGCTCCGCGATCAAAAATAATATGATGAAATTACCTAACAAAATGACCACCGAAGAATTAGCGGAGTTTCTCGGCGTCGCCAGACAGACGGTAAATCGTTGGATCCGCCAGCAAGGTTGGTCAACAGAACCGTTACCCGGTGTTAAAGGCGGTCGCGCCAGACTGATTCACCTCACGAAAGAGGTGCGCAGTTTCATTATGAAAACGCCCTCTATGCGCCACCCTAATTCTCCCTATTCGATTGCCGAACCCGCGCCGGTCTACGTCAGCGGAAACAACGCGCTGCATGAAATTATCAAAGTGCTGCAAAACATGACCGCAGAAGAACAAAAGCAGCTTTCGACACTGCTGGCGCGCGAAGGTATTAGCGGGCTTTTAAGCCGTTTAGGCATCGAGAAAACGCTGGCAGAATAAAAAAACGGCCTAATACAGGCCGATTTTTTATCTGTTTTCCATCAATGGGTATGCTGATGATTCTCCCGCCGGTACGCGCCCGGCGGAAGATTAAAGGTGCGGGTAAAGATGCGCGTAAACGTCTGCTGCGAATCAAAACCGTACTTCAGGCAGATATCGTAAACCCTCTGATCGGTATTACGTAAATCGCGCGCAGCGAGCGATAATTTGCGCTCGCGAATATAGCGCCCCAAACTCTCCCCTTTATATTGCAAGAAAAGCCGTTGCAGATGCCATTTGGAATAGCCCGCATGCGCTGCAATATCATCAATACGTAATGGTTGATGGAGATTGTCGTCGATCCACTCGACGATGGTGTCGATAACCTGAGCGGAAATAGTCATACTGCGCTCCCCCTCTGCTCTTCGATTAATAAACGGATTTATTCCCACCAGGCGTGGAAAACTTGCGCATTGATGTCCGCAAGCACCGGTTCGCCCAGCCTCGGTGTCAGTAAGCGATAGCTTTTGTCCCGGCTTGCTGCCGCCAGCCGTTTGTACGGATCGTCCCATGTGTGTTTTGCCAACACAAAACGCCCCGCATGGCCCGGCAGAACCGCGCGAGCATTAAGTTCCTGCGCTGCCAGCGCGGTCTCTTCCGGCATCATATGAATGTACTTCCAGTCTTCGTCGTACTGGCCATTTTCCATAATGGCCAGATCAACCACGCCAAACTGTTCGCCAATCGCTTTGAAATGTGGGCCATAACCACTATCGCCGCTGTAATAAACGTTTTGCGTAGCGGTAGTGAACATAAAGCTGGCCCACAATGTTTGATTACGTTTCAGACCACGCCCGGAAAAATGGCGCGCGGGTAAAACGTGCACGGCCAAATCGTCGCTGATCACCACTTTCTGCTGCCAGTCAGCTTCCTGAATAATTGCCGGGTTCATTCCCCAGTAACGCAGGTGCGACCCCACGCCGAGCGGCGTCACCACTTTTTTGATTTTCGGCATCAGCGCCTTGATGGTGGCGTAATCCAGGTGGTCGTAGTGATCGTGCGAAATAATCAGCAGATCAATCTCCGGAATATTTTGTGCCATCCAGAGATCGTTTCCGGCAAACGCTTTATTGAGGAATGAAAACGGCGCTGCGTAATTACTCAGGATGGGGTCGATCAGAATGCGCTTACCCGCCAGTTGCAAATACCAGGAGGAGTGCCCCATCCACACCAGCGTATCCTGCTCAAGCGGCAGGCTGGCGAGATCGGTGTGCACCGTCGGCAACGGCTGCTGCGGGCGCGCGTTCTCGCGTTTAGTGACTAAAAAATCCCACCATGCTGCCAGCATATTTTTCTTCCCGGTGAAACCCGGAGTCGGCAACTGGTTTTGAAACTTTCCGTCACGATAATGCGGTGATTTTTCGACTTCAGTAAGCTGTTCGCCCTGTGGAAGTTGGCCAAATCCGGCATTCAGAACAAAAGGTAAACTTGCGGCAGAAGCAACGAGCATAACGAGAACCACGCTAAAAATGAGACGCTTCATATCCTGACCCGACAAAATCGATCCATTCCGTAGATACGACGCTGTTTAAACTTGATTATGAGTGAGTAAGCACTCATTATAGAAAGCAACGCTCAGCCGTCAAGATCATTTTGATCTTTGACATTCGACGTTGCAGCGTTACAGAGGGCATGTTTCAATCGTGGTTTTTATAATGTGAGAGGAAAAGTGTAGTGGCTCGTCCAAAGAGTGAAGATAAAAAACTGGCGTTACTGGAAGCGGCTACCGAAGCCATTGCACAGTCGGGGATCGCTGCCTCCACCGCGTTAATCGCCCGCAATGCGGGTGTCGCGGAAGGGACGCTGTTTCGCTACTTCGCCACCAAAGATGACCTGCTCAACGCACTTTATCTGCATCTGAAAAGCGATCTGTGCGGGACCATGCTGGCGAATATCGATCTCTCGATCAACGATTCCAGGCACCACACGCAATGCATCTGGAACAGCTATATCGACTGGGGGATCCGTCACCCGAATGGTCACTGTGCCGTGCGCCAGATCGCCATTAGCGACAAACTCACCGACGCGACCCGTCAGCAAGTCGCCGAAATTTTTCCGGAGTTGCATGAGCTATGCCATCGCGCGGTACGCCCCGTGTTTCTGACCGATGAATACTCCCCTTTTGGCGATGCAATTTTCCTGTCGATGGCGGACACCACGATTACCTTCGCCAGTCGCGATGCTTCTCGCGTCACCGAATTTAAGCGCCTTGGCTTCGAAGCCATGTGGCGCGCGCTGGCCATTGAGGAAAATAATGGACAGTAAAACCCTGCAAGCGAGCGCACACCGTATTGCGCTCGAACTGCCATTCACCGAGCATTGCTGGCCGTTTGGTCCAGAACATGACGTGTTCAAAGTGTGCGGGAAGATTTTTATGATGACCACCACCGCTCACGGCAGGCCGATGGTGACAATGAAAGCCGAGCCGCAAAAATCGCTGCTTAACCAGCAGATCTACCCCAGCATTGAGCCGGGGTATCACATGAATAAAAAGCACTGGATTTCCGTATTTGCCGGCGATGACATCGACGAATCCCTGCTCGCATTTCTGATTCAGGCGTCATGGGATCGGGTGGTTGACGGCTTGCCGCTCAAAGATCAAAAGCGCCTGCGCCCTTAAGCGTTTTCCGCCAGCCACTTCAATGCCTTTTCACCCGCTTCATCCACCGGCAGATAAACGAGCAGCCGCGAGCCGTTACGCGGCGCCGAGAACCAGTACATCTGCTGAAGAGAAAACTCTCCCAGCTGTGGGTGGTTAAAGATTTTTACCTTATTTTCCACGCCGCGCACGTCCAGATGCTTGCGCCACAGCGCTTCAAATTCTGCCGATGCCGCACAAAACCGCGCCAGCTTCGCTTCCCACACTGCATCCCCCCGGTGCTCCGCCATGGCCGCGCGGAAATAGGCAACAAAGGTCTGTAATACGCTCTCATCATAGCCAAGCCGGCTGCGCCATTGCGGGTGGGTGAGATAGAGGTAAATGCAGTTGCGATCGTCGTCGGGAATTTCGCTGAAATTAATGCCCATCAGGCGCTCAAAACCAACGTTCCACGCCACAATGTCAAAGTTGGTTTTCTGAATACTGGCCGGTTGTGGCAACAGGCTATCCAGTAAGCGCCGGGTGCCTTCACTGATCCCTTCGCATTGCGGCGTATTCAGCGCTTCCGTTGGCGTCAGCCCGGCCAGCAAAAACAGATGGCGGGTTTCCGTTGGCGAACATTGCAAAGCAGCGGCAATCGCCTGCAACACGGTAGCGGAAGGGTTGACGTCCCTGCCCTGTTCAAGCCAGGTGTACCAGGTGACACCCACATCCGCCAGCAATGCCACCTCTTCACGCCGCAATCCAGGCGTGCGACGACGCGTGCTGCGCGGCAGCCCCAGCCGCTGCGGATCGAGGCTTTCCCGCCGCGCACGTAAAAATGCACCAAGCTGTTTGCGGTTCTCATCTAACACCGTCAGTTCCGGGTGCTTTTCGACCATCAGCGTCATAACACTCTCCAGCATGGTAGTGCCAGTACCAGTATAGGTAAGAACTGGTACCCGTTTTTCTGTTAAGCGATGCTACGACCATCCGATGAATGACGCAATGGAGTTACCATGAAAACGTCTGCTGTTTCTCCGGGCCGGGCAGGCCTGATCCTTCTGCTTACCGGGCAGATGCTGCCATTGATTGACACCTCAATTACCAATGTCGCACTCGATTCCATCACCCTATCGCTGCACACTTCTGCCACGCAGTTGGCGTTAATTGTCGCGCTGTACGGCGTGGCTTTCGCCGTCTGTCTGGCGATGGGCAGTAAGCTGGGAGACAACCTCGGTCGCAGGCGGGTGTTTTTATGGGGCGTAGCCCTGTTTGGTATCGCTTCGCTGTTGTGTGGGCTGGCGAATTCGGTCTCCGCACTGCTTGGCGCACGAACTCTGCAAGGTATGGGTGCGGCGCTGATTGTGCCGCAGATCCTCGCGACATTGCATGTCACGCTAAAAGGCACCGCCCACGCGCGCGCCATCAGTCTCTACGGCGGTATTGGCGGCGTGGCATTTATCATTGGTCAGATGGGTGGCGGCTGGCTGGTCTCAGCGGATATCGCCGGTCTTGGCTGGCGCAATGCCTTTTTTATCAATGTGCCTATTTGTCTGTTAGTGCTGGTGCTCAGCCACCGTTATGTACCGGAAACACAAAGTGAAACGCGCACACGCATTGACTGGCAAGGCACTGTCGCGCTGGCGATGATCCTCTGCTGCCTGCTGTTCCCGCTGGCACTGGGGCCGGAACTGCACTGGCCGTGGGAAACAAAAGTGGCGTTGCTGGCGCTGGTTCCGCTGGCGTGGTGGATGCGCACAAACGCCCTGAAGCAGCAGCAAGCGGGTTTTATGCCGCTGCTACCACCGCGTTTACTCAAGCTGCACAGCATCCGTTTCGGGCTGCTGATTGCGTTCCTGTTCTTTAGCGCGTGGTCGGGTTTTATGTTTTGCATGGCGCTCACCTTGCAAGCCGGGATGGGCATGACGCCGTACCAGTCGGGCAACAGCTTTGTCGCGCTGGGCGTCGCCTATTTTATCTCTGCCTGGTATGCGCCAAAACTGATTGGTCGCTATAACATGCGTACCATTTTGCTCACCGGGTTGGTGATTCAGGTCAGTGGACTGCTGGCATTAATTGCGACCTTGCAACTCTCCGGGCGGATGGTGGCTGCGCTGGCGCTCGCGCCGTCTACCGCGCTGATTGGCTACGGCCAGGCGCTGATTGTGAACAGCTTTTACCGCATCGGAATGCGCGATATCACCACCCATGATGCAGGCGCAGGTAGCGCACTGCTCAGCACACTCCAGCAGGCCACGCTCGGCCTGGGTCCTGCGGTACTCGGCGGGTTGTTTTTGCATCTTGTCGGCCAGTCGCAAGGTAACTACAGCACGGCGCTGAGTGGTTTTCTGGCAACAGAAGTAGTGATGATGCTGGTGCTGGCGGCGGCAGCGGTTAGCGCACGCCATCAACTGGCACCGCGCTGTCCGGCGAACTCCTGATTAGCGCTACCCGCAAGATTAAAAAGGGGATAATGTTATCTCTTTGTTAACAAAGGGGAGCGCCGTAGTGGAACTCGATATTTACCAGGTGGACGCGTTCAGCACGCGTCCTTTTTCCGGTAACCCGGCAGCAGTATGTATTACGCCGCAAGGGCTGGATGCCGCGTTAATGCAGCAGATAGCCGAAGAGATGGCGGTATCAGAAACCGCGTTTTTAAACCTGGCGGATAATAATCTTCGCTGGTTTACGCCGCAGGCCGAAGTCGATTTATGCGGCCACGGCACGCTGGCAACCGCGCATATTCTGCGCCAGAACGGGCGGCTCGCAGAGGGCGATGCCATCACCTTTCACACTCTTTCCGGCCCGCTGACCGCAACCGCCGTGGCGCAGGGCATTGCGCTTGATTTCCCGCTACTGACGCCGCAAATGCAGCCTGAAGCGCCAGTGGAATTACTGAAGGCGCTCGGGCTGGCACATGAGCAAGTGAGTGGTTACGGTTTGTTCGGCGCAAAGCAACTGGTGGTGGTCGAGGATGCGCAGGTAGTTTACGCACTCAAACCTGATTTTGCGGCATTACGCGCTCTGCCAGGCCGCGGCGTGGCGATCACCGCGCCCGGTCAGGATGAGTATGATTGCGTGTCGCGCTACTTCGCTCCGTGGGTAGGGGTGAATGAAGATCCGGTGACTGGCTCGGCGCACTGCGCGCTGGCGGCATACTGGTCGGCGCGGCTGGGTAAGCACTCGCTTACGGCCTACCAGGCTTCGACGCGCGGCGGCGTTTTAGCATTGGCGCTCAGGGAAAATGGCCGCGTGGTGATCGGCGGCGGCGCGCATACGGTACTGAGCGGCACGTTACGGCTTTGACGGTAAACGCGCAATCATCCGCCAGCGGAACCAAATCTGCGCCAGCAGGATCAACACGCCGCCAAGGATTTTTTGCAGCGGTAAGCGCTCACCGTACCAAATCGAGGCAGCAATCACCGTCAGTAACGGCTCCAGCACCATAATGATGGCGGCGCTGGCGACGGCGGCATATTTTTGCCCTTGCAGTTGCAGGCCAAAGCGCAGACTAGTGGCAATTAAAATGCTCGCCGCCAGCCACATCGCCGTGGTGCTACTAAAAGGTTGAGTCCAGGATTCAAACAACGCGGAAATTACCAGCCCGGCAATCCCGGTGATCGCGAGCTGTACCGCTGTAAGCGGCAGTAGCGGCACTTCTCTGGCACAGCGGCTGGTGTAGCAAAAATAGATCGACTGCACGAACGCCGTCAGCAAAAACCAGCCCTGACTGGCATGAAACGTGATGGGCATGTGCAGGCTCAGCAGCGCTAACCCAATAATGGCGACCGGTAAACACTCCCAGTAGGCGCGCGCCGGGCGGGTTTTTAGCATCACCCAGGCCACCAGCGGCACGAACAGCATCGACAGGCTCATGATAAATGCCCCCTCGCCCAGCGATGGCGTGGTCGAGACTGACCAGATCCACAGGCAGAGGTTGAGCGCCATCCATAATCCGCTTATCACTACCTGGCGCACTTTTTCCAGCGCAATGCGTTGCCCACGGCAAAACGGCAGCAGCACCAGCGCCGCGCCAAAAAAGCGCAGCCCAAGAAAGGCGAAAACCGGCATCCCGCTAATGGCTTCACGCGAGAAAATCCACCCGCAGGCGGCAATCAGTGTGGTCAGAACAAGAAATAAATCAGCTTGTCGTTGCCGGGTCATGGCAAGGCTCCCAGGGCAATAAAAAAGCCAGCGGGGCGGCTGGCGAAATCTTTACAGACATCATGCCTGAAATGTCAGGCGCTGGCGCGGGAAATATAACGCCAGTCCATGATTACACTTTCTGGTGGGCTATCCGGGTTATCAATGCGGTTCAGCAGTAGCCGTACTGCTTCGCGCCCCATCGCCTGTGAAGGTTGCTCAATGGTGCTGAGCGGCGGCGTAACCATCTCTGCCAACTCCGTACCATCGAAACCGACTACCGCGATATCCTGCGGCATTTTCAACCCGGCTTCATGGATCGCCAGCAGCGCCCCGGCGGCCAGCGTATCGGAAACGGCAAACACCGCGTCCGGGCGTTCCGGCACATTAAGCAGGTGCTGCATGGCGGTTTTACCGGCGCTGAAACTCAAATCACAAGCGTATTCCACTTTTCCATAACTCAGACATTGTGCCTGTAAACCGCTCTGGTAGCCGCATTCACGCAGTCGGGCATATTTATAGCTCAGGTCGTGGTTAATCATGGCAATGCGCTGGCAGCCGCGCTCGACCAGCCGATCAATTACGCAGCGGGCGGCATCGGCATCGTTAATGCCCACGCAGGAGACTTCACCGTTATCGGCGTACTCGGCGCACTGCACCCAAGGCGCGGCACCGATCATAGTGGCCAGCTCCGGCAATTTCGCACACGCATCCATGGTGATGATGCCGTCAACAATCTTGCCCGACAGCAATTTGAGCGCTGAGCGCGAGCGCGCCATATCCGCACCGGAGTTACACAGCAGGATGCGATAACCGTTTTTTTCCGCCTCTTCTTCAATGCCCTTCACTACTTCGGCGCAAAACGGGTTACTGATGTTAGAGACCAACACCAGAATCATTGAACTGCGCGCGGTGCGCAACTGGCGGGCTAATAAGTTGGGTTGGTACTGGCATTCCTTGATGGCCTGCAATACCCGTTCGCGATTTTTCGGTTTCACCGATTCGCTGTTATTCAGCACGCGTGAGACTGTTGCAACGGAAACGCCCGCCATCCTGGCAATTTTTTGAATCGACATAACAACAACATACCCTGCGGTTAGTGCCTAAGGTTCGAGGCTATCACAGTTAAGTCATCGACAACATCGTAAGCCCGGCGAACCGCAGCTCGCCGGATTGGGTGGGAAACGAAGCGAATTACGCGCGCTTCGGCGTGCGGCGCAGCACTTTAAACGCCACGAACAGGAATAGGATCCACACTGGCAGCAGCACCGCCGACAGGCGCATATCGTCCATGGTGCACATCAAAACGAGGATCATCAGCATGAAGCCAATGCACAGATAATTGCCCGCCGGGAAAAGCAGCGCTTTAAACTGCGGATCGCGCCCTTTGCGGCGCATCGCCGCGCGGAATTTCAGGTGCGCCAGCGAAATCATGATCCAGTTAAGCAGCAGCGTCGCCACCACCAGCGCCATCAGCATCGCGAAGGCTTTTTGCGGCAGCAGGTAGTTGACCAACACCACCAGCGACGTGATTGCACCCGAGAGGAACAGGGAATTTACCGGCACGCCGCGGCGGCTGACTCGCGTCAAAAAGGCCGGTGCGTTGCCCTGTACCGACAAACCAAACAGCATACGGCTATTGGAATAAACGCCGCTGTTATAGACCGACAGTGAAGCCACCAGAATCACGAAGTTCAGTACCGATGCCACCAGGTTGCTATCCAGTTCGTGGAAAATTATCACAAACGGGCTGCTGTTGGCTTTGACGTCAATCCACGGATAGAGCGCCAGCAGCACGACCAGTGAGCCGATATAAAACAGTAAAATACGGTACACCACCTGGTTAACCGCTTTCGGAATGGTGGTGTGCGGCTCGCTGGCTTCTGCGGCAGTAATGCCGATCAGCTCCAGGCCGCCAAAGGAGAACATAATCACCGCCAGCGCGAGGATAAGTCCGTGCCAGCCGGTGGCGAAAAAGCCGTTATAGCGCCAGAGGTTATCGAAGCTGGCGCGCTCACCGCCGTGACCGGTAAACAGCATCCACAAGCCAAAACCAATCATGCCGATAATTGCCAGTACTTTAATCAGCGCAAACCAGAACTCGGTTTCGCCGTACAGGCGCACATTAACGAGGTTGACGGCATTGATGATGACAAAGAAAACGGCGGCCCAAATCCAGGTCGGCACGTCCGGGAACCAGTACTGCATGTAAATACCGGCGGCGGTCAGTTCCGCCATCCCCACCAGCACAAACATCGCCCAGTAGTTCCAGCCAGAGAGGAAACCGGCGAACGGGCCCCAGTATTTATAGGCGAAATGGGAAAATGAACCGGACACCGGCTCTTCAACCACCATTTCGCCAAGCTGACGCATGATCAGAAAAGCGATAACCCCGGCAATGCCGTAGCCCAACAAAACGGCTGGCCCGGCCATCTGAATAGCGGGACCAATGCCCAGAAAAAGCCCGGTGCCGATCGCGCCGCCTAGCGCAATCAGCTGAATATGGCGGTTTTTTAAACCTCGTTGTAGTGTCGGCCCGGCTTCCGACACGGCATCGGTGCTGCTTCCCGCTGCCTGTGACGCGTTTTTCACGTCCTTCCCCTTTGTGGTTTTATTTAAAGGGGCACCTTTTAACATCTCCGCTGTGGGCTGGCAAGAAATGAACCCTGAGCGTCCGGTGATGTTTAAACCGTCAGGATCTCAATATTCTCTGCGCTAAAGGCCTGGTAAAACGCTTTACCGAGATCGGTTTCGACCACCAACACATCAATCTGCTGGCTGGCGGCAACAATGTAGCGGGCCACGCCTGGGATCTTATTCGCCGTTAATGCCACCACCACCTGGTTACTCTGAGCAATTACCGCCTTTTTAAATTCGCAGTCGGCATAATCAAACCCGGTCAAACCCATCTCCGGCGACATTGCGCAGCCGCCGATAAACGCCTGATCAAAAATGATCCCGTTAAGCTGACTAATGGCCGGGCCGCCCACGCAACCGCCGGTGCTGTTCTGCACCAGCCCGCCCAGCATGATCACTTCGCAGCGCGGATGTTTACACGCGACAGCGGCGATTTCCGGTGAGTTGGTCACTACCGTCAGGTTCAGCTCGGGCGGCAACGCTTTCGCCAGTTCGAGATTGGTGGTGCCGCTATCAATAAACACGCAGGTACCGGGCTTGAGCAGTGGCACGCAGCGCTGCGCGATAATGCTTTTTTTTGCTCTGTCCTGCTCTTTCCTTTCCGTAAAGCTTCCGGCGGCCGCCAGCTGCAACACTGCGCCGCCATACACTTTTTTGCAGATGCCCTCTTTACTTAGCTCCTGCAAATCCCGGCGAATGGTGTGCTCTGAAACCTGCAATTCAACGGCTAACTCTGCGCACACTACACGTCCCTGCGCCTGAAGACGCTGGCGGATCAGAGCTTGTCGTTGATCCGGGAAAGCTGCATAATCGAGCATAAATCCTCTTTTTAAAATTTAAATCGAGCAATAATGAGCATGATCATGCAAATGAATCAGGCTGTCAATTCACATCCCTTACTCCCTGGAGGTCACCTTGAACATTGCCCATGTCGCACTCTGGACACGCCATCTCGACGCACAGCGCGAATTCTGGCGCGACTTTTTTTCCGCCACCAGCAACGAGAAATATGTCAGTCAGAACCGCGCCGGTTTTGCATCCTATTTTATGTCGCTACACAACGGGCCAACCATTGAACTCATGACCGTACCGGAACTGGCCGATGCGCCGAACGCCGCAGAATTTGTTGGCTGGGCGCATATCGCTATTCATGTCGGGAATGTCGAGGCTGTTGATGAGATGGCAGAAAGAGCCCGCCAGCAGAACCGGTTAGCCAGCGCCGCGCGATGGACGGGAGATGGTTTTTATGAAGCCGTGATTCTGGATCCGGATAATAACCGTATCGAATTGGTTGCCGGATAAGGAAGACAGGGAGCCTGATGCCAGGCTCCCTGTTTAGGTTACGCTTCGATGCGGAACTGATGCACCGTCTGCGCCAGCTGCTGCGCCTGATCTTCGAGTGAGGTTGCCGCCGCGGCCATTTCTTGCACCAGCGAGGCGTTTTGTTGCGTCACACCGTCCATTTCATTGACGGCAATCGTCACCTGGCTGATGCCTTTGGCTTGCTCATCCGACGCGCTGACAATCTCATTGATGATGGCCTGCACGGAATTCACCGCCTGTGTCATCTCCTGCATGGTGTGACCAGCATCGTTCACCTGTTGCACCCCGGCTTCGACGCGTTTGCTGGACTCCTCAATCAACGCGCCGATATCTTTCACCGCGTCGGCGCTGCGCTGCGCCAGGTTACGCACTTCAGACGCCACCACGGCAAAACCACGCCCTTGTTCACCGGCGCGCGCCGCCTCTACCGCTGCGTTCAACGCCAGGATATTGGTCTGGAAAGCAATGCTGTTAATGATCGCCGTGATATCGCCGATTTTCTTCGCACTTTCGTCAATTTTCGCCATCGTTTCTACCACCTGGCCGACCAGTGTTTCACCCCGGCTGGCAATTTGCGTGGCATTGGCGGTCAGCGCTGTCGCCTGGTGGGCGTTGGCGGCGTTATGTTTCACCGTGGCGCTAAACTGCTCCATACTGGCGGCGGTCTGTTCCAGCGCCGCGGCCTGCTGTTCGGTACGCGAAGAGAGATTAATGTTGCCGCTGACAATCTCCCCAGCCCCCTGGCGCACCGAATCACTGGCTTCTTTGATCTGCCCGACAATCTGCCGTAGCTGCGCCTGCATGGTATGCAAGGCATAGAACAGGCTGCTGCGGTCATTATCTTTCACCGGAATAGTGTTATCGAGTTTACCGTCCGCGACTGCCAGCGCGATATTCGCCCCTTCCAGCGGCTCGCCACCAATCGGTTTCAACACTTTGCGGCTGAAGATCAGACCAAGCAGCGTACACACCAACAGAATGCTGATAACGCCCATAATAATGGCGTACAGCAGTTGACGGTTGGCCGCCGCCATCACCGAACTCACTGGCGCAACGACGCCGAGATACCACTTATCGGTGCTGTTGCCGATAGAGACAGGTTGCCAGGTGATCAGTGCTTTTTCGCCGAGGATCGGATCATCTTGTTCCACCACACTACTGGTGAAACCCTCCGTTTTACCCGGATAAGGTTTGCTGGTCAGGCTTTTATCCGGATAAGAGATAACCTTTCCGGCGGTAGAGAGCAGCACCGCATAGCCGCCGCCTTCCCACGGTTTAATCTGATTCACTTTCTGCTGCAGTGAAGCCAGCGAGATATCCGATGTCACGACGGCATGCAGTTTGCCACCGCTGACAATCGGTGCCGCCACTGACGTCAGTAAAGTAGGCACGCCGTTATAGGCGTAGCTATAGGGCTCAATTAACGTGTCTTTCTGGCTTTTTTGCGGCAGCAGATAGTAGTCGCCCTGGCCTGGCGTCAGGATCGACGCCAGCGGATGGAGTTTAAAATTACCGGATTGATCGTGATCGACAAAAAAGGCGTAGCGGCCTTTAGGCGCCTGATCGGGTTTGTCGGCGAACTCCGCATCGCGGCCGTCATAAGCGTTTTCTTCAAAAATAACGGAGATAGAGAGATAGTCAGGATTATCGCGCAGGGCGGAGATAAGCAGTTTATCCGCCACCTGGCGGTCGGTGATCCCAGCTTCAGGTAACGCAATCAAGCTGTGACCGAGGTTATGCGCCACATCGCGGGCATAGTTCAGTTGCTGCTGGATATTCAGCGCCTGGCTTTCCGCAATTTTTTGCAGATATTGTTCGGCACGGTGTTTTTGTTCACTGCTGGACTGCCAGCTTAGTACCCCAATAGTGACAACAAAACCGAGGGTGATGGTGATGGCCCCCGTCAGCAACATTTGCGCGCGGGTGCTCATTTTTTTGGTCACAAATTCTTTGGCCATTACGGCTCTCCTGGAGTCAGCCTTTTACGTCGTCATCTTCCTTTCAGCACGGGCTCCCTGTGAGATCTCTATCGGCGATTATTTTTTGATCTTTAATTGTTAGTGAAAGTGTTATTGCGGGGTAAAAACGCTTTTTAAAGCGAGAAATAGCAGCCTGCACGGGCCGATGAATGTAGTGGCAGTTAAGTTATCGGTCACTGCGGCTTACCACAGAGCTTTACGCTGAGGACGTTGCAGGTAACGATTTCGATCAGGCTTAAGAGATCAAGGCAGACAGCCCCGGCAGCACGCCAGGGCGGGAGGGATTAGCCGCGGTCGTCTTTCGGGCCGAGGAAATAAAAACCAAAAGGCAAAGAACCAATAATGGTGAACATCAGGCTGTAGATGGCAACCCATGCGCCCTGCATGATAAACATCGTTACCGTCCAGTTTTCCATCGGCAAATTGTACTGATCTTCAACGCCCTCGAAGGTCACTTTCGAAATGACGCTCACGGCAACCAGGAATACAATCACCACCGCAATGATAAATTTTTTCCCCTCGCGGGTACGCAATTTTTCCAGCATATAAACCTCCTGTCATGTGGCTTTTCTGTGCCGCGAGTGTAACCGATCTGCTGCCTGGTTGTTGTGAAAAATCAGGAAAAAGGCCATTTACGTGAAACCATGAGCACAACGAATACCGCTGGTTCAGCTTTGCTGAAGCCCACAAATTGCTCACGTTTCCAGGCCAGCGCAAACCGCTCGACTGGGTAAAAATGCATTTCGCGGACAACGCGCTCTCACCGCTGCTAAAAATGCCGTCTGCGCGTTGAACGCGCCATTTTTATATTATTTTTATCGCCGCGTATTTCCTTTTTACGCGGCGTTTATATCAAAATAAAAAGCGCTCTTTTATGCTGAGTTCACCGCCAAAAGGCCTGACAGAAAGAAAAAACATGAACTCGCCGATGACTATTTCGCTGCTGAAAAATATCCGTACTTTTTTTACCGCCACAACATTTCCAACACCGTTAAATTCGCGCTCTGCGCAAATGGTGGATCAGGAAATCAGCCAGCTTCAGCAGAGATTCCCTTACGAAATCAAAGAGTATCTGAACAAATACCCGCAAACGAAACATGTCGACATTTATCTTAACGATACGCATGGCACATTCCGGGGAAAAAGAGTGGCCGTCGAGAACGTATTTTCTCTCAGCACGGGCTGTTATTTCCCGCAATCTGTTTATGCCATGAACCGCGAAGGGAAAATAATCACCTCTTCACCGGACAGGCTGATTAACGAAGAGCCCGATAATTTATGTTTACCCGTTTCCGGCACGCTACGCCCGAGCGCGCACGATCCACGCCATAACGCGCAATTATTATTAACCATGCTCGACAGCGATAATATGCCCTGGCCGCTGGAGCCGAGAGTCATATTGCAAAATGTGCTGCGTCAGTTTCATCAACATGGCCTCTACCCGGTGGTGGCGGCGGAAATGGAGTTCTACCTTGTTGACCCCGCTGCGCAGCAACACCGCCCGCAGGGCTGTTTCCATCTGGCCGTGCCTTCCACCTACTCTGATTTTATTGAGGAGCTGGAAAGCATGGCGGCAGCGCAGCGTCTTCCCTTATCCGGGATCGTGAGTGAAGCCGAGGCCGGGCAGTTTGAACTGAATATGTGCCATTCACACAACGTGGTGGAGATTTGCGAGCAGGTGCTGGCACTGCGCAAACTCACCAGCACCGTGGCTGAGAAGTTTGGCTATCAAGCCAATTTTTTGGCAAAGCCATTCTCGGAACTGGCCGGTAATGGTCTGCATTTTCACGTCAGCCTTAATGGTGTGAATGGTGAAAATGTGTTTGCCAGCCCGGCGGAGGTACCCAATGAGATGCTGCGACTCTCTCTTGCCGGCATGCTGGAACTGATGCCCGCGTCGCTGGCAATCATGGCGCCGGGCGTGAATGGGTTTAGACGGTTGCGTAAGAATCTGGACGAACCGCTTTTTCACTCCTGGGGTTACAACAAACGCAACGCCGCACTGCGCATTCCCTGCTCTGATGCCCACAACCGGCGGGTCGAGTATCGTCTCGCCGGTGCAGACGCCAACCCCTATCTGGTAATGGCGACGTTACTGACTGGCATGTTATACGGCCTGGAACGTATTGATGATGACGCGCTGGCAAACTTCACCCACGCCTCGCCCGCTCTGCCGTTGTTCCAGCAGCCCGCGCTGGAGGAATTCCGCCAATGCGCTTACCTGGCAGACCATTTAGGCATCGCGTTTTGCGAACAGTGGTATCACGGCAAGCTGGCGGAACTGAACGCGTTTGAGCGCATTGTGACGGCAGAAGAATTGTCCTGATCTGCCTGACAGCAGTGGCATCGGTGTCTTAATCTTGCCATCACGTCATTACAAACGTAATGACAGAGGTAATTGCATGGGCAATTTGAATGTTCGTATTGATGACGATTTAAAAACGCGTTCCTTTGCCGCTCTGGAAAAGCTTGGCGTAACACCTTCCGAGCTCTTACGACAGACGCTCGAATATGTCGCCGAGAACGGCAAGCTACCCTTTCACCGCACACTGCTTAATGATGAAGATCGGCAACTGATCGAAATCGTGCGTGAGCGTTTGCGTGATCCGAAGCCGGTTCGTGTGACGCTTGACGATTTGTGATGAAACGCTGATACATGAAGGCGGCCAGGGAAAGGCTGCTTTTGGCAAACAAGGAGGTTGTATGGTTTATCAACTGGATTTCGATGAACGCGCGTTAAAAGGGTGGCGAAAGCTGGGCAGCTCTGTTCGCGAGCAGTTTAAGAAGAAAATGGCTCAGGTGCTTAAAGCGCCGAGGATTGAAGCAAACAGACTCAGCCACTTACCTGATTGATACAAAATCAAACTGCGTGCTTCAGGTTATCGTCTTGTCTACCAGGTGAACGATGGCCGGGTTGTGGTATTCGTTGTCTCTGTCGGAAAACGAGAACGCAACACTGTATATGGTATTGCTGCAAATCGCCTGAAATAGCCCGCTTTGCGCGGGCTACTCCATTACCCAGGCTGGGGGAGCGTTACATCACCTTCCCCCAGCGGGCGCTGCATCAGTACCGTATCCAGCCAGCGCCCGTGTTTCATGCCGACGCTTTTCAGCGTGCCGATCACCACAAAACCGGCACGGCTGTGCAGGCGTAATGAACCTTCATTTTCGCTGTTGCCGACGTTGGCGATGAGCTGGCGGTAGCCATTTTGCTCCGCCCAGGCCACCGCGTGGGCGAGTAGTGCTTTGCCTGCGCCTTGCTGGCGGAAGCTGTCATCAACGTAGATGGAGTCTTCCAGCGTGTACTGATACGCCCGCCGCTCGCGGTAGCGCGATAAATAACAGTATCCCCGGACCTGCCCTTCATGCACAGCGACATACCACGGCAAGCCATTGCGGCGGGTTTTCGCCAGCCGTGTGCGCATTTCATCCACGTCTGGCGCTTCGGTTTCGAACGTGGCGTTACCCTGCATCACGTGATAAGCATAAATCTGCACAATCGCGCTAAGATGGTGTTCTTGCGCGTCAATAATTTCCATAAACTGTTCCCCGTTTGCTGATATCTACAGGCTACCGGTAACGCAGCCAGAGCGGCACTGGGCTGCGCTTATCACCGTTATAAGGAAAACTTTGCCATGCCACGCTTCAGCTTTGACCAGTTAGCGACGTTTAAGCTGGTGCTCGCCCGGGGAAGTTTTACCGTCGCCGCAGAAGTGTTAGGCATTTCGCAACCCGCAGTCAGCCTGCAAATCCGCCAGCTTGAACAGGCATTGCACGTTCGACTGATTGAACGTTCCGGGCGCGGTCTACGCGCTACCGCCGCGGGGGAAACCTTTCTGGCGCATTGCGCAGAGATCGAAAATGCCGTCAGCGCCGCGGTGCAGTCAGTGGCGCAGCATCAGCACGCTGTCAGCGGCAGCGTAACGATTGGCACCGGGGCGACGACCTGCATTCACCTGTTGCCGCCGCTGTTGCAAAGGTTGCACCTCGATTTCCCGCGACTGTCAGTCGGGGTGCGCACTGGCAACACCAGCGATATTGTGCGCGCGGTAGAAGAAAACCGTATCGATATCGGCCTTGTAACGCTGCCCGCCAACGGGCGTAATCTGGCGATTTCACCGTTATTTACCGAAGAATTCGTGGCGATCGCAGCTCTGGGCGCTGACGATGTTTCATTACCGACACCTGCGTCGCTTGCGCCCCTGCCGCTGATTGTTTTCGAATCCGGCAGCAGCACTCGCCTGCTCATTGAACAGTGGTTTAGCGCAGGCGGCGTCGCCCTCGCGCCGGTGATGGAGCTGGGCAGTATTGAAGCGATAAAACGCATGGTGCGCGCCGGGTTGGGTTACAGCATCGTGCCCGGCGTGGCGGTTCAGGCTGAAGAAGAGCGCCAGGGTTTGCGCGTACAATCGGTGCAACCGCCGCTCCAGCGCCAGTTAGCGCTGGTGATGCGTCAGGACAAAGTGGTGAGCCGGGGAATGCGGGAAGTGTTGAATAGCCTGCAACAGGCGGGCATCACGCCCGCCGGATAAAACAACCCTCAGAAGTCGTAGCTCATTGAGACTTTCACGGTGCGCGGGTCGCCCTGGTAAATATAGGTGCCGTTGTCTTCAACGCTGGCCCAGTATTTCTCATTGGTGACGTTATCCACGCCCACGCGCCAAACCATCTCGTTTTTCTCCGCATTCAGCTGCATACGGTAGCGCAAGCCGAGATCCAGCGTGGTGTAACTGTCGAGTTTGCGGGTATTGGCGGTGTTTACATATTGCGAGCCGGTATAGTTCACACGTGCCGTGGCGGTCAGGCCATCGACCGGTTTGATGTCATACTCGGCACCCATCACCCCGTAGAATTTCGCCACACCAATTGGTCGGTTGCCCTGATTGATGCCATCTTTGGTTTTCGTCAGCTCCGCATCCAGCCAGGTCGCGCTGCCGTTCAGGCGCAGGCCGAGCACCGGCTCACCAAACAGATTCAACTCCACGCCACGGTTACGCTGCTCACCGTCCAGCCCGTAAACATTAGTCGTGCTGTTAAGAATGCCGGTCGGCTTTTTGATTTCAAACAGCGCCAGCGTACCGCCAATGCGACCAAAGTCCGTTTTCACGCCGATTTCGTTCTGTTTAGAATGCGCAATGCCCACACTTTGATAGCGGTTTTCCGCCGTCTTCGGCGCCACACCGCCCGGCTGCAACGCTTCAGTATGGTTGGCGTAGAAAGAGACGACATCCCACGGCTTATAGACCACGCCGTACGTCGGCATCCAGCGATCCTGGGTATAACGCGCCGTGGTGGTTTCCGCACCGGTGGCATTGCTGTAGTTGCGCGCCCACAATTTCTGGTGACGCGCGCCCACGGTAAACAGCAGCCGATCCTCGAATACGCCGAGCGTGTCGCTCAGGGTATAACCCTGCGAGCGGTAGCGCGCGGTTGTCAGCGGGTCACTGTAGTTGCCGCTATGGGTCAAGTTGTCTGGCATTGGGATCGCCGAGGGATCATAAATGTTCACCACCGGCAGATTTTTTTGATCGGACTGGGTCCAGGCAACGCGGTCACGCTTGATGTTCGCCGAATAACCGACGTTCACTTTATGGGAAATAAAACCGGTATCGAAGTTACCGCGCAGTCCAGCCATGCCGCTCCAGGAGTCGGAAATACGCACCGTATCCATGCGGCTAAAGGTGGAGTCACCGTTTTGATTAAACAGTTTAGGCGCGCCGTACGTGCCGTCTTCATGGGCATGTTGGCCACCGAATGCGCCATAAGCTGTCCAGTCATCGGTCAGATCATATTCGGCGCGCGCCAGGCCAAATTCGTTCTCAATATCGCTGTTCGCCCAGCGCTGGCTGTAGTTTTTACGGGTATCCGGTAGCGCTGGAATAAAGTCGACGGCGCTGATATTGACGCCCATTTCGCCGCCGTGAACCGTTTTGTTCTGGTAACCGAGATCCAGCGACGTGCGCAAGCGCTCGCCACGATAATCCAGACCAATCGATGCCGCCGTCGTGCGGCGATGATCGTCTTCTACCGCGGCATCACCTTCGCGGTGCAGCAGATTCATACGCACGCCGAACTGATTGTTATCGCCGTACCGACGCCCCACATCCAGCGAACCACCGACTTGTGAGCGAGTGGTGTAATCCACACCCACGCGGGTGAGCGGCGTGTCGTCGGCGTGTTTAGGTTCGAGGTTAATCATCCCGCCAACACCCGAACCCGCAGAACCGTTCATCAGTGCATTTGAACCTTTAAAAATCTCCACGCGCTCCAGCATCTGGGTATCGACAATCTGGCGCGGCACAATACCGGCCAGACCGCCCATCAACATATCATCGCCATCAAGCTGGAAGCCGCGAATACGGTACGTTTCGGCGAAGTTGCCGTAACCCTGTCCGACCTGCACGCCCGCATCGTTACTGACCACATCGGCGATGGTTTTCGCCTGTTGATCCTGTACCAGCTTCGAGGTGTAACCGATGACGTTAAACGGCACATCCATCGCTTTTTGCTCGCCGAGCACGCCAAGGCGGCCGCCGTGCGCCACTTGTCCGTCAAGAAACGCGGGAACCAGTTCGCTGCCACCGGGCTTGAAATCACTGTGCGTTGTGGACTGCACGACAATGGTGTCTTCGTGAGTAGATTTTATGCTGGCGTCAGCCGTTGCTGCCTGTGTGGTATGCGCAGCCGCGCCAATGGCCAGCGCAAGCAACGTTTTGCGCAAAGGTATCGAATGTTTTCTGCGATTATTCATCATTATTAACTATTGAAATAAAAAGGAAATGGCCCGTTTCCAGGCCAGTATCATTACTTGTTCAGATCGATCCTGACGACACTATCCGGGCCGTTAGTGGAGTGATCTTTGTTAAACGCCTGTTTAACGGTGACAAACAGCGTCTGACCATCGGCAGAAAGCAGCAGGCTGTTCGGATGTGACGGCAGATCCCAGCGCTGTTTTACGGCATAGCTGGTTGCATCGAGGCTCAGCACGTTGCCGGACTCACGCTGGGTAATATAGATTTCATGACGTTTGGCATTGAATTTCACCGCCAGCGCATCGCCCTCAATCTGTTTCACTATTTTGCCGCTGTGGATATCCAGCACCAGCGTAGTTTTGGCTTTTGAATTGTCCGTTACCAGCAGGCGGCCGGTGGCCTCATCTTCAGCGATATTCAACAGCAGCGCCGGTTTGTCACCCAGCGGTTTCCAGCGTTGCTCGATACGGTTATTGCGCGGGTTGACCACCAGAACTTCGCCGCCGCCATTCGCCACGTACAAACGTTGCGTCTGCTCAGAGAAGTGCAGGCCAGTCACCCACTTGCCCGCGTTTTTGATACGCGCTTTGACCTTCAGGGTTTTCGCGTCTACGACCCACACCAGCGCCGGATCGGCAACGGCGCCGATATACAAATTGCCGTTATGCAGCACAATTTCACGCGCGCCGTAGGGTAGGCCTTTGTCGTTGCGTTCCGGGAACAGCGTGCGGGAAAGCACTTTACCGTTGCGGGTGTCGATGGCGCTCACACCGCCGTCCAGCGAATTAGTGACATACACGGTTTTGCCATCCGGGGAGATAGCCATGCCAAAGTTTTTCAGATCGGTATGGGTCGCGCCGAGGGTTTTTAGCGTCTTCGGATCCAGTTTGTAAATCACCCCGCCCTGCACATCTTTAAAGCCTTCCGCGCTGGAAACATACAGCGCATCACCCTGCGGGCTGAGCGCCATTTCATACAGTCCGCTGGCAAGAGAGCGTTTCACCACGTTCGCAGGCAACGGCGTCGCCGCAGTTTTTTGTACTTGTGCCGCAGGCTGCGCACTGCTGGTGTGATGTGCGCTGCAACCGGCAAGCGCCATCGCCGCCAGCAGAGCCAGCACGGAGGTTTTCATCTTCATGGGGGATCCTTTACCGTTAATGTCATCAAGGCAGACGAGCGCCCATGCCACGCATCATGTGCGCGATCGTACGATGAGAGCAGATACGGCCCGGCGCAGCTCGTCACGGCTTTTTAGTGTTCCCTGTCAGCCTTCACGCTCACTGTTATTGCGGGAAATTTCCTTGCCGCACCCACAAACACTAAAGAGAATGAGAACTATACGCATTCTTTAATGTCAGGCAAGCACTATTGTTTCATTTCGCTGTTGTGGAAAAGTGGAGTATTAAAAAAGTGAAAAACGCCGGATATGCGGACATTCAGCGTGAAAAGCGGGAATGCCAGGCGGGGCAAGTTTTCGACGAAATGATGAAACGATTGATCTACCGGCCAGCGGTGTTGAAGCGCTAACTTTGCCGACGCCCAGCAAAAGATGACAGCCAACTGCCCTAATAATGCAAGGCGAGCACCGTTATTGATAAGGGCGGTATGGTCCTATCTATCAGTAACCGCGTAATTTTGAACGTTGCCATGCACTGTCGACCAGCTCAGCGGCAGCCTGCACCTGGTCGCAAAATGGTGCGCCAAAGGTTTCCATCAGCGCGGCGTGCCGAGTCAGAAACGCCATTCCCTCTTCGTTACCGGCAATGCTCTCCAGAAACCAGTCTGGCACCTCTTTTTTCAGGCACAGTTCGCACAGCGAGGCGGTAAATTGCGCACGCTGAGCGACATCCTTTATCCAGGAAGGCTGCTGATTATCCATCTCGCTGGCTACGGTCGCTTCCAGGGCACGTTGCGAGCGACTGTAATACTCGCGAATTTTCGCCGAACTCCACGCTTTTCCAAAGAACAGCAACAATATTGGTACTACACACCAGAAGAGGGTCATCGCTTACTCGTTGTCTGTTTTTACCCGCAGAGGATAGTACTGACAAAACCTGACAAAAGCATTAACAGGGATCACTGTTTAATCGGCAATATCGGCAAGGGAAAGGAAACGCAAGGTATTTGCCAGCGAGCCTTCATGCCGGGCTTATCAGCATCAGGAAGGTATTTATATTGAGATGTGAGCTGGCGCGAATTTTTAGAACCCGAGCATTAAGCCAGTGAAGTCGCACAAAATTTGGGGTTGACCGCAAAGATGATAAAGATTATCTTTCGCATTACCGAATAGTTGAGCAAATCACTCAGGTATTCGGTACGACATTGCTCACATTGCTTCCAGTATTATTTGCCCGCCTGACAAGTGCGGGCTTTTTTTTACCGCACCTCACTCACCGCCGCAAATATGGCTATGGTTTCACTTAGGGAGCAATAATCTCCCGTTATTCATCGGCTTACTTAATTGAAATCAAACCGTCACAAACCCGCCTTAACCTAAGATTATTCTTATATTGAGATGCTGTTTGAACCATGGATATACCGCTCTCTTCGCGACAGCTTAACGCTGGTATCTTGCGCCTTACCGTCCCGCACGTGACGCCAGATACCAATAACGTACAGGTCATGTCGTTATTCAGTGAACATAAAGCATTGATTGGCCTGCCAGTGCTGGAAAATAACCGCCCTATTGGCATGATTAACCGGCATATTTTTCTGTCGCAGATGAGCCGTCCGTTTTTCCATGAACTGTATGATCAGAAAAGCTGCATCGCGTTTATGGATAAAAACCCGTTGATTGTCGATGCCGATTCCGGTCTCGAATACCTGTCCGAGCGGGTGATTGAAACCGGCGATAAAGCCGTCACCGAAGGGTTTATTCTCACCCAGCAGGGGCAATACATCGGTATTGGCCTGGGCATTGACCTTATCCGCACAGTATCTGATTTACAGGCCAAACAGCATCTGCAAATTATGCAAAGCCTTGAATACGCGCGCATTATTCAGGAGTCAATGCTGAGCCGCTCGCGCAACACCATTGAAAAAACACTTGAAGATTGGTGCCTGCACTGGCACCCACGCGACTGTGTTGGCGGCGATATCTATGCTTTTCAGCGCGTGGAAAATGGCTGGCTGATGGTGCTGGCAGACTGCACCGGGCACGGCGTTCCCGGCGCGTTTATGACGTTTATTTTCTCCTCGGCGCTGGAAAAAGCGCTCAGCCTCGCACCTGCGAACTCGCCGGAGCAACTGCTCAGCCTGATTAACCAACATATCAAACAGACGCTCAGCCAGGTGCATCCTTCTGCCGATCGCAGCCAGTCCAACGATGGATGTGACGCCATTGTTCTGTTTGTCGATACGCAAAATGAGCAGGTCAGTTGGGCGAGCGCCCGTATGCACGCTTTTGTGCTCAGCGCGGAAACGGACAATACAGCGATGCTTGCGAGTTGCCGCAAAGGCATCGGCTACACCGACACGCCGGTGGACTACCAGTGGCAGCGCTATCAGGCACCACTGCGCCGCGGCGACACGTTTTTGATTGTTTCTGATGGCGCGACCGACCAACCAGGCGGCCCGCGCAATGTCATGTTTGGCAAAAAACGTATTCAGTCACTGTTAGCACAGAACCGCACGCTGCCGATGCCTGCGCTTTCTGACGCCCTGCTCGCGGCGTTGAAAGCCTGGCAGGGGCAGCAAGCGTCGCGCGATGACATGACGTGGTTTGGTTTTCGCTGGTGAACAACATGCAAATAAACGACCCGCAGGTCAAAGAAGCCGTTCTGTTACCCCTTTTCACGCTGCAACGACAGAACGCTGTTGAACTCTTTTATACGGGCTATTTTTCCCAGCAGCATATTGTTTCGCTGGGCGAAGTCATTCGTACATGGCTGGATAAACACGAATCCTCAGCGGTAACGCGCAGAAAGCTATTCTCGGCTTTTATCGAGATGGGACAAAACATTGTGCGCTATTCCTCAGACGACCGGTATTTATCGACGGAACAGCAAGAGCTGCGCTTCGGTTCGGTCTGCTTTCATATGGATCAAACCCACTATTACCTCGAAACCGCAAATCTTGTGGGGCCTGAAGCTTCCACGTTATTGCAGACAAATCTCGATGTCTTGCGCGGTATGTCGCAGGCGGAAATCCGCGATGCCTGGAAACAGGGGCTGCGCAGTGAAGCCCCGGCGACCAGTAAAGGCGCAAACATCGGTTTGTTGACCATGGCGCGGGATACCAGCTTACCGCTGGAATATCGCATTCACCCTCTGGCGGCGAGTTCTCTGTCCGCCTTTCACTTAAAGGCAACGTTCTGCCATGACTGATATGACACTGACGCCGGCTATTGAATTGCCCGCCACCGCCGCAACGCCGGAGGTGAAGTTTGATTTTGCCGCCCAGCGCCTGATACTGAAAGGCGAAGCCTACCCGGAAAATGCCGCCGCGTTTTTCCGCCCGCTGATGGATGCGCTGGAAGGGTGGTTGCAGAGTGGCCAACAGACGGACGCGCCGCTCCAGTTACATGTCGCACTGAGCTACTTCAACAGCTCCAGCACCAAGCTGTTATTTACGCTGTTCGAAAGCCTGAATGATTACGCCAGAGACAGCGCTGCGTGTGAGCTGCACTGGTACTATGACGCGGAAGACGATATTTCTGAGGAATTTGGCCAGGAGCTGCGCATTGATTTCCCGTCGCTGACCGTTTTTCTGATCCCGGACATTCACGCATGCTAGATATCAATGAGCTATTCAAGGAGGACTATTCCGTCCTCGAAGCTGCTCGTCTGGCCGCTGCCGACGACAGGCTAACGGCGGATGCCTGCCGTGAAAAATTGTGGGCGCTGGCGAAAAACTACCAGCGCTTAATTCGTGAATCGTATCGTCTGATTTCGCGCAGTGACCGCGCAGAGCGCGAACTGAACCGTATGAATGAGCAGTTGCAACAACTGGCGGCACGCCTTGAATATGAGGCGACGCACGACCCGCTGACTGCAGTGTTTAACCGCAGCGCGATCATTAATCACATTAACCAGGGTCTGACGACAGGCCATGTGGCGCTGATCCTGCTCGATATTGATCATTTCAAACGCATTAATGATGAATATGGTCACCCAATGGGCGACCGCGTGATTTGCGCATTGGTGGCGCGTATTCGCCGTGCGGTACCACAAAGCGCGGCGATTGGTCGCGTCGGCGGTGAGGAATTCACCATTGTGCTGCCAAAAGCGCGTGTTGAAGAGGCGATGATCACGGCCAGTTATATTCACTCTTCGCTGAACGCCTCGCCGCTTGAGGTATTACCCCAGCAACGGGTGACCGCCAGTTTTGGCGTCAGCCTGGGGCATAAAGACAGCGATTTCGAAACGCTGTATTGCACAGCCGATGCAGCGCTGTATCACGCGAAAAAGCGCGGGCGTAATCAGGTGGCGCTGCATGAGGATTTTTTTCGTCCGCAGGTGAAAATAGGGCTTTCATCGGAAAATGTTCAGCATTGAGGGAGATGGAGATTTCGACGGTGTTTGGTGGAATGGTTTGGCATTGTGGAATGTTTGCCTCTGAGGAATTGTTCCACTCATTGGCATTGTGGAATTGTTCCGTTCACCAGACATTCGGCAGACACCTGAACATCACCGCATGTGAACGGGAAAAGGGGAGCTTGCCGCGCCCCCCCTTTTCAATCCCCGCGGCCCCGCGGGAAATCGGTGCTTCGCACTGCGCTCACCTCCCGCATCTCCGACTTCGGCCGGCTCGACTCGACGTCCTGTCTCGTTTCGCCTCTGGTCGCCATCCCTGGCGCCCAGACCTTGTCGTCGGTGCTCCGGCTCGCCGATTTCAGCGGGGACACAACCCCGCCGCTGTAATATCGCTGCTTATAAAAATCCTTTATCGCGGCAGGAACGACGTCCCGCGATATGGCTCGCACGTGCTTTTCATTCTTTCACTAAAAAACAAAAGTTTTGCGAAGCTGCTTCCAGGAATGGTAATCCCTTCATCAGGTTAGCTATAATCCCTTGCCGCTTGTACGTGTTAGTCATATGTTCTCTCCGCGCCTGCAAAATCAGGCGTCGGGTTTAGCATCCTGATTAACCTTATCGGCGACATTTTCTGTCGTGTGCTCTGCCACATCTCAATGGTGGGCTGAGCGGGGGCACCGCAAGGTGCGCCGGTTTCCGATAAGGCCGGTAATGCTAACTCCGTTCAGCCCGCCACCCATGAAATTAGCATTTCCGGTGGTGGTGTTTTTATCACTTATCGGAGGCTGCCTTATGGCTACTACCCCAACCCTGACTCAGGCGTTATTGACTTCACCGTTCAATCACGCGACCGATTTCACCGAGCTTGCTGATAACTGCGAGCGTTTTGCGGAAGTGCTGGCGGAATGCGGCGAACCACAGCAAAAAATGGCGCTTTGCGGCAGGCTTTCCGCCTGCCTTGCTCTGTTGCAACCGACGCTTCTCGAACCTGTTCCGCAGGCGTTGAAAGCCAGCCTGACCGTAGAGAATATTCCTGCGTATGTTCCCTCATTTGAACCTGAATCCGACCAGTTGTGCCGCTATTGCCAGGTGCTAACGCAATTACTGATGAGCAACACGCTTGCGCCTGCATCCGAAAGCGTACTGCGGGATTTGCTCTATATGCTGGTGGCGTTTTTTGCCGATACACTAAAAGCACCGCGCTGGTTAAAACAAGGGAATGACGTTATCGAGCTTTAATACCGGGCCCGGTGAGACTCCACTTACCGGGCAACGTTCTCACATACAGCGACTCAGGCGCAGGTATCGCAGAAATAGTGAAGATGACTTGCCACGCTGTCGGGCTGATCTCCATAGACAACTCCCTGTCATTAGGTAAATAACTGGCTTAAAGCTGAAAGCTTTCCGCAACCCCCAGCCTGGCAGGGGGTTTTCTATAGACAAAAAAGCGGAGCCTGAGCTCCGCCTGTAAAAGTTGTCTGTCGGATGTTTCAACGTGCGGCACCGCGCGAAAATACCGATTAGCGGTCTGTTTTTTCGGTTCTGAATCACTGCCCTCACCGGCTGGATTGCAAAAACTTTCTCACCCTGTCCGAATCCGGGTTGGTGAAAAATTTCTCCGGCGGTGCTTTCTCAATTAGCAGCCCTTTTTCCAGAAACACCACTTCATCCGATACCTGGCGGGCGAAGTCCATCTCGTGCGTCACCACCACCATGGTGTAGCCCTCCGCCGCCAGATCTTTCATTACCCCCAGCACTTCGTTAACCAGTTCCGGGTCCAGTGCGGAGGTCGGTTCATCAAATAGGATCACCTCCGGCGACATCGCCAGCGAACGGGCAATTGCCACGCGCTGTTTCTGCCCGCCGGAAAGCGTTATCGGATAGACATCGGCTTTATGGTCCATACCCACTTTTTTCAGTTGCCGGTGGGCTATTTCATTCGCCTGTTCACGCTTCATTCCCTTCACATGCACCAGCGCTTCGCTGACATTGTGCAGCACCGATAAATGCGGCCACAGATTAAAGCTCTGGAACACCATGCCGACACGTTCACGGATGTGCGAAAGATCTTTATGCGACATCGCTTTGCCAGTTTTTTCATCCACACCAATACGTTTCCCGCTGATGCGCACTTCTCCGCGATCCGGTTGTTCCAGCCAGTTCATGCAGCGTAACAACGTCGACTTGCCCGAGCCGGACGAGCCCAGAATACTGACCACCGTGCCCTTCTGCACCGTCAGGTTGATATCGCGCAGGACTTCCACGTTATCAAACTGTTTGGACAGATTTTTAATGCTTACCGCGCTTGCTTCAGGCATGGGTCATTCCTCTTTTCGCTCCGTAATGACTTAACCGTTTAATCAGCAGTTCGAGCAGAATGCTGATGCCCCAGTACAGCGCAATGGCGACAATAAAGGCGTTAAACGGAATAAAATAGGTCGACTGCACGCTATTGGCAGCGGCGGTGATCTCCTGCACGGTAATAATGCACAGAAACGCCGTGTCCTTCAGGCAAATAATTAGCTGGTTGCCCAGTAAGGGCAGCGCGGAAGAGACAATATTTGGCAAAATAATACGCAGGAAAATTTTATAACGGGAAAAACCTTGCGATACGGCAGCTTCAATATAGCCGGAAGAGAATATTCTTCGCTGGCTACGCAATATTTCGAAGAAATAGGCACCGTGATAAATCACCAACGCGAGTAACCCTGCGGTCCAGGCATCCATGCTGATACCTAACTGCGGCAAACCGTAATAAAGCAGATATGCCAGAATCAAAAATGGCACGGCGCGCATCAGGCTGACAAAAGCAATAATCAGGCGATGAATAAAACGGTTCTGATATTCCATCACATAGCAAAAAACCACGCCAATCAATAACCCAATAACGGCAGCGACAATAAACAGCTCCAGAGTCGCCAGTAGCCCGTTGAAAAAACTCTCACGCGCAGCCCAAATAATTCCCCACTGATTCATAATTCCTCCGCCTTTTATCGCGCCAGGCGCTTCGCTTTGCGTTCGGCTACGCCCTGTAATTTCAGCAGCAGGCCGATGATCATCACATACAACAGCGCCGCGGCGAGGATCGGCGACAGCGGTTCATACGTTACCGATGAGATCCGGTTAGTGACGCGCGTTAAATCCACCACGCCAATCACCGCAATTGCCGGGCTGCCTTTGATCAAAAACGACATCTCATTGACCAGCGCAGGCAGGCTTTCAATCCACATTTGCGGCAACATAATGTGGCGGAAATAGGTCCAGCGCCGCATGCCTACCGATTCCGCCGCTTCCCGCTGTTCACGGGGGAAATTACGAAAAGCGTTGCGCCAGATTTCCGCGTTAAACGCCGAGGTGTTCAGCGTCAGCGCGACAATCGCCGCCAGCGTTTTATCCAGGTTAATGCCGAGCGTTGGCAGGGATAAAAACAGAAACAGCACCAGCGTTACCAGCGGCGTAGCCCGCGCCAGGCTGATGTAGACCACCAAAAACTGATCAATAAAGGGGATCTTCATCATGCGAATAAACGCAATAACCAGACCGATGACTACCCCGAACGCAATCGCCACACCAGAGATCCAGAGGGTCGTCCATGCGCCTTCAATCAATAACTGCCATGAGATTAAGTCCATGTTCCCTCCTGTTAAAACGGGCGGCGGTTGCCCGCCGCAGAACACTTAAAAACCGGCTAACTTGTGGAACTGATCGGCGTTGGTGATCGGCTCTTTCGGCAGCTCGTAGGTTTCGCCAAACCACTTTTTCTGCAGTTCTGTAAGCTTGCCGGTTTCAGTCATATGGTTCATAAAACCGGTCATAAATTTCAGCAGTTCTGGTGAGTTTTTCGGGATTGGCCACGCCATGTAACCCGGCCCGGAAACCGCCAGACCTTTGGCGAAGACTTTCGGTTTGGCTTTCACCAGATCGTTGACGGAAATCACCACGTTAATCACGTAATCAACACGCTTGTTCGCCAGATCGGCGTAGGCTTCCGGGTAGGATTGGTACTCGACCACTGGCCCGAGTTTTCCGCCCACTTTCTCCAGCATCGCTTTCAGCTCCGGCAAACGTGCCAACAGCGCGCTGCCTGCCTGTACGCCCACTTTTTTACCGCTGAGATCGGCAATGCTATTTAAGGTTTTATCGTCGGCGCGTTTTACAAAATAGTGCTGCGCGGAGGCCCATGGCGGGGTGAAATTAAAGACATTGAGGCGTTCATCGGTAATAACTGCACCGGTGAGTGCCATATCATATTGGCCAGTGGAAACCGCAGCGAGTAACCCCGTCCACGGTAAAATACTTTGGTTAATATTGAATTTTGCGTACTTGCGTAATTCCTCAAGCATATCCTTATTAAAACCATCCGTCTGGCCATTATTCATAAAATTGAATGGCGCGTAATCGTCTTCGGTCGCCACTTTCATGGTGCCGGATTTTTCAATTTCAGGTAAATCCGCTGCGACTGCGTGTAAGGAAAATGCCAAAGAGATCATGGCTGCAAGACAATATTTGCCGAATACGTTTTTCATCTCTCCACCCTTATTTAATGTGCCAGACCGGTATATCCCAGGTGTGCCGGAAGCGTTGCAAGATATATGCCGAAACACGACATCGTGTGTTTTTCATGACTGCGTTTTTACAATAGGGAGGCTTGCGCTTTTGTGAATAGAGCCAGTTCTGGCGAATGGGTGTGTCAGTTAACAGGAAGCTGGTATGGAATTTGCTCCATTGCATAACGCGATATATCCGAAGGAGTGCTGCATGATTCGTCACCTGTTGAATGTGAATTTTGACGGCCAACGCGGGTTGCAGGAGCAAGTCCGCGAATGTTTGATCAACGCCATTCTGAGCGGGATTTTCCCGGCGGATACCGCGCTGCCCTCTTGCCGCCAGCTTGCCAGCCAGCTTAATGTTTCACGCAATACCACCGCGTTGGTGTTTGAAGGCCTGGTCAACGAAGGCTATCTGGTTAGCCGCCCGCGCAGCGGTTACTACCTGCACCCGGATTACTACCGCTGCGGGCAAAACCCGACGCCGCCTGCACCTGAATGCGAGAGCGCTGCACCACTCTGGGGCAACCGCCTGAAAATTACGCCCAGCCAACAGGAGTCAATTCTTAAACCAGCGGGCTGGATGCACTACCGCTACCCCTTTATCTACGGTCAGCCCTATACCCAGCAGTTCCCGCTTGCCAGCTGGCGTGCGGCGGCAAACTGGTTGCACGGCGGGGTGCGCGACCCGGCGTGGGTGATCGATCATATTGATCAGGATGTGCCGATGTTGATTGAGCAGATCCGTACCCGCGTGTTGCCGAAACGCGGCATCGTTGCCGCACCCGATGAGATCCTGATTACACTCGGCTCGCAAAACGCCCTCTATCTACTGACGCGCCTGCTGATGTCGCCCACAACCCGCGTGGCGGTGGAGAATCCTGGTTTTCGCGAAGCCATTAACACCTTCTTATTAAGCGAGCCGCAAATCGTGCCGCACGATGTTGACAGCGAAGGGCTGGTGCTCAACGAAACGCCTTGCGACTACTACTATGTGACGCCGGGCCACCAGGTACCGACCGGCGTGACGATGAGCAAAGCGCGTCGTACGCAGTTGCTCGATTACGCCGCTCGCCACGATGCGGTGGTGATTGAGGATGATTACGACTCGGAAAGCAACTTTATGCAAAACCCACTGCCCGCGCTGAAAGCCAGCGATCGCAGCGGGCGGGTGATTTATGTCAGCAGCTTGTCAAAAGCGTTGTCGCCGGGTTTGCGGCTGGGGTACATGGTCGCCGCGCCGGAAATCATTGACGAAGCGCGGGCATTGCGCCGCCTGGTGTACCGCCATCCGCCAACCAATATTCAATACCAGATGGCGCATTTTCTGGCTCAGGGGCATTACGAAACCCATTTGCGCCGCTACCACGAAGACTCTGCCCGCCGTTGGGATTGTCTGCATAACGCGCTACACACGTTTCTGCCGGAGTGTCAGTTGATGCAAGGTAGCGAACATGCCAACGCCTTCTGGCTGCGCACGCCAGAGCAAATCAACACCCAGCAACTGACCTGGCGCGCCGCCCATGCGGGCGTGTTGATTGAGCCGGGCGCACGGCATTTTCTTGACGCCGCACCGCCGGATAACTTCTTTCGCATGGGGTTTCACGCCATCAACCCGGATGCGATTGCGCCTGGCGTGGAGGTGTTGCGCGGTCAGTTGGCGCAGCTGTGTTGATATTTTGAGCGGTTGTCGCCGCCTCGCAGGAAGGAATGATTAATCGCTTCCATACTGAAGCAAACCCTTTTCTCGCGAGGACACTATGCCACTGCCAGATTTTCATGTTTCCGAACCGTTTACGCTCGGCATTGAACTGGAGTTACAGGTTGTTAACCCGCCGGGTTACGATTTGAGCCAGGACTCTTCGCGCCTGATCGACGCGGTAAAACACCAGATAAGTGCCGGTGAGGTCAAACATGACATCACCGAAAGTATGCTGGAGATTGCCACCGGCGTGTGCCGGGATATTAATCAGGCAGCACATCAGTTTTCCGCTATGCAGCATGTGATTTTGCAGGCGGCATCTGAGCACCATGTGCAGATATGCGGCGGCGGCACTCACCCTTTTCAGAAATGGCAACGCCAGGAGATCTGCAACGATGAGCGTTATAGCCGCACGCTGGAGACGTTTGGTTATTTGATGCAACAGGCGACGGTGTTTGGTCAGCACGTGCATGTTGGCTGCACCAATGGCGACGACGCGATCTATTTGCTGCATGGTCTTTCGCGTTTTGTGCCGCACTTTATTGCGCTCAGCGCCGCCTCGCCCTATATCCAGGGCACCGATACCCGCTACGCGTCGTCGCGTCTGAACATTTTCTCTGCCTTCCCTGATAATGGCCCGATGCCGTGGGTGGCGAACTGGCAGGAATTTGAAGGGTTGTTTCGCCGCCTGAGTTACACCTCGATGATTGAAAGCATCAAAGACTTGCACTGGGATATTCGCCCGAGCCCACATTTTGGCACCGTTGAAGTGCGAGTCATGGACACGCCACTTACCCTGTCGCATGCGATTAATGTTGCCGGGTTTATCCAGGCGCTGTCGCACTGGCTGCTGGCCGAGCGGCCGTTTAAACACCAGCCGCAGGATTATTTACTGTATAAATTCAACCGTTTCCAGGCCTGCCGTTACGGGCTGGAGGGCGTGATTACCGATGTGCATACCGGTGAGCAATACACCATCGCCGAGGATCTCACTCGCCTGCTGGAGAAGCTCGCGCCGTCGGCAGATAAACTCAATGCGAGCAGCGCACTGGGTGAACTGGCAAACGTGGTGAAACGCGGTAAAAGCGAAGCACAGATGATGCGTGAATTCATCGCCGATGGTGGCTCGCTAATTGGGTTAATGCAAAAACACGCTGAGATTTGGGCGGCGGGATAAAGAGTTAATTTTTTAGTTATTATTCTTAACCACAACTTAAATAACCTGCGAATCAGCAGGTTATTTTTTTCTTATTACTCAAGATAATAACCACTAAGTGGTAGATGAATTTGACAGAATTGATAAATATCAACAAGCCCTGTGTTAGAAATAAAGACCTCGCCCTCTACTCCGATAACGAATTAAAGCAAACGAGAAAATGAGGCATTTGTATGAGATGGATTTACCGTTTATCAATGAAATTTAAATTACTACTGGCTTTACTGCCTTTATTGTTTGCCCTTATATGGTTAGCAACCAGCGGCATTCTGGCGCGTGTGGAAACAGGCCAGCAGATGCGCACCATCATGTCATTAACGGATCTGGCGAAAAATGCCGGTGGCGTTATTCATGAATTACAAAAAGAGCGCGGCATGAGTGCAGGATATATCGGCAGTAAAGGCCAGCAATTTAACGCTGAATTATCTGCGCAATATATTCTCTCTGATAAAGCCCTGAGCCAATTAGCCGAGGCGTTAAAACAATTCCCACTCCAGCGGGCGAATAACGATATTCGTCGCGCTCTCGAGCAATTCCATCAGCATCAACAAGGCATAACGGATTTTCGACAACAAATTCACGCCCTGAGCGTTAGCGGCACAGAATCGCTGACCTGGTACAGCACCATTATTAGCGATTTGCTCAATGTGGTGGGCGGTATTAGTCAGTTGACCGATAACGGCGAAATTGTGAATCAACTGGCGGCATATTACAGCGTGCTGAATGCCAAAGAGCAAACCGGCGTTGAACGTGCGTTGATGTCTAACGTGTTTTCCGCCGATCGGTTTACCGACGGGCAGTTCCGCCAGCTAAATGAAGTGGTAGGTAAGCAGCTTTCCTGGCTGGCGGCTACGCGCGCGTTCAGCACTGCCGCCGTCAATGAAAGACTGGCGGCGCAACTGCAAACCCCAGAAGTAACGCGCGCGCTTGAGATGCGCCAGCAGGCGATTGATCACGTAGCGACGGGGGGTTTTGGCATCGCCCCAACCGACTGGTTTAACGCCCAGACTGCGCGTATCAATACGCTGAAATCCGTGGAAGATGCCGCGGCAAACACCCTGTTGCAGACGGCAAAAGGTCTGGCGGATAACGCCTGGCGTGATGTGATTGTTTTTGCGGTGATAAGCATTGCAGCCCTGGTGATCGCACTGTTCTTCGCCCTGCTGGTCGCCAGCAGTATCCATCGCCAGTTGCATCATTCACTGGCAACCATTGAGGGGATGGACGGCGATCTCACCCAGCGGCTGGATGTGCCGGGCAGCGATGAGTTGTCTTTGCTGAACCGTGCTTACAACCAGGCCATCGAGAATATTCAGCATATTGTGAGCGAGATAAAACACGGCGCGGGCGTGCTGCGCGGCGCCAGTTCCGAGATTGCCAGCGGTAACCAGGATCTGGCCTCACGGACGGATGAACAAGCCGCATCGTTGGTGGAAACAGCAGCCAGCATGGAACAGATCGCAACCGCGGTGAACCAGACGGCGGATAACGCCAATGAAGCCAAACGGCTAACGCAAGAGATGGAACAGCAAGTGCAGGAAGCAAGCCGGGTGGCGGGTGAAGCCAGCCAGAGCATGATTGCCATTCGCGGCTCCAGCGAGCAGATCTCGAATATTGTTAGCTCGATTGACGAAATATCCTTCCAGACCAACCTGCTGGCGCTGAATGCGGCAGTGGAAGCCGCACGCGCCGGTGAACTGGGCAAAGGTTTCGCCGTGGTGGCGAGCGAAGTCCGTAACCTTTCGCAACGGTGCGCCAATGACGCCCATCAGATCCGCGAACTGGTGAGCAAAAACATGGAGCAGATCCAGCAAGGCGTCACGCTGGTGCAGGCTTCTGACCGCGCGCTGCAATCGGCAAAAGACCATACCGGGCAGATGCTGGCGTTTGTCAGCGACATTGCCCGCGCGGCGAGCGAACAGTCGCTGGGTGTATCGCAGGTGCATCAAGCATTGAACCAACTTGAGCAGGTAACCCAGCAAAATGCCGGGCTGGTCGCCAGTGCAGCGACCGCCAGCCAAATGCTGGATCAACAATCGGAAACCATGTCGACGCTGGTTGACCGCTTCGTCGTCGCGTAAATGCCTGTCGGGGAACGTTGCACAGCGCGCAGCTTTCCCCGACAATGCGGCTTTTCACCATCGATTAACACTTTATGAAACACTCGTTAGAACCGCTGCTTACGCTGGCAGGCATTCTGCTGATGGCCTTTCTTTCCGTGCTGCTGCTTCCCGCGCCTGCGCCAGGGTTGCAACTGGCGCAAAGTCTGGTACAGCGTTTTCATCTGCTCGATCTAACCCAGCTTTACATCATTCTTTACTGCTTGTGGTTTTTGTTGCTCGGCACGGTGGAGTTTTTTGTGGTGCGCTTTATCTGGAAGCGCTGGCTCGCCGTCTAAAAACGCAACGTTCCCCTTCCCTGTGCTTGTACGGTGGGGAACACGCCCGCCTTCACCCTAAATAACTATTCAATAGTCGTTCTAATTTTTTGAACACTACGCGCAAATAGTTCAGCTTTTTCTTTTGCCATCACAGGCCTATCATTCCTCCTATTCGGGCAAAACAGCCCATTACGAACGTAACTGGCCCGCAGGTTGGCCGTAAAATTAATCAAAACTTTCGTTGCAGGCCAGGTTAACCATGAACCCATTACAGAAACTTTTTAGCGCTTTGTTTCCACAGTCCGCGGGTAACAACGTAGCGGACGTGCAGCCAACTTCAGGAGTGATCATGTCAGACAATTTTCTCGCTTTAGCAAAACAACGCCGCACCATTTACGCCCTGGGTAAAGATCTGCCGGTGGCAGAAGATGTCGTCATTGAAACCATCAAAGAAGCGATTCGCCAGGCACCTTCGGCGTTTAACTCACAGAGTTCCCGTGCGCTGATCCTGTTAGGTAAAGAACATGTGCAGTTCTGGGAGCTGACGCGTGAACAACTGAGAAAGATCGTGCCGGAAGAGAGCTTTAAAGCCACGTCCGACAAGCTGGACGGCTTTGCCGCAGCGGCAGGTTCAGTGCTGTTCTTTGAAGATCAGGATGTGGTGAAAGGTTTGCAGGAGCAGTTTGCGGCTTACGCAGATAACTTCCCGGTATGGTCTGAACACAGCTCCGGTATTGCACAGTACGCTGTGTGGCTGGCGCTTGCCGAGAAAGGCATTGGCGCGAACCTGCAACACTACAACCCGCTGGTTGACGCCGATGTGCAGCGCACCTGGGGCATTCCGGCGAACTGGAAACTGCGCGGCCATATGAACTTCGGTTCTATCGTGGCGCAGGCCGGCGATAAAGCCTTTATGGATGACGCCAAACGCTTTGTAGTTGCCCGTTAATTAAGCGTAAGCGGCTGAATAATCATTACGTAGCAAGCCGACAGACATAAAAAAGCCGCCTTCATTGAAGGCGGCTTTTTTTACAGCAGGCAAAAATTACTGTTGGCTTTCGCGCTCAGCAATAAAACCCAGCGCTTTGTTGATACGCGCGATGCTGCGCGCCTGGCCAATGGCGTGAACGGTGACGTCCAGCGCTGGCGACTGACCTGCGCCGGTCACGGCAACGCGCAGCGGCATACCAACTTTACCCATACCCACTTCCAGCTCATCGGCGGTCGCCTGAATCGCGTGATGAACATTTTCCGCCGTCCAGTCGGTGATGGCAGCCAGTTTGTCACGCACCACTTCCAGCGGCTGACGCGCAACCGGACGCAGGTGTTTTTTCGCCGCATCGGCGTCGAATTCGTCAAACTCTTCATAGAAATAACGGCAGCTTGCCGCCATCTCTTTCAGCGTTTTGCAACGCTCGCCGAGCAGCTTCACTAACTCAAACAGCTGCGGGCCGGTATGGGTATCGATGTTTTCCTGCTCGATGTGCCACTGCAGGTGCGTCGCCACATACTCGGGATCCAGCGTATTAATATAGTGGTGGTTCAGCCACAGCAGCTTGTCTGTGTTGAACGCGCTCGCCGATTTGCTTACCGCGCCGAGTGAGAACAGCTTGATCATCTCTTCACGGGAGAAGATCTCCTGATCGCCGCTTGACCAGCCCAGGCGCACCAGATAGTTAAGCAGCGCTTCCGGCAGGTAACCGTCATCGCGATACTGCATTACGCTGACCGCACCATGGCGTTTAGAGAGCTTTTTACCGTCGTCGCCGTTGATCATCGACACGTGCGCATAAACCGGAACCGGCGCGTTCAGCGCTTTCAGGATGTTGATCTGACGCGGCGTGTTGTTGATATGGTCTTCACCACGGATAACGTGGGTAATTTCCATATCCCAGTCATCCACCACAACGCAGAAGTTATAGGTCGGCGAGCCATCAGTACGGCGAATAATCAGATCGTCGAGTTCGAGGTTGCTGAACTCAATCGGGCCACGAATCTGATCGTCAAAAATAACAGAACCATCCTGCGGGTTGGCAAAACGCACCACACACGGCTCATCATCAGCATGATGCGAGTGATCGTGGCGGCAACGGCCGTCATAACGCGGTTTTTCATTGTTTGCCATCTGCGTTTCGCGCAGTTGCTCAAGGCGTTCTTTCGAGCAGTAACATTTATAGGCGGTACCGGCTTTGAGCATCTCGTCGATAACCGCGTTATAGCGATCAAAGCGTTTGGTCTGGAAATACGGGCCTTCGTCCCACTCCAGATTCAGCCAGTTCATGCCATCCATGATGGCTTCAATTGCTTCCGGCGTGGAGCGCTCGAGATCGGTGTCTTCAATACGCAGCACAAACTCACCGCCGTGATTACGTGCAAATAGCCAGGAGTAAAGAGCAGTGCGCGCGCCGCCAACATGCAGATAGCCGGTGGGGCTTGGCGCGAAGCGAGTTTTGATTTTCATGAAATGGCCTTACGTTTATAAAGATGCCGACCGTCGGCAATAGCTAAAATGAAGTGGGCGATATTCTATCACTGTGGGCTGATTCCTCAATGTTGTTGCCGCAATGAGGGGTTTATCAGGCTATTTTGTTTAGAAATCATGCTCTCGCGACGCTTTACGCAGCGGGTTGTCTAATTTTACGACGAACGAACAATTTCTTTTGAAAATGCGTTGACTCATTTTCAACTCTCCCTATAATGCGACTCCACACAGCGGGGGTGATTAGCTCAGCTGGGAGAGCACCTCCCTTACAAGGAGGGGGTCGGCGGTTCGATCCCGTCATCACCCACCACGATTTTTTGTGGCTTCCGCAGTGTAGATAAGAATGAGAAGTGGGTGATTAGCTCAGCTGGGAGAGCACCTCCCTTACAAGGAGGGGGTCGGCGGTTCGATCCCGTCATTACCCACCACTTTCTCGCCAGCGAATTCTTATCAGTTGAAGTACCGAAGTGGGTGATTAGCTCAGCTGGGAGAGCACCTCCCTTACAAGGAGGGGGTCGGCGGTTCGATCCCGTCATCACCCACCACTTCGGGTCGTTAGCTCAGTTGGTAGAGCAGTTGACTTTTAATCAATTGGTCGCAGGTTCGAATCCTGCACGACCCACCAATGTAAAAAAGCGCCCTAAAGGCGCTTTTTTGCTATCTGCTCAAGTTGAAGATTCGAACCTGCAGCAGGTTCGAGTCGAACGCAGTGAGACAACGGAGCTGCCTGTGGCGACGGCCCGAAGGGCGAGCAAAGCGAGTCGTCCTGCACGACCCACCAATGTAAAAATGGCGCTGGCGGCGCTTTTTTGCTATCTGCGATTTACCCTTTGTCTGCCCATTCCGGCCTTCAGTTGAAATCTATTGATCACCAACCGCGCGACTCAAGTTATGCGACCAGTAAACCAATGAATTTTTCCCACCACGAAATTTCCACTAGGTCAGCATATAAACGCTTAAATTCCTGTTGGGTTAGCCATTAAACCCACTCTGACAGCAATAGGGAAACGAATAAAACCCTATTATTTTCAAAGAATAAAACGGTAACGCTTATCCATAATTTATCCTTAATGTCCGGATATGATGCCCGCCGAACGGCCATTCGATTAAGACAATTCAAGAAATAGATGATGACGGCCGATAACAATGTTTTATGGCAAAAAGGAGTGTGCAATGACCACAATCTCGACAACCACAGCGTCAATTCAAACTGGCAGCGCGGGCAGTTCATCGTCCACCAGCAACGACACCGCATCGCAAATCAGCCGCATTACTCAGAAGATCACCAAGCTGACGCAACAGCTGAAAGAAGTCGCTAACGGTAGCGGTTCGACCGAAGACAAAAAGAAACAGCAAGAGATGATTCAGGCTCAAATCCAACAACTGCAAGCGCAGCTGGCACAATTGCAGCGCAAACAGGCTGAGGAAGCAGAGCAGAAGCAAGCCCAGCAGCAACCGCAAGCCAAAGCGGAAGGGGTTAACAACCCTTCCGACGATCATCAGGTTGATATTTACGTCTGAGTAAATAACGGGTCGTCCTCACGGGCCTGGTTTAAACACCGGGCCTGTTCTCTGACCACTTCCCACAATGCCTGCGCAGCCCCCGATAGCGAACGGTTTTTCCGCCGCACCAGCATAATTTTGCGCTGCATATCCGGCACCAGCCTTTTTACCGCCAGCTCACTCCCCTGAGGCAGCGGCAACGCGAGTGCAGGCAGAATACTGATGCCGATCCCCGCTTCAACCATTGGAAACAGCGTCGCCGGATGGCCAATCTCCTGCACGATTGTCGCGCGTACGGCAAAATGGCGGAGCGCCGCATCAATAAGCGGTCGGCTGCCGGATGCATAATCCTGCACCACCAGTCGCGCGCCATCCAGCGCCGACCACGGCACCTCCGCAAGCTGCGCCCACTGATGATCATTGCGGCACAGCAAAAAGAACGGTTCCTCGAGGATCTCCTCGCTCTGAAAATCATTCACCGGACCAGGATCGATAACAATGCCAAAATCCACCTCGCCCTGGCGAATGCTCTCCAGCACCCATTGCTGCGGCCTATCGTGCAGCACGAAATCAATTTCGGGATAGCGCTGGTTACTGCTGGCGATGCACTGCGGGATCAGGTGCGCCGAAATGGTCTGGCTCGCCGCCACGCGCACCGTGCCAGTCAGTTGCTGCCCGACACGCCCGGCTTCACGCAGTGTGCTGCTAAGCTCATCTAATAGCCGCTCAAGGCGTCCGGCAAGTTGGTGCCCGGCTTCGGTCAACACCACTTCGCGGGTCGTTCGGTCAAGCAGACGCACACCGGTTTGCAGCTCCAGCTCTTTCACGCTGTGGCTTACCGCAGACTGGCTGAGGCCGATTATCTCCCCTGCCCGGCTAAAACTTTTGGCCTGCGCCACTGTGACAAAGACCCGTAACTGACGTAAGGAATAATTCATCTTATAAATTCATGAATGGATGCAATAAATCAATTTTATTTCTCAAAGCAGAAAAAGCACAATAGCGGCATCGACTTTCAGGAGTGCACATGAAACTTTTTCGTATCCTTGATCCTTTTACGCTCACGCTGGTGTGTACCGTTCTGCTGGCCTCTTTCTTCCCGGCGCGCGGCGGTTTTGTGCCGTTTTTCGAAGGGCTGACTACCGCCGCTATTGCGCTGTTGTTTTTTATGCATGGGGCAAAGTTGTCACGTGAGGCGATCATCGCTGGCGGTAGCCACTGGCGTTTACATCTTTGGGTAATGTGCAGCACATTTGTGCTTTTCCCGGCGCTCGGCGTGTTGTTTGTCTGGTGGTCGCCGGTGAATATCAGCCAGGAACTGTATACCGGTTTCCTTTATCTGTGCATTCTGCCTGCGACCGTTCAATCAGCTATCGCCTTTACCTCGCTGGCGGGCGGTAATGTCGCAGCGGCGGTGTGCTCAGCATCGGCTTCCAGCTTACTCGGCATCTTTCTGTCGCCGCTGCTGGTTGGCCTACTGATGGACCTGCACGGTGCAGAAGGTAGCCTTGAGCAAGTGGGCAAGATCATGCTGCAACTGCTGCTGCCGTTTGTGCTGGGGCACCTTTCACGTCCGTGGACCGGTGCCTTTGTGGCGAAACATAAGAAGTGGATTTCAAAAACCGACCAGACGTCGATTCTGCTGGTGGTTTACTCCGCCTTTAGCGAAGCGGTGGTGAACGGTATTTGGCATAAAGTGGGCGTCGGCTCACTGTTGTTTATCGTGGTGGCGAGCCTGGTGCTGCTGGCGATTGTCATCGCGGTAAACGTGGTTGTTGCGCGTAAGTGCGGGTTCAACAAAGCCGATGAAATCACTATTGTTTTCTGCGGTTCGAAAAAGAGCCTCGCCAACGGTATCCCTATGGCCAACATCCTGTTCCCGACGTCGGTGATCGGGATGATGGTGCTGCCGCTGATGATTTTCCATCAGATTCAGTTAATGGTCTGCGCCGTGCTGGCGCGTCGCTATAAACGTCAAACGGAGCAACAGCAGGCGCAGGAAGCGGCGAAAGCCTAACCGCGTTTCAGAGGCTGCACCAGATGACTCAGCCCTTCGGTTTTGATAAGCAAGGTTATCTGCATCAACTCGCCCAGCCGCCCGGCAGGAAACGAATCCTTCCGGGCAAACCATAGCAGATACTCTTCAGGCAGATCGATAAGCCGCCGCCCCTGGTACTTACCAAACGGCATAACGGTGTTAGCAATCTCGACGAGCTGTTCCTTTTCCATTTACGCTCCCAGCAGGCGAATCATCTCGGCTTCGTCGATCACTTCAATCCCCAGCTCCTGCGCCTTCGCAAGCTTAGAGCCTGCCGCTTCCCCGGCAATCACCAGATCCGTTTTCTTCGACACGCTGCCCGCCACTTTTGCGCCTAACGCCGTTAAACGTGCTTTGGCGTCATCGCGCGAAAGCTGGCTCAGGCTACCGGTCAGCACGATGGTTTTGCCGGCAAACGGACTGTCGATCTCTTCGGCTTTGACGACAACCGGCGCAGGCCAGTGAATACCTACATCCTCGACTAACTGGCGGATAACCTCGCGGTTGCTCTCTTCATTGAAGAAGTTATCCACGTGCTTCGCCACGACAACCCCGACATCAGGCACTTTTTGCAGCTCGTCAACGCTTGCGGCCATCAGCGCCTCCAGCGTACCAAAGTAAGCCGCCAGACCGGCCGCCGTGGCTTCGCCAACCTCGCGAATACCAAGCGCATAGAGGAAACGGGCAAAAGTTGTCTCTTTGGCTTTCTCCAGCGCATTGACCACGTTTTGCGCCGATTTCGGCCCCATACGATCTAACCCGGTGAGTTTACCGGCCGTAAGGCGGAACAGATCCGCCGGCGTGTGGACATACTCTTTTTCAACCAGTTGGTCGATTATCTTATCGCCCATGCCATCAACATCCATTGCACGACGAGAGACAAAATGCTTAAGCGACTCTTTACGTTGCGCGCCACAGATTAATCCGCCGGTACAGCGAGCAACGGCTTCGCCTTCAACACGCTCAACATCAGAACCGCACACAGGACAGTGCGTCGGGAAAAGCACTTCTCGGGTTTCCTGCGGACGCTCAGAAAGTACCACATTGACCACCTGCGGGATCACATCCCCGGCGCGGCGAATCACCACTTTGTCGCCAATACGCAGGCCAAGGCGGTCAATCTCATCAGCGTTGTGGAGCGTTGCGTTACTGACCAGCACCCCGGCAACGTGTACCGGCTCAAGCCTGGCGACAGGCGTAATCGCACCGGTCCGCCCAACCTGGAACTCCACATCACGCACAAAGGTCATCTGTTCCTGCGCCGGGAATTTGAAAGCAACCGCCCAGCGTGGCGCGCGGGCGACAAAGCCCAGCTGTTCCTGTAAATCAAGCGAGTCGACCTTAATCACCACACCATCAATATCAAAACCAAGCGTTGGGCGATCGGCCTCAACCTGGTGGTAGAAGGCCAGCACCTCTTCCGGCGTGCTGCATAAACGTATGCGGTCACTCACCGGCAGCCCCCAGGTTTTGAACTGCTGCAAACGCCCCAGATGACTACGCGGCAGTTCACCCCCTTCGAGAATGCCGATGCCGTAACAGAAGAAGGTTAACGGGCGTTTGGCGGTGATACGCGGATCGAGCTGGCGCAAGGAGCCTGCCGCAGCGTTACGCGGATTGGCAAACACTTTCGCACCGGTACGCCGCGCATCTTCGTTGATTTTTTCAAATCCCGATTGCGGCAAAAACACTTCACCACGCACTTCAAGGCGGGCGGGGATATTGTCGCCGTGCAGCTTGAGCGGGATGGCGCGGATAGTGCGCACGTTGGTGGTGATATCCTCTCCGGTGGTGCCATCACCGCGCGTTGCCGCACGCATCAGCACACCGTTTTCGTAGAGAATACTGACCGCCAGGCCATCCAGCTTTAGCTCGCAGCAGTAGGTGAGCGCGTCGGTGCTTTTCAGCCTGTCCTGCACACGTTTGTTAAAAGCGAGGAAACTCTCTTCGTCAAACACGTTGTCCAGCGACAGCATCGGCACTTCATGGCGTATCTGGCTAAAAGCGGTAAGCGGTGCTGCGCCAACACGCTGCGTCGGCGAATCCGGTGTCACTAAATCCGGGCGCTGCGCTTCGAGTTCACGCAGTTCACGCATCAGACGATCGTACTCGGCGTCCGGGATCTCCGGTGCGTCCATAACATGGTACAGATATTCATGATGGCGAAGGCTGGTTCGCAGTTCTGTCAGTTGTTGTTCAATTGAGTCCATATCGCACCATCAATGATAAAAAACCCCCGACTGGCGGGGGTTCTGAAAGGAAATAATGTTCGTGGTTCCGTTACGCGTTGGCGTCTTTGACCTCGCGAATACGATCCTGGTATTCACGTAATTTCTGCGGCGTCATCATCCGACGCTGATCGTCCAGCACCACGCCACCTACTTCGTCGGCGATATGCTGCGCTGATTGCAGCATCAGTTTAAAGTTTTGCAGCTCGTCGCCATAAGACGGCACCTGCATAAAGATGGTGACGCCAGGCGTTGCCATCTCGCTCATCGTATCGACATCAAACGTGCCGGGATTGACCATATTGGCAAGGCTGAAAAGCGCCGGGCCACTGCCGTCCGGGCTAAGATGACGATGAAAAATGCTCATATCGCCGAATTTAAACCCGGCCTGCAAAATGCTATTCAGTAGCACTTCACCATTCAACGTGCTGCCATGGTGTGCAGCAACGTTCATGATAATCACGGTTTCTTTACGCTGCGGTTTTTCCACCGGCGCTTCGACAACCGGTTCAGGTTCCGGCTGAGGCGCTGGCTGCGCAATTTCAGGTTGCGATTGATACTGTGGCGCAGGCTGCTGCGGCGCTACAGGCTGTTGCGGGGTATGGCGCACCGGCTGCGTTTCAAATGCAGGTGCTTGCGCAGGGCGTTCCGGCTGCTGCTGTGAATAAGGCTGCTGCGCGTGGTGTGGCGGCTCTTCAGGTTGAACCGGCTGTGCCGACGGGCGTGGCTGTGCCGACGGGCGTGGCTGTGCCGACGCATAAGGCGGCTGATATTGGTGCTGACGCGGCGTGTCCTGCTCGTTACTGACTCCCGGCGCATGATTCACTTTGTGAACACGAACTTCACCTACGCCTTCGTCGTCTTCGACATCCTCGTCATCCAACTCTTCGTCGTCACGTCTCGACTTCATACGTTTTAATGGGCGATCCCGGAACATAGACGAACGTTCTTTGCGACTGGTCCAAAACCCATGAACCAGCAAAGCAATTATGGCGATCGCGCCAACAATGATTAATATCAGACGCAAATCCTGCATCATTATATTCTCTGTTGTTCTAACACCTTGCCACCACGGCAAACATTTACTCACTAAGAGTATTTGCGCATTACGTCAAGTGCAAGTGCGCGCGTGTCTTTCACAGCATAAAGATGAACGAAATTGTGCTTTTTGCTGTTTTTTCGAACATTTCCGAACGGGTTTCCCCCGTATGATGAATATTATAAGCTGCAGTTTTAGGTCGTAATGATAGGAGTATGACCAGATTATGGTTTCATCATCCCCGTCTGCTGCTCGCAGTGGCATGTTTTACTTTTCCCAGGGTTGGAAACTGGTCACACTGCCAGGCATTCGCCGCTTTGTGATCTTGCCGTTAATGGTGAATATTTTGCTGATGGGCGGCGCGTTCTGGTGGCTGTTTACCCGCCTCGATGGTTGGATCCCTTCGCTGATGAACCATGTGCCGGACTGGCTGCAATGGCTTAGCTATTTACTGTGGCCCATTGCCGTTGTCTCAATTCTATTGGTGTTCGGCTACTTCTTCTCAACCCTTGCGAATTGGATTGCTGCACCCTTTAACGGCTTGCTGGCAGAACAACTGGAAGCACGTCTCACCGGCGCGACACCGCCCGACGTCGGCGTTTTGGCGTTGCTCAAAGATGTGCCACGCATAATGAAGCGCGAATGGCAAAAACTGGCCTGGTATCTGCCCCGCGCCTTGCTGTTGCTGGTGCTCTATTTTATTCCCGGGATTGGGCAAACCGTCGCCCCGGTGCTGTGGTTCCTGTTCAGTGCATGGATGCTGGCTATCCAGTATTGCGACTACCCGTTTGATAACCACAAAGTGCCGTTTAAAGCGATGCGCGTTTCCTTACGCGAACGTAAGGTTATTAATATGCAATTTGGTGCGCTCACCAGCCTGTTTACGATGATTCCAGTGCTGAATCTGGTGGTGATGCCAGTAGCAGTATGTGGCGCGACGGCGATGTGGGTCGATTGCTACCGGGAAAAACACGCAGTTTGGCGGTAAGGAATTATTCCGTTTCTTATTCCATACTGGTTAGCATTATTTCGCCTCAGCATATAGATATGCGATTTCCTTACTTCCCCCTCAACAGTAAGTGCGTATGCTGAGGTGGTTCCCAAATTTCATACAGTTAAGGACGGGCTATGAGTAAGATTTTTGAAGACAACTCGTTGACGATAGGTCATACGCCGCTGGTTCGACTGAACCGCATCGGTAACGGCCGCATTCTGGCGAAGGTCGAATCACGTAACCCAAGCTTCAGCGTAAAATGCCGTATCGGTGCCAATATGATTTGGGATGCCGAAAAACGCGGGGTGCTGAAACCGGGCGTAGAACTGGTTGAACCAACCAGTGGCAACACCGGGATCGCGCTGGCCTATGTAGCGGCTGCACGCGGCTACAAACTGACGCTGACCATGCCAGAAACCATGAGCATCGAACGCCGTAAACTGCTGAAGGCATTAGGTGCGAACCTGGTACTGACGGAAGGCGCAAAAGGCATGAAGGGTGCGATCCAGAAAGCGGAAGAAATTGTCGCCAGCGATCCAGCGAAATTCCTGCTGTTGCAGCAATTCAGTAATCCGGCTAACCCGGAAATTCATGAAAAAACCACCGGCCCGGAAATCTGGGAAGACACCGATGGTCAGGTAGATGTATTTATCTCCGGCGTGGGCACTGGCGGTACACTGACTGGCGTAACGCGTTATATCAAAAATACCAAAGGCAAAACTGACCTGATCACCGTCGCAGTCGAACCAACGGATTCTCCGGTTATTTCCCAGGCGCTGGCAGGTGAAGAGCTAAAACCAGGCCCACATAAAATTCAGGGCATCGGCGCGGGTTTTATTCCCGGTAACCTGGATTTGAAACTGATCGATAAAGTTGTCAAAATCACCAACGAAGAAGCCATCAGTACTGCGCGTCGTCTGATGGAAGAAGAAGGTATTCTGGCGGGTATCTCTTCGGGTGCTGCTGTTGCGGCGGCGCTGAAATTACAAGAAGACGAAACCTTTACCAATAAGAATATCGTGGTGATTTTGCCTTCTTCTGGCGAGCGTTATTTAAGTACCGCATTGTTTGCCGATCTGTTTACAGAGAAAGAATTGCAACAATGATGCCAGATTGTTAAATCAGCATAAAAAAGCACCCATTGCGGTGCTTTTTTGTGGCATATATCAAATTTTTGTCCTACCTGGCATTGCCTGAAACCTCCTGGTCTGGTATTTAACCATCACATTTATTTTGATGCGCGAAATTAATCGAAGGCAAGATTTCATCAAGCTGAATCGATTTTATGATTTGGTTCAATTCTGCCTTTCGCTGCATAATGTTTAATGACGAGCGAAACGTCAGCAGCCAGAAGCGCCAGCGTTTGGTTGCGCCAGGCAGGCTTCTGTAGTTTGTCCCGTTGCGCCGGCGCTAACAATACAGGCTAAAGTCATGCCGCCAGGCTAGACTTTAGTTCCACAACACTAAACCTATAAGTTGGGGAAATACAATGTTCCAGCAAGAAGTTACCATTACCGCTCCGAACGGTCTGCATACCCGCCCTGCTGCTCAGTTTGTGAAAGAAGCAAAAGGCTTCTCTTCTGAAATCACTGTGACTTCTAACGGCAAAAGCGCTAGCGCGAAAAGCCTGTTCAAACTGCAAACTTTGGGCCTGACTCAAGGTACTGTTGTGACGTTGACCGCTGAAGGCGAAGACGAGCAAAAAGCGGTTGAGCATCTGGTTAAACTGATGGCAGAACTTGAGTAAGTTTTACTTACTCGTTCTTTTCAAGATCAGTCACAAGTAAAGGTAGGGTTATGATTTCAGGCATTTTAGCATCCCCGGGTATCGCTTTCGGCAAAGCACTGCTGCTGAAAGAAGACGAGATCGTCATCGACCGGAAGAAAATTTCTGCCGACAAGGTTGACCAGGAAGTTGAGCGTTTCCTGAGCGGTCGTGCCAAAGCATCGGCACAGCTGGAAGCAATCAAAACGAAAGCGGGTGAAACTTTCGGTGAAGAAAAAGAAGCCATCTTCGAAGGGCATATTATGCTGCTGGAAGATGAGGAGCTGGAGCAGGAAATCATAGCCCTGATTAAAGATAAGAACATGACTGCCGATGCGGCAGCGCATGAAGTTATCGAAGGTCAGGCAACTGCCCTGGAAGAGCTGGATGATGAATATCTGAAAGAACGTGCCGCTGACGTACGTGACATCGGTAAGCGTCTGCTTCGCAACATCCTGGGTATGCCGATTATCGATCTGAGCGCAATTCAGGAAGAAGTGATTCTGGTTGCGGCTGATCTGACACCGTCAGAAACCGCACAGTTGAACCTGAAAAAAGTGCTTGGATTTATCACTGATATCGGTGGTCGTACTTCCCATACTTCTATCATGGCGCGCTCCCTTGAGTTGCCAGCGATCGTGGGCACCGGTAGCGTCACCACGCAGGTGAAAAACGGCGATTATCTGATCCTCGATGCGGTTAACAACAAAGTCTACGTTAACCCGAGCGATGAAGAGATTGAGACACTGCGCGCGGCGCAAACTCAGGTTGCTGAAGAGAAAGCCGAACTGGCGAAACTGAAAGATCTGCCGGCGATCACCCTTGATGGTCATCAGGTGGAAGTGTGCGCCAACATCGGTACCGTTCGCGATATCGCGGGTGCTGAGCGCAATGGCGCCGAAGGTGTTGGTCTGTACCGTACCGAATTCCTGTTCATGGATCGCGACGCCCTGCCGACGGAAGAAGAGCAGTTCGAAGCCTACAAAGCGGTGGCTGAAGCCTGCGGTTCTCAGGCTGTTATCGTCCGTACCATGGACATTGGCGGCGATAAAGAGCTGCCGTACATGAATTTTCCGAAAGAAGAAAACCCGTTCCTGGGCTGGCGTGCTGTGCGTATTGCCATGGATCGCAAAGAGATCCTACGCGATCAGGTACGTGCGATTCTGCGCGCTTCCGCTTTCGGTAAACTGCGAATTATGTTCCCGATGATCATCTCTGTCGAAGAAGTGCGCGCACTGAAGAAAGAGATTGAGATCTACAAACAAGAATTGCGTAACGAAGGCAAGGCGTTTGACGAGAGCATTGAAATTGGCGTGATGGTGGAAACCCCTGCTGCCGCGACAATTGCCCGCCATCTGGCGAAAGAAGTCGATTTCTTTAGTATCGGTACCAATGATTTGACGCAGTACACCCTGGCGGTTGACCGTGGTAATGATATGATTTCACATCTTTACCAGCCGATGTCACCGTCTGTACTCACCCTGATCAAGCAAGTTATTGATGCTTCTCATGCGGAAGGCAAATGGACTGGCATGTGTGGTGAGCTTGCTGGCGACGAACGTGCTACACTTCTGTTGCTGGGGATGGGTCTGGATGAATTCAGTATGAGCGCCATTTCTATCCCGCGCATTAAGAAGATTATTCGTAACACAAACTTCGAAGATGCGAAGGTGTTAGCAGAGCAGGCTCTTGCTCAACCGACAACGGACGAGTTAATGATGCTGGTTAACAAGTTCATTGAAGAAAAAACAATCTGCTAATCCACGAGATGCGCCCAAATTACTGCTTAGGAGAAGATCATGGGTTTTTTCGATAAACTGAAATCTTTGGTTTCTGATGATAAAAAAGACACCGGAACCATTGAGATTATTGCCCCACTTTCTGGCGATATCGTCAACATTGAAGATGTACCGGATGTTGTATTCGCTGAGAAAATCGTTGGTGATGGCATTGCTATCAAACCGACCGGTAACAAAATGGTAGCCCCGGTTGATGGTACTATCGGTAAAATCTTTGAAACCAACCATGCCTTCTCTATCGAATCCGATAGTGGCATCGAACTGTTTGTTCACTTCGGTATCGACACCGTTGAACTGAAAGGTGAAGGTTTCAAACGCATCGCAGAAGAAGGCCAGCGCGTAAAAGTTGGCGATCCGGTAATCGAATTTGATCTGCCGCTGCTGGAAGAGAAAGCCAAGTCAACCCTGACGCCGGTGGTTATCTCCAACATGGACGAAATCAAAGAGCTTATCAAACTTTCTGGTAGCGTAACCGTGGGCGAAACCCCGGTGATCCGCATCAAAAAGTAATGCGTAATGCATAAAAGAATGGCGCCGTAAGGCGCCATTTTGCTTTACTGTGGCGGTAAAATTAGCTCGTCATAGCCTTTTTCCAGCGTATATCCCATCACTTCTACGACCCGATCGCCCGCAGCGTGTATCGCCACATCAAGCGCTTTTCCCTGAACAATACCGCTCACCAGTTCAGAACAAAACAGGTCACCAGTACCTTTAAGATCCGTCGCAACACGCGGATAACCACTCACATGAACCGCATCAGCGGTAACCAACACAACATGAATTTGCTCATCTTGTTGCTCAACCGGCGCACTGGTGATCGCCACCCAATGCAGCGTTTCCGATAACAGACCTTTTGCCGCCTCAATCGCGCTTTGCAAATCCGGGCATGGCCGACCGCTCAGCACTTCCAGCTCGAACACATTTGGCGTGATACCCTGCGCCAGTGGCAGCAGATGTTCACAATATGCCTGCGGAATTTCTGGTTTTACATAGATGCCGCTATCGGTATCACCGATCACCGGATCGACCAGAATCAACAATTGCGGATGTTTTTCCCGCAGCACCGTGAGCCACTGTGCCAGTAGTTTTATCTGGCTGGCGCTGCCCATATAACCGGTCGTGACAGCTTTAACGCTGCGCAGAACATCACGCTCTTCCAGTGCCTGTAAATAGCCGCTAAACCACTCATCGGGAATGACGCCGCCGTAAAAGGTGTCATAGTGCGGCGTGTTACTAAACAGCACCGTCGGTACGGCCAGTACATTCAAATGGTGCTGGCGAATATTTGGCACCGCTATACTGTTGCCCACGCTGCCATAGACAACCTGTGATTGTACGGCAACGATATCGGCCTGCTGCGCCCGGGTCTTATCCCTGAACAGGATCATCTCCATTTGGTCTCCTTAACGGGTTAAATCCCCGCGCCCTGCGAATAACTCTCTTCACCAAATACGCCAGTAGAAAGATAGCGATCGCCGCGATCGCAAATAATGGCGACAATCACTGCGCCCGGGTTCGCTTTCGCCACCCGTATTGCCCCTGCTACTGCGCCGCCGGAACTGACACCGCAGAAAATGCCTTCCTGCACCGCCAGTGCGCGCATGGTATTTTCCGCTTCGCGCTGATGGATATCCAGCACCTCATCAACCAGAGAAGCGTTAAAAATCCCCGGCATATACTCGGCAGGCCAGCGACGAATACCGGGAATACTGCTGCCCTCTTCCGGCTGCAAACCGATAATCGTCACTTTTTTATCCTGCTCGCGCAGAAAACGCGATACCCCGGTAATAGTGCCGGTAGTGCCCATACTGGAGACAAAATGCGTGATTCGCCCGCTGGTCTGCCGCCAGATTTCCGGGCCGGTGGTGGTGTAATGTGCGTAGGGATTATCCGGGTTGTTAAACTGATCGAGCAGTTTGCCTTCACCGCGCGCCGACATGGCCAACGCCAGATCGCGCGCCCCTTCCATGCCCTGCTCTTTGCTGACCAGAATCAGCTCCGCACCGTAGGCGCGCATCGCGGAGCGGCGTTCCTGGCTCATATTATCCGGCATCAGCAATTTCATGCGGTAGCCTTTCAGCGCGGCGATCATCGCCAGCGCAATACCGGTATTACCGCTGGTCGCTTCAATCAGTACGTCGCCAGGTTTGATCTCCCCGCGCTTTTCTGCCTGCACAATCATTGACAGTGCCGCTCTGTCTTTCACCGATCCCGCCGGATTGTTGCCTTCCAGTTTGACCCAGATTTCACTACCGTTGTCCGGGCTCAGGCGTTGCAATTTGACCAGCGGCGTATTGCCAATGGTTTGTTCTAATGTGTTCACAATCGCTGTCCAATAAAAAACCCGGTCGCAAGATGCATACCGGGCTTGTAGGCCGGAGAAACCTTTACGCTATCCGGCAGAAACCACGTCTGTTTAAGCTATCAGGCAGAATCCGCCAGAGCAAGTTCCGTACGGGACTCAATACGTTCATTACCGTTGTATAAACGGGCATGTTGCAGACCGACGAATAGCCGCTCACCGCGCTGTGGGGGTTGCTCATCACGTATCACCACGGTCAGCGGGTCCGTGTTCCAGCCCAGTGGTTGCACCACCAGTTGGGTGTAATGGCCCTTCGGGCTGGCTTCCAGCACCTGTACCGGCAGCGGAGAATCAAGGCTGGTGCGACGGCTGACATCCACTTCCCACGGGCGCAGAAACAGATCGACATCACCCTGGTAAGCCGGCGTATAACCAAGCGGCCAACGGTGCGCGCCAACATGAAACTGTCCGCCGCGCACCGTACCTTTTAGACGGTTAACCTCGCCCATAAACTCCAGCACAAAGCGGGTTGCGGGTTCGCGCCAGACCTGATCCGGCGCATCCGCCTGTTCAATATTTCCCTGGCTCATCACCACGACGCGATCGGCAACTTCCGTCGCCTCTTCCTGATCGTGCGTAACAAACACGCTGGTGAATTTCAGCTCTTCATGCAACTGACGCAACCAGCGGCGCAGCTCTTTACGCACCTGCGCATCAAGCGCACCGAAAGGTTCATCCAGCAGTAAAATTTGCGGCTCTACCGCCAGTGCACGCGCCAGCGCCACACGCTGTTTCTGTCCACCGGAAAGCTGTGCCGGAAAGCGTTCCGCCAGATGTGCTAACTGCACCATTTCCAGCAGTTGCGTCACTTTGGCTTTGATCGCCGCCGCATTCGGACGTTCTCGACGCGGCAGCACCGTCAGGCCGAAAGCGATATTGTCGAACACCGTCATATGGCGAAACAGCGCGTAATGCTGGAACACAAAGCCGACGCGGCGCTCGCGGGCATGTAAGCGGCTGACGTCAGTCCCGTGAAAACGGATACGCCCGCTGCTCTGATGCTCAAGACCGGCGATAATACGCAGCAACGTTGTTTTGCCGGAACCGGACGGCCCCAGCAGCGCCACCATCTGGCCGGAAGGGATATCCAAAGAGATATCATTCAGCACCTGGGTGCGACCAAAAGACTTCTTAATATTGGCAATCTCAATGCTCATGATTTCCCTCCTGTTGCTGGCGTTTTTCCTGATTATTCAAACGCCACTGCAACGCACTCTTTAAAAACAACGTCAAAATAGCCATCAAAGTCAGCAGGGCCGCGGCGGTAAACGAACCGACGGTGTTGTAATCCTGCTGCAGTAACTCAATTTGCAGCGGCAGCGACAGGGTTTCACCACGGATAGAGCCGGAAACCACCGACACCGCGCCAAATTCGCCAATCGCCCGCGCGTTAGTCAGCACCACGCCGTACAGCAGCGCCCAGCGAATGTTTGGCAGTGTCACGCGCTTGAACATCTGCCAGCCGGAAGCACCAAGCAGAATCGCTGCTTCGTCCTCCTGACTCCCCTGGCTTAACATCACCGGCACCAGTTCGCGCACCACAAATGGGCAGGTGACAAACACGGTAACCAGCACCATGCCCGGCCAGGCGAACATAATTTGCAGATTATGCGCATCGAGCCAGCCGCCAAGCGGGCCGTTCGAGCCATAAAACAGCAGATAGATAAGACCTGCGACCACCGGCGAAACAGCAAAGGGAATATCCAGCAGCGTCAACAGTAACTGGCGGCCGGGGAAGTTAAAGCGCGTCACCAGCCAGGCCAGCAACGTGCCGAACACCAGGTTCAGCGGCACCGAGATCAGCGCAATCAGCACCGTCAGCCAGATGGCATGCAACATGTCGGCATCGGCGAGGTTTTGCAGTACCGGCGCCAAACCTTTGCTAAAGGCCTGCACGAAGATATACATCATCGGCACAACGAGGATAAACGCAGAAACAAGGACGCCCGTGCCAATCAAAAACCATTTGCCCCAGTTCACCTGAGGTTTGTCATAGCGTTTCAATTCAGTAATTTCCGCCATTAGTGACCTACCACACGCTGACCAAAGCGGCTTTGCAGAGTGTTAATGGAAAACAGCAGCAGCAGAGAAGCCGCCAGGATCACCGAGGCAATCGCGCTCGCCGCCGGGTAATCAAACTCCTGCAGGCGCACAAAAATCATCAACGAGGTGACTTCGGTCTTCCAGGCGATGTTACCGGCAATAAAGATCACCGCGCCAAACTCGCCAAGACTGCGGGTAAACGACAACGCTACACCCGCCATCAGCGCCGGAGAGAGTTCCGGCAACACCACTTTGCGAAAACTTTGCCAGCGCGTCGCGCCCAGCGTTTCCGCCGCTTCTTCATACTCCGGCCCTAACTCTTCCAGCACCGGCTGGATGGTGCGAACCACAAACGGAATGCTGGTAAACGCCATTGCCACCGCAATACCGAGCCAGGTATAGGTCACTTTGATATCAAACTTCGCTAACCATTCGCCGTAAAAACCATTCACCGAGAACAACGATGCCAACGTGAGGCCCGCGACTGCCGTTGGCAGCGCAAAGGGTAAATCCATCAGCGCATCCAGCAATGTACGACCAGGGAAACGGTAACGCGTGAGGATCCACGCCATCAGCAAGCCAAACACGCCGTTAAAAACAGAAGCGACAAACGCAGCAATCAGCGTGACTTTATAGGCGGCCACCACCTGCGGATTAGTGACCACCTCCCAGTATTGCGCCCAGCTCATCTGCGCCAACTGCATCACCAGCGCACTCAGCGGCAACAGCAGTATCAGACAAACAAAAAACAGGCTGCTGCCGAGGCTTAAACCAAAGCCGGGCAGCACGCGTTTTGATCCTGCAAACATCACTTACGCCCCGCCGCGAGCAACGTGTCCAGTTCACCACCGCTGGCGAAATGGGTTTTCATCACCTCAGGCCAGGAACCAAACTTGTCTTCTACACGGAACAGCGCCGTCTGCGGGAATTTATCGCTCAGTTTTGCCATTACTTCCGGGTTGTTCACGCGATAGTAGTAATCGGTAATGATGGTTTGCGCCTGCGGGCTGTAAAGCCAGGTGAGATAAGCTTTCGCCGCTTTTTCCGTGCCGTTGGCCTTCACGTTTTTATCCACCCACGCCACCGGGAATTCAGCCAGGATGTTGACCTTCGGTACGACAACCTCAAAACCCTGCGCTTCATACTGCTTGCGGATGTTATTCACTTCCGATTCAAACGAGATCAGCACATCGCCAAGCCCGCGCTCAACAAAGGTGGTTGTCGCGCCGCGACCACCGGTGTCGAATACCTCAACGTTTTTAAGGAATTGCGTCATAAACTGCTGGGTTTTAGCGTTGTCGCCGCCATCCGCTTGATCCGCGGCGCCCCAGGCTGCCAGATAGGTGTAGCGCGCATTGCCGGAGGTTTTCGGGTTCGGGAAAATCAGCTTCACGTCGCTGCGCACCAGATCGTTCCAGTCGTGAATGTTCTTCGGGTTTCCTTTTCGTACCAGAAACGCCATCGTCGAGTAGAACGGTGAACTGTTATTCGGCAAACGGCTCTGCCAGTCCGCCGGGATCAGGTTGCCTTTGTCATGCAGGATCTGCACATCGGTGACCTGATTGTAAGTCACGACGTCCGCTTTCAGCCCTTGCAGAATCGCCAGCGCCTGCTTTGAGGAACCCGCATGAGATTGCTTAATGGTCAGCTTGTCACCGCCGTTATCTTTCGCCCATTGCTGTTCGAACGGCGTGTTGAGGGCCGCAAATAGCTCGCGTGATACATCATAAGAGCTGTTAAGCAGTTCCGTCGCTTGTGCCTGAGCGGCCCACAGCGTCAGCGCTGCCAGCGTCAGATATCCTTTTTTCAGTAAATTAACGGCCATTGCGCACCCTTATAAGCTGATGACATTTCGTCACTCAGTTTATTTATAACGGGTGTGAAACCAGTAACGGTTTTATATACCAATTGGTGATTTGGAATCAGAAAAGAATATAAGCAGAAGGGAGTAGTGACCGGGTTTCCCCGGCCAGGCAAAAGTGCGTGATTTACAGCGCCAGCAGCTTATCCAGCGACGGCGCGAAGTAGTAACCGCCGGTCACCGGGCGGGTAAAACGCAACATTGCGTCACGCTTACCATCGGTGTCGCCAAACATGCTCAGCAGTTGCTGCTCGATGTTGTACAGACGGGCGCAATAGGTACAGAAATAAAGCCCATGCGTGCCGCTGGCGGTGCCATAAGGCAGGCTCTGGCGGACGATTTTCAGCCCTTTGCCGTTTTCCTTCAGGTCGACACGCGTCAGGTGCGACGTGTCCGGGCGCGCATCGCCATCGATCTCTTCATTGGCCTCTTTCGTGCGACCGATCATCATCTCCTGATCGCCCACGCTCATGCGGTTAAGCTGCTTGAGGTTATGCTCCCAACGCTGCACCATCACGTAGCTGCCACCGGCGTCCACACCATCCTGAATAACGGCGACCTCGCGGCGCTTCTCATCGCCGGCCGGGTTTTCCGTACCGTCGATAAAGCCACTCAGATCGCGCTCTTCCACCCAGCGGAAACCGTGCGTCTCTTCTTTGACATCAATCACCTCGCCGAACGTCGCCAGCGCGGCCTGGGCGACGGAGAAATTCACATCGTGGCGCAGAGAAAGAATGTGGATCAGCAGATCTCGCTGTGTCGCAGGCGCAAGGCCTTTGCCATACGCCGGAAAATCTTTTAGCTCGTCTGCGCCTTCGGCACCGTTCAGCGCGCGCCAGGTCTTGTTGCCAAAGGCAATGGTCGAGCCCAGCGCCGCATCGGGGAATTGCAGTTGAAAGGTCGCCAGCTTATCGGCGAAAACGCGGCTCGCCACGCGCAGGGCATCCGGATCCCCTTTAACGTTGGCTTCAATCCAAATCGCCGCACGGCAATGTTCTGGCAAAATACCGCTTTGAACCTGGGACATGACTCCTCCTGGAAAAAACAGGCCACGAAACCGTGGCGATAATCGCGGTATTGTACCTGTTTTTCCAACAGCAGCAGCGAGTTGAGATCAAATTAACGGCGCCAGATAAGCTTGCTCACTTTCCAGTTTTTCAGCGCATCATCGGACGGCATCAACCCTTCCGGGCCGCTCCACTGGCCGGTAAATACGTAGCTGATATGCTGACTACCCGGCGCTTTACACTCCACACCCACGCTGTCATCGCCCGCGCCTTTCACGCAGTTGCCGAAAGCTTTATCAAACAGGGTATTGAACGGCGCACCGATTTTTACCCCTTTGTCGGTGGCGATACTGCTGTCCAGCACATCAATACGGCTGACCGCGCCATTTTCCCCGTTCACCACCAACGCCAGTTTGTCGTCTTTTAGCGCTTCAAAATAACGAACGATGCTGCCTTTTTCCGTCTTCATCCCGCTGCGCAGATGATAGTCACCACCCAGCGCATCATGAATTGCCTGCTCGTTAAGCGGCGTACTGGCGGTGACGTTACCGACACCGTTTTCACTCACCTCAACAGATGAACCAAACCAGTTCCACGGATAGGCCGCCGACCAGTTGACGGAAGCCAGCGTCGAACAGCCGGTTAAGGCCAGCGGCAGAACGCAAATAAGTGTACGCAGGGATTTCATGCTTCATTCCTTTTATTCAATGAACGCCTGTTGGAGTCCCGGAAGTGAAAAAAGTGCCGCTCAATGTTGAGCAGGGGAAAAACAAGCCCGAAGACGCCGGTTTGCCGCCAGCCACCACAGCGCAAAAAGATCGGCAATAACCAGAAACAGCCCAACGCCGGAAAGCGCCTCGCCGGTATACCAGCGCCAGGGTTGCCATACCAGCAACGCCAGTTGCGCCAGCAATACCAGCGGGTAGAGCGCACGCCACAGGCGGGGAAAATGTTCGCGGCGACCGCTCAGTAAAAAGGCCAATGCTGCCGGCATACCCGGCAGCAAGCCCAGCCAGAAATCATCGTGATCGGGGTAAAACAGCGCGAGCAGCGCGTCGCCCTGCCCGCGCGATGCACCCGCAATGACAAACAGCACCCAGGTGCGCGCCTGTAGCAGCAACACGCACCAGAACAGAAAAGGGATTTTCAGGCGACCGTGGTTATCGTAATCGGCGGGATTAATCTCAGTACTCTTCATCTTCAATCAAACGTTTACCCAAACTGGCCGAGTCCATATGTTCATAACCGAGGCGCTCATACATGCCGATAACCATCTCGTTATCTTCCCGCACCATCAGGTTAATTTTCGGGCAGCCGCGGGCAATCAGCTTTTTCTCCAGCCGGTTCAACAAAGCGTTAGCGATGCCACGACCGCGAAACTCAGGATGAACGCCGAGGTAATAAGCCGAACCGCGATGACCGTCATAACCGCCCATCACCGTGCCGACCACTTCACCACCGACTTCAGCTACCAGAAACAGGCTCACATCGTGATTCACTTTGCGTTCAATATCCATTTCCGGATCGTTCCATGGTCGCAACAGCTCACAACGCTCCCACAAGGTGATCACTTCTTCGAAATCTTCCTGGCGAAAAACGCGTATCTCCATGGTATTCCCCGTCATTTTCAGCTGTGTAAACGTAGATTATGGCCCTAAGCGCCGCTGTCGCCAATATCCGGCATCTTCGGCGCTGAAATTTGGCATAATGTCACTCTGTCACGTATTGAAATGAAAAGTAAAACATTAGTTCGCACGGATAGTCGTAACGGTAAACACGATACGATATAACACCAGGGACCACGAATAAGACAATTCAGGCGTATGAGCACCTTTAAACCTTTAAAAACATTTACCTCGCGTCGTCAGGTGCTGAAAGCAGGCCTGGCCGCCCTGACATTAACGGGTATGTCTCGTGCTATCGCTAAGGACGAGACACCGCTCAAAACCACGACCGGGCACAGCAAGCCGAAAGCAAAGAAAGCCGGTGCGAAACGCATTGTGATGCTTGACCCGGGCCACGGCGGTATTGATACCGGCGCGATTGGCCATAATGGTTCGCAAGAGAAACACGTGGTACTGGCGATCGCCAAAACCGTCCGCGCCCAGTTGCGTGCGCAGGGAATTGATGCGCGCCTGACGCGCACCGGCGATAAATTCATTCCGCTTTATGATCGCGTAGAGATTGCCCACCAGCACGGTGCGGATCTGTTTATGTCGATCCACGCCGATGGATTCACCAATCCGAGCGCGGCTGGCGCGTCGGTGTTTGCTCTATCTAACCGCGGGGCCAGTAGCGCGATGGCAAAATACTTGTCGGATAAAGAAAACGCCGCCGACGATCTGGCTGGCAAGAAAGACAGAGACAAAGATCACCTGCTCCAGCAAGTACTGTTCGATTTGGTGCAAACCGACACCATTAAAAACAGCCTGACGCTCGGCTCGCATATTCTCAAGCAGATCAAACCGGTACACCGGCTGCATAGCCGCAACACAGAACAGGCTGCATTTGTGGTGCTAAAATCGCCGTCGATACCGTCCGTGCTGGTGGAAACGTCGTTTATCACCAACCCGGCGGAAGAGAAGCTGCTTGGCACGTCGGCGTTTCGCCAGAAAATCGCCAGCGCCATTGCCGACGGCGTACTCAGCTATTTTAGCTGGTTTGATAATCACAAAGCCCATACGAAGAGACGCGGATGACCACGCCTGATATCCACCCGGTTAAAAACGCCCTGCTGAATTTGCAGGACAAGATCTGTAATCAGCTGGGCGCCATTGATGGCGGCGCATTCATTGAAGATGCGTGGACGCGTGCGGCAGGTGGTGGCGGGCGCAGCCGTGTGCTGCGTGATGGCGGCGTGTTTGAACAAGCGGGCGTCAATTTTTCGCACGTCCACGGCGACGCAATGCCCGCTTCGGCCACCGCGCACCGCCCGGAGCTGGCGGGTCGCAGTTTCGAAGCGATGGGCGTCTCGCTGGTGGTTCACCCACATAATCCGTATGTGCCCACCAGCCATGCCAACGTGCGCTTTTTTATCGCCGAAAAACCCGGTGCGGAGCCAGTATGGTGGTTTGGCGGCGGCTTTGATTTAACACCCTTTTACGGTTTTGAAGAGGATGCTCGCCACTGGCACCGCACGGCGCGCGATATCTGCCTGCCGTTCGGCGAAGAGGTGTATCCACGCTATAAAAAGTGGTGCGACGATTACTTCTACCTGAAACATCGCGACGAACAACGCGGCATCGGCGGGCTGTTTTTCGACGATCTCAACACGCCAGATTTCGATCACTGCTTTCGCTTTATGCAGGCGGTGGGCAACGGCTACCTCGACGCCTATCTGCCGATCGTTGAACGCCGCAAAGCCACGCCTTATGGCGAACGTGAGCGCGAATTCCAGCTTTACCGTCGCGGCCGTTACGTGGAGTTTAATCTGGTGTGGGATCGCGGCACGCTGTTTGGCTTACAAACCGGCGGGCGCACTGAATCCATTCTGATGTCGATGCCGCCGCTGGTGCGCTGGGAATACAATTATCAGCCCACAGAAGGCAGCCCGGAAGCCGCCCTCAGCGAGTTTATAAAAGTCAGAGACTGGGTTTAATTTCTTGAATTCTCAAGCCGGGTAAAGTGCGCTATTCAACGGATATGTCGCTGATGAGGTATTGTTCCGTTCACCAGATGTTCCATAATTTCTGAAACATTGCTGCAAGTGAACGGGAAAAGGGGAGCTGCCGCGCTCCCCTTTTCAATCCCCGCGGCTTCGCGGGAAATCGGTGCTTCGCACTACGCTCACCTCCCGAGTGCTTGCCTGCGGTCGGCTCGACTCGCGATTACTCGTCCCATCCCTGCGCCTCACCCCTTCGGGGCCAGCGCAAGCGCTGCTCAAAATTGCTCCCGGCAATTTTGTCCATGGCTCGATTCGCCTCTGGTCGCCATCCATGGCGTCCAGACCTTGCCACTCACTCTTCGGTTCGCCGATTTCAGCGGAACTCAACCTATCGCGATTGAATTCCGCCCGGACAGAAATAGCGAGCGGCTTCCTTCAAAAACACAAGCAACACGCGACAATCCGATTATCGACGGTTCGTAGACACAAACATTACAGCGGCTGCGTTTGCGCCTCCACTACTGCCAGCGCAACCATGTTGACGATACGCCGCACCGAGGCAATCGGCGTCAGCACATGCACCGGTTTCGCCACGCCCATCAGTACCGGCCCGACGGTAACCCCTTCCGAACTGGACACGCGCAGCAGGTTATAGCTGATTCGCGCCGCTTCTACGTTTGGCATAATCAGGATATTTGCCGCCCCTTTCAGCGGACTATCCGGCATACGTTCATGGCGGATGCTCTCATCCAGCGCCGCATCACCGTGCATTTCGCCATCAATCATTAACTCCGGCGCGCGTTCACGCACCAGCGCTAACGTATCGCGCATTTTCACCGCCGCAGGCGCGTTCGATGAACCATACTGTGAATGCGAAAGCAGCGCCACGCGCGGTTCAATACCGAAACGGCGCACGGTTTCCGCCGCCAGAATGGTGATCTCCGCCAGTTCTTCCGCGCTCGGATCCTCATTAACGTAAGTATCGGCGATAAAGGTGTTGCCGCTCGGCAGCAGCAGCGCGTTCATCGCCCCTGCGGTATGGACGTTGTCGCGATAACCGAAGATCGGCTGCAACACGCTGAAGTGCTCGTGATAATCACCAATAGTGCCGCAAATCAGCGCGTCCGCTTCGCCGCGATGCACCATGATCGCGCCAATAATGGTGGTATTGCCGATCACCGCGCGCTGCGCCTGCTCCTGCGTCACGCCGCGGCGTTTCATGATGTTGAAGTACTCGGTCCAGTACTCTTTAAAACGCGGATCGGACTCGTTATTGACGATTTCAAAATCCACGTCCGGGCGAATTTGCAAACCGAGTTTCTGAATACGCATCTCAATAACGCTCGGACGGCCAATCAGGATCGGTTTTGCCAGCCCTAACGTCACCAGCTCCTGCGTGGCATGCAGCACACGCGGCTCCTCACCTTCTGCCAGCACTACGCGTTTCGGTGCGTTGCGCGCCTGCGAGAAGATCGGCTTCATAAACAGATTGGTTTTGTAGACAAATTCAGTGAGTTTATCGACATAAGCATCGAAATCGGCAATTGGTCGCGTTGCCACGCCGGAATCCATGGCGGCTTTTGCCACAGCAGGCGCGATTTTGACAATCAAACGCGGGTCGAACGGTTTCGGGATCAGGTAATCCGGGCCAAAACTGAGATCCTGATCGCCATAGGCCGAAGCTACCACTTCGCTCTGCTCAGCATGCGCCAGTTCCGCGATGGCATTGACCGCCGCCAGTTTCATCTCTTCGTTAATCGCCGTTGCGCCAACGTCCAGCGCGCCACGGAAGATAAACGGGAAGCAGAGCACATTGTTCACCTGGTTAGGGTAATCGGAACGCCCTGTGCAGATGATGGCGTCCGGGCGCACCGCTTTCGCCAGATCCGGCAGAATTTCCGGCTCCGGGTTCGCCAGCGCGAGGATCAACGGCTGGCGCGCCATGCCTTTTACCATCTCCGGGGTCAGCACTTTCGGCCCGGAACAGCCAAGGAAGATATCCGAACCGGCAACCACATCCGCCAACGTGTGTTTGCCGTCATCGTCAACGGCATAAGCAGCTTTGGTTTCCGCCATGTTCGGTTCGCGGCCTTTGTAGATAACGCCTTTCGAGTCGCAGACCACAATGTTGTGTTTCTGCATCCCGAGCGCCACCAGCAGGTTCATACAGGCGATCGCTGCTGCGCCCGCGCCGGAAACCACCATGCGTACATCGGAGAGGTTCTTTTCGACCACGCGCAGGCCGTTGAGAATGGCGGCAGTGCTGATAATCGCCGTACCGTGCTGATCATCGTGGAATACCGGAATATTCATGCGTTCGCGCAGCTTCGCTTCAATGTAGAAGCACTCCGGCGCTTTGATGTCTTCCAGGTTGATGCCGCCAAAGGTCGGTTCCAGCGCGGCGACGACATCAATCAGTTTGTCTGGATCGTGTTCATCCACTTCGATATCAAACACATCGATCCCGGCGAATTTTTTGAACAGTACGCCTTTGCCTTCCATGACGGGTTTACCGGCCAGTGCGCCAATATTGCCAAGGCCGAGTACCGCAGTACCGTTGGATACCACGGCGACCAGATTGCCGCGCGCGGTGTATTTGTAGGCCGCCAGCGGATCTTTTTCGATCTCAAGACAAGGCGCGGCGACGCCGGGGGAGTAGGCCAGTGCGAGGTCTCGCTGTGTTGCCAGCGGTTTTGTCGGGGAGACCTGAATCTTCCCCGGACGGGGGAATTCGTGAAAATCGAGGGCACTTTGTTTTAGTTGGTCGTCCATTTGAGGTTCCTTTCACGTTGTTTTCAGAGTGAAACGTGCGATGTCTATCCCAATGCGCCGCATAGTATGGCCTCTGTCGCCCGCATAAACTTTGAACATAGCCAAAATCTCGCCATGACATAAACAAAATTGTTATCAATTTATCGCAACTTTGTTACTTGCCGCAAAACGCAGGGCCGGGGCGCGTCTGCTATGCTTTTTTGTTATGCACCTCTCATCCTCACAAAAGTGCGCTCGAAAGCACTCCAGTAATCCATTGCTTTTAAAGGAGTTATTTTTCATGAATCATTTAGACGGCCTGAAACAATTCACCACCGTAGTGGCCGACAGCGGCGACATCGAATCCATTCGCCACTATCAGCCGGAAGATGCCACCACCAACCCTTCCTTGCTGCTGAAGGCGGCCGGGCTGGCGCACTTCTCGCATCTGATTGACGATGCCATTGCCTACGGCAAAGCGCGCGGTAAAACTCAGGAGCAGCAAGTGGCCGAAGCCAGCGACAAACTGGCGGTCAATTTTGGTGCGGAAATTCTGAAAAGCATCCCGGGGCGCGTCTCCACCGAGGTTGACGCCCGCCTCTCTTACGACAAAGAAAAGAGCATCGCCAAAGCGCGCCGTCTGGTCGAGTTGTATCAGGATCAAGGCATCGACAAGTCGCGCATTCTCATCAAACTGGCGTCGACGTGGGAGGGGATCCGCGCAGCGGAAGAGCTGGAAAAAGAGGGTATCAACTGCAACCTGACGCTGCTGTTCTCGTTCGCCCAGGCGCGCGCCTGTGCCGAAGCGGGCGTGTTTTTGGTTTCACCTTTCGTTGGCCGCATTTACGACTGGTATAACGATCGCAAACCGCTCGACCCGTATGTGGTGGATGAAGACCCTGGCGTGAAGTCGGTGCGCAATATCTACGACTACTACAAACAACACCGCTATCAAACCATCGTGATGGGCGCAAGCTTCCGCCGCACCGAGCAGATCCTCGCGCTGGCGGGCTGCGACCGCCTGACTATCTCTCCGGCGTTGCTGAAAGAGCTACAAGCGCAGGAGGGCACCGTCGAACGCAAACTGGTGCCATCGCGCCAAACCTTCCATCGCCCGGAACCGTTAACAGAAGCGGAATTCCGCTGGGAGCACAACCAGGATCCGATGGCCGTCGATAAGCTGGCTGACGGTATCCGCCAGTTCGCCGTCGATCAGCGCAAACTCGAAGATCTGCTCGCCGCTAAACTTTAACCTTTGCCATGGAGTGAATTATGTCCCGTAGAGAGCTTGCTAACGCCATTCGCGCCCTGAGTATGGATGCGGTGCAAAAAGCCAATTCCGGCCACCCTGGTGCCCCGATGGGGATGGCGGATATTGCCGAAGTGCTGTGGAATGATTTTTTGCGCCACAACCCGACAGACCCAACCTGGTACGATCGTGACCGTTTTATCCTCTCCAACGGTCATGCCTCGATGCTGCTGTATAGCCTGCTGCACCTCAGCGGTTATGACTTGCCGCTTGAAGAGCTGAAAAACTTCCGCCAGCTTCATTCCAAAACGCCGGGTCACCCGGAGATCGGCTATACGCCGGGCGTGGAAACCACTACCGGCCCGCTCGGGCAGGGGCTGGCGAACGCCGTCGGCCTGGCAATTGCCGAGCGTACGCTGGCGGCACAATTTAACCGCCCGGGGCATGACATTGTTGACCACTACACCTATGTGTTTATGGGCGATGGCTGCCTGATGGAAGGCATCTCTCATGAAGTCTGTTCGCTCGCAGGTACGCTGGGGCTTGGCAAACTGATCGGCTTTTACGATCACAACGGCATCTCGATTGATGGCGAAACCGAGGGCTGGTTTACCGATGACACCGCCAAACGCTTCGAAGCGTATAACTGGCATGTGATTGGCGATATCGACGGGCATTCACCCGAGGCGGTGAAAAAAGCTATCGAAGAAGCACAAAGCGTGAAAGATAAACCGTCACTGATTATCTGCCGCACGGTGATTGGCTTCGGCTCGCCGAACAAAGCCGGGAAAGAGGAGTCGCACGGCGCGGCGCTCGGCGAAGAAGAAGTGGCGCTCACCCGTCAAAAACTGGGCTGGAAATACCCGGCCTTTGAGATCCCGAAAGAGATTTACCAGGCGTGGGATGCCCGCGAGCGCGGGGCGAAAATTCAGCATGACTGGAATGAGAAACTGGCGGCCTGGGCCAAAGAATACCCGGATCTGGCGGCCGAGTTTACACGCCGCATGAGCGGTGAACTGCCAGAAAGCTGGGAAAAAACCACCACTGAGTGGATCAATAAGCTGCAAGCCAACCCGGCGAAAATCGCCACCCGTAAAGCGTCGCAAAACACGCTCAACAATTATGGGCCAATCCTACCAGAGCTGCTTGGCGGCTCCGCAGACCTCGCTCCCAGCAACCTTACCATCTGGTCTGGTTCGACATCGCTGAAAGAGGATCTGGCCGGGAACTACATTCACTACGGCGTGCGCGAGTTTGGTATGACGGCCATTGCCAACGGTATCGCGCACCATGGCGGTTTTGTGCCTTACACCGCCACCTTTTTGATGTTCGTTGAATATGCCCGCAACGCAGCGCGAATGGCGGCGCTGATGAAAGCCCGGCAGATTATGGTCTACACCCACGATTCGATTGGCTTAGGGGAAGACGGTCCAACGCACCAGGCGGTGGAGCAACTCGCCAGCCTGCGCTTAACGCCAAACTTCAGCACCTGGCGTCCGTGCGATCAGGTGGAAGCGGCTGTCGGCTGGAAGCTGGCGATCGAACGCCATCATGGCCCGACGGCGTTGATCCTCTCGCGCCAGAACCTTACGCAAATGGAGCGAACCCCGGAGCAGGTACAGGCCATCAGCCGTGGCGGTTATATCCTGAAAGATTGTGAAGGTACGCCGGATCTGATCCTGATTGCTACCGGTTCAGAGATGGAGATCACCGTCAACGCGGCGGAGCAACTGACGCAGGAAGGGCATAAAGTGCGTGTGGTATCGCTGCCGTCGACTGATATTTTCGACGCGCAGGATGAAGAGTGGCGCGAATCAGTGCTGCCTTCGGATGTGAGTGCGCGCGTTGCGGTTGAAGCCGGGATTGCCGATTACTGGTACAAATATGTTGGCCTGAAAGGGGCGATAGTCGGTATGACCAGCTACGGTGAATCAGCGCCTGCCGAGAAGCTGTTCCCTTATTTCGGCTTCACGGTCGAAAATGTCGTAGCAAAAGCCAAAGTGGTACTGAAAAAATAAGCGCGGGCGCGCCAGCATACGACTGGCGCGCCATTTTTATTTCACCACCAGCAACGGCTCGCTCTCCTGCGGCGTCACGATATCTTCTTGCTTTTCATCCCACAGCGCTTTTTTCACCAGCACATTGCCGTTGTGCTGCGTATCACGTTTCACCAGCGTTGCGGCGTCATCGTCTTCCTGAATATTGATGTTAATGGGAAACGACTGCAGCGCTTTGGTCCATTGTCCTTGTTGGATATCAAAGACATAAACCACACGCCAGGCGCTCGTCCACCACTGCGGGAAAACAACGACCCGATCGCGCCCGCTATCATCGAGTTGCGACAGCGTTTCCACTCCACCACCAATGCACTGCGGCACCACCGCGGGTTTTACAGCCGGGTTGCTGCTCCAGAGCTTACATTCACAGTCGCCCTCTTCATCGCAACTGCCGCCGGTTTTGGGGTCGCGCGCGTTCACCCACACCGCCTCTTTAGTGATGCCGCCAAACTTGCCTTTGGTCAAAAGCCCCTGTACCGACGCCTCTTTTTGATTCAGGCGAGTGAGTAAATCGGTTTCGCCGCTAATGCGCCAACCCTCGGGTTGTTTGTTGAAGGTAAGCTGCGCCGGGTAGTTTTTTACCTGTTTTGCATCAAGCCCGGCTTGTTTGACAAACTCGACCTGAACCTGACCCGCTTCATCTTCAGCGATATCAAGCGTGGTGATAATTCGTTGCGCATAGTGCGGTGAGTGAGAGGTGAACGCTTGCTGACGGCGCAGTATCTCGTCGCGCTCAAGGCGCTGGCCAAACCATTCGACCTGAGCCGCATAGAGATCGCTGCCGGTTGCCGGGGCCTTGCCATTCAGATGGCTATTCCAGACATCGACAAGCTGGGTGATATTCTGTTTATCCGCTGAGGTCAGTTCAGCCTGCGCAGGCAGAACGACCAAAAAGAGTACGCAGGCCGCAAGCCATTGTGGGTAAAAGCGTTTCATTATTCCCTTCCCGATAAAAATATCCGAGAAGGATTATGTCAGCGAAGGGTTAGCGCGTCACCCATAGCGTTGGCCACGCATCGGGACCGTGCCAGCTATCGCAGGAGGGCTCCTGGGCGTAACGCACCAGGCGAAAACGCTGACCATCAAAACGCCAGCGACTCGACACGCCGCAATCCGCCAGGCTGCGCCCTTTGGAGAGCGTCGTAAGCTCGCGGGTTTTCTCATCAAACGCCGCGTTCATCAGCTCCATTTCATCGTTACCGTTATCCGGCGTGAAAGGCAGCAACAGGCGTACCAGCCGCGCAGCAAACGGTTTTTGCCTCGACACCAGCCACGCGCGTTCGACCATGTTATACGCACCCGCTTCACAGTCGATCAACAGCAGCGCGTTATCATCAGTCAGCGCACTCACGCGCACCTGACGACGCATGGGATCCAGTGAACACTGGCTGCTGTTCATTCGCCAGGTGCCGTAATCCAGCAAATCGTTCAGTTCCTGGTGCGTCAGCGGGCTTGGCGCAACGTTGGCCACCGCCACCTTTTTCAACGCGGGCGCGGGCGGAACGCTTAACGACGGGCTATCGCCCTTTTTAATCCATGCCGTTTCGCTGCCGACGCGTTTTTGCAGCGCATCAATAAACAACAGTGCAGCTTTCAACCCCACCAGAGAAATCTCGCCCTTGCTGCCTTGCAAGGTAAGCGACTGGCCTTCCTGAATGTTTTTTAAAAACGAAGTGATGGCATCGGTATTATCCGTCACCAGATGCCACGGGGTGATTTGCCAGCGCTCACTCGCCAGCGCCAGCGGCTGACCGTCAAATAATAAGCGCCCGGCAATCGGCGGTTCTTTGGTAATCGGTGCGTCGATGCCGCCATAATCGATACGCAGCGTGGCATCGGTGCGTGCGCCGGCGCTGCGCTCCAGCGTCATGACCAGCCCCTGATGCTCACCAATATTGCGCGCCACGCAAAAATTCTGGTTATTACAGGTGACTTGCCAGTCGGAAAAGGTTTGTTGCGCGGGCGCAGCACACAGCACCGGTGCGGTCAGAAGACCGAAGAGCAAAGTCAAAACGCTGCGGTAACGCATGGATGGCACAACCCCGGAAGAATAGACGCAGAACCTGCGTATATTCTATTTCCCGGTTGGCTTGCTCAATCGGATTTGTCGGATAGCTTCATCTGAAACTGAAGCTGATAACCTTATAAATTTCAGTCCATTAGGCCAGATGTTTGCAAATATTGCAGTAAAATCACCGCTTTGCCATCACGGATCTCACCGTTTGCCACCATCGCTAAAGCTTGCTGGAAGGGCAATTCCAGCACTTCGATATCTTCATCTTCCACCCCACCGCCATTATTAGCGCGCTGCGCGTCGTTATATTCCGCAATAAAGAAGTGGACAATTTCTGTTACCCCGCCCGGCGACATGTACAACTCAAACACTTTGCGCACCTCGCCAACCTGGTATCCGGTTTCCTCAATGGCTTCTTTACGAATGCACACTTCCGGCTCATCGTCATCCAGCAGCCCGGCGCACGCTTCAATCAAGCGGCCATCCACGTTGCCATTCACCCAGGTGGCGATCCGGAACTGGCGGATCAGCAGCACGCTCTGTTTTTCACGGTTATAAAGCAGGATAGTCGCGCCATTGCCCCGGTCGTAGACTTCGCGTTTATGACGCACCACTTCACCGTCCTGACGGGTCAAATCGTAGGTGATATTGCGCAGGACAAAGTAATTTTCAGAGAGGATTTTATCTTTGATAACTTCAATTTTCAGCGACATACAGGCTCCAGAGCGCTAGCAACTTTGCGTAATACTACGCCGCGAAGTGTAACGCCGTGAAGCCTGTTTTATGGCAAACGACTTAATGTTGCCCAGGCGTTTTGACGCCTAACCAGTCCATCATGCCCTTCGCGGCGTGGCGCCCCTCCGCCATCGCGGTCACCACCAGATCGGCACCGCGCACCGCATCGCCCCCGGCAAAAATTTTCGGATTACTGGTCTGGTAACGGAATTGGCTTTCGACACTGGCGTCAATTCGCCCCCAGTCATCAACGCGCACACCGTGGCGCTCCAGCCATGGCATCGAATGCGGGTTGAAACCAAACGCCATGATCACCGCATCGGCAGGCATAATAAATTCACTGCCTTCAATCGGCACCGGACGGCGGCGACCTTTGGCATCCGGCTCGCCAAGCTGGGTGCGTAGCAGGCGAATACCGCAAACTTTACCGTTCTTATCCAGCTCAAGATTCACCGGCTGGACGTTGAACTCAAAATCAGCCCCTTCATCCCGCGCGTTTTTCACCTCTTTCTTCGAGCCGGGCATATTGGCTTCGTCGCGACGGTAGGCACAAGTCACTTTGCTCGCGCCATGGCGCAGTGCGGTACGCACACAGTCCATTGCCGTATCGCCGCCGCCGAGCACCACGACATTGCGCCCCTCGGTGTTGATAAACGGCTCGTCGGCGCTGTCCGGCAACCCCATTAACTGGCGGGTGTTAGCAATCAGGAACGGCAGCGCATCGTAAACGCCCGGCGCATCTTCATTTGGCAAACCGGCTTTCATTGAACGGTAAGTACCAACGCCCACAAACACCGCGTCATAATCGCTGAGCAGCGTATCCAGCGCGATGTCTTTACCGATTTCACAATTGAGTTCAAAGCGGATGCCCATCGCGCTGAAAATTTCACGACGACGCGCCAGCAGTGATTTATCCAGTTTAAAAGCGGGAATGCCGAAAGTGAGCAAACCGCCGATTTCCGGGTGACGATCGAACACGGTGGCGCTCACGCCGTGGCGAGCGAGCACGTCCGCACAGGCCAGGCCCGCCGGACCAGCACCGATGATCGCGATGCGTTTATCGACTGCCGCAACCTGCTGCAAATCAGGCCGCCAGCCCTGCGCCAGTGCCTGATCGGAGATATAGCGCTCAATATTGCCGATAGTGACCGCACCATACTCATCGCGCACCGTACATGCCCCTTCGCACAACCGATCTTGCGGGCAGACGCGACCGGTGATCTCCGGCAAGCAGTTGGTTTGATGCGAAAGTTCGACCGCCGCCGCAATATCGCCCTCTTTCACCCGCTCAATCCATTGAGGGATATGGTTATGCAGCGGGCAAGTCCATTCGCAAATACTGTGATCGCCGCACTTCAGGCAGCGCTCAGCTTCACGATTGGCCTGATCGGCGCGAAATGGCAGGTAAATCTCATCAAAGCCGCTTTTACGCGCCGCCAGCGGCAGTTTATCTGGCTCACCGCGCGGCGGCGTTTTACGCATCTGCCGCACTTTACGGTCGTTAAAAGCGGGAGTCAGTGCCGCGACACTGTGCCACGGCTGCGCCTCATGGCTGGCCGTGCGCAGGCGGCGGGATTTCGCAAGTCCCGCCAGCGCATCACTGTTCACCAGTTGCAGCGCATCGGCCGGGCAATTCTGCGCGCAAGCCGGGCCTTCCGCTCGGCCCTGGCAGAGATCACATTTGTGCGCGGTGGCTTTTACCAGCCCGTCGCCAATCGGTGTGACCAGCACCTGCATGGTGCCAAACGGACAAGCTACCACGCAGGATTTACAGCCAATACACTTCTGCTGATTGACCTGAATCGCCTCATCAATGCGGCTGATTGCGCCATTCGGGCAACTGCGGGCACAGGGCGCAGCTTCACAGTGGTGGCAGGTCACCGCGCTGCGGTGCTGCTGATGTTTAATCACGGTGATCCGTGGGTGAAAATGCCCGGCGCTTAACACATGTTGCTCGTCATTGTGCGCCATCACACACGCGACTTCGCAGGCACGACATCCTATACATTGCTGGCTATTCGCCATAATAAAACGATTCATGGCACCCTTCTTTTCTGGTTTAATAAACCCTATTTTTTATATGAGCATTGTATTTACCGGGGCGGCACGACACAGGCAATGTTCAATTGCCCAGAAAGGTTATCTATTTGTCACGAGCTTGTAGCAGATCAATTTATTTCAGGATTTCTGAAAAATTATTTCATTCGATGGACGTTCAGGCCGATGTTTCCTGTACGTAACATCAGGATTGGGAAGCGCTGCAGTGATAGTCAAAAAATCTGTTTCAGGAAGCCTGGCCAGAGCCTTTTTCTCTCTTGTTTTACTGTCGCTGCTCTCCACCGGGGTAGCGCTCGTCACGCTTGCCAGCAGCCTGCGGGACGCGGAAGCCATTAATATCGCCGGGTCGCTGCGCATGCAGAGCTACCGTCTTGGTTACGAACTGCAAAAACAGACCACCGAGCTACAATCCCACCGCCAGATTTACCAGCAGACGCTGAACTCTCCCGTATTACAAACGTTGAACCGCTGGTACGTTCCACAAGAAGTGCAGGAACGTTATGGGCAATTGCACGAAAACTGGCACCAGATGGAAAAGCATCTGATTCAGGGCGATCAGCAATGGTATGAGCAGAATATCCAGGCTTATGTCGGGCAAATTGATTTGTTCGTGCTGGCGCTCCAGCACTACGCCGAACGCAAGATGATGCTGGTAGTCGCTATTTCGATGCTGGGCGCGGTAGGGATTTTCACGCTGGTGTTTTTTACGCTGCGCCGTATTCGCCAGCGGGTCGTCAAACCGCTTAATAACCTGGTCGCCACCTGCCAGCGTATCCAGCAAGGGCACTTTTCCTTGCTGCCGCTCGATAACAAACTGGATAACGAACTGGGGTTACTGGCCTCAACATTCGACCGAATGTCCGGGCAACTGTTTAAACTTTACCGCTCGCTGGAAACCTCGGTGGCGGAAAAAACCCGCGATCTGCACGAAGCCAACAGCCGCCTGGAGGTGATGTACCAGTGCTCGCAGGCGCTCAATACCAGCCAGATTGACGCCCTCTGTCTGCAGCAGGTGCTGCAAATCGTCTACGACCATCAGTCAGCCTACTTCCTGGAACTGGTTGTCGATGACAACTGGCGCATTCAGCAAGGTGAGGCCGATCCCACGCTGCCGGTGAACAGCTTGCCGGTAAATATGCAGGAGAACGTGCTGGGCGAGCTGCGCTGGCAAAGCCACCAGCAGCATCTCTCCGCACCGCTGATGTGTAACATCGCCACCATTCTTGGGCGCGGGCTCTATATCAACCAGGCGCAGAAGCATTACCAGCAATTAATGCTGATGGAAGAACGCGCGACCATTGCCCGTGAGCTGCACGATTCGCTGGCGCAAATGCTCTCTTATTTGCGTATCCAACTGGCGCTGCTCAAACGTTCTGTGCCAGAAGATAATGCCCCTGCCCACCTGATTATCGACGACTTTTCACGTGGTCTGAACAATGCCTGGCAGCAGTTGCGTGAGCTGCTCACCACATTCCGCCTCTCCTTACAGCAAAGCTCGCTACCCGCTGCGCTGCGTGAAGCACTGGATGTATTACAAAGCCAGACCAGCGCGAAGCTGAATCTGGATTGTCGTTTACCCACACAGGCGCTGGACGCGCAACAGCAAATGAACGTTTTACAAATTGTGCGTGAAGCGGTAATTAACGCGATTAAACACGCGCAGGCCAGCGAAATCACCGTCAGTTGTGTGACCGATCCTGACGGGCTGCATTCGATCTACATTCGTGATAACGGCATCGGTATGAACAGTACGCTGGAGCCCGCCGGACATTATGGGTTAACGATCATGCGAGAGCGCGCTGAGCGTCTTGGCGGTGTGCTGGAAATCGTCTCCCCACCGGGCAGCGGCACCCAGGTGCAGTTTCGTTTTCCGTTACTGACCCGCGCTGGTCGTCAATAAGTGTAAAGAATTTCAAGTAAAATGGTTTTTGGCAGGAGTAAATTTTGCTTAAGTCTCGTTATGCATAGTTATGCCTTAATCGGGCATGATAATTTACATTTTCTCCTTTTTTTCTACACGATTGGTTTCTGCATTGCCGCTACATTGATGCAAGCAATGTCACTATAACGATGCGCAGCAATATGAGGTTTTATTTCTGATGGCGAATTTTTTTATTGATCGCCCCATTTTTGCGTGGGTGCTGGCGATCCTGATCTGTCTTACGGGGACACTTGCCATTATTTCTTTACCCGTCGAACAATATCCCGATTTAGCCCCGCCGAATGTCCGAATTACCGCTAACTACCCTGGCGCATCGGCACAAACGCTGGAAAACACCGTGACGCAAGTTATCGAGCAGAATATGACCGGCCTCGATAATTTAATGTATATGTCCTCGCAAAGCAGCGCCACCGGGCAGGCAACGGTCACCCTCAATTTCAGCGCCGGCACCGATCCTGATGAAGCCGTACAGCAGGTGCAAAACCAGTTGCAATCGGCAATGCGTAAACTTCCGCAAGCCGTGCAAAACCAAGGCGTCACGGTGCGTAAAACCGGTGATACCAACATTTTAACCATCGCGTTTGTCTCCACCGACGGTTCGATGGATAAGCAAGATATCTCCGACTACGTGGCAAGTAATATTCAGGATCCGATTAGCCGCGTAAACGGCGTCGGCGATATCGACGCCTACGGTTCGCAATATTCCATGCGTATCTGGCTCGACCCTGCAAAGCTCAATAGCTACCAGCTCACAGCCTCGGACGTGACCAGCGCTATTTCGTCGCAAAACGCGCAAATCGCCGTCGGGCAACTTGGCGGAACGCCGTCCGTTGATCGCCAGGCGTTAAACGCCACCATCAATGCGCAGTCGCTTTTACAAACGCCGGAACAGTTCCGCAATATTACGCTGCGTGTGAATCAGGATGGTTCAGAAGTTCGTCTCGGCGACGTGGCGACGGTGGAACTGGGCGCAGAGAAATATGACTACCTGAGCCGTTTCAACGGCAAAGCTGCCTCCGGGCTGGGGGTAAAACTGGCTTCCGGCGCTAACGAAATGGCCACGGCAGAGCTGGTGATTAACCGCTTAAACGAGCTGTCGCAGTTTTTCCCGCACGGTCTGGAATATAAAGTCGCCTACGAAACCACCTCGTTTGTTAAAGCCTCGATTATCGATGTGGTGAAAACCCTGCTCGAAGCTATCGCGCTGGTGTTTCTGGTGATGTACCTGTTCCTGCAAAATTTCCGCGCTACGCTGATTCCCACTATCGCCGTACCGGTCGTGCTGCTTGGTACGTTCGCAGTGCTCTACGCATTCGGCTACAGCATTAACACTCTGACCATGTTCGCCATGGTGCTCGCCATCGGTCTGCTGGTGGATGATGCCATTGTGGTGGTGGAAAACGTCGAACGCATCATGACCGAAGAAGGGCTGTCGCCCAGAGAAGCGACACGCAAATCGATGGGGCAAATCCAGGGCGCGCTGGTGGGGATTGCGATGGTGCTGTCGGCGGTATTTGTGCCGATGGCTTTCTTTGGCGGCACCACTGGCGCGATTTATCGCCAGTTTTCTATCACCATTGTCTCGGCGATGGTGCTTTCTGTGCTGGTGGCGATGATCCTCACACCGGCACTGTGCGCCACGTTGCTCCGGCCGCTGCATAAAGGCGAACTGCACGGGCAGAAAGGCTTTTTCGGTGCCTTTAACCGCATTTTCAACCGCAACGCCGATCGCTATGAAACCGCCGTCGGTAAAATTTTGCACCGCAGTCTGCGCTGGATTTTGCTCTATATGTTGCTAATTGGCGGCATGGTGTTGCTGTTCCTGCATCTGCCAACGTCGTTTCTGCCGCTGGAAGACAGGGGCATGTTTACCACGTCCGTGCAATTACCGAGCGGTGCTACGCAACAGCAGACATTGAAAGTGGTGCAAAAAGTCGAAGACTATTTCTTCACCCACGAAAAAGAGAATGTTGAATCGGTGTTTTCCACTGTCGGCTCCGGCCCCGGCGGTAACGGGCAAAACGTGGCGCGTTTGTTTATCCGCCTGAAAGACTGGGAAGCCCGCGACCCGAACAGCGGCAGCGCGTTTGCCATTATCGAACGCGCTACCAAAGCATTTAGCCGCATTAGTGAAGCTCGCGTTTTCGCCAGCAGCCCGCCCGCTATCAGCGGCATGGGGAGTTCGGCCGGTTTCGATATGGAATTGCAGGATCACGCCGGTGCAGGCCATGACGCTCTGATGGCCGCCCGCGATCGTCTGATTGAGATGGCGGCGAAAGATCCGGCGCTGACCCGCGTTCGCCATAACGGTCTTGATGACAGCGCCCAGCTGCAAATCGATATTGATCAGCGCAAAGCGCAGGCGCTGGGCGTATCGATTGATGATATTAACAACACGCTGAAAACTGCCTGGGGCTCCAGCTACGTGAATGACTTTATGGATCGCGGGCGCGTGAAAAAGGTCTACGTACAAGCTGCGGCGAAATACCGCATGCTGCCGGACGATATTAACCTTTGGTATGTGCGAAATAGCAGCGGTGGAATGGTGCCGTTTTCCGCGTTTGCCACTTCGCGCTGGGAAACCGGCTCGCCGCGCCTTGAGCGCTACAACGGCTATGCTGCGGTGGAAATTGTCGGCGAATCCGCTCCCGGCGTCAGTACCGGTACGGCAATGGATGTGATGGAAAAACTGGTTAGCCAGTTGCCTACCGGTTTTGGTCTGGAGTGGACAGCGATGTCTTATCAGGAGCGCCTTTCCGGTGCGCAGGCACCGGCGTTATATGCGGTTTCCCTGTTGGTGGTTTTCCTGTGCCTCGCGGCACTATATGAAAGCTGGTCTGTGCCGTTCTCGGTGATGTTGGTGGTGCCGCTTGGCGTGATTGGCGCGTTGCTGGCAACCTGGATGCGCGGGCTGGAGAACGATGTGTACTTCCAGGTCGGGTTGTTGACGGTGATTGGCCTGTCGGCGAAGAATGCGATCCTCATCGTTGAGTTTGCCAACGATATGAATGCGAAAGGTGAAGATCTTCTGGTTTCCACGTTGCATGCCTGCCGCCAGCGCTTGCGGCCAATCCTGATGACCTCGCTGGCGTTCGTTTTCGGTGTGCTGCCGATGGCAACCAGCACCGGCGCGGGCTCCGGCAGCCAGCATGCAGTGGGTACCGGTGTGATGGGCGGGATGATTTCCGCCACCGTGCTGGCGATTTTCTTTGTCCCGCTGTTCTTCGTGCTGGTGCGCCGCCGTTTTCCATTGAAAGCGCGTGCACAGTAATTTCCGCATAACAAAAAGGCGACCTACTGGTCGCCTTTTTTTCATGTGTTGGTTCACATTGTTATTTATCAAGCTGTCACTGCTTAATCGTTCATCAGGAAATTATTTACGAAGCATGCCTTCGATAAAATCTTTCCAGTTCCCCAGTTCATGTTCAATCATAACTACCTCTCTTATTATTTTGGCAATTCTACTTAAACCCGTAACGATGTTGAAGAGACGTTAATCAATTGCTTCAATTGCTATTAGCGGGGTACTTTTAATGCTTGCGATAACTATGAGCCGATGCCAGGTCATTTACTGTGAATAACGGCAATATTCCATAAAAACTTTAGGGCTAAATGAAATGACGATCACATTGTTTGATAAATCAGCAATTGAAGCGGTGGACTGGTTGGCGTTAACGACGCTGATTGCCGCAGGCGGTCTCAATCAGCGCGACCCGCTGCAGGTCGAGCAGGCGTGGCGTAACAGCACCTTCTGCTGGTTTGGTTACCATAATGGGGAACTGGTCGCCACGGCGCGTGCTATCAGCGATCTGACGTGGGCCAGTTATGTTGCGGATATTGTGGTCGCACCAGAAATGCAGGGGCGTGGTTATGGAAAACAGCTGATGTCTGACATTGTTAGAACATTATTACCGTTCGGCAAAACCTTTATTTATTCCGTACCGGAAAAAACAGGATTTTATCAACAATATGGTTTCCGTTTTTTAACCACTGGCATGGTATGCGCAACGCCTGAAAGTTTATTCAAACTGGAACAGAGTGGTTATATCCGCTGACATTTGCTTATCAGACCAATCACAGGCAAATTAAAACCCATTATTCTAATTTCTTGCACAAATAACCAAAAATGAGACAAAAGGATTCACCATGATCACCATGTACGGCATCAAAAACTGCGACACCATCAAAAAAGCGCGCCGCTGGCTCGAATCGCAGCAGGTGGAATACCATTTCCACGATTACCGCGCAGACGGTATTCATGCAGATTTACTGCGTACATTTATTGATGAACTCGGCTGGGAAGCGCTGGTAAATACCCGTGGCACCACCTGGCGCAAGCTGGATGATGCCCAGCGCGCAACCATCACTAATGATGAGGCTGCCATCGCGTTGATGCTTGAAATGCCTGCAATTATCAAACGCCCATTGCTCTGCGCGCCGGGTAAGCCTATGCTGCTGGGTTTCAATGAATCCAGTTATGAGAAGTTTATTAACGAGGTGTAGTTTATGTCGTGCCCGGTTATTGAGCTGACACAGCAGCTTATTCGTCGCCCTTCTCTGAGCCCCAATGATGCAGGATGCCAGGCGCTAATGATTGAACGTCTGCGCGCTATCGGTTTTACCATTGAGCCGATGGATTTTGGCGACACGCAAAACTTCTGGGCATGGCGCGGACAAGGCGAAACGCTGGCCTTCGCTGGCCATACAGATGTGGTTCCGGCTGGCGATGCGGACCGCTGGATCAACCCGCCTTTTGAACCGACTATCCGTGACGGCATGCTGTTTGGTCGCGGCGCGGCAGACATGAAAGGTTCACTGGCTGCTATGGTCGTCGCCGCCGAGCGTTTTGTCGCACAGCATCCGCAGCATAAAGGCCGTCTGGCGTTTCTTATCACGTCTGACGAAGAGGCCAGCGCGACAAACGGCACCGTCAAAGTAGTCGAAACGTTGATGGCACGTAATGAACGGCTGGACTACTGCCTGGTCGGTGAGCCTTCCAGCACGGAAGTGGTGGGGGATGTGGTGAAAAATGGCCGCCGCGGTTCAATGACCTGCAACCTGACCATTCACGGCGTTCAGGGTCATGTCGCCTATCCGCATCTGGCGGATAACCCGGTGCATCGCGCCGCGCCAATGCTCAATGAACTTGTGGCGATTCAGTGGGATCACGGCAACGAATATTTCCCGCCGACCAGCATGCAAATTGCCAATATCAAAGCTGGCACTGGCAGCAACAACGTTATCCCTGGCGATCTGTTTGTGCAGTTCAACTTCCGCTTTAGTACCGAACTAACCGATGAGATGATCAAAGCCCACGTGCAGGCGTTGCTGGATAAACATCAGTTGCGCTACAGCGTGGAGTGGTGGGTTTCCGGGCAGCCGTTCCTCACCGGGCGCGGCAAGCTGGTGGATGCGGTAGTCAATGCCATTGAGCACTATAATGAGATCAAACCGCAGTTGTTAACCACAGGCGGCACATCTGATGGCCGTTTTATCGCGCGTATGGGCGCACAAGTGGTTGAGCTCGGGCCGGTGAACGCGACCATTCACAAGATCAACGAATGTGTGAACGCGGCGGATTTGCAACTGCTTGCCCGTATGTATCAACGCATTATGGAACAACTCATCGCCTGATGGCTGGAGGATGACATGGATTGGCTGGCAAAATATTGGTGGATTCTGGTACTGGTGTTTTTACTTGGCGTACTGATTAATGTGATCAAAGACCTTAGCCGGGTTGATCACAAAAAATTCCTCGCTAACAAACCGGATCTGCCGCCGCATCGTGATTTCAACGATAAGTGGGATGACGATGACGACTGGCCGAAACAGGATCAGCCGAAAAAGTAAGTCTCAAATTATTCACCCCCTTTCGGGGGGTGAATGTCTGCTCATAAAAACTCAATAATATCGTCATCATTCGGCTTACCGCCGCTTAACGCTTCATCAAAGTAGTGCTTCGGTACGGTGTAGCGTAAATGATTGAGCGCCAGCTCAATACTGCGATCATCAATGGCGTGGCCCAAATTCTCAACAATATCCAGCGTGATATCGCCGCCTAACGTTTGCACAGCTTCCTGCGCCTTCACCGCCCAGGCCAGATCGATAACTCTATCTTCACCGCCGTGAATCAGGTGAATGGTCTGCGCCGTGGAAACCACTTGCGGCAGCGTGGCATAACGCCCGTTGAAAGCAATCACGCGCGAGGCGAGATCCGGCTGCGCTTTCAACCCTTCCAGCGCCATAATCGCCCCTTGCGAAAAGCCAATCAGCGCCGTTGCCAGCGCGTTCACACCGCTTTGCTGCTGCCAGTATCGTACAACGTCAATAAACTGCGGCATCACAGCATCAATGCGTTGCTGACGATTTTCTTCCGTCACGCCAGCCACGGAAAACCACTGGCGGGCCGGTGGTGCGCCGCAGGCTTCCACGCCGCCAATACTGACAATCAGCGCATCGGGAAAGTGCGGTGCAAACCAGCGACCAATCTGCCCCATGGAGACCGGGTTATCGCCAACGCCATGAAACAACAGCAGTAATTGTTTTGCCGGGGATTGCGGACTTTGCACAACGAAATGGTCATGTTTCATGGTTGTCTCCTTAAATCGTTGAGTGCAGTTTACGCCCGGGAGCCATAATGACCATGCCATTTAACTGAATGAGTTAGTTAAAAAAATTGCAGTTTCTGCACCTGTGTTTTCAGAGTTAGCGCGCGAGGGGCGTCCAGATGTACGAGCGCCTGTTCGCACTCCTGGCGCTGGCGTACTCGCAGTGCTTTACGCCCGCTCAGCGATAAACGCTGGCACAGAGCCTGTTCGCTTTCTCCATCGGTTACCCATCCTCGCAATGCCAGCAATGGCAAATGCGTGTGTGCCAGTAAACGGCATAACGCGCCATAAGCCGCCGAAAGCGGACGGTGCGCGAAAGCAAAACCGGCCAACTCCAGCCAGTCCTCTTGATTAAGGGTAGTCGACGGAACGACAGGCAGTGACAACGTTTCCCCACGCCAGTCAGCAAGCCAGGGCAGATCGCGCGCCAGCCGGGTCTGTTCCCGAACCAGTAGCGCTTCACCAGCCGCCGTCAGCGGGATTATCGCCATGGCGGTAAAACAACCGCTGCTCGCTTCACGATGGCTACCAAGGCGCACCAGCGAAAAACCGCAGCGCTGCCAGAAGCGCCAAAGCGCTGGCGTGTAGCCAAAACTGACGGAGAGGTAATCACACGCCGCTGTTTGCGCCCGCGCATGGGTGATGAGCGCACTACCAATCCCTGTGCGCTGGCAAAAAGGATGCACAGCAATGCGGCTGATGCGCCGTCCACGCAATGTCGCCGCCAGCGGGCTGCCGCCGTGCGCGGCCAGCGATTGCGCCACCAGGTTACCGCGCGGGCGACGAAAACCCGCCCACACCGCCTGGCTCAGCCCGGCGCTTAACCCGCCCTCTTCCACCAGCCAGAGCGCGGCAACCGCCACTTTTGCCCGGCGGGCCAGCCAGAAATGCTGCCCCGGTGCGTCCATCATGCGCCGCAGATCGAGTGGTGATGTTCGGTAGTGGGCGCTCGCCAGCAGACGATAAATCGCTGCCGGGATCGCCGGTGTCTCTTGCCAGGCCTGCGCCGACAGCGGCTGCATGGTTATGTCACCTGTCGGCGGTTTAATGACAGATTCATCGTCAAACAGCAACAGGGCGCTAATCGCCTGCTCCAGCGGGCAGCCCAGCGCCCAGCGCAGCGGCGTGGAGAGCGTGTAATGGCGTAACTGCGGAAACCCGGCGCAGAACTTCAGCAAGAAGCCCTGCCCGGTGCCTTCATAGCCCTGCACGGTGGTGGTGAGCAGTACGCGAGGGAAAGCGGAAACCAGCGCATGCAGCAGCGGGCCAGGGATCGCGGCTGCTTCATCCACCACCAGCCAGCCAGGCTGCGCGCCTTGTGCCGTTATCTGCTGGAGCAATGCATCCGGAGCGATAAAGTTGAACCGTTCCCCGGCGTAGTGCGCCAGCACCTCGGTAGCGGTGCGCGCGGGTGCGGTGATCGTGACAGGCTCGGATGTGCGGGCAATATGCATCCCCGCCAGCGCCGATTTACCTCGCCCGCGCGGTGCGGTGACCACTGCGACACCTGGCGGCATGCGATGAAGTTGTTCGAGGATCTGTGCCTGCTCTTGCTCGGGCGCGCCAGTTGCCGCATGCCACTCACGACGGAGAGGAAAGTCTGAAAGAGAGAAAGGTGACGCTTGCTGCCACACCACGGTTTGTGGATCGTCACGGAGTGTACGGCAAAAGTGGTCAACAAAAACCGGGGTCGGAATCGGCTCGGCGGTGTCGCTCCAGCGCAGACTGTCAGCATCCGGCATCTGCGGCCACAGCTCAAGCGGCGGAGTGAGTAACACCAGCCAGCTACCTGCCGTCAGCGTCCCGCCAAGCGCGGCGAAAGCAGCCACATCAAAACCCTTGCGGGCGTCAAATACCGCGTGGCGAAATTCCCGACCGAGCAACGAGGTTAACGCGCGCGGCTTAATGTGTTGTGGCCAGTCGCTGTTTTCACCGACCCACAGCCAGTCGCCGGGAAGCGAGTCGCGCAACTCTGTCGCCTGGGTTTCACTCCACGCAGACGCACCGGCAATCACCAGCAAGCGACGAATACCTTCCCGAGCCATCCGGGCGCTCAGCTCAATCAGTTGTTGCATCACGTAGTGCTTACAACTGCCCGCTGAACGTATTGCACTGCGCCGGATCGCCACTGCCCATTCCGCGTTTGAACCAGGCGTAACGCTGAGCCGAAGTGCCATGTGTAAAGCTCTCCGGGAACGCGACACCCTGGCTGCGCTGCTGTAAGCGGTCATCACCAATCGCCTGCGCTGCGTTCAGTGCCTCTTCCACATCACCCGGTTCCAGCACACCTTGCTGCTCCATGCTGTGGCCCCAGACGCCCGCATAACAATCGGCCTGCAACTCCATGCGCACCGACAAGGCATTCGCCTGCTGTTGCGTGGCATTTTGTTGCAGACTGCGCACTTTGGCCTCAGTCCCCAGCAACTTTTGCACGTGATGACCGACTTCATGGGCAATCACATAACCCTGTGCGAAATCGCCACCCGCGCCGAGCTTGTTTTTCATCTCATCGTAAAAAGAGAGATCGATATAAATTTTGCTGTCTGCCGGACAGTAAAACGGCCCCATGATGGATTGCCCGGTACCGCAACTGGTATGGGTGCTGCCACGGTACATCACCAGCGTCGGCTGTTGATAATGTTGCCCCATTTTTTCAAACAGCTGGCCCCAGGTCTCTTCAGTGGTAGCGAAAATGACGCGGGTGAAATGCGCGGACTCATCTTCGTGCGGGTTCGCCGCGCGCTGTTGTTGCGTTGGAGGGCTAACCGGTTCCCCGGTCAGTAAACTGGTGAGATCAACCCCGTAATAGCTTGCCACGATCACCACAAACAGCAGGAGTAATCCCCCCTTGCCGCCCGGTAAACGGAACCCCGGCCCGCGCATCACCGGCCCACCCGACTCGTTACGTCGGTCTTCTACGTTGTCACTCTCTCGACGGCCTTGCCAGCGCATAACTACCTCACTATCCCAATGATGGACTCAGTGTATATATGATCGTAGGCGCAGAAGGAAGGATTAGCACAGGAAAAAAGTGAGGAAATCCAGAGGATGCAGGCACCCTCCGGAAGTAACGCGGGCTGAAGATCAGTCCAGTTTTACGCCAAGACGGTGCGCCACCGCTTCATAGGCTTCGATCAGGCCGCCAAGGCTCTGACGGAAACGATCTTTGTCCATTTTATCCAGCGTCTCTTTATCCCACAGGCGGCTGCCGTCCGGGGAGAACTCGTCGCCGAGCACCACTTCGCCTTTAAACAGGCCAAATTCGAGTTTGAAATCAACGAGGATCAGACCTGCGTCATCAAACAGTTTGCTCAGCACATCGTTGGCTTTGTAGGTCAACTCTTTCATGCGCGCCAGATTTTCTTTGTTCACCCAGCCGAAGGTTTCGCAGTAGGATTCGTTCACCATCGGGTCGTGCATCGCATCGTTTTTGAGGAACATATCGAACAGCGGCGGATTCAGTTCAATGCCCTCTTCAATGCCCAGACGTTTCACCAGCGAGCCTGCCGCACGGTTACGAATAACGCACTCTACCGGCACCATATCCAGTTTTTTCACCAGACATTCGGTATCAGAAAGCAGCGCTTCCATCTGGGTCGGGATGCCCGCTTCTTGCAACTTGGTCATAATGAAATGGTTGAACTTGTTGTTCACCATGCCCTTACGATCGAACTGTTCAATGCGTGCGCCATCCCCTGCTGACGTATCGTTACGGAATTCGAGCACCAACAGGTCCGGGTTTTCCGTACTGTACACGGTCTTCGCTTTGCCGCGATACAACTCAGCTTGCTTTTGCATCTTTATTACTCCAGGTGTGATTACAAGGCTAATTTGGCTATTTTACGCCGACGCACACGTTTGCGTCACCATAATAAAAAAAGGCCGGAAGATCCGGCCCTGAGGATTATCGGTTAAACGCCGCCTGGAAGGCTGCGACTAACGCGTCGTTCTGCGATTGTGTCAACGTATGACCTTTCGGATCGATGAACTGGAGGCTGCTGCGGTTATCCAGATCGCCGACCTGCAGTTTATAGTCACCCGAGGCCAGACCCGGATCGCGCGCGCCCAGTTCCTGCCAGCTGCTGTCGGACAACGGCTTGTAGGTCACTGCAATACTGCCCGTTGAGCGGGTGCTGTCGGTCACTTTCATGCCCACTTTTTCCAGCACGGACGGCAGGCGCTGCCACACGACGTTAAACGGACCACGCACCACCAGCATCGGCAGACCGGTATCATCGGCGGCACTCTGGACGTTCAGCGTAGAGACGCTACGGTTTTCCGCCGCGCTTTGCGCGTCAGTTGCGGTTTTATCCAGACCGGACGAGATCACGTTCAGCATTTCAGTGCTGTAACGCTGCAACGACGCGGCGTCCGCTACCGGTTTGCCCGCCTGTTCCAGATTCACCAGCTTGACGACAACCGCCTGCTGATACCCCTGCGGTTTCACCGAGATTTGATAACGACCACGATACTGCTGATCTTCATCCAGACGGTTCCAGTCAACCCAACCGGTGGTCAGGGTCTGCGTGGCATCGTCACGTTTGTCGATACTGTAGTTTTTCCCCTGAAGAATGCTGACGACCTGCGGCCACAGCGTGCTGTTGCGACCGTTTTCGACCATCAGCGTCGCGGTGTCACCGGTAAACTGGGTGCGCGCACCGCTCACCAGCGCCAGCGGCTGAGCCGGCGGACGAATGTCCAGCGCTTTACCTACCGCGCCGCTGCCGTTAGCAACAGGGATGGTGTAATCACCGTTTTGCACCGGGAGGATCATCCCTGCGGGCGCGTGAAGTTCAGCAAGCGGAGCCGCATCCAGATAGGATTCGTCACCGCTAACCTGACGCTTGTAACGTGAATCGGAACTACAGGCGGCGAGCAACATCACAAGTGAAACACCCGCTACCTTCGCCAGGCGCGACTTCTGTACTGAGTAAGCCATCAAATCTCCCTAAACTTTACAGCAGACCGGCATGCTTAAGCGCAGTGCGGACAACTTCACGACCGTGGTCAGTGATTGGCGTCATCGGCAAACGCAGCGTATCGGTTGCTACAAGCCCCAACTCCATACATGCCCATTTGACTGGGATAGGATTGGGTTCGACAAATAGTTTGTTGTGTAACGGCATCAAACGCTGGTTGATTACGCGTGCTTCGGCGTAATTCCCCTGGGCCGCCAGTTTGCACATGTCAGCCATATCGCGCGCCGCCACGTTGCTGGTAACGGAAATCACACCGTCACCGCCGAGCTGCATAAAGTCCAGCGCAGTGGCATCGTCGCCGCTCAGCAGGATAAAGTCATCTGAAACCAGCTCTTTGATCTGGTGAACACGACTTAAGTTCCCGGTCGCTTCCTTAATACCGATAATATTTTTAATTTTCGCCAGACGGCCTACGGTTTCCGGCAGCATATCGCAGCCAGTACGCGACGGCACATTATACAGAATTTGCGGCAGGTCAGTATGTTCGGCGATGGCTTTAAAGTGCTGGAACAGCCCTTCCTGGGTCGGGCGGTTATAATAAGGCGTAACGGTCAGGCAACCCACCACACCGCTATCGTTGAAACACTGGGTCAGGCTGATGGCTTCTGCGGTAGCGTTCGCCCCCGTCCCGGCAATCACAGGGATGCGCCCGTCGGCCAGTTCAACCGTCATCTTCACCACGTCGGCATGCTCATCATGGCTCAGCGTAGCGGATTCACCGGTAGTTCCTACCGAAACGATCGCCGTGGTTCCGTTGGCGACATGGTAATCAATCAGTTTTTTCAGGCTTGACCGGCAGACTTTACCTTGCGAATCCATCGGCGTGATAAGCGCGACAATACTTCCCGTGAACATGGGCCATCCTCTGTGCGAACAAGATTCTCAATGGTACGTGCGGTGCCGTCAGAAAAGCAAGAGACCTGAGGCCCTGTGGCGGTTGTATGCCGGTTTTTTTTATGCTTTCCTTATGATTACCTCATGTTTGACAGGAAGCTCAGGTTTGACAACCTCATCACAACACTTTTTGGTTATCACTGCGCTGGGGGCCGACAGGCCTGGCATTGTGAACACGATCACACGCCACGTCAGCAGTTGCGGCTGTAATATCGAAGATAGCCGTCTGGCGATGCTGGGGGAAGAGTTCACATTTATAATGCTGCTTTCGGGTTCGTGGAACGCTATCACGCTTATTGAATCGACTTTGCCGCTGAAAGGTGCCGAGCTGGATTTGTTGATAGTGATGAAGCGCACCGGCGCCCGTCCGCGTCCTGATATGCCAGCGACCGTGTGGGTGCAGGTTGAAGTCCCCGATTCTCCCCACCTGATTGAGCGTTTTACTGCGCTTTTTGACGCACACGAAATGAATATTGCGGAGTTGGTCTCCCGTACGCAGCCCGGCAACCTTGCCGTTGCGCCAACGCTATTTATCCAGATAACCGCTCATAGCCCCGCGTCACAGGACGCGTCAAATATTGAGCAGGCGTTCAAAGCCCTATGTACAGAATTGAATGCGCAAGGCAGTATAAACATCGTCAACTATTCCCAGCATGATGAACAGGATGGAGTTAAGTAATGAATCCACTGAAAGCCGGTGATATCGCACCGAAATTTAGCTTGCCCGATCAAGACGGTGAACAAGTAAATTTGGCCGACTTCCAGGGACAGCGTGTACTGGTCTATTTCTACCCGAAAGCCATGACACCAGGCTGTACTGTCCAGGCCTGCGGCCTGCGCGATAACATGGATGAGTTAAAGAAAGCGGGTGTGGAAGTGCTGGGTATCAGCACCGACAAACCAGAGAAACTTTCCCGCTTTGCCGAAAAAGAGCTGCTCAACTTTACGCTGCTCTCTGATGAAGACCATCAGGTCTGCGAGCAGTTTGGTGTCTGGGGTGAAAAAACCTTTATGGGGAAAACCTACGACGGCATCCACCGTATCAGTTTCCTCGTGGACGCTGACGGCAAAGTTGAACATGTGTTTGATGACTTCAAAACCAGCAATCATCACGACATCGTGGTTAACTGGCTGAAAGAAAACGCCTGACAGCAACACACCTTTTCTCAGGGCGGCCCGTTCGGGTACGCCCTTTCCTTTGCCTTCTCCCTGCCAATATTTGACCGCGATCACACTTCACACCGCCATGTCGACACTTGTGCCGATAGCTTGTTTTTTGTTCTGCGCTGACCATCACTTTTGTTCGCCCTCCGTTCCCGAAAATCACATAACCAACTGAAAAATAATAACTTATAACTTTGGCACATCTTATGCTAAAGCAGGCTCAATGTTCTTACCTCGATTCCAGGGAGCCGAAATGAACCGCTTTGTGATTGCCGATCCCGAGTGGTGTATAGGATGCAATACCTGCCTTGCCGCCTGCTCGGATGTGCATAAAAGCCAGGGATTGCAGCACCATCCCCGGCTAACACTCGTGCGCACACCCACCAAAACCGCGCCGATACTGTGCCGCCACTGTGACGATGCGCCGTGCAAACAGGTGTGTCCGGTCAATGCCATTTCGTTTCAGGATGATGCCGTTTATCTCAACGAAACGCTGTGCATTGGCTGCAAACTGTGTGGGCTGGTGTGTCCGTTCGGGGCGATCACGCCCGCCGGCAGCCGCCCGCTCAATATTCCCGCCCGTTACGAGCACCACATTGCCGAAGAACACCTGCGCGATGTGCCCGGCAGCGCGCCCAACGCGCATCCGTTTTTAAGCTGGAACGCGGGAGTGCAAACCATCGCGGTGAAATGCGATCTCTGCGACTTCCTGCCCGAAGGGCCAGCCTGCGTACGCGCCTGCCCGACTAACGCGCTGCATCTGGAAACCGAAAGTACGATGCATAAACAGCTCAAAGCCCGTCGGGAGCTGGCAGCGCTAAGTTCAACCGATGTGACCTTCCCTCCTCTTTCCTCTACGCCGGAGCAACGCTAATGGATGCCCTGCAATTATTGATGTGGTCAATCGTGGTGTACGTCGCCGGAGGCGTCTTTTCATTGCTGCTTGCCCGCAGGCAGGAACTGGCGATCAACGTCGCCGGGATCGCCGCCATGCTCGGCGGCGTGCTAGGGATCGCCAGCGCCCTGAGCGCATTGCACGGCGGTGTGCCGCTGAATTTTCAAGCCATCGGTCCTTTTGATTTCGCCCATTTCGTGGTGCGTATGGATAACCTGAGTGCCTTTATGGTGCTGGTTATCTCACTGCTGGTAACGCTGTGTGGGCTCTATTCGCTGGCGTATGTGCGGGAATACATCGGCAAAGGCGCCGGGGCAATGGGCTTCTTTATGAACCTGTTTATCGCCTCGATGGTTGGCCTGGTGGTGATGGATAACGCGTTCTGGTTCATCGTGCTGTTTGAAATGATGTCCCTCGCCTCGTGGTTTTTGGTTATCACTGAGCAGGATGAAGAGTCGATCCGCGCCGGGATGCTCTACTTCTTTATCGCCCATGCCGGGTCGGTACTGATTATGATCGCCTTCTTCCTGATGTGGCGGCAGAGCGGCAGCCTCGATTTCGCCAGCTTCCGCACACTCACGCTTGATCCAGGCACCGCGTCGGCGGTCTTCCTGCTGGCCTTCTTCGGCTTTGGTGCCAAAGCCGGGATGTTGCCGCTGCACAGTTGGCTGCCGCGCGCCCACCCGGCTGCGCCCTCGCACGCGTCGGCGCTGATGTCCGGCGTGATGGTGAAAATCGGTATCTTCGGCATCATCAAAGTCGGTATCGACCTGCTCGGTCACAGCGGGATTCCATTGTGGTGGGGCGTAGTGGTGCTGGCGTTTGGCGCAGTGTCGTCGGTGCTTGGCGTGCTGTACGCGCTGGCTGAGCACGACATCAAACGCCTGTTGGCATGGCATACCGTCGAGAACATCGGCATCATTTTGCTGGGCGTCGGTGTTGGCATGGCGGGCATCGCCTTACATCAACCGGTGATTGCCGCTGTCGGCCTGCTCGGCGCGCTGTTCCATCTGCTTAACCACGCGCTGTTTAAAGGCCTGCTGTTTCTGGGCGCAGGCGCGATCATCTTTCGTCTGCATACCCGCGATATGGAACAAATGGGCGCGCTCGGCAAACGGATGCCGTGGACAGCAGGCGCGTTTCTGGTGGGTTGCCTCGCCATTTCCGCGATGCCGCCACTGAACGGCTTTATCAGCGAGTGGTACACCTATCAGTCGTTGTTCTCCCTGACCCGTATCGACGCGATCATCCCGCGCCTCGCTGGCCCCATTGCCATTGTGATGCTGGCGATCACCGGCGCGCTGGCGGCGATGTGTTTTGTGAAAGTTTACGGCGTCAGTTTTTGCGGCAATGCCCGCAGTAAAAAAGCCGACCAGGCGCGCGAAGTGCCGTGGCCGATGGTTGCCGCCATGTCCGTGCTGGCATTGCTGTGCGTGGCGCTCGGCGTAGGCGCAAGCTGGGTTGCCCCGCAGTTAATGCATATCGCGCTGAGCTTAACGCCACCAGCAGCGCTTGCCGCCGCCGAAGGCGCAACGCTTATCCCCGGTGATGCGCAGCAAGCGATGCTGACGCCTTCCACCGTGTTCCTGCTGTTACTGCTTTTGCCCTTGCTGCCCGGCATGCTGTGGTTTCTCAACCGCCAGACGCGCGGTGCGTTTCGTCGCAGCGGCGATGCCTGGGCCTGCGGCTACGCGTGGGAAAAAGGCATGGCGCCTTCCGCAGGCAGTTTTACCCAGCCATTGCGCGTGATGTTCGGCCCGCTTTACCAGCTGCGTAAACAGCTCGATCCAGCACAACCTTTACAGCGCAGCCTCGGCGGTATTACGCAGGCGGCAATGCGCACGGAGCCGTTCTGGGACGACAAAATCATTCGCCCGCTGGTCAGCGCGACGCAGCGCGTGGCTCGCGTGGTGCAGTACCTGCAAAGCGGCGATTTCCGGCTCTACTGCCTGTATGTGATTGCCGCGCTGGTGATCCTGCTGCTGACGATCGCGCTGTGAGGAGGAGACAACAATGTTAGAACAGACTTCTGCGTGGTCACTTGGGGTGTTTGCCCTCTGCCAGGCAGCCCTATTGCTGGCGCTGACGCCCCTGTTTACCGGCGTTTCCCGGCAAATCCGTGCCCGCATGCACTCCCGAAAAGGGCCGGGGATCTGGCAGGATTACCGCGACTTACAAAAGCTGCTAAAACGCCAGGCTGTTGCACCAGCTTCGTCTGGCTTGATGTTCCGCACCATGCCATGGGTATTGCTCAGCAGCATGCTGCTGGTGGCGATGACGCTGCCGCTGTTTATCCGCACCGCGCCGTTTGCCGGGGCGGGCGATTTAATCACCCTGATTTACCTCTTTGCCCTGTTCCGCTTCTTCTTTGCCCTCTCCGGGCTGGATACCGGCAGCCCCTTCTCTGGTCTCGGTGCCAGCCGCGAGCTGACGCTGGGGATTCTGGTTGAACCGATGCTAATCCTTTCGCTGCTGGTGCTGGCGTTACTGGCGGGTTCCACCCAAATCAGCGCCATCAGCAACACACTGGCGGCGGGCTGGATGTCACCAGTCGCCACGCTACTGGCAATGCTGGCTTGCGGGTTCGCCTGTTTTATTGAGATGGGCAAAATCCCGTTCGACGTAGCAGAAGCGGAGCAGGAACTGCAGGAAGGTCCGCTGACCGAATACTCCGGCGCGGGTCTGGCGCTGGTGAAATGGGGCGTCGGTCTGAAGCAGGTGGTGATGGCCTCGCTGTTCCTCGCGCTGTTTTTCCCCTTCGGCAACGCCGTCACGCTCAGTGTGGGCGCAATGGCGCTGTCACTGGTGATGACGCTACTGAAACTGTTGGTGGTGTTTGTGCTGTCGTCGGTGGTGGAAAACTCGCTGGCGCGCGGGCGCTTTTTGCTGACGCACCGCCTGACCTGGCTCGGCTTCAGTCTGGCTGCGCTGTCCTATGTCCTCTGGCTAACCGGTTTGTAAGGAGCGCGGAAAAATAATGGAAACTCTTGCTCTGACGACACTGCTGCTGCCCTTTATCGGCGCGCTGGTCGTCTCGCTTTGCCCACGGAAAACCGCGCCGCAGCTTGCCACGCTCTTCGCGCTTCTGGCAACGCTTGCCACCGTGTTGCTGGCCTGGCGTTTTTACCAGGCAGGCAGTGAAACTGCGGACATGCCGCTGCTGGCGGCGGGCCAGGTGGTGCTGTTTGGTCTGTTAGTCGACCGCATCAGCACCCTGATCCTGTTTGCGGTGGTGTTTCTTGGCCTGCTGGTGGCGCTCTATTCGACCGGTTACCTGACGCGCGACAACCGCGAGCATCCGCATGACGGCAGCAACCGTTATTACGCGTTTCTGCTGGTGTTTATCGGTGCGATGTCCGGTTTAGTGCTCTCCTCCACGCTGCTCGGGCAACTGCTGTTTTTCGAGATCACCGGCGGCTGTTCCTGGGCGTTGATTAGCTATTACCAGAGCGAAAAATCCCAGCGCGCGGCGATGAAAGCGCTACTTATCACCCACGTCGGTTCGCTTGGCCTGTATCTGGCGGCGGCCACGCTGTTTTTGCATACCCACACTTTTGCGCTGAGCGCCATCAGTCAGCTACAAGGCCCGGCGGCGTATCTGGTTTATGGCGGCATTCTGTTTGCCGCGTGGGGCAAATCCGCCCAGTTGCCGTTGCAAGCCTGGCTGCCGGATGCGATGGAAGCACCAACCCCGGTGAGTGCTTACTTACACGCCGCGTCAATGGTGAAAGTGGGGGTCTACATTTTTGCCCGCGCTATCGCCGAAGGCGGACACATCCCTCACACCATTGGCTGGATTGGCGTGGGCATGGCGACGTTAACGCTGGTGTATGGTTTTTTGATGTACCTGCCGCAGAAAGACATGAAACGGCTGCTGGCCTGGTCGACCATCTCGCAACTGGCGTGGATCTTTCTTGCGCTGTCGCTCTCGACCTTCGGCTCGCCGCTGGCCTTCAAAGCGGGGATTGTTTACATCTTCAACCACGCCTTTGCCAAGAGCCTGTTTTTCCTCGTCGCGGGCGCACTGAGTTACAGCTGCGGTACTCGCCTGCTGCCGCGCTTGCGCGGGGTGATGAAGACATTGCCGCTGGCGGGCATTGGCTTTTGCGTTGCCGCACTGGCGATCACCGGCGTGCCGCCATTTAACGGTTTCTTCAGTAAATTTCCCCTCTTCGCCGCCGGGTTTGCCCTGTCGAATGACGACCCGATTTTACTGGCGGTGATGATTCTGGCGCTGGTGGAATCCGTCGCCAGCTTCGGCTGGTTTATTTACTGGTTCGGGCGCGTGGTGCCAGGTGAGCCGAGCGAAGAAGTGGCACAGGCCGCACCGCTGCCGTACGCGATGAAACTGGTGCTAGTGATTCTGATTGTGATGTCGCTGTGCTCAAGCGTGATTGCTGCGGCGTGGCTTGGATAAGGGAGTCGATAATGACGGGAACACTGCTTGTTAACAATCTGGCGGGGCTGATGATGTTCACCTCTCTGCTGGTCACCTGCGCCAGACGCTACTCCGTCTCCTGCTGGTTGTATGCCCTGCAATCGCTGGTGCTGGTCTCTATCTTTTTTACCCTGTCGCAGTTGCTGGATGCCAAACAGCTGCTGATGTGGTCGTTCAGCGCGTTCTTCACCAAAGTGCTGCTGGTGCCGCTGATCATGGGCTACGCCTTTCGCAAGATGGCGCAATCCGGCGTTGGGGAGCGGCTGTTTGGCCCGGCAACGCTGGTGCTGATGGCGGCGGCAATTGTGCTGTTGTGCTGGTTTGTGGTGCGCCCGGTGCAATTACCGATGATCGCGCAGCTAAAACCGGCACTCGCCGTTGCGCTTGGTCACTTCCTGCTAGGTCTGCTGTGCATTATCAGCCAACGCAATATTTTGCGGCAAATCTTCGGCTACTGCCTGATGGAAAACGGCTCGCATTTAGTGCTGGCGCTGCTCGCCTGGCGTGCGCCGGAGCTGGTGGAGATTGGCATCGCCACCGACGCCATTTTCGCGGTGATTGTGATGGTGCTGCTGGCACGGAAAATCTGGCGCACTCATGGCACGCTGGATGTCAACACGCTGACAGCACTGAAGGGGTAACACCATGAGTCATACCTTGATGTTCACGTTGTTACTGCTGACGCCGCTGCTGGTTTCTGCGCTGTGCTTCGCCTGCCGCCTGAGCGGCAATGCAGCGCGCACGCTGGTTACGGTGGTGCATACGCTGGGGATTTCCCTGCTACTGGTTATCGCCCTGTGGACAGTCGCAGAAGCGGTGCGCGAAGGGGAAATTTTCGCCGCCAGCCGCTGGTTGCATATCGACAGCCTGAGCGGGCTGTTCCTGTCGCTGCTAGGGATAATCGGTTTTATCACCGGCCTCTACTCGATTGGTTATATGCGCCATGAAGTCGATCACGGTGAAATCAGCGTACCGACGTTGTGTTATTACTACGGTTTTTTTCACCTGTTCTTGTTCACCATGCTGCTGGTGGTCACCAGCAATAACCTGATTGTGATGTGGGCGGCGATTGAAGCCACCACGCTGAGCTCCGCTTTTCTGGTCGGTATTTACGGGCAGCGCTCGTCGCTGGAAGCGGCATGGAAATACATCATTATCTGTACCGTCGGCGTGGCGTTTGGCCTGTTCGGTACGGTACTGGTGTACGCCAATGCCGCCAGCTTTATGGCACAACCGGATCACGCCATTTTCTGGACCGAAGTGCTGAAAGAGAGCGGTCAGCTCGACCCGACGCTGATGGTACTGGCGTTTGTATTTGTGCTGATTGGTTTTGGTACCAAAACCGGGCTGTTCCCGATGCACGCCTGGCTGCCGGACGCGCACAGCGAAGCGCCCAGCCCGGTGAGCGCCCTGCTCTCGGCGGTGCTGCTCAACTGCGCACTGTTGGTGCTGATTCGCTACTACATCATTATTTGCCACGCCATTGGCGACAGCTTCCCCAACCGGCTACTGCTGATTTTTGGCCTGCTGTCGGTGGGCGTCGCCGCATTCTTCATTCTGGTGCAGCAGGATATGAAACGCCTGCTGGCTTACTCCAGTGTGGAAAACATGGGGCTGGTAGCTGTTGCGCTCGGTATCGGCGGCCCGCTCGGTATTCTGGCGGCGCTGCTGCACACGCTCAATCACAGCCTGGCGAAAACGCTGCTGTTCTGCGGCTCCGGCAATGTGCTGCTGAAGTACGGCACCCGCAATATGGATGTGGTGTGCGGCATGCTGAAAGTGATGCCGTTTACCGCTGTGCTGCTGGGCGGCGGCGCGCTGGCGCTGGGCGGTATGCCACCGTTCAATATTTTCCTCAGTGAGTTTATGACCGTTACCGCCGGACTGGCGGCGGAACATCTCGCCGTCACGATCCTGCTGCTGGTGTTACTGACGCTGGTGCTCGGCGGGCTGGTGCGCATGGTGGCGAAAGTGCTGTTTGCCACGCCGCCGCAACAGGTGGCAACCGGCGAGCTGGGCTGGCTCACTACCGTGCCGATGGTGATTCTGCTGGTGATGATGCTGGTGATGGGTACGCATATTCCTCAGCCGGTCAGCCGGTTACTGGCCAGCGCCGCCACCATCGTGCAGCAAAACAATGATGATCATCCCACGCAGCTTAGCTGGCTGTGGGCCAATTTTGATACCACCGCCGCATCGGCCACGCCGTCGCATCGTCAGGGAGAGTGAAAGTGAGTTATTTAGCAAGCGTGAATCTCCAGCAACCTCGCGGCAACGCCTGTCTTGCTGCATTGAAGGCGCAGTTTCCCGGCGCGGTGCTGGACGAGGAGCGCCAGACCTTCGAACAAGTCACTATAACGGTCAAAATCAATCTGTTGCCGGACATTGTGCACTACCTCTATTACCAGCATGACGGCTGGTTACCGGTTCTCTTCGGCAACGATGAGCGCACCCTCAATGGCCATTACGCGGTCTACTACGCGCTGTCGATGGAAGGTGCGGAAAAGTGCTGGATTGTGGTGAAAGCGCTGGTCGATGCCGACACGCGCGAATTCCCGTCGGTGACGCCGCGCGTACCTGCCGCCGTATGGGGCGAACGTGAGATCCGTGATATGTACGGTCTGATCCCGGTCGGCTTGCCGGATCAGCGCCGCCTGGTGCTGCCGGATGACTGGCCGGACGATCTGCACCCTCTGCGCAAAGACACCATGGATTACCGCCTGCGCCCGGAGCCAACCAGCGACACGGAAAACTACACCTTTATCAACGATGGCGGTAATTCGGCGCGCATTGTGCCGATCGGCCCGCTGCACATCACCTCGGATGAACCGGGGCACTTCCGCTTATTTGTGGATGGCGAACGGATTGTCGATGCCGATTACCGTTTGTTCTATGTCCATCGCGGCATGGAAAAGCTGGCGGAAACCCGCATGGGCTACAACGAAGTGACATTCCTTTCGGACCGGGTTTGCGGCATCTGCGGTTTTGCCCACAGCGTGGCTTACACCACGTCGGTGGAAAATGCGCTCGGCATTGTGGTGCCGCAGCGGGCACACACCATTCGTTCGGTGCTACTGGAAGTGGAACGGCTGCACAGCCATTTGCTGAACATTGGTCTTTCCAGCCACTTTGTCGGTTTTGATACCGGTTTCATGCAGTTTTTCCGCATCCGCGAGAAATCGATGACCATGGCTGAATTGCTCACCGGTTCGCGCAAAACCTACGGTCTGAATCTGATTGGCGGCATCCGCCGCGACATTCTGAAAGAGCAGCGCGTCAAAACCATCCAACTGGTGAAAGAGATGCGCGCGGAAGTGGCGCAATTGGTCGATATGCTGCTTTCCACCCCCAATATGGCGCAGCGCACCCAGGGTGTGGGCATTCTTGACCGCCAGATAGCGCGCGATTTCAGCCCGGTTGGGCCGCTGATCCGTGGCAGCGGTTTCGCCCGCGATCTACGTTTCGATCATCCGTACGCCGATTACGGCAACCTGCCGAAAACGCTGTTTACCTGGCCGGATGGCGACGTCTTTTCACGCCTCATGGTGCGGGTGAAAGAGGTGTTCGACTCGCTGGCGATGATTGAGTTTGCCCTTGATAACCTGCCGGATACGCCGCTGCTGACCGAAGGGTTCAGCTATCAGCCACACAAATTCGCGCTCGGCTATGTGGAAGCGCCGCGCGGCGAAGATGTCCACTGGAGCATGCTCGGCGACAACCAGAAGCTTTACCGCTGGCGCTGCCGCGCGGCGACTTACGCCAACTGGCCGGTACTGCGCTATATGCTGCGCGGCAATACCGTTTCCGATGCGCCGCTGATTATCGGCAGCCTCGATCCCTGCTATTCGTGTACCGACCGCGTGACGCTGGTGGATGTGCGCAAGCGTAAATCGACAACCGTGCCCTACAAAGAGATCGAACGTTACGGCATTGAACGTCGCCACTCGCCGCTGAAGTAAGGAAAGAAACGATGCTGAAATTGTTGAAAACCATTCTCAGAGCGGGCGAGCCAACGGTGAAATACCCGTTCGCGCCGCTGGAGGTGTGCCCGGGGTTTCGCGGAAAACCGGAACTGGACCCGCAGCAATGCATCGCTTGCGGCGCCTGTACCACCGCCTGCCCGGCGAACGCGCTCACGCTGGAAACGGATGCCGGGGAGAACAGCCGCGTCTGGCAGTTGTTCATTGGCCGCTGCATCTACTGCGGGCGCTGCGAAGAGGTGTGCCCAACGCGGGCCATTCGCCTGTCGGAAGAGTTTGAACTGGCGGTCACTAACAAAGCCGATCTCTATGTGCGCGCCACCTTCCGCTTGCAGCACTGTAGCGAGTGCGGTGTGCCGTTTGCGCCAGAAAAATCCGTGGCGCTGGCGGTGGAACTGCTGGCTCTGAACCAAAACGCACCGCACCAGTTGGAGAATTTGCGGGCGCAAGCCTGTCTCTGCCCGGCGTGCCGCCGACGCGCGGCGCTGGAGCATCGCGGCAGCGTTAACGTGCATTACTATCTTAAGGAGCAAGCATGAGTTCCGACCTGAAGGTGCTGAACCAGCATGTCAGCCAGCCGGTGCCGCTCGATGAATCCGCGCAGAAAATGAAACAGTTGCTGCTGCGCGATATCCAGCGCTCCGCCTATGTTTACCGCGTCGATTGCGGCGGCTGCAACGGCTGTGAAATCGAAATTTTTGCCGCCATTACACCGCTGTTTGATGCGGAACGCTTTGGCATAAAAGTGGTGGCCTCGCCGCGCCACGCGGATATTTTGCTGTTTACCGGCGCGGTCACGCGCGCCATGCGCATGCCAGCCCTGCGCGCCTGGGAAGCTGCACCGGATCATAAAATCGCCATCTCCTACGGCGCGTGCGGCGTCGGCGGCGGTATCTTTCACGATCTCTACTGCGTGTGGGGCGGCAGCGACACCATTGTGCCGATTGATGTATGGATCCCCGGTTGCCCGCCGACGCCTGCGGCGACGATCCACGGTTTTGCCGTGGCGCTTGGCTTGCTGGAGCAAAAACTGCACGCCGTCGATCATCAACAGGCGGTAGACGAAATCGCCAGCGTGCGCTGGCCGACGCTGCCGCTGGCATTACGCGTGACGCTTGAACGGCTGGCACGCCAGCTGGCGGGTTATCGCCAGGGACGCGAGATCACCGACCAGCTCTTTGCTTTACTAACCGCAGGCGATCCCGCGCAGGCCACGCTGCGGGTGAATAACTGGCTGCAACAGGCGGCGGACCCGCGCCTGACTTCCATCGTGCAACAACTGATGAACGAGCTGGAGCGCGCCCATGTCTGAGCAGCAAGCGAAAGTGATGTTCTGGATGCTGCGACAAAAGTTTGTCGATAACAGCGTCGAGCTGGAAGAGAAAAGCCGCCAGGTGATGTATTACTCGCTGGCGATTGGCCACCACGTTGGGGTGATCGACTGCCTCAACGTGGCGCTCGAATGCCCGCTTGATGATTACCAGCATTGGCTAACGTTGATCGATGACGCTGATGCCAGGCGCAAAATGCAGGGGTTATTAACGTTTGGCGAGATAATCATCGACGCCAGCCACGTGAATACTCTGGCACCGATCTTCGCGCAGCTTTCGAAAACGGCGGAAGAGCCTTGGCGGAGCTGGAGCCGCCAGTTACTGCAACATTTGCAGGATATGGCCCATGAACCGGCGATCTACCTGATGGTGCGGCTGCTGCGCTGAATAATTCACCATATAAATGTCACCCCAGTGATTTATACGTGAAGCTTGTAACACTACAAAAATAAGGGGTAATGTACTATTTACGCTCACCATTAAGGGCGATGTATCCATGATCTTACGGCAGTTGCTGGAACAGAATACTCACACTTCGTTATTGCGGGCGTTTATCCCCTTACCGCCCCCTTTCAGCCCCGTCCAGTTTATCGAATTACGTCTAAATAATGCCCACTTCTGGCGCTGCTTTGATGAGGGCAGCGTCGAAAGTAGCGAGCATGAATACGGCGGAAAAGTCAGCGACAGTTCGTTGCACCTTGTGCTGTTGGCGCAAAGTGATGTGCTGGAGCTGCGTTTTGTGCGCACCGATAACGGCCAGTTCACTGAGCAGGACAACACGATGTTTAGCTGGCTGGCGCGGCTGGCAAGCCAGGCGCTGGAAGCGCAACTTTCTCAAATGGCGTTGAGCGAGTCGATCGAAACGCTACGTGAAGAGCGCGACCATGATCGGGTGCTGGTGGATATCACCAACTCGGTGCTCTCGCATCTGGACCTTGACGATCTGATCGCTGATGTTTCACAGGAGATCCACCGCTTTTTCGGCATCGATAATGTTCGTGTCGTTCTGCGCGACACGCTGCACTCCCGCCAGCTCATTTGCCATGCTACCCACTTTCCCCGTTGCCCACCGGAAACCGAGCGCTTCGCACTGCGCAGTGATAGCCCGGTGGTGCTGGCGGCGCTCAATGAAAATCAGGGCGCACTGCTGCACCAGGCGCAGGATGCAGCGTTATGGCAGCGCGATCCGGTATTGCAACAGCTATTGATGCTGGAGTTAAACGTGGTGTTTATTTTGCCGCTGACCTTCAGCCATCACGCGCCTGGCGTGCTGTTGCTGGCGCACCGCGACGCCTCGATTTTCAGTGAGCAAAACTGTCGATTGTTGCAGCAAATTGCCGACAGAATTGGCATTGCCGTCGATAATGCCGACGCCTACCGGCAGGTGATCCATCTAAAAGAGAATCTGAACAGCGAAAACCGCAAACTGAACGAGCAAATCGCCTCCAGCCAGAGTTTTGGCGATATCATTTACCAGAGCGATGCTATGCGCGAGGTGCTCCAGCAGGTCAATATTGTGGCACTGAGCGACAGCACGGTGCTGATCCTCGGGGAAACCGGCACCGGTAAAGAGATCATCGCCCGCGCACTGCACCAGATGAGCCCGCGCAAAGACAAACCGCTGGTGAAAATCAACTGTGCCGCCATTCCCGCCAGCCTGCTGGAAAGCGAGCTGTTTGGTCACGATAAAGGCGCGTTCACCGGGGCGATCAACGCCCATCGTGGGCGTTTTGAAATGGCCGATGAAGGCACACTGTTCCTGGATGAAATTGGTGATATGCCGCTTGAGCTACAACCCAAATTGCTGCGGGTGTTGCAGGAGCGCGAGATCGAACGCATCGGCGGCACGAAAACCATTCCGGTAAACGTGCGGGTGATTGCCGCCACCAACCGCGATCTGCGCCAGATGGTGATTGACCGCGAATTCCGTAACGATCTGTTTTACCGCCTGAATGTCTTTCCGCTGGTGTTGCCGCCGTTGCGCGAGCGGCCGGACGATATTCCGCTGCTGGCGCGCTACTTCACGCAAAAACTGGCGCACCGCCTCAATCGCACCATTGATACCATTCCTGCCGATACTCTCCAGCAACTGATGCGCTACGAGTGGCCGGGTAACGTGCGCGAACTGGAAAACGTGATTGAACGCGCGGTGCTGCTGGCGCGTGATAACACCTTAAACCTGCATCTACACGCTCAGCCGGTCAGCATGGTACAGCCTGTCAGCCACGATCCTTTCCCCTTCACGCTGCCGAAAGTGGCCGAGATGATGCGCCCGGAGCCGCCGGAAAATGACGAAGCGGAACGCCAGCAGATTATTCAGGTGCTGCGCGAAACCAACGGCATTGTCGCCGGGCCGCGCGGTGCGGCCGCCAAACTCGGCATGAAACGCACCACGCTGTTATCACGAATGCAGCGTCTCGGTATCGCTGTGCGAGAGGTGCTGTAGCCCCCTTCGGATTCTGTGAACCCGCTAACGCTCTCTGGTTTATCGCTGGTATGCGCTATGCATATGACGGCAGGTGTCTACTATGCATTGAATCAGGAGAATCAAATGGATACCGGCAACGCGTTTGACCTGCGACTTCCTGCGGAAATGGCAAAAGTCGCTGAGCAGTCTGGATTGTATAAAGTCAGCAAACGAAAAGAGCTGTCGTTTTTCCTCGCGGTTACTGCGGGCGTATTTATCTCGATTGCGTTTGTGTTTTACATCACCGTTACCGCCGGGCCTGCGCCCGCGACTGCGCTGGCTAAGCTGGCGGGCGGCGTCTGTTTTTCCCTCGGGCTGATTCTGGTGGTGGTCTGCGGGGCGGATCTTTTTACCTCAACCGTGCTGACGGTGATGGCAAAAGCCAGCGGGTTGATTAGCTGGCGGCAACTGTTCACCAACTGGGTGATCGTCTATTTCGGCAATCTCGTGGGCGCGCTGTTTTTTGTTGCATTGATTTGGTTTGGTGGCCAGGCCATGAACAGCAACGGCTTGTGGGGGCTGAATGTGTTGCAAACCGCTGACCATAAAATGCATCACACATTTATTGAAGCGGTGTGCCTGGGCACGCTGTGCAATTTAATGGTCTGCCTGGCGGTGTGGATGAGTTACTCCGGCCATACGTTGACGGACAAAATTATGGCAATGCTGCTGCCGATCGGCATGTTTGTCGCCAGTGGTTTTGAGCACAGTATCGCGAACATGTTTTTGCTGCCGCTGGCGGTGATTATTCGTGACTTTTCGCCGCAGAGTTTCTGGACAGCGGTACACAGCTCGCCGGATAACTTCCCGGCGCTGACCATCAGCAAGGTGATTACCGATAATCTGCTGCCGGTGACGATTGGCAATATTATTGGTGGCGGCGTGCTGGTGGGGGTGACGTACTGGATTATCTATCTGCGCCATCAGAACGACACGCATTGAGGAGAATGCCGGGCGGCACGCTGGCTGCCGCCCGGCAACGTTACTCTTCTGTCACTGGCGGCGAATCCGGCCAGGCGTGGATCACCGCCTGAATCAACGTCGCCAGCGGAATGGCGAAAAATACGCCCCAGAAGCCCCACAAGCCGCCGAAGATAATCACCGACAAAATGATCACCAACGGGTGCAGGTTAACCGCTTCGGAGAACAGCACCGGCACCAGCAAGTTGCCGTCCAGCCCCTGAATAATCAGATAGACGGCAAAGCAGCTCCAGAACTCGGTGCCAAGCCCGAACTGGAACAGCGCCACGCCAACCACCGGAATGGTGACGACAAACGCGCCAATATAGGGAATCAGCACCGAGAAACCAACCAGCACCGCCAGCAGCAAGGAGTAGTTGAGACCAAACAGGATAAAACCAATCCACGTGGCGACGCCGACGACAATCATCTCCAGCACTTTGCCACGGATATAGTTGGTGATCTGCTGGTTCATCTCCTTCCACACCTGGCCCGCCAGCCCACGGTTACGCGGCAACACGCGGCGCACGGCGTTGAGCATCTGCTCTTTATCTTTTACCAGGAAGAAGACCATCAGCGGCACCAGCACCAGATACACCGCCAGCGTCAGCAGCCCGACCAGCGAGGCGAGCGAGTATTTCACTACGGAATCGCCCATCGTCAGCATCCGTGAGCGCATATTTTCCGCCATCGCATCGATGATCCCCGCGTCCATTAACGCCGGGTAACGGCGCGGCAAGGTGGCAGCAAAATCAGAGAGTTTGCTTAACATGCCAGGCATATCGCGGATCAGGTAAATCCCCTGCTGCCAGGCAACCGGCATGACCACAAACGCCATCACCATCAGGATACCGACAAACAACACCAGAACTATCGTGGCAGCCCAGCTGCGCGAACAGCCAATACGTTGCAGACGTGCGGTAGGCCACTCAAGAAGGTAAGCGATAACCAGCGCCACCAGCAGCGGCGCAAGAAGACCGCTGAAGAAGAAGAGAATACAGAACCCCGCGAGCAGAATGACCAGCAGCGCAATCGCCTCCGGATCGCTGAAGCGGCGGCGATACCACTGCATTAACATTTCGAGCATAACGTTCCTTTATGAACCTCTTGACCGGGGGTAAGGAGTGGAATTGTATCGAAATGTCACAAAAAAGACTTCGCTTTTCGTATCCTTTGCGGGAAACATAGCAATCCACTGAATACAATGTTTTCATCCATACAGGCAGCTACACTCAAAGGCCGATGAGCCAGAACGAAGCCGCCGAAAGCAGGTCAATAGTGTGTCACTCCAAATACAGGAAAGAGGTTATGTTCAGGCAGTTGAAACGAACGCTGGTCGCAACCCTTATTGCCGCACTCAGTGCAGGTAGCATCGCCCCGACATGGGCGGATTCGATAGACAGCACGTTGCCGGATATGGGCACCTCGGCAGGAAGCACGCTCTCCATTGGACAGGAGATGCAGATGGGCGACTACTACGTTCGCCAGCTTCGCGGCAGCGCACCGCTGATTAATGATCCGCTGCTGGTGCAATACATTAATTCGCTCGGCATGCGCCTGGTGGCGCACGCGGATTCGGTCAAAACCCCTTTCCACTTCTATCTCGTCAATAACGACGAGATCAACGCTTTCGCCTTTTTTGGCGGCAATGTGGTGCTGCACTCCGCACTGTTCCGCTATACGGATAACGAGAGCCAACTGGCCTCGGTGATGGCGCACGAAATTTCCCACGTCACCCAGCGCCACCTGGCGCGGGCCATGGAAGACCAAAAACGTAACGCGCCGCTGACCTGGGCGGGCGTGTTAGGTTCCATTTTGCTGGCGATGGCTAACCCGCAAGCCGGGATGGGCGCACTCACCGGCACGCTGGCGGGCACACAACAGGGGCTTATCAGCTTTACCCAGCAGAATGAACAGGAAGCGGACCGCATTGGCATTCAGGTGCTGCAACGCGCCGGGTTCGATCCACAAGCGATGCCGACATTCCTTGAAAAACTGCTGGATCAGTCGCGCTACTCCACGCGCCCACCGGAAATTCTGCTGACGCACCCGTTGCCGGAAAGCCGCTTGTCAGATGCCCGCAACCGCGCCAACCAGATGCGACCGGTGGTGGTGCAATCATCCGAAGAGTTCTATATGGCGAAAGCCAGAACGCTGGGCATGTACAACTCCGGGCGTAATCAGCTCACCAGCGACCTGTTGGATGGCTGGTCGAAAGGCAATGTGCGTGAACAACGTGCGGCGCAATATGGTCGAGCGTTACAGGCGATGGAAGCGAAAAATTACGCTGAGGCGGCCAAAACCTTGCAGCCGCTGCTGAGCGCCAGCCCGAATAACGCCTGGTATCTCGATCTGGCGACCGATATCGATTTAGGGCAGAACAAAAGCGCGGATGCCATTAAACGCCTCAATGCCGCCAGTGAATTGAAAACCAACCCGGTGCTGCAACTCAACCTGGCGAACGCTTACCTGGAAGGCGGCCAGCCCGCTGAAGCCGCGCGCATTCTTAACCGTTACACGTTTACCTATAAAGATGACGTCAACGGCTGGGATTTACTGGCGCAGGCCGAAGCGGCGCTGAATAACCGCGATCAGGAACTGGCCGCGCGTGCGGAAGGGTTAGCGCTGGTGGGTAAGCTGGATCAGGCCATTACCTTGCTGAGCAGCGCCAGTTCGCAGGTGAAACTCGGCAGCTTGCAACAAGCGCGTTACGATGCGCGAATTGACCAGCTACGCGAGTTGCAGCAACGGTTTAAGCCGTACCAGAAAATGTAATAAGGAGAAGAGATGTCAGAGACGGTGAAGATTTACCATAACCCACGCTGTTCAAAGAGCCGTGAAACGCTGGCGCTGCTGAAGGAGAACGGTGTTGAGCCTGAAGTGGTGCTCTATCTGGAGACACCGCCGGACGTAGCGACGGTGCAAAAGCTGCTGAAAATGCTCGGCATGACCAGCGCGCGTGAGCTGATGCGCAGCAAAGAAGATCTCTACAAAGAGTTGCAGCTTAGCGATAGCGCACTGACGGAAGCGCAACTGGTGCAGGCGCTGGTGGATAACCCGAAACTGCTTGAACGCCCGATTGTCGTTAGCCACGGCAAAGCACGAATCGGTCGCCCGCCGGAGCAGGTGCTGGAGATTTTGTAGCATGAAAAAACCCTCGCCGCGTGGCGAGGGTTCAGAGTTTGAGGATCTCTTTGACGAACGGAATGGTCAGCTTGCGCTGGGCAGTGATCGACGCGCGATCCAGTTCATCCAGCGTATCGAACAGCGTACGCATTTCTCTGTCCAGCCGCTTTAACAAAAACCGCCCCACATCTTCTGGCAGTTCAAAACCACGGATCCGCGCCCGCAGCTGTAAGGCTTGCAGTTTGTCTTCGTCAGAGAGCGGTTGCAGCTTGTAGATTTGCCCCCAATCCAGCCTTGACGCCAGATCTGGCAGACCAAGCTTGAGCTGGCGCGGCGGCCTGTCGCCGGTGATCAGCAAGCGGGTTTTGCCCTGTTCAAGAATGCGGTTGTAGAGATTGAATATCGCCATCTCCCACGGCTCATCACCGGCTACGCATTCAATATTATCGATACACACCAGCGAGAGTTGTTCCATCCCATCCAGCACTTCCGGTACAAACCAGGTACGCTTATCGAGCGGCACATAACCTACGGCATCGCCGCGCTGGGAGAGCTCGGCACAAGCCGCATGCAGCAAATGGCTGCGCCCCGCGCCTTCACGCGACCAGAAATAGATGTATCCGCTATGCGCCTGGCGCAGAACGTTTTGCAGTGCCGCCAGTAAAGAGGGGTTATCACCCGGCCAGAAACTTGCAAAGGTTTCATCATCGGGTAAATACAATGGCAGGGAGAGCTGTGCCGGCGTGTTCAGAAGTACCTCAACAAGGCTTACAAAAAACGCAGTGAGTCTATCACAAAATGTTGCAAGGTTTGAACCGGGCGCGAGGCCCGGTTCAATTCAGTGCGATCTTTATGATTTCGCCGCTTCATCTTCTTGCGCATCCAGCACCACTTCTTCTGGGCGCAATACGCTAATCAGTTTGAAGATCAGGCTCAAACCCACCCCGACGATCGTCGCCAGCGCCATCCCTTTCAGCTCGGCGGCACCAATGTGCACCTTCGCGCCGCTGACACCAATGATCAGGATTACGGAGGTCAGGATCAGGTTTTGCGCTTTGCTGTAATCCACTTTGGATTCGATCAGCACGCGGATACCGGAAGCGCCGATTACCCCGTACAGCAGCAGGGAAACACCGCCCATTACCGGCACCGGGATAATCTGGATAGCCGCCGCCAGCTTACCCACACAGGAGAGCAGAATGGCGATGATTGCCGCACCGCCAATCACCCAGGTGCTGTATACGCGGGTAATCGCCATCACGCCGATGTTCTCACCGTAAGTGGTGTTCGGCGTTGAGCCGAAGAAACCGGAGATAATGGTCGAAAGGCCGTTGGCGAACATGGAGCGGTGCAAGCCCGGATCGCGAATCAGGTCTTTTTTGACGATATTCGCCGTTACCACCAGGTGTCCTACGTGCTCGGCAATCACCACCAGCGCCGCAGGCAGAATGGTGAAAATGGCAAACCACTCAAAACGCGGCGTGTAAAATGTTGGCAGCGCAAACCAGTGCGCCTGCGCAATCGGTGCGGTATCGACAACGCCCATCACGAAGGAGAGCGCGTAGCCCGCCAGCACACCAATCAGGATTGGGATAATCGCCATAAAGCCACGGAACAGCACCGAGCCAAACACCGTCACGCCCAGCGTCACCAGTGAGATGATGACGGTTTTGGAATCCGCAGACTGCCCTTCTGCCGGCAGCAGGCCGGCCATATTCGCCGCCACGCCCGCCAGTTCAAGACCGATGACGGCAACGATTGCGCCCATCGCCGCAGGCGGGAACATCACATCCAGCCAGCCGGTACCCGCTTTTTTCACAATCAACGAGACGATGCAAAACAGCACGCCGCACATAATGAACCCGCCGAGCGCCACTTCGTAGCCCAGCGGCAGCAACAGCAGTACCGGGGAGATAAACGCAAAGCTGGAACCTAAATAAGCCGGGATTTTCCCTTTACAAATAAAGATATAAAGCAGCGTCCCAACACCATTGAACAGCAGCACAGTGGCCGGGTTGATGTGGAACAGGATTGGCACCAGCACCGTTGCGCCGAACATGGCGAACAGATGCTGTAAACTAAGCGGGATCGTCTGCAAAAGTGGCGGTCTTTCACTTATCCCGATAGCACGGCGCGTCATAGTGTTTTCCTCTGAGTGTTGTTGTTTGTCTCCCCGTCCAAAATGGCGGGCAGTGTTATGAATTCCAAAAAAAAGCCGACTATCAAAGTCGGCTTTCGATTTCTTATCAGTTACTTCGTACCAAAGATTTTGTCGCCGGCGTCGCCGAGGCCCGGAATAATGTATCCGTGCTCATTCAGCCCCTTATCAATCGACGCGGTGTACAGCTCAACGTCCGGGTGCGCTTTTTCCAGCGCCGCCAGGCCTTCCGGCGCAGCAACCAGCACCAGCACTTTAATACTGTGGCAACCGGCGTTTTTCAGCAGGTCGATGGTAGCGATCATGGAACCACCGGTCGCCAGCATCGGATCGACAACCAGCGCCATGCGCTCGTCGATGTTGGACACCAGTTTCTGGAAGTACGGTACCGGCTCCAGCGTCTCTTCGTTACGGTAGATACCCACCACACTAATGCGCGCGCTCGGTACGTGCTCCAGTACGCCTTCCATCATGCCGAGACCTGCGCGCAGGATCGGCACCACGGTGATTTTCTTACCTTTAATTTGATCAACCTGTACCGGGCCGTTCCAGCCTTCGATGGTCACTTTTTCGGTTTCGAGGTCAGCCGTTGCTTCATAGGTCAGCAGGCTGCCCACTTCTGAGGCGAGTTCACGAAAGCGTTTGGTGCTGATGTCGTTCTCTCGCATCAGGCCCAGCTTGTGTTTGACGAGTGGGTGTTTTACTTCCACGACCTTCATACTCTTCTCCTTTCCCCTGACAGGTGGCAGCCACAAAAAAATCGCCGGATTATACCGCTTTTTCTCCGTTGCGCTACAGGAAGGCGCTTGATCGCGATCAATCAGACTGGAAATGAGTATATCGCAAGAATCCGCCGCGCCCTTAAATAATGGACTCGCAAACGTTTGCCTTGGCTGTTAGAATTGCGCCGAATTTTATTTCTACCGCAAGTAAACGCGTGGGGACCCAAGCAGTGACCGATAAAACCTCTCTCAGCTATAAAGATGCCGGTGTTGATATCGACGCGGGCAATGCTCTGGTTGACCGAATCAAAGGCGTGGTGAAGAAAACCCGTCGCCCGGAAGTGATGGGCGGTCTGGGCGGCTTCGGCGCGCTGTGCGCATTGCCGCAAAAATATCGTGAGCCAGTACTGGTTTCCGGCACTGACGGTGTGGGCACAAAACTGCGCCTGGCGATGGATCTGAAACGTCACGACACTATTGGTATCGACCTGGTGGCAATGTGCGTTAACGATCTGGTGGTACAAGGCGCTGAGCCGCTGTTCTTCCTCGATTACTACGCTACTGGCAAGTTGGATGTCGATACCGCCGCCAGCGTTATCAACGGTATCGCCGAAGGTTGTCTGCAATCCGGCTGTGCGCTGGTTGGCGGCGAAACGGCGGAAATGCCGGGCATGTATCACGGCGAAGATTACGATGTCGCCGGTTTCTGCGTCGGTGTGGTAGAAAAATCAGAAATCATTGATGGCTCCAAAGTGGCCGACGGCGACGTGCTGGTCGCTCTGGCGTCCAGCGGCCCGCACTCCAACGGCTATTCATTGGTGCGTAAAGTGCTTGAAGTGAGCGGTGCCGATCCGCTGACCACGCAACTTGAAGGCAAACCGCTGGCCGATCACCTGCTGGAACCGACTCGCATTTATGTGAAGTCCGTGCTGGAGCTGATTGAAAACGTGGATGTCCACGCCATCGCCCACCTGACCGGCGGGGGTTTCTGGGAAAACATTCCGCGCGTATTGCCGGATAACACCCAGGCGGTGATCGATGAATCCTCCTGGCAGTGGCCAGCGGTATTTAACTGGCTGCAAAGCGCCGGTAACGTGAGCCGTCATGAAATGTACCGCACCTTTAACTGCGGTGTCGGCATGGTCATTGCGCTGCCTGCGGCTGAAGCCGATAAAGCCATCACTCTGCTGAATGCAAGAGGTGAAAACGCGTGGAAAATCGGTATCATCAAAGCGTCCGATTCCAGTGAGCGCGTGGTTATTGAATGAAAAACATCGTGGTGCTGATTTCCGGCAACGGAAGCAATTTGCAGGCGATTATTGACGCCTGCAAACAGAAGAAAATCAACGGCACCCTGCGGGCAGTATTCAGTAATAAGGCCGATGCGTTCGGCCTTGAACGTGCGCGGGAAGCCAATATCCCCGCCCACGCACTGAGCGCAGATCAGTTCGCCAACCGCGATGCGTTTGATCGCGAACTGATGCAGGAAATCGACGCCTACGCCCCGGATGTGGTGGTGCTGGCGGGTTATATGCGTATTCTTAGCCCGGCTTTTGTCGCGCATTATTCCGGGCGTCTGCTGAATATCCACCCTTCCCTGTTGCCGAAATATCCCGGCCTGCACACGCACCGTCAGGTGCTGGAAAACGGCGATGAAGAACACGGCACCAGCGTGCATTTTGTTACCGATGAGCTGGACGGCGGCCCGGTGATTTTGCAAGCCAAAGTGCCGGTGTTCGAAGGGGATACGGAAGAAGAGATCACCGAACGCGTACAGTCGCAGGAGCATGCCATTTATCCGCTGGTGGTGAGCTGGTTTGTTGACGGACGCCTGAAAATGGACAACAACAGCGCCTGGCTGGATGGTGTGCGCTTACCACCCGAAGGTTATGCGGCTGACGAATAATTCCCGCCATTTATCGCTTTTCGCCCTGCACGCTGCGGCAGGGTTTCTTTCCTCTTCCCTCGCAAAAAGAAAAAGTTACTTTATTTCCATCATCTTAGATGTGAAAAACGGATTACTGTCATACTTTTTTGGCACAGTTGGACATCTGATAGCAAAGCTCGCCATAATAAGTTGTGTCATACGAAGGGACGCCAGCAACGTTCATCTGTAAGTCAGGGCACCGTGGAGCGAGAAGGATTTGCCGTGTCCCGAGCAAGAACTGGAGTGTAAACAGGAATGGGTCAGGAAAAGTTATATCTCGAAAAAGAACTAAGCTGGTTGTGCTTCAATGAACGTGTTCTCCAGGAAGCCGGGGATAAAAGTAACCCGCTTATCGAACGCATGCGTTTTTTGGGGATCTATTCCAATAACCTCGACGAATTTTATAAAGTTCGTTTTGCTGAACTAAAACGCCGCTTAATCATTAGCGAAGAGCAAGGCGTTGCCACGAATTCCCGTCATCTGCTGGGTAAGATCCAATCCCGCGTCCTGAAAGCCGATCAAGAGTTCGACGGGCTGTATAACGATCTGCTGCTGGAAATGGCACGTAATCAAATTTTCCTGATTAACGAACGCCAGCTTTCGCAAAACCAGCAGAGCTGGCTGCGCAACTACTTCAAACAGTATTTGCGCCAGCACATTACCCCGATACTGATTAACCGCGAAACCAACCTGGTACGCTTCTTAAAAGACGATTACACCTACCTGGCGGTAGAGATTATTCGCGGCGACGAAATCCGTTACGCGCTGCTGGAAATCCCGTCAGATAAAGTCCCGCGCTTTGTTAATTTACCGCCGGAAACGCCGCGCCGCCGCAAGCCGATGATTCTGCTGGATAACATTCTGCGCTACTGCCTGGATGATATCTTTAAAGGCTTCTTCGATTATGACGCGCTGAACGCTTACTCGATGAAAATGACCCGTGACGCCGAATATGACCTGGTGCACGAAATGGAGTCGAGCCTGATGGAGCTGATGTCCTCCAGCCTGAAACAGCGTCTGACCGCCGAACCGGTGCGTTTTGTTTATCAGCGCGATATGCCAGACGCCATGGTCGAGATGCTGCGCGAGAAACTAACCATCTCCCGCTATGACTCCATTATTCCCGGCGGGCGCTACCACAACTTCAAAGACTTTATTGGTTTTCCGAATGTCGGCAAAGCCAACCTGGTCAACAAACCGATGCCGCGTCTGCGCCACATTGGGTTTGATAAGTTCCGCAACGGTTTTGACGCCATTCGCGAACGCGATGTGCTGCTCTATTATCCGTACCATACCTTTGAACACGTGCTGGAGCTGCTGCGCCAGGCGTCGTTCGACCCGAGCGTGCTGGCGATCAAAATCAACATTTACCGCGTGGCGAAAGATTCGCGCATTATCGACTCGATGATCCATGCGGCGCACAACGGTAAAAAAGTCACCGTGGTGGTGGAGTTGCAGGCGCGTTTCGACGAAGAGGCCAACATCCACTGGGCGAAGCGGCTAACGGAAGCGGGCGTGCAGGTGATCTTCTCCGCGCCGGGCTTGAAAATTCACGCCAAACTGTTCCTCATTTCCCGTATGGAAGGGGAAGAGATTGTGCGCTATGCACACATCGGTACCGGCAACTTTAACGAGAAAACCGCGCGGCTTTACACGGACTACTCATTGATCACCGCCGACGCGCGCATCACGAATGAAGTGCGCCGGGTATTCAACTTTATTGAAAACCCTTACCGCCCGGTGAGTTTCGATTACTTGCTGGTGTCGCCGCAGAACTCACGCCGCCTACTGTACGATATGATCGACGCGGAGATCGCGAACGCGCAGGAAGGTAAACCTTCTGGCATTACGCTGAAGCTAAACAATCTGGTCGATAAAGGGCTGGTGGACAGGCTGTATACCGCCTCCAGTTCCGGCGTGCCGGTGAATCTGCTGGTGCGCGGCATGTGTTCACTTATTCCGCAACTGGAAGGCATCAGCGAAAATATTCGTGTCACCAGCATCGTTGACCGCTATCTTGAGCACGATCGTATCTATATTTTTGAAAACGGCGGCGATAAAAGCGTTTATCTCTCCTCCGCAGACTGGATGACACGTAACATCGATTATCGTATCGAAGTGGCCGCACCGCTGCTCGATCCGCGCCTTAAACAGCGCGTTCTGGATATCATTGATTTACTTTTAAGTGATACCGTGAAAGCCAGGTATATCGATAAAGAACTGAGTAATCGCTATGTTCCGCGCGGCAACCGCCGTAAAGTGCGCGCGCAACTGGCGATTTACGACTACATCAAATCACTCGAACAGCCCGATTAACCTATGCCGATACAAGAAAAGACGCCACGACCGGAGGAATTTGCCGCGGTCGATCTGGGTTCAAACAGTTTCCATATGGTCATTGCGCGTGTGGTCGACGGCGCGATGCAGATCATCGGCCGCCTGAAACAACGCGTACACCTGGCAGATGGTCTGGACAGCAATAACATGCTGAGCGAAGAGGCAATGGAGCGCGGGTTGGCTTGCCTGTCGCTGTTTGCCGAGCGCTTACAGGGCTTTGATCCGGCAAGCGTGTGCATTGTCGGTACGCACACGCTGCGCCAGGCGTTGAATGCCACAGAGTTTCTTAAACGCGCTGAAAAAGTGATCCCGTACCCCATTGAAATCATTCCAGGCAATGAAGAAGCGCGTCTGATTTTTATGGGTGTGGAACATACGCAGCCGGAAAAAGGCCGCAAGCTGGTGATCGATATTGGCGGCGGTTCTACCGAATTAGTGATCGGTGAAGATTTCGAACCGAAGTTGGTGGAAAGTCGCCGTATGGGCTGCGTGAGCTTTGCGCAGATGTACTTTGTGGGCGGCACGATTAACGGCGAAAACTTCCGCCGCGCGCGTATGGCAGCAACGCAGAAGCTGGAGTCGCTGGCGTGGCAGTTCCGTATTCAGGGCTGGAATGTGGCACTTGGCGCATCTGGCAGCATAAAAGCCGCCCACGAAGTACTGATCGCCTCCGGCGAGAAAGACGGCTTTATCACCCCGGAACGGCTGGAAAAACTGGTCGCCGAAGTGCTGAAGTATAAAAACTTCAGCGAACTGAGCCTGCCAGGGCTTTCCGAAGAGCGTAAAGCGGTGTTTGTACCGGGGCTGGCTATTCTTTGCGGCGTGTTCGATGCGCTGGCGATCCGCGAGCTGCGCCTCTCCGATGGCGCACTGCGTGAAGGCGTGCTGTATGAGATGGAAGGCCGTTTCCGCCATCAGGACATTCGCAGCCGCACCGCGCAAAGCCTTGCCAGCCAGTACAATATCGACCGTGAACAGGCGCGGCGCGTACTGGAAACCACAACCCAGATTTACGAACAGTGGCTGACGCAAAACGCGAAACTCGCTAACCCACAACTGGCGGCGTTGTTGAAATGGGCGGCGATGCTCCACGAAGTAGGGCTAAATATTAACCACAGCGGGATGCACCGCCATTCGGCGTACGTTCTGCAAAACAGTGACTTGCCCGGTTTTAATCAGGAGCAACAGCTGATGATGGCGACGCTGGTGCGCTACCACCGTAAGGCTATTAAACTTGATGAATTACCGCGTTTTACGCTGTTTAAAAAGAAACAGTATTTGCCGCTGGTACAGATCTTACGCCTTGGCGTATTGCTGAATAACCAGCGCCAGGCAACCACTACGCCGCCTACATTGCGTCTGACAACCGATGCCAACCACTGGACGCTCAGCTTCCCGCACGACTGGTTTAGCCAGAACGCACTGGTGTTGCTGGATCTGGAAAAAGAGCAGGAATACTGGGAAGCGGTGACCGGCTGGCGACTGAAAATCGAAGAAGAGCACTCTCCGGAAGTGGCGGCCTGAGCCGCCCGTTCGCTACTCGTTAACCAGCGTCTCCAGCGGCTCTGGCTTACCAATCAAATATCCCTGCAAATAGTCGATACCCAGCGCGATTGCCGCGCTGCGTATCTCTTCACTTTCCACGTACTCCGCCACCACCAACATTTTTTTCATCCTCGCCAGATGGCAAATCGACGCCACAATCTGATAATCCAGGCTGTTCGATACAATATTGCGGATAAAACTGCCATCGATTTTCAGGATGTCGGCATTGACGTTTTTCAGCCGCGCATAGCTGGCATAACCGGTACCAAAATCATCAATCGCCACCCGGCACCCCATCTGTTGCAATTGCCCCAGCGTCTGATTGGCCTGCTCAAGATTGGTCATAGAGTTGCTTTCGGTGATCTCAAAAATCAACTGCCAGGCTTCAATGCGGTATTTTCGCAATAATCGCCGCACTTCCTGCGCGAACTGCGTGCGGCAAATCGACGCAGGAGAGAGGTTAATGGAGAAACGCTGACCGGGGAGTTTTTCGCGATTTTGCGCCATAAACATCAATACATGTTCGATCACCCATAAATCAATGCGCGACGACAAGCCGAACTCATATGCGACAGGCAAAAACGCATCCGGGCTGATGCGATCACCGTTCTCTTCACGCATGCGCAGCAGGATCTCGTAGTAGTCATCGCCGCGCACGCCACAAATCGGCTGCGCCATCAGAATAAAATGATTCTCCTCCAGCGCCAGTTGCAGGCGATTCATCATATCCACTTTGCTTTTCAGGCTGCGTTGCAGATTAGCCGCGCCCCGGTTTTGCAAATTCTCGGGGTGGTTGGTCGCCAGTGACAGATCGGCAATAGTGCTCATTTCACCGAGCAGTAAATAGAGATGTTGTACCGGCGAGCGCACGTAACAGTAACTCAGCCCCACCTGCGGCTGCAGCGGCATCTCATCCCAGATAAAACGGAACTGCTTAATACGCGCGTCCAGCGCCTCAATGCGCGTCTGGTGCGACTGCGTATTAAGGCGGATCACAAGGTCGTGGCCGGAGAGCTGATACACGCACTCTTCCGCCGACAGCAGCGGGTTCAGCCAGTCCGCCATGCGCTGTTTGTACTGAATGCGCAGCAACACGCCATAGTTGCGTCCCAGCAGTTCCAGCTCCGGCACGCGCAGAAAACAGAGCACCGACCAGGGCGTATCTGCCAGAGCCCGACCCAGTGCGCGCAGGTTGGGCATATTGGCTACCGGGTCAATAAACGCCAGACGGCGGGCACGATCATGCACCAGTCTCTGGCGCGTCGCCATCATCGCCATGGCGAGGATGATGAAGGAAAACACCAGGTAACTTGATGAGGCGATCGCCAGTTGCACGTCGTAAGCGGGAAACCACGGCAAATAGCGGTAAAAATAGTGAATGGAGATGACCAGCAGCGGTGTCCAGACCAGCGACATAAAACGATAACCGTAGCGCATCGACCCCCACAACATCACTGGCAACAGAAGTGAAAGCGTGTAGTTGGTGCTGAAAATGGAGCTGTTTTTATTCAGCGGCATCAATAACAGCAGCAAAATACCAATCACCACGGCAAACCAGGCCACGATCTCAACGCGCGTGACTTTGCGATCAAACTCATGGCACATTTGCGATAACCACGAAATCGCGTAGCGCGGATGGCGAATCACCCGGATCAGGAAATAACTAAACGGCACCCCGGTCATCGTGCCAACCAGTAATGCCTGATAATTGATGAGCATCGGCACATTCCATGCCAGCGCCCCGCTTTCGCTTACCGCCCGATCATAAAGATTCAGCCAGACACCCAGCTCAAGAATAATCAGATAGATCGACGCCGGACAGAGCACCTGCCAGAAGATGCGCTGGGAAACCAGCAACGCCGTACCGTAAGCAACCCGGTGACGGCGAGTGACAAAAATACGGTAACCCGCCCAGCTAAGAATTATGGGGAGCAATAAATGCATGCCTTTACTGACCATTTCTAGCGGCGGTGCGGGCCAATAATGGCAAATCATCGCCAGCACAATGCCCGGTAGCGCCGCCCAGCCATAAAACATCATCAGGCTTATCAGCAACGCCATGGGCAGATAATAGAGAATGACCGCCTGGCCAGAAACGGTGGTAAATGTATTAGCGAGACTAAACAGTGGATACAAAACAACAGGCGTGATGAGCGGCAAAGCCCACCACTGATCTTTCAGGCGATGATATTTTTTAATAAGTGTCATAGATGCTCGGTTACCCAACCCAGATCCTGGCGGGTGTTTCAGGCAGGTATCCGACCCGACTGTGCTGCGCACCGGTGAAGTGCCAGTTTGTTAGCAAACAGAAATTCTAATTCCGGACAATATCTGTTAATTGATTTGCATCAAAAAAACTCGCCAGCTAACTTTAATTTCCGGCTTTATGCGCATTATCGCCCACTTTTCATTGCTCACGTAAATATTTAATTTATCTTATATAACTCCGAGTGATAGTTTAATCATTGTGATTTTGCGCCAGGCTTAATTGACCTGACTAAAAGAGTGTGCATTAATGTCGCTGTCGCCCGTAGATCGGGTATTCCTAAAGGAACCATTGTGAGTCAGGCAACCAGTATGCGAAAACGACATCGATTTGACAGTCGCATGACCCGTATCGTACTTCTTATCAGCTTTATCTTTTTCTTCGGCCGCTTCGTCTATTCCTCTATTGGCGCCTGGTACCACCATCAGGATAAAAGCCAGTCGCAACAAATCAGTCAAACTATCGACCCCACCGCACAACGCTAGTTTTTACCCGATTTGCTTGCACGCTTCACCGCGTGGGTTTGCGCTCGCCCGCGCAAGAGTAGTCGGTTCATTGCACAACCGCGTTGCTTATCTGTCGAGGTTTAACCAGCGTTCTTCCAGACGCGCCAGCGCCGTGTAAGCTTCACCAAGACCAACCGCCAGTTTGAACCCTTCCGGCCAGTCGCCAGTGGCGGAGATCCCTTCGCTTTCAAGCCGACTAACAAACCGCAAACGTCCGTAATCCGACACGCATTCAGAAAGAATTATAGCGATTTGTGCACGTTTAATGGTTAAGCCAAAGGTTAATTTGCGCAGCATCCGCACGTCTTTAATCCCGCCGCGCACAGATTGAATAAAGGTGAACGCCACGTATGCCACCAGCAATGCGAGCAGCAATAAGAATGTGGCTTTAAAGACCGGCTCCGCCATCGGGTATTGGGAGACATAATGGATAGCGCTGAAAACAATCCCCACGCCCGCCACAGATGCCACAAGAACCGACAGCGCAGCCAGCCATTTTTTCGGGTTCAGCAAATCATTAATTTTGCTGCGTACAAACCGGCAGATTGCCACCCAATCAAGCAACATCAAACCTAACACCACATTTGCGGCGACCAGCCAGCCGTTGTAAATGGCGTATCCGCTATAGGTGTAAAACGGTATCGCCGTCAACGCCAGTGCCGGGGAAAACAGCCCGGCAACACTGGTCACCACCAGGATGACAAAACTCATCACGCGAAACAGCACAAGGGTGCCGGATAAAAAGCCCTTATCAATAAATGGCACCGCCGCGCGAGGAGCGGGCGTTGCGCTACCCGCTTTTTTTGCCTTCTCTTTTTGCGCCGTGCGCCCCGCTTTGCCGAACAGTAAGATTGGCGCGGTAACCGCCGCCGCATAGCTTGCGCTAAAAAAGGTGATAAAGGGTAATGCGATGACCAGTAACACTGTGCTGATGAGTGCGGCTTTCATGCTCCACAGGCGCATCCGTGCAATGCGATAAACGCCACTTAAGGCATCGGATAACGACAAGCTAAGCAGGATATTCTTACGCCCGCGCCAAAAGTTGGTTTCCGAAATATTCAGCACATATTTCTTCATCCCCTCTTCCAGTTCGGCATTCATTTTCGGCAGATGACGACAAGCGCGAAACGCGGTCTCCTGTAACCAGCCATCCTCACCGGCAATCGCGGCGGCAAGAACCGGCGCGGCGCGGGATTCAGAGAGCAACCCGGTGGCTTCCAGGCAAATTTTCGCCAGCAGGATGTTATCACCCGCTTTAACGTGCTGTATCACAAAGGCAGAGAGTTCCTCTTCGAACGGGTGCAGCACCTCGCGGCGGGAACCAAAGGCGTCAATCAAAAAGCGCAAGCAGTGAATAGCGCGAATGCGTTTACCTGCATCTGCAAAATGGTGTTGGATCTCATGCCAACAGAGATCCGCCAACCGCTTCGCTTCGCCTTCGCTACACAACTGGGCATACAGCACCAGTGCATCGCGACCACGCGAATCTGTAGGAATGTGCGAATCCGGTACCTCTGCGGGCTGCTGCAAAAAGCGGGTGGTGACGAAATACTCCAGAAAGCGTCGATGAACAAACGCAAATGACTTCTCATCGCCAGGGGTCACTCTGGCAATGCGGGCAAAACGCAGTAGTTCCAGCACCGTGTCCACGTGCTCTGAATTGAAATAGCGACGGATCACCTTCACTGGCGCTTCAAGGCCAAACTTCGAGGAACGAAAAACAAACCACGCAATATCCGTGGCAATCTCTATTACCTCGCGAGAAGAGATCCCCGCATCGCGCAATTCCTGTTCGCAGAGCTGCACCCGGCTGTCGATATAGTTTTTATAAATCTCAGCCTGATTTACCGGCAATGTCTCGTTAACCGCGATCCATTCGCCAAGTAGCGCCATCATAAACGGGTTGCGCACCAGCGGGATCAGATCCAGACGGTGACTGAATAACGTATTTCGCACCTGCTCGTTAAATTGCGGATACCGACTTAGCGCTTCTGAAATACCGGCTTCGGAAAGCGGGCGGATCTCCAGTACTTTTTCCGCCAGAAACGCGCGCGTCGGCTGACGGAACACGCGTGAGGCTAAAACCCCCCGGGACGCCGGGTGCGAGGTAATAAAGCGAGAGATAACCGTGGACAGCGAATCGATGACCGCCGAGCTTTCGCTGGCATCCAGCAATTCGGAGATCTCATCGAACGAGTCGAAGATAAAAAATAAGCGACCGGTACGCCACAGGTCATGAAAGTAGTCATTAACAAAATCTCGCGTGTAAGCGTCACCACGACGAACGAGGTTTTTAATGACGAACTCTTCGAGATCTTCAACAGAGAACTCGCTGCGACCGCCAACCACAGTGCTGGTAGGAACCCATTCGCGCAGATTGACGTAAATCGGTACGCGGTGCGTCTTTTTGACCTCCGCCAACATATCTTTGGCAAGCTTGCGCAACGCCACGCTCTTGCCGGAACCGGGCGCGCCCAGAATCAAAAACGACCGCGAGGTTCTGTCTTTACGGATCGCGTCTTGCAGCCCAAGGATCTTTTTACGGGAAGTCACACCTTTCGCTTTGCGGATCTCAACCTCGGCCTCCAGTTCGGTGTAGTACTCAGGGCTCCAGTTACTGCTCTCGTCAATCGAAGTGAGATCCTGCTGCAGCATGTTGCAGAACACCTCCAGCTTGCGTGCAAAACGATCTTCCGGGAAATCCTTTTTCAGTGGCGTCGGATGCCCGCCGCTAACGCTTCGGTCACGCAGGCAAAAAAACACAATGCCAACAATGATGACAACGGAGGCGAGGAGCCACGGCGAAGGCTGGCTGATAAGCTGGATATTCTTCAGCCACGCGGGGGCATTTTGCAGCACTGGCAGCGTCCAGATAGTCGGCAACAGCGTATTTAACGCGCTGGACCCGCTGCCAATAATGCCCAACCCAAGCACCAGCACCAGGGCGCGGATTTTGTTCGCGCCATACCCGGCAGGCATCAACAAGGGACGCGTGAGGAGTAGCATCAGGCAGATAAACACGGCGACGAACGCCGCGTTAAGCCACGAGCTGTAAAGCCCAATCCCCACCACGAAGCACAATGCCAACGCAAGGAGGAGTAAAACGAATTTTTGGCTACCCGACATGTGAGTCCCTTCTTTGTTCTCGTGACGATTTTTGCAATAAAACAGCACTATAACGCCTCCGGCACCGGAAACCGGAAGCGAACTACCTGATTTGGTGGGGGGAAAAGGAAAAGCCCAATGCGCTTGAGAAAACGATGAATGCGGCTCCTTCATGTTGCGCCCGGAGTCTTAGCGCCGGGAGAGGATCTCGTTGATATAGAGCTCAATCCCAATGTTGTGTTCCCGATTGATGCGGGCAATGAAGGTCTGGAGAAAATCGTGCGTTGAGTGGAGCGTATCCGCGATAAGCTTATCGAAATCGCTTTGCGTGAAACGGGCATTTCCCTTTAGCGTGGAATACTGCAGTAGCGTATGCGCAATGATTTCGAGCGCTGCGCGTCGGTAATCATCGCGACGCAGGACATCCAGATCGCTTCGGCAAATATCAAAACTAAAATCAAAACTGAGAAACCCGGAATCGACCGGCAGCGAATATGTCAGCCGGTCGCCTTCCTGCCAGACCTGCGGCTCATAGCCATCTCCCATTAGCTTTATTGACGGCATAGCGCTCCCCGTTCAGTACAGTTGATATTTTCAATTACCTTAACGTTGCGAAGAACATAGCGTAAAGCCATCACTAATGGCAGTGGCCCTCATGGCGAATGTAAGCGATCCTGTTAGCAGCCAAAGTAGATAAGCAGGAAAGGACGAAAATGAATCCATCTAGCAGCGAACTCCCGCCTTTAGCGTGGCCAGAATTTACCGACGAGACAGCACGGCTGACCTGGTGGCACGCCTGCGCACAGGCCTGGCGCGAACAGTGGAATAACCCTGCACCAGTGTCGCCGGTTGACCCCAAAGAGATTGAAGCCCTTGAACAACGCCTGGGCTGCGCCCTTCCGCCATTGCTGCGCCGTTACCATGAAACGATCGGCACACTCGAGCTGGCCGAAAGGTTGTGCAGCGTCACGCCCGCGAAATACGCCAGCATTGAGCCGCTGCTGGATGCTTATCCCGGTATTCATGACATTCTCGAAGGTGCGCCAGACGCAGCGTCACAATGGGCGCTGGTCAAGCAGTTGATCGCCTTTGGCGACTATCTGGGTAACGGCAATTTGTGGTGCTTTCACCGGGAAACCGGCGAAGTGTGGTATTTCGATCACGACAGCTCGCCAATGCTGACGCAGATCTTCACCGACGTAGGGCAGTACCTTGACGTGCTGATGTTCAAATGCTTGCTGGAAGCGCACGGCGAGGAAGATAACGAGGATCTGCTGCGCGAGCATTTGGGCGATGACGTTGTGGAAAAGTGGATGTACTGAACAGCACAGCACCACCGACATCAGCTCTTGCTGAAAAGGATCTGGCCAAAATGGGTAATCACTAAACTCAACTTAATACATGCGGCATGAATACGGAGCACCTGATGGTCACCACACACGTTTTTATTGCAGTTAGTCTTGATGGCTACATCGCCCGTCAGGATGGCGATATCGGCTGGTTGTTGCAGCGCGATGACCCGACAGAAGATCACGGCTATGCGGCGTTCATCGCGGACAAAGATTGGATCGTTATGGGCCGGGGGAGCTATGAAAAAGTGCTGACCTTTGACGAATGGCCTTATGACCGGCCCGTGCTGGTGCTCTCCCGGCAACTGGCCAGTAGCCCCGTGCCCGAGAGGCTGAAGGGCAAAGTGCAGTTCTCCCGACGCGCGCCGAAGGAGGTGATTGATGACCTGGCGGCACAGAACGCACATCGCGTCTATATCGATGGCGGGCAGTTGATACAGTCGTTCCTGCGCGAAGGGCTGGTCGCTGATATCGTTATCACTACCGTTCCTGTCCTGCTCGGTTCGGGAAAGCCGCTGTTCGGAACGCTGACTCAGGATATCGATTTGACGCTGTTATCGAGCCGCAGCTTCCCTTCGGGTCTGGTGCAGTCGCACTATCGGCTGACGCCATAAACCGCATATAAACATAGCGGCAACCTGCGCTAAATGCACAAGTAAAAAACCGGAACCCGGCAAAAGTAGGGAGGCGTCCCGCCTTCGCCGGACTGGATAAGCCCGGAGAGCGCCAGCATCGCAGTGGCAAAGTGCAGACCCACGAAGAAGCACGGACCGCTCCCGGTTACAGACCAGAGTGATAAGAATTAAGTGCGAATGGATTTTTACCACACGGGAAATGCGAAGCGGGCATTGACGGAAAGGATGAATGACAGACGCAAGATATAAGAAAGCCGACTCTGCAGAGTCGGCTATTTTGTATGTCAGAGCTTGAAGCTGCCAACAACGTTTTCGAGTTGGACGGTTTGTTCTTCCATAGACTGCGCGGCCGCCGCCACCTCTTCCACCAGTGCCGCATTCTGCTGCGTTGCGCTATCGAGCTGGTTGATGGCGATGTTGATCTGAGCGATCCCGCGACTTTGTTCATCGCTGGAAGAGCTGATTTCTGAGATCAGCACCCCCACGCTTTCAACTTTTTCCATCAGGCCGTCCATCGTTGTACCCGCCTGACGAACCAGTCCGCTGCCCTGCTCAATGCTGCTCACCGACTCTTCAATCAGTTTTTTGATCTCCTGAGCTGAGCGGGCACTGCGCTGCGCCAGTGAACGAACCTCACCGGCCACCACAGCGAACCCACGCCCGTGTTCACCCGCCCTTGCCGCCTCCACCGCTGCGTTAAGCGCCAGGATGTTGGTTTGGAAAGCGATGCCGTCAATCACACTGATGATTTCCACCACTTTAGAGGAGGACGCATTGATGTTATCCATCGTGGAGACAACGTTGTTAACCACACTGGCCCCTTGTTTCGCCGTCGCCGAAGCCTCTACCGCCAGCTTGTTCGCCTGCAACGCGTTCTCTGCGTTAAGGCGCACGGTGCTGGTCAGTTCTTCCATGGAAGCTGCCGTTTCCACGATCGAGGCCGATTGATCTTCGGTGCGCGAGGAGAGGTTCAGGTTACCGCTGGCAATCTGGCGCGAAGCCGATGAGATCGCCATTGAGCTATTCCCTACCTGCTGCATCAACTCATTAAGGAACGAAATAAATTTATTGAAGTTGTTGATAATGGCATTAAATTCCGGACTCTTACTTTGCGCAAGACGCTGCGTTAAATCCGCACCGCCGCTGGATAGCGCTTCAATATTACGATTGAGCAACGTCACATTATGGAAAATATTGCGCACAATAATCATCATGATAAAGACGATAAGTATTCCGATAATCGCCTGTACGATGGTGAGCTTGGCCATAATAGCGTTAGACATACTCACCAGGTGGCTGCTCGGAATATCAACTGCCATGAACCACGGGCTGCCGCTGATAGGCAGAACGAACAGGGAATGTGCGCCGTCTTCACCGTCATAGCTCCCACGCACTTCCGTTGCTTTACCCTGGCCTAATAGGCTAACTAACGGTGCTGCCGCCGGAATACCGAGATCGCGGACGTTTGAGAGCGCGGGTTTATCCTGTACGGAAGAGCCATTACCGACGATTTTACCGTCCGCTTCAACAATCAGTACGCTGCCGTTTACCGCTTTGCCCATGTCGACAGCCAGCTGGTTAAAGAAGCCCAGCGTCACGTCGATGGTCGCCACGCCCCAGGCTTTGCCATCTTTCCAGATAGCCATTGCACAGTTCGTTCGCGGCTGCGGGCTGGCCGCATCCTGATAGGCTTTCGCCCACGCACACTCTCCTTTGGGCGCATTCATGCCGTCTTTATACCAGGGTTGTTCCCAGTATTTTGCCGATTCCGGCTGGTTCCATACGGTGTTGACTTGCAGATTGCCGCTTCCGTCGCGAGCATAGAAAGTACTGAATTTGTCCCGAGCCGGATCACGCTGGCCTGGAAGAGGCCAAATCCCACCACCGAATACGTTTAAATCCCCGTATTGGTTAACCAGGTGCGGTAATAATCCGTCGATTTGCTCACTTTGCAGACCGACAACCAGTTCAGTGATTGAGCGTTGCTGAGCCTTAACACGGTTCATCTGCTCTTTAATCGCGTTACTTTGTAATTCAACCGTCGCCTGAATATTTTTGGTCTCCGTTTCAATAATCTGCGGGGAGACGAATTGCTTGATAACAATATAGGTAACTATCAATAAGATAACGAAAAAGCTTATAAGCAACAGGCCTATTCGGCCCTGGGTATTTTTCCATGTCATAATGGCAGCGCTCGTCTGGTTGAATTAGGTGTAATAACGACATTAATTGGAAATTCTTTAATTTAAATCGTGCCGCGGTTTCATATAAAAGCGCATTCCAGAGGACAAAATGTCGTTTTGGGAAAAAACGTTCTGCCGTTCACATTTTTTAAATGACCCACCTTGTTTCTATAAAAGATAATATCGTCGTAATGCGTTATTTTCCGTGGATAAATTTACTTTGATAATATCAACATCATTTTCATCAATATGCGTACATTCTGATGAAACTGAACAGTACGGACAGCAACATGCTCGTTCGTACCCTTTTTATCAGGCAAAGTGTCTACGCTCTGGAACGGTAAAGACATGCTGACCTGTTCCCCGTTTTTTAACTCACCGTTGCGTTAGTAACGTCCGCCCCTAGTGTAAAACGGCCCGTCATGGCGTGCAGTGCCGACTTTGTTGAAAGACGAGTAATCGCAGGTGGTCCGATAGCGGCCATTTAAAAAAAACATCACCAACAAGGCAGGCATCAGCCTGCCTGTATATTTTTTGGCAAAACGTTAGCTCAGTTTAAAAACGGCTACTGTCTCTTCCAGCAATTGAGACTGCTCTTTAAGCGAATGCGCCGCCGCCGATGCTTCTTCTACTAACGCGGCGTTTTGCTGCGTTACCGTGTCCATCTGCGCAACGGCCTGGTTTATCTGCTCAATGCCGCGACTCTGCTCACCGGTCGAGAGTGCAATTTCCGACATCAACTCAGAAACCTGCTTAACGGTGCTAATAATGCGTTGCATGCTGTCACCTGCCTGCGACACCCTTTCGCTACCCAGAAGTACCTGCCGGCCGGATTCCTCAATAAGCTCTTTGATCTCTTTCGCTGCGAGTGACGAACGCTGCGCCAGATTACGAACTTCACTTGCCACGACCGCAAACCCACGTCCCTGCTCGCCGGCTCTTGCCGCTTCAACCGCCGCGTTGAGTGCCAGGATGTTGGTCTGGAAAGCAATGTCTTCGATTAATGAGATGATGGTGTCTATTTTGCCGGAACTGGATTCGATCTCTTTCATCGACATCACCGCCTTTTCAACAATCGTATTCCCTTCCTGCGCGGAGCTGCGCATCGCCGTCGCAAGGGTATTTGCCTGTTGTGTGTTTTCGGAGGTGTGCTTAACCGTTGAAGTTAGCTGTTCCATGCTGGCAGCGGTCTGCCCAAGAGAAGCCGCTTGCTCTTCGGTACGGGCCGAGAGATCAGTATTACCGGCAGCAATTTCTTCTGCCGCGTGGGCCACGCTCTGACTGGAATTACGCACCTGGGCAATGATCTCCAGAAGGGCAAGACGCATTTGCTCAAGCGAACCGAGCATGTCGCCAATCTCGTCTTTAGAACCATAAACAACAGGAGTGTGCAACTCCCCTGCCGCCATCTTCTGGCAATGTAAGCGGGCGGCATCCAGCGGCGAAAGAACACGACGACGCAGCAGGATAAAGATAGCGACAATGATCAAGGTAAACAGTAAGGCGAAAACACCAATGGTCACCATGCTGTTCACGAAGCGATTCTGCGCGTCGTTGTTAAGGCGCTGGGCGTATTTTTCGCGGAAGGCAAGCAGGTTATCGAGTGTGATCTCAAACTGACGATCAAGCTGCGGGATCGTAGTGCTGACGAGCTGGTTGAAACGCGCCGTGTCGTTGTTGCTCGCGGCGTCCATCAACGGACGCAGGCCTTGATCAACATACGCTTGCCAGGCCTGGCTATAAGGCGCCGAAAGCGCCTCTTCGCCCGCGACAGGTGGCGCAGCCTTGTAGTTGTTGAACGCATCGGTGGCTTTTTGCATCACCGCTTTCGCGCTCTCAAGCGAGGCATCCGCTTTCTGTTTGTCGCCCAGGGAGGCGTTGATCATGGCTTCCATCAACCGCACTCGCAGTGTGCGGCTATGGTTAATCGGGTCAATAACCGACAGCACGACCCTGATCTCTTTGTTCACGTTATCCAGCGACTCGTTGCTGCGGGTCAGTGACCAAAGGTTAGAAGCCGAGCTGATGAGAAAGATACCAAGTAACAGGCTAAAAACGAGAAATGAAAAACGCCTAACTGACATATTTATTACCCTGGGTTGAGGTTATTTCATAAATTTCTGCCCCCTTTGAAAGGAGCATACCAAGGACAACTTATCGGCAATCTGGCGTAAAAATTTAATTTAAATCACATTACACATTTGAATCAAAGAGTTAGACAGAAAGCACCTGCGAGAAAGAAAATATGCTTAGTATTCACCAATTTATTCAAACTAACGTTTCAAATATGCCGTTTCAGGGAATGGCTATTCATCCTGCCGACGAGTCGAAATTGTTCAAAAAACGCACATTCCTGGCATCAAATTGAAGGGGCAGAAAATGGAATTTACACACAGGGGTGAAATATAAGGAGCTGATAATTTAAAAGCAGGAAATTCGATACAGGTGATGGATTTCCCACCGCCACATGAAAGACAAAGGGATTGAAAGTTTTAGATTGAATTTATTAATGTATTGCCCGATTCAATCTCCTTTTTATAAATAGCTAAATGATGTTTAAATAATTTTTCATAATCTTCTACGGTACTGGCTAAGATCGTTATTTCTATATCAGATTCACCTAACGCTTCTGGAAAATATTCAATAGCAATAAAGCCACAAATTATTTCTTCATCAGTTCCCTAATCAATAGTTTACAACCCGTTTTATCGGTATTTAGAGAGTAAAATTGAGTTGATTTCAAAATACGATGAATGATTCCCATTGGTAGATCGCCAAATTCAAATTCAGGGATGTCAATAATCCCCCCCCTCCTTCCTAAGGTCGAATATCACTTCGTTCCCCTTGAGATATTGATGTTTTTTGCGATAATCTCGTTTATACAAAGTGTAACTGAAATACACCCCACCAATTAATTCGCCGATATACTAGCGACGCCCACCTCTGGCACTAAACAAATACGAAATGTTAATTTTTTAAAAATGGCGCATAAATTATCATATAACGACATGCCGAAAGTGAGGAAATCCACAAACTGTTTGCAATTAGCTTTTTATATCATTCAAATACGCAATTTAGGATCATAAACAGAATTTGATAATTATCTTTGCCCACAAAAACTTAACTCAAGCACTTATATTTTTAATATGGTCACATCAAATAAAAATATACAAAAATAGAATTTATATGATTAAGCCCCTTCTGCAAATTAATAAAAACTCTTAATTAACCGTCAATAAATCCCGCAAGACACTATATACAAAAAAAAGCCCGCTTTCGCGGGCTTAATATTTTATATCTTCAGCAGGAACGAAATCATTCCCACTCAATCGTCGCTGGCGGTTTACCGCTGATGTCATACACCACGCGGGAAATACCGTTTACTTCGTTGATGATGCGGTTAGAAACGCGGCCGAGGAAATCGTACGGCAGATGCGCCCAATGTGCGGTCATAAAGTCGATGGTTTCTACTGCACGCAGAGAGACAACCCAGTCGTATTTACGACCGTCGCCCATCACGCCTACGGAGCGAACCGGCAGGAACACGGTGAACGCCTGGCTCACTTTGTTGTAGAGATCGGCTTTATGCAGCTCTTCGATAAAGATCGCATCAGCGCGGCGCAGCAGGTCGCAATACTCTTTCTTCACTTCGCCCAGCACGCGAACACCGAGGCCCGGGCCCGGGAACGGATGGCGGTACAGCATGTCGTACGGCAGGCCCAGTTCCAGACCAATTTTACGCACTTCATCTTTGAACAGCTCACGTAGCGGTTCAACCAGCCCCATCTTCATCTCTTTCGGCAGGCCACCCACGTTGTGGTGAGATTTGATAACGTGCGCTTTACCGGTTGCCGACGCAGCGGATTCGATCACGTCCGGGTAGATGGTGCCCTGCGCCAGCCATTTCACGTCTTCCAGCTTCAGTGCTTCTTCGTCGAACACTTCCACGAATACGCGGCCAATGATTTTGCGTTTTGCTTCCGGATCGTTCTCGCCAGCCAATGCATCCAGGAAACGCGCTTCCCCTTCAACGTGGACAATGTTCAGACCGAAGTGGTCGCCAAACATGTCCATTACCTGCTGAGCTTCATTCAAACGCAGCAGACCGTTATCAACGAATACGCAGGTCAGGTTTTTGCCGATAGCGCGGTGCAGCAGCATTGCGGTTACGGAAGAGTCCACGCCGCCGGAGAGGCCGAGGATCACTTTGTCATCGCCAACCTGCTGGCGGATGCGCTCAACAGCGTCATCGATGATTTTTGCCGGCGTCCACAGCGCTTCACATTCGCAGATGTCACGCACGAAGCGCTCCAGCATACGCAGGCCCTGGCGGGTATGGGTCACTTCCGGGTGGAACTGCACGCCGTAGAAGCGTTTTTCTTCGTTCGCCATGATCGCGAACGGGCAGCTTTCGGTGCTGGCAACGGTCACGAAGCCAGACGGGATCGCCGTGACTTTGTCGCCGTGGCTCATCCACACGTCCAGCAACACTTTGCCTTCTGCGGTCAGCGAATCCTCAATGCCGCGAACCAGTGCGCTGTCGGTCTGAACTTCAACCTGTGCGTAACCGAATTCACGCTCGTTAGATCCTTCAACGTGGCCGCCGAGCTGCATCGCCATGGTCTGCATGCCGTAGCAGACGCCAAGCACCGGCACGCCAGCGTCGAACACGTATTGTGGTGCGCGCGGGCTGTTGTCTTCGGTGGTGCTTTCCGGGCCGCCGGAAAGGATGATGCCGCTGGGATTGAAGTCGCGGATCTGCGCTTCGGTGACATCCCACGCCCACAGTTCGCAGTAAACGCCCAGTTCACGCACGCGGCGCGCAACCAGTTGGGTGTACTGAGAACCGAAATCGAGGATAAGAATACGATGTTTATGAATGTTGTCCGTCATTGACGTTACTTCCGAGGCAAGTTACGAAAGCGCCCGGTGAGAGCACCGGGCGCGAAAATCATTAAGAACCCATGCGGTAGTTCGGGGATTCCTTGGTGATGGTCACGTCGTGAACGTGGCTTTCCTGAATGCCCGCGCCGCTGATGCGCACGAATTCCGCTTTGGTGCGCAGGTCGTCGATAGTACCACAGCCGGTCAGACCCATACAGGAGCGCAGGCCGCCCATCTGCTGGTGAATGATCTCTTTCAGGCGGCCTTTATAAGCTACGCGGCCTTCGATACCTTCCGGCACCAGTTTGTCGGCGGCGTTATCGCTCTGGAAGTAGCGGTCAGAAGAGCCTTTGGACATCGCGCCCAGCGAGCCCATGCCACGGTAAGATTTGTAAGAGCGGCCCTGGTAGAGTTCGATTTCGCCCGGGGATTCTTCAGTACCAGCCAGCATAGAGCCAACCATCACGGCGGCAGCGCCTGCGGCGATCGCTTTGGCGATGTCGCCAGAGAAACGGATACCGCCGTCAGCGATAACCGGAATGCCGGTGCCTTCCAGCGCTTCAACCGCGTCGGAAACGGCGGTGATCTGCGGAACGCCCACGCCAGTCACGATACGAGTTGTACAGATGGAGCCAGGGCCGATACCCACTTTCACTGCACTCACGCCCGCTTCTGCCAGCGCACGAGCGCCCGCGCCTGTTGCGACGTTACCGCCGATGATTTGCAGATCCGGGTATTTGGCACGGGTTTCGCGAATGCGCTGCAAAACGCCTTCGGAGTGGCCGTGAGAGGAGTCGATCAGCAGCACATCAACGCCTGCGGCAACCAGTGCGTCAACACGCTCTTCGTTACCGGCACCCGCGCCAACCGCTGCACCAACGCGCAGTTGACCCTGCTCATCTTTACAGGCGTTCGGTTTACGTTCTGCTTTCTGGAAGTCTTTCACGGTGATCATGCCACGCAGGTGGAAGCTGTCGTCGACAACCAGCGCTTTTTCAACGCGTTTTTCGTGCATTTTGGTGAGCACCACTTCGCGGGTTTCACCTTCGCGAACAGTCACCAGGCGCTCTTTCGGCGTCATATACACGCTAACCGGCTGGTTCAGATCGGTAACGAAACGCACATCACGGCCGGTGATGATGCCGACCAGTTCGTTGTCGTTATTCACCACCGGGTAACCGGCAAAGCCGTTACGTTCGGTCAGCTCTTTCACTTCGCGCAGGGTGGTGGTCGGCAGAACGGTTTGCGGGTCTTTAACCACGCCGGATTCATGTTTCTTCACGCGGCGAACTTCTTCCGCCTGGCGCTCAATGGACATGTTTTTGTGAATAAAGCCAATGCCGCCTTCCTGTGCCAGGGCAATCGCCAGGCGCGCTTCCGTCACGGTATCCATCGCCGCAGAGAGCATAGGAATGTTCAGGCGAATGGTTTTGGTGAGCTGCGTGCTCAAGTCGGCAGTATTCGGCAGAACGGTGGAATGAGCGGGAACGAGGAGGACGTCGTCAAACGTCAGTGCTTCTTTAGCGATACGTAGCATGGGCAATATCTCTGACCTGGGGGGTTAAATATTGCCGTGGCATTATACAGAGCGTAACCGATTGCATCCACACTTTTTTAAGAAAAATACTTGCCATCCCCTCGTTTCGGGTTACTATCGAACGAATAACTTGCTGATTTAGAATTTGATCTGGCTCACATGTCGTCGTTCCAATCCCCCTCAATTTTTACGGTTAGCCGCCTTAATCAGTCGGTGCGCTTACTACTGGAACGCGAACTCGGTCAGGTGTGGATCAGCGGGGAAATCTCCAACTTTACCCAGCCCGCTTCCGGTCACTGGTACTTCACCTTAAAAGACGATACTGCTCAGGTGCGCTGCGCGATGTTTCGCAACAGCAACCGCCGCGTCACGTTTCGCCCGCAGCATGGCCAGCAAGTGCTGGTACGCGCCAATATCACGCTGTATGAACCACGCGGTGAATACCAGATTATTGTCGAGAGCATGCAACCGGCCGGTGAAGGGCTGCTGCAACAGAAGTATGAGCAACTTAAAGCTAAGCTTGCCGCCGAAGGGCTGTTCGACCAGCAGTTTAAGCAGCCGCTGCCCTCACCCGCCCATTGCGTTGGTGTTATCACTTCGAAAACCGGTGCCGCGCTGCACGATATTTTGCACGTGCTGAAACGCCGCGATCCGTCGCTGCCGGTGGTGATTTACCCGACTGCTGTACAAGGCGAAGATGCGCCCGCGCAGATTGTTCGCGCCATTGAGCTGGCAAATGCACGCGAAGAGTGCGACGTGCTGATTGTCGGTCGCGGCGGCGGTTCACTGGAAGATTTGTGGAGCTTTAACGACGAACGCGTAGCGCGGGCGATTTTCGCCAGCCGTATTCCAGTGGTGAGCGCCGTTGGGCACGAAACCGACGTAACCATTGCCGATTTTGTTGCCGACCTGCGTGCGCCAACCCCTTCTGCGGCAGCGGAAATTGTCAGCCGCAATCAACTGGAACTGCTGCGCCAGGTTCAGGCGATGCAACAGCGCTTAGAAATGTCGATGGATTATTATCTGGCAGGGCGCAGCCGCCGTTTCGCCCAGTTAAATCATCGCCTGCAACAACAGCACCCGCAACTACGGCTGGCGCGTCAGCAAACCGTGCTGGAACGGCTGCAACAACGCATGCACAACGCGTTGGATAATCAGTTAAAACGCACTTCTGCACGCCAGCAGCGCGTATTGCAGCGCCTGAATCAACAAAATCCGCAGCCACGCATTTACCGGGCGCAAACCCGCATTCAGCAACTGAAATATCGCCTGAGCCAGCAAATCCGCGAGCGACTAAGCAACACGCGCGAACGCTTCGGTTCAGCCATCACCCACCTGGAAGCAGTCAGCCCGCTGGCAACACTGGCGCGTGGCTACAGCGTAACGACAGCGACCGACGGCAAAGTGTTGAAGCAGACCAAACAGGTAAAAGCAGGCGACAAACTGACTACGCGGCTGAATGACGGCTGGGTGGAAAGTGAAGTCAGTGCCGTTACACCGGTGAAAAAAGCGCGCCAACGTAAATCCTCCTAATTCACGCGCTCAATAAATCAGACGAACCTATACTTTTTGTTGTTCTTTTTTGTTTTATCAAGGAGATCAACATGAATGCACGTCATCCCCACAGTGTTATCCCGCCTTATATCCTGCGCCGCATTATCGACAATGGTTCTGAGCTTCAGCAACGCTGCGCCCGCCAGACTTTAACGCATGTACAAACGTTGATGGCGCACAGCCACGGCAAAGTCGATGCGCCGCTGGTCACTTCGCCCGGCGAGCTAGTGCGCGATATTTATGACGCTCAGCACAAAGAGACGTTGCCCGGCGAGCAAGTGCGCTATGAGGGACAGCCACCGACGGGTGATGTCGCCGTCACCGAAGCTTACGACTACCTGGGTGTCACCCATGATTTCTTCTGGCAGGTCTATAAGCGCAACTCACTGGATAATCAGGGGTTAATTCTCAGCGGCACCGTGCATTACGGCAAGGATTACCAGAACGCTTTCTGGAATGGTCAACAGATGGTGTTTGGCGATGGTGATGGTGAGATCTTCAATCGTTTTACCATTGCCATTGACGTAGTGGCACATGAACTGAGCCACGGCGTCACAGAAACGGAAGCAGGTTTGATCTATTTTGAACAAGCTGGCGCGTTAAATGAGTCGTTATCCGATGTGTTCGGTTCGCTGGTAAAACAGTACCACCAGCAGCAGACGGCAGATCAGGCAGACTGGATCATTGGTGAAGGCTTGCTAGCAAAAGGCATTCATGGCAAAGGGTTGCGTTCTATGTCGAAGCCGGGGACGGCTTACGATGACCCATTATTGGGTAAAGATCCGCAGCCTGCGCATATGAAAGATTTTATTAAAACGCGTGAGGATAACGGCGGCGTACACCTGAATTCTGGCATTCCTAACCGGGCGTTTTACCTGGCAGCAACCGCTATTGGCGGATATGCATGGGAAAAAGCAGGATACGCCTGGTATGACACGGTGTGTGACAAGTCACTCGCGCAAAATGCCGACTTTGCGGCCTTCGCCAAATTCACCATCAAACATGGCGAAAAACGGTCCGGTAAGAAAATCGCCGCCGCTATCGAACAAGCGTGGAAAGATGTCGGAGTTTTATGATGAACGAACCCGAATTAACCGACGACGCAGTGGTCGAGTTAGCCCGTGAGGGCGGACTGGCTTACATTCCCAAACTGAGCGGCGCGCGAAAAATTGTCATCGCACAACTCAATGCGGAACAGCGCCAGCGGCTGGTGGATATTTTGCACCAGACGCTCCCGCTGGCAGAGCCGCCAGGCCAGCCGGACTCACCGGGCCGTGGCGATCAGCGCTTCTACCGTTTGCAGATCACCTGGACCACCCAACAAACGGATGTGCTGCTTATCCCGGAAAGCAAAGCGCCACCGTCGTTTGTCGAACTGTGGCGCGAAGGGGAAGATTGTATTTGCAAACCTTAAAGCAGCGTAAATTCAACACGTTTTTTCGAAATCAGCCCGTGGCCGTGTTGGCAGAAAAAGTCCACCGCGCCGCAGGCTTTTAATACTTCCAGAGGTTGATGGCACTCCGGGCAATGAGCTTGTACTTCAATGTCTTTGCCGCAGCTGTCGCAGTGAGCATGTGTTCCCACTACTTGCAACGGGTTATGGCAAGCCGGGCATGTAAGATCCATAAGGCGCTCCTTAATTTTTAACGGCGTTTATCATACACCGCTGGCAATAAAAAACCCGCCAGGCGGCGGGCTTTAAGCAAGTGATTACTTACCTTTTTTGATGTGCTTAATCAGGCGTTTACGTTTACGCAGCTGGTTCGGCGTCAGGGTGTTCCGTTTTTCAGCAAACGGGTTTTCGCCCTCTTTGAACTGAATACGGATTGGCGTCCCCATCACATCCAATGATTTGCGGAAGTAGTTCATCAAATAGCGTTTGTAGGAATCCGGCAAGTCTTTCACCTGGTTGCCGTGGATCACCACAATCGGCGGGTTATAACCACCGGCGTGGGCATATTTCAGCTTCACGCGACGGCCACGCACCAGCGGCGGCTGATGATCTTCTGCCGCCATGTTCATAATACGGGTCAACAGCGCGGTGCTCACACGGCGGGTTGAGCTGTCATAAGCTTCGCGAACGGATTCAAACAGGTTGCCGACGCCGCTGCCGTGCAGCGCAGAGATAAAGTGCACGCGGGCGAAGTCGATAAAGCCCAGACGATAGTCCAGCGTCTCTTTTACCTGCTCTTTTACTTCCTGGCTCAGGCCATCCCACTTGTTGACGACGATGACCAGCGAACGACCGCTGTTAAGAATAAAGCCGAGCAGCGATAAATCCTGATCCGAAATGCCTTCACGGGCATCAATGACCAGCAGCACGACGTTAGCGTCTTCAATCGCTTGCAGGGTTTTGATAACTGAGAACTTTTCTACCACATCGGTGATTTTGCCACGCTTACGCACACCGGCGGTGTCGATAAGTATGTACTCACGCTCATCACGCTGCATCGGAATATAGATGCTGTCGCGCGTGGTGCCGGGCATGTCGTACACCACCACGCGGTCTTCACCGAGAATGCGGTTAGTGAGTGTAGACTTACCGACGTTCGGACGCCCCACGATAGCCAGCTTAATCGGCAGATCCTGCGGGTTAAAATCGTCTTCCGGCTCTTCTTGCTCGCCGTTTTCGTTGGCTTCGAACTGCGCCCAGTATTCCGCCTCTTCGTCCACAACTTCCGGCGGATTCAGCTCATCCATCCACGGCATCAGCACGTGTTCCAGCAGGCTGGTGACACCGCGGCCGTGGGAAGCGGCGATAGCGTGGATTTCCCCCAGACCAAGGGAGTAAAAATCTGCCGTTGCCTGATCCGGATCCAGACCGTCGGTTTTATTCGCCACCAGAAAGGTCGGTTTTTCGCGTGAACGCAGATGCTTAGCGATGGCCGAATCGGCAGGCATCAGCCCCGCGCGCGCATCGACCATAAACAGCACGACATCGGCTTCTTCAATCGCCAGCAGCGACTGTTCCGCCATACGCGTTTCCACCCCGTCTTCGGTGCCATCGATACCACCGGTATCAATACAGATAAATTCGCGGCCTTCAACTTCAGCACGACCGTACTTACGGTCACGAGTCAGACCCGGGAAATCCGCCACCAGCGCATCACGGGTGCGTGTTAAACGGTTAAATAGCGTGGATTTTCCAACATTAGGGCGCCCGACAAGCGCGACCACAGGTACCATGTTTAAAGCCTCATTACAGAAAATTCATTAGCAAAACGTCGCGGGTTGCACGCCGTTTTAAAAACAGGAAAACGGCTCCTGCAACAGGAGCCGTCTTTCAGGAGCGACAAACCCGACGCGCTTAGCGCGAAAGGGCGTACAGTGTACCGTCTTTTGCCTGGATCAGCAGTTTGCCACCGGCAACGACCGGCTCGGTCAGGAAACCAGAGCTGTCAACTTTCTGCTGCGCGACAAAGCGTCCGTCTTCAACGTTAATCCAGTGCACATAGCCTTCGCTATCGCCTGTTACAATGTAACCATTATACAACGCCGGAGCGGTAAGGTTACGGTGCAGCAGATCACTTTGTGTCCACAGCGTTACGCCACCATCGGTGGTCAACGCCAGTACGCGATCGTTCTGGTCGATAATGTAAATGCGGTTACCATCAACCACAAAATCGCTTACTGAGCCCAGCTCGCGTTTCCACATAATCTGGCCGCTACGCAGATCCAGCGCCGTCATGTTGCCGTTATAGGCCAGCGCATAAACCACGTTGCCAACGACAACTGGCGTGGTATCGACATCGCTCAGACGATCGATTTCTGTCGGGCCGTTGGCCTGGGAGATACGTTGTTGCCAAATCATCTGGCCCTGCTGCATCAACACCGCACTTACACGACCGTTATCACCACCGACAATGGCAGCGCCAAAGGCGGAAGTTGGCGCGGATTCACCGCGCAGAGAAAGCGCAGGCATATCGAGGTTGACGGTCCATTTAGTTGCACCATCGCTTTCGTTCAGCGCCTGCAACTGCCCGTTGCTGGTGTGGATCAGCACTAAACCGTCGCTCACTACCGGGCGAGAAAGCGCTTCACCGGCAACTTTGGTTTTCCACGCTTGCGAACCATCGCTGGTATTCAGCGCGTAAACCTGCGCTTTTTCGCTGCCCACATACACATGACCGACGGAAACCGTCACACCGCCGGAAAGCAGCGCGGCGCGCGTGGAGAACCAGCCATCTTTTTCAGCCAGATTTACCGACCAAATTTCATGCCCATCATCGATGCTAACCGCTTTCACTACACCATGACGATCGGCGGCGTAAACCACGCCATCAGCAAACGCTGGATGCAGATGAGAGTAGAAATCACCGATACCGTTGCCAACGGAGGTGCTCCATGACGTAGTCGGTGTGAACTGGTTTTCAACCACCGGCAACGGGGACATTTTGACAACATCTTCTTCGCTGTTAAACAGGGAACAGCCGCTCAAAAGCGTGACGGAAAGCAGCCCTGGCAGAAGTAATTTACGCAATTGCATCGGGTCCCTCTTAGATGGACAAATTATTGATTTTCATCTGCATCATTTCACTCAGCGCAGGAGAAGCATTGTTTTTAATGCCGTTTTCCCATGCGGTGCGCGCGCCTTGTTTATCGCCTTTGCTCAGCAGTGCTTCGCCGCGCAGATCGGCAACAATCGCTGACCAGCTTTCCGCTTTAACCGCATCCAGCGTTTTCAGCGCAGCGTCTTGTTGCTTTTGCTGTACCTGGATGCGCGCCAGGCGCACATTGATTATCGACTTGAGATTTTCATCATTCGTCGCAGCCAGCCCCTGTTGCAACTGAGCAGCGGCTTTATCCAGCTCGTTTTTCTCAACGAATTGCTGCGCCAGCTCCAGCGACGCCAGCGCACCGTAGGCGTTTTTGTTGTCAACAGCAAATTTTTCCGCCGCTGTGAACGATTCTGGTTTGTCTGCCGAAAGCGCGGCAACCGCGTTTTCATAGGCCTGTGAAGAAGCTCTCGCCGTGTCCGCCTGATGGCCGTTCCAGTAGCGCCAGCCAACCAGCGCACCAATACCCAAAACGACACCAACGGCCAGCGCTTTACCATTCTCGGCAAAGAAGCGCTTAATCGCGTCTACCTGGTCGTTTTCGTTTTCGTAAATTTCCACGCAGTCCTTCTCCTTAACGATAATTCACCGGGGAGATTAGCCCAGTAGTGTGCGCAAATGCGCCGCAACGCTCTCCTGCGTTACCGTACTCTGCTCACCAGAGCGTAAATCCTTCACCACAACATTACCGTCGGCAATTTCAGTTTCGCCGAGCACCAGTGCGACGCGAGCGCCCCACTTGTCCGCGCGGGCAAACTGCTTTTTAAAATTGCCGCCGCCGTGGTTCATCATCAGCCGTACGCCAGGTAACGCATCGCGCACCTTTTCACCCAACTGCATAGCAGCGGATTGCGTATTGGCGCCAGACGCCACCAGGTATATATCGACAACGGATTCTGATTTAAATTCCGGATTAACTGCCTGAACTAACAAAACAAGTCGTTCAAGGCCCATTGCGAAGCCAACCGCCGGAGTCGCGCGACCGCCAAGCTGCTCAACCAGGCCGTCATAACGACCGCCTGCGCAAACGGTGCCTTGCGCGCCCAGACTTGTGGTGACCCATTCGAAAACAGTGCGATTGTAGTAATCCAAACCACGCACCAGACGCTGGTTTACCGTATAAGCGATACCTGCCGCATCAAGGAATGCGCAAAGGCCAGCGAAGTGTTCGCGGGACTCATCATCAAGGTAATCCCCCAGTTTCGGGGCATCGTTCAGCAACGCCTGAATGTCCTGGTTTTTGGTATCCAGCACACGCAACGGGTTGGTATACATACGACGCAAGCAGTCTTCGTCCAGCTTATCTTTATGCTGCTCGAGGAAAGCCACTAACGCATCGCGATAGGTCGCACGCGCTTCGAGCGAGCCAATAGAGTTGAGCTCAAGGGCAACGCTAGAAGCAATACCCAGCTCGCGCCACCAGCGGGCGGTAAGCATAATCAGCTCGGCATCGATATCCGGCCCTTGCAGGCCAAACACTTCCACACCCAACTGATGGAACTGACGGTAGCGCCCTTTCTGCGGACGCTCGTAGCGGAACATCGGCCCGACGTACCACAAGCGCTGTTCCTGATTGTACAGCAGACCATGTTCGATGCCGGCGCGTACGCAGCCCGCAGTACCTTCGGGACGCAGTGTCAGGCTGTCGCCATTGCGATCGTCAAAGGTATACATCTCTTTTTCAACCACGTCGGTCACTTCACCGATCGCGCGTTTGAATAACGGGGTCTGCTCTACAATCGGCAAACGGATTTCACTGTAACCGTAGCTGCCGAGCACGTTTTTTAAAGCGCCTTCAATGCGCTGCCAGATGGCGGTCTCGCCAGGCAGATAATCGTTCATGCCGCGAATGGCTTGAATATTTTTTGCCACGTTTATTCTCTTTATTAATACAAAAAATGAACCCTCGGGGCCGCGACGAACTGCGGGTCGCGCCGGGCGGGTTCATCATACACGGGAAGCCTGCTGCTTCCCAGCAACCTTATTTTTCTACCTGTTGCACATCGATACGACGCGCTTCATCCAGAATCGACGCTTTCGCGCGAATGCGGGCTTCAAGCTGGCTAATCATATCGCTGTTATCCAGACGGTCTTTGCGCACGCCATCTTCATACAGGCCGCTTTTCTTGTTGCCGCCGGTCACACCCAGCGTGGAAACCAGCGCTTCACCAGGGCCATTCACCACGCAACCAATAATGGAGACATCCATCGGCGTGATGATATCTTCCAGCCGCTGTTCAAGGGCGTTGACCGTACCGATAACGTCAAACTCCTGACGGGAACAGGTCGGGCAGGCGATAAAGTTAATCCCACGCGAGCGAATGCGCAGCGATTTCAGGATATCAAAACCAACTTTGATCTCCTCCACCGGATCGGCAGCCAGCGAAATACGCAACGTGTCACCAATACCTTCAGAAAGTAGCAACCCCAGACCAATCGCGGATTTCACCGCGCCAGCGCGCGCGCCACCGGCTTCGGTGATGCCAAGGTGCAGCGGCTGTTCGATCTGTTTTGCCAGCAGGCGATAGGATTCAACAGCGAGGAAGACGTCCGACGCTTTCACGCTGACTTTGAACTGATCGAAATTAAGGCGATCAAGATGATCGACATGGCGCATGGCGGATTCAAGCAGCGCTTGCGGCGTTGGCTCGCCATACTTTTCTTGCAGATCTTTTTCCAGCGAACCGGCGTTAACGCCGATGCGAATCGGGATATTTTTATCGCGCGCGCAATCAACAACGGTGCGAATACGCTCTTCGTTGCCAATGTTACCGGGATTAATACGCAGGCAGTCAACGCCATATTCGGCAACTTTGAGCGCGATGCGATAGTCAAAATGGATGTCCGCAACCAGCGGGACATTCACTTGCTGTTTGATCAACTTGAACGCTTCCGCCGCGTCCATGGTCGGGACGGAGACGCGGACAATATCTGCGCCGACGCGCTCAAGCGCTTTGATTTGATTGACCGTAGCTTCAACATCCGTGGTACGGGTGTTTGTCATGGACTGCACGGCGATGGGCGCGCCATCGCCAATGGGCACATTACCAACGTAAATCCGTTTCGATTTCCGACGCTGAATCGGGGCCTGGTTATGCATGAAAAATCTCCCGCGTTGCCCGTCTGTTACTGTGCTGCTGATTGTTCGGCATTGACGGTCAGACGCGCAACCTGGTTAGTTCTGATAAAACGGCTCAGATCGACAGGTTTACCCTGATACTGAATCTGAACGGCTGACGGCGCGCCAATTTTCAGCTTATATGGCGCTTGGCCGGTTAAATTGAGCGTGGCATCTTTACGTTGCATTCCACTGAATAATTTTTTCCCGGTGGCATCGCTCACTTCCAGCCAGCAATCGGCAGTGAAGTTCATTACCAACGCATTGGTATCCGCTTGCGCACCTGCAACACCGGCCTGGTTGGTCGGTAACTGCGTCGTGTTCGCTGGAGCAACAGGCTGCTGCATGGCGTCGACATTCGCCTGCGACGGTGCAACAACGGTGTTCTGGTTTGCGGTATTAGCAGGTGCCTGCGGCGCGCTGGAGGCTGGCTTTTGCGCCGTTGCCGACGGTGCAGGCGCTTCGACAGGCGTGCCGGAATTATCAACCGGGTCTGCTGCTGCAGTGTCGTTATTCAGCGGTACGCTTTGCGCGTTGCTGTTGCTCGCATTCAGTTCCGCAGAAGATTGATCCGCCATGTTGGTGATCTCTTCCTGCTGCGCTTTGTGGTTATCCCACCACCATGCGCCCGTCAGGCCGATTGCAACCAAAAACACCAGCCAGGTGATGAAACTCATCATCCAGCCACTGCGTTTTTTACGCGGCTTGCCTAAAGCAAAAGTTTGCATCGGCGCAACTTTTGCCGCTCTGACCGGTGCTTGTTTTTCAAGAATCGGCAGCAGCTCTTCTTCAGGAATGTGGACCAGGCGGGCATAGGAGCGGATATAACCGCGTACAAAAGTCGAAGCCAGATCGGCGGGTGACCTGTCCTCTTCGATATCGCGTACCGTGGAAACCTTCAGGCACAAGCGCTCTGCAACCGCTTGCTGGCTGAGTCCAAGTTGTTCACGGGCGTTGCGCAGACGTACGCCAGTGGTTTGTGCTTCATTTTGGTCGTGAGTGGCTTCAGTATTCATTCGCTACAACTACTGGTACGTGAAAATTAAACATTCAGGCGCGCATAACCGCAATGCCTACACGCGCCGCGAAAAAACCGGGTCGGTTAAACCTGGCCCACAGTATAGGACTGTCAGGCTCGTCATAACAGAACAGCTTTCAGCACTTTTTGCTAAGCCGTTGTTCCATCACTACATACTGCCTTAAAGTCAGGAGAAACGCACCGTAATTATTAATGGCCTGTATGTGTACAGGCCAAATATTCGACATTTCCACAAAATGCAGCATATTCTTCGCGCTGCAACTGATGATTATAGTGCCTTGATCTCAATAGGCTCGCCCTGCATACGCTTACGCATCGTACGTTTGGTACGGTCAATCACATCCCCCGCCAACTGACCACACGCGGCATCGATATCATCGCCACGCGTTTTACGCACGATAGTGGTGAAACCATAACTCATCAGCACCTTACAGAAGCGATCGATACGGCTGTTAGAGCTTCGGCCATACGGCGCGCCCGGGAACGGGTTCCATGGGATCAGGTTGATCTTACACGGCGTATCTTTCAGCAACTCCGCCAACTGGTGCGCATGTTCAGTGCCATCGTTAACGTGATCCAGCATCACATACTCGATAGTCACACGGCCCTGGTTAGCGTTGGATTTTTCCAGATAACGACGTACGGAGGCGAGGAACGTCTCGATGTTGTACTTTTTATTGATCGGTACAATTTCATCGCGAATCTCGTCGTTTGGCGCATGCAGAGAGATGGCCAGCGCAACGTCGATCATATCGCCCAGTTTATCCAGCGCCGGAACCACGCCGGAGGTGGAAAGCGTAACGCGGCGTTTGGAGAGCCCAAAGCCAAAATCATCCAGCATAATTTCCATCGCCGGAACGACGTTGGTCAGGTTGAGCAACGGCTCGCCCATGCCCATCATCACCACGTTGGTAATGGGGCGGTTACCGGTGACTTTCGCCGCGCCGATAATTTTCGCCGCGCGCCACACCTGGCCGATAATTTCCGAAACGCGCAGGTTACGGTTAAAGCCCTGCTGAGCAGTGGAGCAGAATTTACACTCCAGCGCACAACCTACCTGGGAAGAAACGCACAACGTTGCGCGATCCTCTTCCGGGATGTAGACGGTTTCAACGCGCTGATCGCCCACGGCAATCGCCCACTTGATGGTGCCGTCGGAGGAGCGTTGTTCTTCCACCACTTCCGGCGCACGAATTTCGGCGACGTCTTTTAATTTGTTGCGCAGCACTTTGTTGATGTCGGTCATCTCATCAAAGTCGTCGCTGCAATAGTGGTACATCCACTTCATCACCTGATCGGCGCGGAAGGGTTTTTCGCCTAAGTTTTTGAAAAATTCACGCATCTGCTGACGGTTTAAATCCAGCAGGTTAATTTTTGCATCTTTGTTTGGCACCGTGAGAGCGTCGTTCTCAGGCATGACAATTTGTTCAGTCATAATGTATTCCGGCCTCGTTATTACACGTTGTGGCCCGTGGAGGGTTAAAAAGAAGCGCCCCAGGAAAGCGTCGGCTCATCCTGGGGCGCAGCATTGTACAAATTCTGACGCACAGATACCACGTTTGCACGCGGCTTTTCACAAATTAAAGTGTAAACCTCGTTACACGTTTAACGTGTGATTAACGGGTGCGCGGGCACACTTCGCCTTCGGCGAAGAAGTAGGCGATTTCACGCGCAGCAGATTCAACGGAGTCAGAACCGTGGGTGCCGTTCTCGGTGAAGCTGTCCGCGTAGTCAGCGCGCAGGGTGCCTGCCAGCGCGTTAGCCGGGTTGGTTGCGCCCAGCAGGTCACGGTGACGCTGCACCGCGTTTTCACCTTCCAGTACGGAAACCACGATCGGGCCGGAGGTCATGAATTCAACCAGACCGTCAAAGAACGGGCGACCTTCGTGCTCGGCATAGAAACCGCGCGCCTGCTCAACGGTCAGGTGCAGCATTTTGGTGCCAACAATTTTGAACCCTGCCGCTTCAAAGCGAGAGAAGATGCCGCCAATAACGTTTTTTGCCACCGCGTTCGGTTTAATGATGGAAAAAGTACGTTCAATAGCCATGTTTACCTCTGTAAGTTGTTCTGTTGCCCTGAATAGATGTGGCGCGGATTATAAAGAGCAATATGGGCGTTGCCTATGGATGAAGGTAACATTTTTTTAAAATAAGACTATTTTTAGCAACACCTTCAGCCAACAGCGCCATTTCATCGGTTATTGCACAGCAAACTGCACTGACGCAATCTGCCCTGCATCATCCATAACCAATATCTGATACTCCCCGCTTTTATCAAGTTTCAGGCTCAATAAGTTGCTATGCGAGGCTAAAGGTTCACCATTCAAAAACCACCAACGACCGCCTTCACCACCGCTGCTTTGTAGCGGTAGCAAGGCAAATGCCTGGCCGGGAATGCGTTTGATAACCGCACCTTCACGCACGCCGCTTAATAACAGTGGCGGCGGTGCGTTATCGTCACGAGGCGGGCAGCGTTTATCCGCCGTCGGTAAACGGGCTGCACGGCGTTCACCAGCGGGTAGCCACGGCTCCAGCGGCAACGGCCAGGCGATCCATGTTTTCTGCTGTGCGTTAGGGCAATCTGCGGCAACCCTTCGCCCCTCTTTATTCAGCCAGAGCGGGAAATTGATCCCATGCCCGCCTTCCTGCTCCGGCAATAACAGCGTTGGCGGCTGGCTACCGTCCAACAGCCAGGTAGTGAGTCGACGGCGACAATTGCTGTCGCCGGAAGGTAAGCTTTGCCCACCAGGCCAACAAATGACGCCGCTGCTGACTGTTTGCGGGCGCGGGTCGCGCGGCAGTCTCGCCTGTTCAAGCGCTGAGCGCGGCTGCAACAGATTATTGACCTGGTTAAGTAACGGCACCGCGCTGGCAAAACCGAACTGCCCGGCAACGGGCGTACCGTCAGGTCGCCCCGTCCAGATGCCTATCACGTAGCGAGCATTAATCCCTATCGCCCATGCATCGCGATAGCCATAGCTAGTGCCGGTTTTCCACGCCAGCGGCACCACTTGCGGCAACGCTTCATCTGGCACCGGTTGAGCTTCTCCGGCGAGAATGCGGCGAATAATCCATGCTGCGCCCGGCGACATCAACCGTCGCTCCATCAGCGGGGCGTCGGGTGTCAGACGCAGGCTTCCCGCTTTCCCCTCACGGGCAAACGCCGTATAAGCTGCAGCAATATCTTCCAGCCGCGCACCTGCGCCGCCGAGGATCAGCGACAAATTCGGTTCCGCTCCCGTCGGCAAAATCAACGGCAAACCGACGTTGCGCAGATTTCCGGCAAATTTTTTCGGTCCGTAGGCTTCCAGCACTTGCACCGCCGGTAAATTAAGAGAACGTACCAGCGCTTCATTCATGCTTACCGGGCCATGGAAACCGCTGTCAAAATTACCGGGTCGATAATCGCCCACCCGGCGTGGCACATCCTGTAACAGCGAGGCCGGATGAATCAGCCCCTCATCCAGCGCGAGACCATAAATAAAAGGTTTTAACACCGAGCCCGGCGAACGGATGGCGCTGACCATATCCACATGGCTGAAACGGCTGTCGTCATTAATATCCACGGAGCCAACCCAACCGCGCACTTTCATATCCGTGTGGTCAACGACGATTATCGCCAGCGAGCTGCGAGCTGGCAGGCGGCTTTTCACATTTAACGCCAGATCTTCAAGCTGACGTTGCAGGCTGGCATTCAGCGTGGTGGTGATTTTCAGCGCCTTGCTTTCACCAAGCATCCGCCGGGCGAAGAGCGGTGCCAGTTGCGGCATCTGACGCGGAGCCAGCCAGACAGGTTCTTCGCGTGACTCTGCCACCTGCGTTGCCGACCACACCTTTTGCGACACCATGCGCTCCAGCACTTTGTCGCGCGCGGCCTGCGCACGTTGCGGCCAGCGATCCGGGCGTAAGCGGCTGGGTGCCTGTGGCAGAACCGCTAACAGCGCCGCTTCGGAATAGCTGAGCTTCGCCGGCGGCTTACCTAAATAAGCCCAACTCGCTGCCCCCACGCCTTGCAACGTGCCGCCAAACGGCGCGCGGTTCAGATAAAGCGTGAGTATTTCACGTTTTGAGAGGTGCCACTCCAGTTGCAGTGCCCGCCACAGCTGACGCACCTTGCCGCCGAAAGTACGCGGATGCGGATCGAGCAAGCGAGCAACCTGCATTGTCAACGTACTGCCGCCGGAAACAACATGGCCGGAACGCAGATCCTGCCAGGCTGCACGTGCAATCGACAGTGGATTCACCCCCGGATGCGCCCAGAACCAGCGATCCTCATACTGGATCAGCGCCTGTAGATAGTGTGGCGATACCTCTTCGATGGTGACCGGGTAGCGCCAGATACCGTCGGCATCGGCAAAACGCCACAGCGGCGTACCGTCTTCGGCCACGACTACCCGCGCCGGATCAACCTCGCTAAGCGGCAACGGCCAGATCTTATCAGCAGCCATAACGCCCAATACCAACAGCAGCGGAACACCCACCAGCCAGCGCCAGCGGGTGCGTATCAGATGTACAATCCTCACGTTACGGTACGATAATCAGCGGACCACTGGTCGCCCCGGTCGCGCGCCACTGCGGAACATACATTGACTCCACCTGTGGAGCAGGAACCTGATAGGTGCCTGGCGTAACCGCGCGGGCCAGGTAGACCAGCGTGACCCACTCCCCTGCATTTACCGGCACCGCAGCAACAAAACGGTCATCACGAAACTCCATATGCTGGATATCCACTTGTTGCATGCGATTCAGCAGATCCTGCACTTCACTGCCGCTATCTTGCAAACTGGCGCTGCTATCGGCGAGATTCTGGTTTTCCAGCTCCAGTCCAGCAGGCAGTAAATCAACCACCAGCGCATCCGGTACATTCTGGCTGGCGTTCACGTCGAGACGCACCAGCACCAGTTCACCGCTTTTCAGTGACGAAAGCGATTTACTGCGACCATCGGTTCCCAGGAACGTACGCTCAATTTTTAATACCTTCCCGGACGGCGCAGGTGCCTGTTCCGGATAACCGGTACTGTCGAGACGCAACCACAGCGGTGTGCTGCCGTTATTGGTAACCTGCAATGCCCCCAGTTGATCGGCACTGAGATTGCGGCTTTGCGGACGATCGCCACCGAGCCCTGCTGCATCAAGAGAGGTTTGTGCCTGCCACGCGCCAGTGGCGTTTTGCAGATTACGCCCGGCCATAAACAGCGCGTTGCTCTCCTGTGTCGACAACCAGCGCTGGCCGTAGGCCTGCTCGGCGAGCGTCGCCAGCAGGCGCGGCTGCTCTTGTGGCAGCAGGTTATTCTCTTCCAGCAGCGCCAGCATCAATGCGTTATCACGCAGTTCGCTGCCGTAGTCAGCCAGCCAGTGACCAGACTGCGGGCGAGACGTTTTCAGAGCCAGCGCTAACGCTTGTTCGCTGCGCTGCGCATCGCCCATCAGTTTCAGCGCCACGCCAAGCTGCATCAAAGGCAGCGCCGCTTTGGCCTGCTCATGACGTTGCCAAATTTCACGCAGTGCGCCTAATGGCGCTTTCTGCTGACGCGCCAGCACCAGACCGGCATAGCTTTGTACGGCGAACTTGGTTGCCGGCGCATCGTCGGTATAGCGAATGGACATGGCCGCCGGATCCTGCAAATAGCGCAGTAAGCGGTTATTGGCGTTATTCAGCGCGTCCATAGGCACGCTATACCCCTGCGCAGACGCGCTAACCAGGAAGTCGGTGACGTAAGCCGTCAACCAGTACTCTTCCGGCCCGCTCTTGTCCCACAGCGCGAAACCGCCATCTTCGCGCTGCATTTGCAGCAGGCGGGAGATGCCTATATCCACCGCCGCGCGGCGCTGCTCATCGCTGTCGCCTTTAATACCCAGCGCTTTCAACTGCGCGGCGTTGGTATAAAGCGACGGGAACAACCCGCTGGTGGTCTGTTCAAGACAGCCGTACGGATAAGCACGCAATTCTTCGATATAGCGCGCCAGGTTCAGCGGCGGCTTGCCGCTAAGCAGTAAGCGCCCTTGCAACGTCACAGGTGAAATATTGGCAAGGTGCTGCCCCGGTGTATGCCAGCTCTCACCCGGGTTAAGCATCACACCACTATTGACCGTCTGTGCCGCGAACGGTGGACGCACGCCGATTTTCCACTGCTTTTGCTGCGGTGCGAACGTTTCCCCCGGTAATGTCAGGCCACTGATTTGTGCGCTGATCTCGCCATCGCCAAATCCCTCCAGCGCGCTCACCGGAATAAACAGCGTGGTGCGCTCTCCGGCAGCGAGCTTAACCGGTTCCGGTTGACCGCTTTCCAGTGCCAGCAGGCCGCTCGCAGTCAGCGCGACATTGAGCGTTTGCGGTTGATCGGTCAGGTTAGTCAGATCCAGCGTCAGGCGAGACGTATCGCCGCTGCCGAGGAAACGGGGCATATTGAGATCCGCAATCACCGGTGCGGCAACAATCACTTTACTTTCGTTGCTACCAAAGTCTTCCGCCGTCCAGGCTTGCGCCATCACGCGCAGTTCACCGTTGAAATCGCCAATCGGCAAGCTCACTGTACCTTCGCCATTTTCATCAAGCGTTACTGGCTGTGCCTGCTGAGCAATAATGGTGACATGGTTGACTGGCGGTTTGCCGCCGCGGTTAAGCTCTTCGCCATCGCCGCCAAAGCGCAGCGCCGCCAGACGTCCCTGCCCTTCAATCACCTGGCCGTAAATATCGTAGATATCCGCACCGTAGCGTTTCTGGCCGAAAAAGCCCTGCCACGGATCCGGCGTCACATAATCGGTAATGTTCAGCACACCGCTGTCCACGACGGAAAGCAGCACGTTGATCTGTTTTGGCGTGGCGCCGTTTTTAACCGCTGCTTTAACTTTCACCGTCAGGGGTTGGTTAGGACGCATTTTCTGCGGCGCATCGAGCGTCACGTCCAGGCGGCGGTTCTCATCGCCCATCGGCAGATGCAGTAAACCTACCGCACGTTTTGGCGTGGCGGATTTCGATTTATCGCCAGGGCGCACCACCAGCGTGCTGATATAGAGATCGTGGCGCTGCCATTTCTGATCGACCGGGATACTCAGATCAACGCCCTCTGCCGGCACATCGATCTCTTTCCACCACAGCGGACCTTCGCTGGATTCGATCATCGCGTAGCCTTTTCCTGCGGCAGGCGCGGTGACGTGCAATTTGATGGTATCGCCCGGTTTGTAGGCCGGTTTATCCAGTTTCATGGTGACGCGATCCGGCCTTGCCGCACCTGCGCCGTCGGTGTTGTCCTGCCAGCTGTAACCGGCCCAGAAGCGCACGCTACTGATGGTGTCATCCGGCCCTTTCACTTCCAGTCGGTAAGAACCCCAGTCCACCGGGAAACTGACTTTTCCGGTTTCATCTGCCGCCAGCGTCAGGTTCTGTTCGCCTTCCACCAGATCTTTCTGGTCGAATTGCGACTGCCAGCCTTCGCTTTCCGACCAGTTCCAGAAGTAATCGCGGCGTTCACGAATCAAGCGCACCTGCAAATCGGTGACCGCTTTTTTCGCGCCACTGGCATCGGTATAGACGATGTCAAAAGCAGCATTGCTGCCCTCATCGACAATCGGTTGGTTCACGGTGGTGTCAGTGCGATAGTCATACACCGCTTTGGAGGCAAACTGTGGACGAATGCCCGGCAGCGCTTGCGCAGGCCAGATGGCCTGTTCTGCTCGGCGTGTCACCGGGCGACCGCCTGATTCCAGCAGGCTGGCTTGTAAAATCACCTGCAACGGCGAGTGCGAGTCCTGCCACTGGCTCGGCGTGGTGATTTCGCCCTGCCCTTGTTTATCCAGCGTCAGATGCACTTCATCCAGGCTACGGCTCAGGTTCTCTTCGGCAATATCGCCAAACTGGAAACCCGGCAGTGCGGGAACGGCTTCGCGCAGCGGGCGCAGGAACAGCTGGCCTTGCAGGCTGTTACCGCTGGCGGGCGCGCCGTAGAGATAGTGCCCGTCAATGTTAAACACCACATCCGCAGCAGGCTCAACAGGCTCTGGCTGCGGTGTAATATTCAGCGCCATGCGCTCTGGCATGAAATCTTCAACGTGAAAACTCCACTCACGAGAAAGATTATCACCGGTGTTCGCACGGATGTGCCACATGCCGGTTTGCGCGCTGGCTTCCAGCGGATAAGTAAATTGGTACAGCCCATTTTGCGGTTGGTTAACCACCGTGCGGATCACCTGCCCGTCCGGTTTCACCACCTCAAGTTTTACCGGCTGCTCTGCCAGAGGCTTGCCGTCGCTGTCACGCAGCAGGCCATTAAGGATCACCGTTTCACCAGGGCGATAGAGATCGCGCGGGCCGAACATAAAGAACTGTTTGCTGTAGCCCGGATCGCCTGCGATGGCGAACTCGGCAAGATCCAGCGCTGGTAATTTCAGATCCAGCAGCGTGGTTTCACCCGCTTTGCGCGCAAGGATCAGCGCCGCGTCTTTATCGGTATTGAGTGTGGCATGACCATCGCTATCGCTGGTGGCCTGCGCCAGAGTTTGCCCTTTCTCGTTCAGCAGCATCACTTCAATACCGGCGAGCGCAGCGCCGTTTTCCAGCCCCTGAGTGAAGATATCCAGCCGGTTGTGGTAACGGTGCGCAGAAAGGCCAATGTTACTGAGGGTGAACAAGGTGGCGGCATTGCTGTAGTTGTAATGTCCGGCCTGGTTCATCACCGCGATGTAAACACCAGTTTGCTGTAACGGCTGGATACCGCTAAGCGGTAACAGCAGTTTTTCACGTGTGTTGCGGGTTGGGTTGAGATCGAAACGACCGGTGTAAACCAGGTCAGCCATTTTCAGGAGCGTTTCAGATTCCCAGTTCGATAGCGAACTGCGGTACTCCCACTGGCTGATAAACGCGGCCAGCGATTCCGGTTTCACGCGGTAAAAATTGACGTCAACGCTGTCCACGTTCAGCGCCATCACCGGCAGCCCGTCCACCACTTTTCCTGGCAGCAGCGAACCACGGCTGGCAAAACCAACACTCGGTTGCACATCGCGGGTGGTGATTGTTTTTTCGTAATCGCTAGCGAAAGTAGCCTTGTTCAACGCCAGCAGCCCTTTATCAACCGATACCAGCAGCTCGCGGTTAGGTTCGAGATGGCGCAGGCGCAGCTCTTTCAGGTTTGGTGCCAGTTCCCAGGCGCCATCGACTTTGCCACTTTTTTTATCCACCAGATGCACGGCGGAAGCAAAGTTCTGGTCAGGATCCAGCGGCACCGAGAAGGTCAGCACTAACGTCGCCGCGCCGTCCAGCTGCACTTCAGAGGCATCCAGCAGCGTTAACGGTTTGCCTTCGCTGCGTGCGGCAAGCTGAGCCAGCTTCGCTTTATCCTGCGGGATAGCCGTCTGTGTTTTTTGCTCTGCCGCTGGCGCAGCTTTCGATTCGGGTGCGCTGGCGGCCTGAGGCTTATCGTTATCATCGCAGCCCACGAGCGTAAAGGTGGTGACGAGCGCAAGAGTCAGCGCCGCAAGACATAGCGGTTTCATTCGTTATCCCTGGTTAAGTAACCTGTTGAAAGAGGCTCACACATTATTATGCGCAACCGTGACAATTTCAAAACCGCCGATGAATTCTGGAAAGCGCCTCGCAAAGCGCAGTTAACGTTCTTCACCCTCGCTGTTAACCCGATCACACCCCGCAATGTAACATGTTACGTTATGGGTCATTTGTTTTTAAAACAATAAGATAGCTGGATATTTCTTATCACTGGCTGCTAACGTTAAGCGGTCTGTGCACCTTTGTGCGCGGTTCTAATAAGAGAGAACATTATGTCCAGAGCCGTGAATGCCCTACAAAATTTTGGTAAGTCCCTCTTTGGTCCGGTGCTCATTTTGCCCATCGTCGGTTTGTTTATTGCCTTTGGAAATATCTTTGGCAACGGCAACCTGGCCGAATATTTACCTTTTCTCGGTCACCCGTTTATTCAAAACGTCGGCCAGTTAATTGCCAAATCCGCCGTTTCGGTGCTGGCTAACCTGGCACTGGTATTTGCCGTTGGTATCCCGGTTGGGCTGGCCTCGCGGGATAAAGGCTATGCCGCGTTAATTGGTCTGGTGACGTTCATTGTTTTCATCAACGCCATGAATGTCACCCTGCAGATGCAGGGCGCGCTGGCCCCCGCCGCGCAGATGAAAGCCGCCGGGCAAAGCATGGTGCTGGGCGTGCAAGTGCTGGAGATGGGCGTTTTCGCCGGGATCCTCACCGGCGCGCTGTCGGGCTATCTGTATGATAAATATTCCAGCGTGCAGTTTTCCGGCGCGATGGCGATTTACTCCGGCCACTGTTTCGTCGCCATTATTATGTTGCCGGTGTCCATCGTGCTCGGCGTAGTAATGAGTGAGCTTTGGCCCTTTGCCCAGCACGGCATCAGCACGCTAGCGTTGGCGATTAAAGACGCAGGACCATTCGGCGTCGCGGTGTACGGATTTCTGGAGCGCATTCTGGTGCCGACCGGGTTGCATCATCTGGTTTACACGCCGTTTCTGTACACGGAGTTGGGCGGTACAGCGGATGTCTGCGGCAGCACCTACCAGGGCGCACGCAATATCTATTTCGCGGAAATGGCCTGCCCCAGCGTTACGCAATTAAGCAGTACCGCAGTGTGGGATGCGCGCGGCATCAGTAAAATGTTCGGCCTGCCCGCCGCCGCGCTGGCGATGTATGTCACCGCGAAACCCGAGCGCAAAGCCGCAGCGAAAGCGATTCTGATCCCCGCCGCACTCACCTCGTTGCTGGTGGGCGTGACCGAACCGATTGAGTTCTCATTTCTGTTTGTCGCGCCGCTGCTGTTTGTGGTTCACGCCGTGCTGACCGGCATTGGCATGATGCTGTTTTCACTGTTCGGCGTTCATGCCATTGGTGCGAACGGCATTATCGATTTCATTCTCTACAACTTGCCGCTCGGCACAGAGAAATCCAACTGGCCGATGTACATCCTCGTCGGGCTCATCATGTTCGCCCTCTACTTCGTTATCTTCCGTTTCCTGATCTTACGCTTCGATATGAAAACACCAGGGCGAGAGGATGACAGCGAAGAGACTCGCCTTTACAGCAAGCAGGATTATCAGGCCAAAGGTAGCAACGACGCAGTTGGCGAAGCGATTATCGAAGGGCTGGGTGGGCGCGCCAATATTGAAGTGGTGGATAACTGCTACACCCGCCTGCGCGTGACGGTGAAAGACACAGCGGTGATCAATGAGCCGCAGTTGAAAACGACGGGCGCAAAAGGCGTGATCAAACAAGGTAATAACGTTCAGGTGGTCTACGGGCTGCATGTCAAAAAAATGCGAGAAGCGGTTGAGATGTTTCTCTAAAGGAGTCCAGAAATGATTAAACCCCCGTTTATTTTATCGATCGCCGGTGGCGGCAGCACCTACACACCAGGCATTGTCAAAAGCCTGATGGTGAGACTGGAAGATTTTCCGCTGGCGGAAATCCGCCTCTACGATATTGATGAAGCCCGGCAAAATACCATTGCGCCAGTGGTGGAAAAAGTGATTCGCGACCACAGCCAGAGCATCAAATTTACCGTTACCAGTGACGCCGAAACCGCGTTTCGCGGTGCGCACTTTGTTTTTGCACAGATGCGCGTCGGTCAGTACAAAATGCGTGAACAGGATGAAAAGATCCCGCTGCGCCACGGTGTGGTTGGCCAAGAAACCTGCGGCCCGGGCGGGCTGGCTTACGGGCTGCGAACCATTTTACCGATGGTAGAACTCATCGATTTGGTGGAACGTTACGCTGATAAAAGCGCCTGGATCGTTAACTACTCCAATCCGGCAGCGATTGTCGCCGAAGGGGTACGCTGCCTGCGGCCTAACGCACGCGTGCTGAATATTTGCGATATGCCGGTGGCAGCAATGCGCAATATGGGCGCGATCCTCGGCGTTGATCGCCACAAACTGGAGGTGGATTACTTCGGTTTGAATCACTTTGGCTGGTTTACCAAAGTGCGTGTGGATGGCGAAGACCGTCTGCCGGAGCTGCGCGAGCACGTTGCCCGTTTTGGTCTGCTGACTGAAGATGCTGCGCAAACCGATCCGCAACACGCGGATCCCTCGTGGGTAAAAACCTGGCGCAACATCAAGCCGATTATGGATCACTTCCCGGAGTTTTTGCCGAACCCCTATTTGCAGTATTACCTGATGCCAAACGACATCGTTGCGCATCAAAATGCCGATTACACCCGCGCCAATGAAGTGATGGACGGGCGCGAGAAAAAATTGTTTGCCGCTGCTGCCGAATATCAGCGCACCGGTATCCTGCCGGATGCGTTCCATGTGGGCGTGCACGGCGCATTTATCGTCGATGTCGCGTGTTCGCTGGCTTTTGACCTGCGCCAGCGCCACCTGGTGATTGTGGAAAACAAAGGGGCGATTGCTAACCTGCCTTACGATGCCATGGTGGAAGTCCCGGCGTATATCACCAGTGAAGGGCCGGAACCGGTGCGGATGGGTGCGGTGCCGCTGTTCCATCAGACTTTGCTAATGCAGCAACTGGCGTCGGAACAACTGCTGGTGGAAGCCACCATTGAAGGCAGTTACGAGAAAGCGCTGCAGGCATTCACACTGAACCGCACCGTACCCACCATGCAGCATGCGAAAGCAATTCTGGATGAGATGATCGAGGCCAATCGTGACTACTGGCCTGCGCTGCAAAAAGCATGGGAAAACGGCAAACCAGCATAAAAATAACGAGGTTGCTCGCGGCGTTAGCGATGTCGGCTTGTCGGGTCATGAAAAAACGTTAACAATTCAGGTTACTGTTGATGACACGGAGACAACCATGTCCACCTCGTTTTTTGTCGCGGCCGACTGGCTGATAGAGCATAGCGATGATCCCGAAATCCAGCTGATTGATGCGCGGATGGCGCCAGTGGGTCAGGAGCATCGCGACATGAGAGCGGAATACCGCGCCGGGCATCTTCCCGGTGCGGTCTTTTTTGATATCGAAGCCCTTTCCGACCACACCACGTCGCTGCCGCATATGCTGACGCGCCCGGAAGCGTTCGCCGTGGCAATGCGCGAACTGGGCATCAATCAGGATAAACATCTGGTGGTGTATGACGAAGGCAATCTCTTCTCTGCCCCGCGCGCCTGGTGGATGCTGCGTAATCACGGCGTGGAGAACGTCTCGATTCTGGCTGGTGGCCTGGCGGGCTGGCAGCGTGATGCCCTGCCGCTACAAAAAGGCGATGTGCCGCTGCCGGAATCCGATTTTAACGCCAATTTCGACCCTCACGTGGTGAAGAAATTGACCGATGTGCTGCTGGCGAGCCACGAAGGCACGGCACAAATTGTCGATGCTCGCCCTGCCCCGCGTTTTAATGGCGAAGTGGATGAACCGCGCGCAGGTCTGAAGCGTGGCCATATCCCCGGTGCGCTGAATGTGCCGTGGGTCGATTTAGTCGTCGAAGGCGAGCTGAAAACCACCGATGAGCTGGCGGCAATTTTCCGCCGTCAGGGTGTGGATCTGCACAAACCGATTATTGCCAGCTGCGGCTCCGGCGTGACGGCATCGGTGGTGATCCTTGCACTGGAAACGCTTGGTGCAAGTAACGTGACGCTGTATGACGGCTCCTGGAGTGAATGGGGCGCACGTGACGATTTACCCATAGAAACAGCGTAAATGGACAACCGACTGGCACCACTGCTGACGCGCGGGGAGTCGCTGACCCGCGCGGAATATCGCGTTCTTGCGCACCTGACGGAACACCCGTTGCTGGTGGGAAAGATCACGGTACGCGAACTGGCGCAGGCGACATTTGTCTCCACCGCCACCATTATTCGCCTGTGCCAAAAGCTCGGTTTTAGTGGTTTTAGCGAGTTTATCTGGCATTGCAAGCAGCGGCTGGCAGACACGCCGCATATTACCGGGCCACAGGGCGAATCCGCTGAGCTACCCGCCGCTTTTGCGCAGTTTATGGCGAATTACCAGCGTACTTTTCAGTGGGTGAGTGCCGAAAAGCGGCGACAATTCGCCGCCCTGCTGCATGAGCAGGAGAGCTTTTTTCTGTATGGCGCAGGGTTTTCCTATCTGTTTGCCGAGTATCTGACCAAGAAATTGCAGGTGCTGGGCAAGACCGCGTTTATCTCCGGGCCTGGCGACAGCAGGAATATCTTTCTCAGTAACGCGGCACGCTACCAGGTGTTTATTGCCGTTTCCCGCAGCGGTGAAACGGAACAAGTGCTGGATAAAGCCCGTATTGCGCACACCGTTGGCATGACGGTGGTGGCGTTTACCCGCGCATCGGTGAACCCGCTGGCGGCGCTGGCGGATATCCATTTCGCGCTGTACGACGAAGCGGTGCATTTTGCCGCTGAAGCCGCCGGGATCACCTCGTTCGAGTCCAACCTGGTACTGCTGATGGATCTGCTGCTGCTCGAAGCGACGCAATAATGCTTGCCGACGAGCGGCAAGCATTATCAAGCCAGCGAATTATGAATGATTCAGCTCACGCCGTGCCCAGGCAGCCTGAATGTATTCATGCAGCGCGACATACAGCTCCTCAATCGACATTTTTTCACGCTGTGCGCCTTTCAACACCCCGCCGGGCAGGCTTACCACCACTTTGTGTTTCTTCGGCTCAAACGTAAAATTGCGGAACAAGCGCCCCACGGTGCAAGTCGGCGGCTGATAGCCTTCCCGCCAGTAGAGATCGATAAACACCCACTCATTGACGCTACGAATATCAATATTTTCAATCTCCGCCAGCAAGAGCGGCGCGCTGAGCTGATAGCTCTCGATACCTTGCGCAGTCAACGTGAACAGCGGCTGACGCACCCGCGTATACATCGTCCAACTCGCCAGCCCAAAGATCAGCCCACCGGCGACCAGACCAAAGATTATCTTCTCCATCGAGCTATTGGCGGTGGCGTTCCACTGGATACTCAGAGTGAGGACCAAACCGGCTCCGGCAATACAGAGCACCGCCAGCACCAGAAACAACCAGAAATTTTTCTTACGCAACGAAACAACAACGCTTTCTGTGGAATGTGCAGCCAGATTCTCTAATTCGGCCTGATAAGCGTCATGGTGCGCTTCCACATTGCGCGCCATTCCGGCGGTTAACGCGGCTGAAATAGCCGATGCATCGCGGAATAAACTGCGCATCCACTGGTAATCCGCCTCATCCGCCGGACGCGACGCCCTGGCCAGCAGCGCTTCATCCAGCGGCACATTCAGTTGCTCGATACGCGCGCGCGTCGGCGGGTGGCTGTCTGTTGGGTGCGCCAGTTCCTGTTCAAGCGAGGCGGCAACATCAAAACGCCCGCCCTCACGCAGCGCGGCAAACAGGCTGAGCACCAGGTCGTGCGTCTCAAGCTTGCTGTTAAAGAACAGCTCCATCGGCGCGTTAAAGCGTTCATTGAGCGCAGAGAAACGCAGGAGTGAAGCCGCCAGCGCCTGCGGCGAGCTGGTACGTGCGCCCGCGGCGTCCGCCGCCAGTTCACGCACACGGCTCCAGCCATTGACCGTTTCGTGAAACTGACGGTAAAACCAGAGGCCAAGATGAATGGTCGGGTTGAGCGCCAGCCGCTCAAGCCAGCCGCTGCTCGCCACATCGCGATAAAAATAGTCGAGACTGTTTTCCATACCGGCATACAGCCCGGCGAAATGCAGGGTGTAGACGGTATCATTACCGGAAAAGTGCCCCAGCTCATGGCCAATCACGGCGGCTACTTCATCTTTATCCATAAACGCGGCGTAGCTGAGCGGGAAATAGAGCGTGTTACCGGTTAATCGCGCGCCTTTTTCAATTTGCACCGGGCTTGCGGTGACATAAAACCCCTCAAATAAACCGACGACAATATTATCCGGCACAATTGCCTGCCCGTGCTGAGCTAATTCTCTGACCCAGCGCCACAATTCCGGCGCGTCGGTTTCAGAAACGGCTGCACCGTGCACCTGCATATCTTGTGGCTCAAAAAGTGCGAAGCATTTTTTGAGTAAGAACAGGCTTTTCAGCACCATAAATACCAGTGAACCGATGATCAGCAAGACAAATATCACCAGTTTGATATTAAAGGCGCTCGCCCTTCCGAGCGTGTAGATCCAGAAAACTTCATACAGCAGAACACAGACCAGCGCAAAACCAATCGACGCCATTAGGCCGACCATAATAAACGGCAGTAACTTGCGACAAAGGGTAAACGCGGCAATTAACTTTTCCGCAGATATACGGGCTTTCCGTACGCTTAAAACACAGAGAAGTACCGAACTGGTACTGGCAATCAAGCCCAACAGGGAAAACAACATTCCGGCTTTGGCGAGGATCTGGCGCGACATATCGGCAAATACGCTGTGGCCAACAAAGCCATATTGCGTGACCTGGTAAACATCCACTTCGTTAATGCGGATATTCTGCCAGCAGGCGTAAAAGAAGAGAATTAAGGGTACGCCGAAGCAGTACAGCAGGCTTTTTTTGTCCATAAAAATTAACCGTAAAGTAACGTAAAAACGCACCGTATCACAGGTATATGGCTAATACATAATTTATGGAATCGACAACAAAACCGCACAACGTTATTAATAAAATACTAATAATTAAAAATTTAAAATAATAAAAGGCGGTACATTGCATACCGCCCGATAATTAAATAATGCGATTTTGCTTAAAGTCGCGCAGGAAACTTCCCCAGCGCCGCTCGTAGAAAGGGGTAATATGCGCCATCATAAAATGGCTAATCCCTTTCTCACCTTCAACGACCTGGCAAATATCCACCGGCTCATCGCCCGGCAGCGTATCGGTTGCCACACTGCCCGCCGCGTGAATAATCTCTTCGATATCGCCTTCGGCCTCAATACCAATCAGCAGATTGGGCTGCTCATCAGCCTTTTCTTTGATTGAACAGAGAAACGCGCGCTTCACGGTTTTGATGCTCTTAAACAGCGTGGTCAGCGAATCCACCATTTGCGCGGGCGGTTCAGCCACTTCGGAAAGTAGCAGCGCCGTGCCGCCCTCCAGCACTTCCTGCTGGCTTAACGGACTGCCCTCTTCGCCCACCAGGTGGCTGATTTCACGCGCAGTGAACTCTTTGCCGGTCGGCAGCTTCGCATTGAGAAACAGCGTTTCTCCGAGCGTCATTTCAAACAGTGTGCGCGCAGGCATCACCACAAATGCCTGCTCTTCTTCTACTGCCTGTTGCAGCGCGTCCAGCGAGGTAAAGAACGGGATCACGGATGTGCCGTCATCTTTTTCCCAGTGCTGTAAATCAAGCGCGCTGTCTTCAACAATGGCTTCGCCTTCTGCCGCCGTTCCTGGCACCCAAACCGTGGATTCCAACAGCGTGCGGAAAAATGCCGGACGATAAGCAGGCTCGGTTGCGGCCTGTTCCAGCAGAGTTTCTAATTCGTTTTTGCTTTCTGACATAGTGGTTCCAGAGAGTTTCCTCTCCCTTGCGGGAGAGGAAAAAGATTACTTCGCGGTTAACAGATTCGCCAGGGTACGTACGCCAAGGCCGGTCGCCCCTGCGGCCCACTGCTCAACCGCCGCTTTACGATAGGTTGCTGAGCAGTCGATGTGCAGCCAGCCCTGCTGGTAGTTTTCAACAAAGTGCGACAGGAAACCGGCCGCCGTGCTCGCCCCCGCCGGGAAGGAACCGCCAGCGGTGTTGTTCAGTTCAGCGAAGTTAGACGGCAGTTGATTGCGATGGAACTCGGCCAGCGGCAAACGCCAGAACGGCTCGTTTTCCGCGCTCGCGCTGCTGAGCAAACGCCCGGCAAGCGCATCGTCAAAGCTGAACAGCGCGTGGTAATCATTGCCCAGCGCGGTTTTCGCCGCACCGGTCAGCGTCGCCGCATCGATAATCAGCTGCGGTTTCTGCGCAGAAGCGTCGATCAGGCCATCTGCCAGCACCAGGCGCCCTTCCGCATCGGTATTCATGATTTCGACGGTTTTACCGTTACGATAACGGATGATATCGCCCAGTTTGAAGGCGTTACCGCTAATCAGGTTATCCGCACAGCATAGGTACAATTTGATGCGTTTATCGAGGCCGCGATTGATAGCAAACGCCAGCGCACCGGTCACCAGCGCCGCACCTCCCATGTCGGATTTCATTGAATCCATTGAAGAAGTCGGCTTAATGCTGTAACCGCCGGAATCGAAGGTAATGCCTTTACCGACCAGCGCGGCATAAACCGGCGCATCCGGGTTACCGGTCGGGTTGAAGTCCAGCGCCAGTAGTACCGGCGGGCGCTCAGAACCACGGCCAACCGTATGCAGACCGAGATAGTTCTGCTCACGCAGATCTTCACCTTTGGTGATGCGGTAAGAGACGTTATCGCCGCCGACTTTGTACAACAGATCGACCGCGCGCTGCGCCAGTTGCTCCGGCCCCAGTTCTTCCGCCGGGGCGTTGATGGTGTCGCGCACCCAGTCGATCACCAGCAGGCGGCTATCCAGCTCTTTTTGCTCGGCGTCATTAAGCGGCGCCCACTCCACTTTGCGGGTGCCTTTCGGCCCTTTGTAACCGGCCCAGAACGCCCAGCTGCGATCCGCGTCCCAGCCTTCACCGCTCAGGGCAACATGCTTGATGCCCATGCCGTCGATTTTACGTGCGGCGCGTTGGATCAGGCCTACGTCATCTTTCCCGGTCAAATGCAGCGCGATGCCGTCGTTATTGATGCTGTAAGTGGCTTTTTCACCCCAGCGCGCGTCGGCGCTTTGCGTTGTCAGCGTAATTTTCATAGCTTCTGTCATTATTTTTATCCTTATGGCTGTTCATGAAAACGGGCCGCCCGAAGGCAGCCCGTTTGATGATTACGATGCTTCGTCTAACCAGACTAGCAGAATCGCTTCGAGAATTTTTTCATTCGATGCATTCGGATCATCGTCAAACTCTTCCAGCTCGCAGACCCACTGATGCATATCGGTGAAACGCACAGTTTTCGGATCCACGTCCGGGCGGCTGTCATACAGCGCCTCGCCGATTTCACGGCTATCGGTCCATTTCAGCCCCATATCAGTGCTCCCGCGCATGGTTGATGGTGTAGCGTGGAATTTCAACCACCAGATCTTCATCAGTCACGCGCGCCTGGCAACCTAAACGGCTCTCCGGCTCCAGACCCCACGCTTTATCCAGCATGTCGTCTTCGTCTTCGCTGCTTTCCGGCAACGAGTCAAAACCTTCACGAACCACGCAGTGGCAGGTGGTGCAGGCGCAGGATTTTTCGCAGGCATGCTCAATCTCAATTCCGCCGCGCAGGGCGACATCAAGAATGGTTTCACCGCTCTTAGCTTCCAGAACTGCGCCATCCGGACAGAGATCCTGATGAGGCAGAAAAACAATTTTAGGCATATTAAACCTCGTCGACGGAATGGCCTTTCAGCGCGGTACGTACGGATTGATCCATCCGGCGTGCGGCAAATTCCTGGGTTTGTTTATCTACATTTTTAATGGCTTGTTCTATCGCGTCGGTGTCATCGCCGTCAGCAACTGCGCGCAACTGCGCGACTGCGTTGTCGATCTCCGTACGCTCTGCGGCGCTTAACAGCGCGGCGTCAGCGGCAAGCGCACTGGCAAGGCTTTCCAGCACGCGCGCGGCTTCCACTTTCTGCTCCGCCAGCATGCGCGCTTTCACGTCTTGCTCGGCGAAACTCATGGAGTCTTTAATCATGTCGGCGATTTCGCCATCGGTCAGGCCGTAAGACGGTTTCACCTGAATGGAGGCTTCCACCCCGGTGGATTTCTCCATCGCGGTCACGCTAAGCAGCCCGTCAGCATCCACCTGGAAAGTGACGCGAATATGCGCCCCACCCGCTGGCATCGCCGGAATACCACGCAGCGCAAAACGCGCCAGTGAACGGCAGTCAGCCACCAGCTCACGCTCGCCCTGCATCACATGGATAGACATCGCGGTCTGGCCATCTTTGAAGGTGGTGAACTCCTGCGCGCGCGCCACCGGAATGGTGGTGTTACGCGGGATCACTTTTTCTACCAGGCCGCCCATGGTTTCCAGCCCAAGGGAGAGCGGAATGACGTCCAGCAGCAGCATTTCGCTGTCCGGCTTGTTACCGACCAGAATATCCGCCTGGATTGCCGCGCCAATCGCCACCACTTTATCCGGGTCAATTGACGTCAGCGGCATGCGGCCAAAGAACTCGCCCACCCGCTCACGCACCAGCGGCACACGCGTTGAGCCACCAACCATGACCACTTCCAGCACCTCTTGCGCTTCCACACCCGCATCTTTCAGCGCGCGGCGGCAAGAGAGTAAAGTGCGTTTGACCAGCGATGAAATCAACGCTTCAAACTCGGTACGTGCAATCGTTCCCTGCCAGCCCGCCACCTCAACGGTGACGCTGTCGGCATCGCTGAGGGCGATTTTTGCGGCAATCGCCGCATCCAGCAATTCGCGCTGTTGGCGCGCGTCGCTGCGATCGGTAATGCCCGCCTGTTCGCAAATGTAATCCGCCAGCAGATGGTCGAAATCGTCGCCACCGAGCGCGGAATCTCCGCCGGTTGCCAGCACTTCGAAAACGCCACGGCTCAGGCGCAAAATAGAGATATCAAAGGTGCCGCCGCCCAGGTCATAAACGGCAATCACGCCTTCTTTGCCGGAATCCAGACCGTAAGCGATAGCCGCAGCGGTCGGTTCGTTCAGCAGACGCAATACATGCAAGCCCGCCAGACGCGCCGCATCTTTAGTGCCCTGGCGTTGCGCGTCATCAAAATAGGCAGGAACGGTGATCACCACGCCGTCCAGATCGCCGGAAAGCGTCTCTTGCGCACGCGCGGCAAGGGCTTTGAGGATATCCGCAGAGACGCGAATCGGGTTAACCAGACCGCCACGTGTGACAATCATCGGCAGACCATTTTCGCTGGGCTGGAACTGCCACGGCAGGTGCGGGTAACGCGCCTGAATATCAGCCAGGCTGCGCCCCATCAGGCGTTTAACCGAACTGATGGTGTTCACTGAATCCAGCGCGGCGTTGGTGCGAGCGTCATAGCCGACAACATGGCTGTCGGCCTGGTAGTTAACTACCGAGGGCAGCAGGTGGCGTCCGGCGCTGTCGGCCAGCGTTTCCGCCTGCCCGCTGCGCACGGTGGCAACCAATGAATTGGTGGTGCCGAGGTCGATCCCCACCGCCAAACGACGCTGGTGCGGCGCGGCGCTCAGACCGGGCTCACTGATTTGTAATAAGGCCATGATGTGCTTCCAAAAAAATTAAAAACCGAGCAGTTTTTCTTCGAGTTGTTCTGTTGCGCTGCGCAGTTTATCGAGAAAACGCAGTTTACGCACGGTATCCGCCGCCGCATCCCACGTCTGGCTATCTAATTGCTCCACCATTTGCCGATGGCGCGTGTCATACATCCCTTTCACACGCTGTTGAAATGCTTCCAGGCGAGCCGCATCTTGCGCTTTTTCAATCTCGTCCAGTTCTTCACGCAGCTCAAGCTGCTCCATCAAGAAGGCGGTATCACGCACCGTGTGCTGCTCGGAGGCTAAATCAAAACCGTGCAGCGACAGCAAATATTCTGCGCGCGTTAGCGGGTTGCGCAGCGTTTGCCATGCCTGATTAATGGTAGCGGATTGCTGGACGGCAGCCAGTTGCTCCGCCTGTGGGCGGTTCGCAAAGCGGTCCGGGTGGAACTGACGTTGCAGATCCTGGAAACGTGTCACCAGCGCCTGAACATCGAGCGAATAGTGGGCCGGCAACCCAAAGAGGGTGAAGTAATCCATAACAATTCCGGGTATGCAATCGAAACAAACCCCACGCGCAGGACGCTGCGGTGGGGTCATCGGATGGTGGCGATTAAACGTTGAAGCTTTCGCCGCAACCGCACTCGTCTTTGACGTTCGGGTTGGTAAATTTAAACCCTTCGTTCAGGCCTTCTTTTACGAAGTCCAGTTGAGTGCCGTCGAGGAATTGCAGGCTTTTGCCGTCAACCACTACCTTCACGCCTTTGTCTTCAAACACCGTGTCTTCTTCGTTCGGTGCATCGACAAATTCAAGGACATAAGCCATACCAGAACAACCGGAGGTTCTTACCCCCAGACGCAGACCAAACCCTTTACCACGGTTGGTCAGGAAGGTATTGACTCGCGCGGCAGCACTGTCGCTCAGGCTAATGGACATGACAACAACCTCCCGCCTTATTTCGCTTCTTGTTTGCTTTTGTAATCCGCAATCGCGGCTTTGATCGCATCTTCCGCCAGGATAGAACAGTGAATTTTCACCGGCGGGAGTTCCAGCTCTTCAGCGATATCGGTGTTTTTAATCGCCTGCGCTTCGTCCAGAGACTTGCCTTTCACCCACTCGGTGACCAGCGAGCTGGAAGCGATTGCAGAGCCGCAACCGTAAGTTTTAAAACGCGCGTCTTCGATAATGCCTTTATCGTTAACTTTGATCTGCAGTTTCATCACGTCGCCGCACGCCGGTGCGCCAACCATGCCGCTACCAACGGTGTTGTCGTTGTCGAACGAGCCAACATTGCGCGGGTTTTCATAGTGATCGATTACTTTTTCGCTATAAGCCATTTTTTCTTCTCCTGCTTGCGCAACAATTAATGATGAGCCCATTCGATGGTGGTCAAATCCACGCCCTGTTTGAACATTTCCCACAGCGGAGAGAGTTCACGCAGACGGCCGATGGATTTGCGTACCAGCGCGATGGTGTAATCAATTTCTTCTTCGGTGGTAAAACGACCTAAAGAGAAACGGATGGAGCTGTGCGCCAGCTCATCATTCATGCCCAGTGCGCGCAGCACGTAGGACGGTTCCAGGCTTGCAGACGTACAGGCAGAGCCGGAGGACACAGCCAGGTCTTTCAGCGCCATGATCAGCGACTCGCCTTCAACGTAGTTAAAGCTGACGTTGAGAATGTTCGGTGCGCCATGTTCGAGATCGCCGTTCAGATAAACTTCTTCGATGTCGTTGATGCCGTTCCACAGACGGCTACGCAGGCCGCGCAGACGTTCCATTTCGCTCGCCATCTCTTCTTTCGCGATGCGGTACGCTTCGCCCATGCCAACGATCTGGTGAACTGGCAGGGTGCCGGAACGCATGCCGCGCTCATGACCGCCGCCGTGCATCTGCGCTTCAATACGCACACGCGGTTTACGCTGAACATACAGTGCGCCAATGCCTTTCGGTCCATAAATTTTATGAGCGGAGAAGGACATCAGATCAACTTTCAACTGGCTCAGGTCGATAGGCAGCTTGCCGACGCTCTGGGTGGCGTCAACATGGTAGATAATGCCGCGCGCACGGCACATTTCGCCGATTGCCGCGATATCCTGCACCACGCCGATTTCGTTGTTCACGTGCATGATGGAAACGAGGATGGTGTCTTCACGCATCGCCGCTTCCAGCTCTTTCAGATCGATAATGCCGTTGCGTTGCGGGGCGAGATAGGTCACTTCGAAACCTTCGCGCTCCAGCTGACGGCAGGTGTCCAGCACGGCTTTGTGTTCGGTTTTGCTGGTGATAATGTGCTTGCCTTTTTTCTGATAAAAGTTGGCTGCACCTTTGATCGCCAGGTTATCGGATTCGGTTGCACCGGAAGTGAAGACGATTTCACGCGGGTCCGCACCAACCAGTTCTGCAATCTGGTTACGGGCGATATCTACCGCTTCTTCAGCCTGCCAGCCAAAACGGTGAGAACGGGAAGCAGGGTTACCAAAGGTCCCGTCCAGGGTCAGAAACTGCATCATTTTCTCGGCAACACGCGGATCCACCGGCGTGGTTGCGGAGTAATCGAGATAGATCGGTAATTTCATTGCTCTTTAAACTCCGTACATCGCTCTAATGCAAGGAATCAGGCAACCGGCTGGATGTACGACCGCGTTAACAGGGCACTGTTTTGTGCCCTGGCCCGATTCTGAATTCTGTTTTTATTATGCGCGCAGTTTGACGTCGATAGCGTCTTGACCGCGGGTGTTGCGATGGGATTCGTTACTGTGCTGACGATCGGACACATCAAGGATTTCCTGGTTGTTCACCAGTTCGCCCAGCGTGATGTTGTTTAAGAAACCGGTCAGACGGTCGCTCAGATCGCGCCACAGCGCATGGGTCAGGCACTTATCGCCACCCTGGCAGCCGCTTTTACCCTGGCAGCGGGTTGCGTCTACTGATTCGTCAACCGCGCTAATTACTTCGCCAACGGCAATGGTATTTGCGTCTTTACCCAGCAGGTAACCGCCGCCCGGACCACGTACGCTGGCGACTAAGCCATTTTTACGCAGACGGGAGAACAACTGCTCCAGGTAGGAGAGGGAAATTCCCTGACGCTCGGAAATATCAGCCAACGGAACCGGGCCCGCTTCGGAGTTGAGTGCAACGTCCAGCATTGCGGTCACGGCATAACGCCCTTTAGATGTCAGTCTCATGTCTTACAAGCCTCAAACTCGCCCCTGCCCGGGGTGTATTATTAATATGTTAATGTTGCATAGCAGACGCAAGTCTGACATTCCCGACTAAATTGGTCAACTATTTAGTTGACTGTTTTAGTCAGGTATTTGTCGTTTAGTGCTTTCATAGAGTTAGGCTGAAAAAAGGGCATTTACCCGGTTCCACGCGTTACTCTTTATACTTCTGTTCGATCGACGCCAGGATGCCGCGCAGGATATTAAGCTCCTGGCTTTCCGGGCGGGCGCGGGTAAACAAACGGCGCAATTTGTTCATCACCTGACCGGGATGGTTTTCACGAATAAAACCGGTCGCCAGCAGGGTTTGTTCCAGATGCCCGTAAAAGCGCTCAAGATCGTCGACCAGCGGGTACGGCGTCTCTTCGTGCTCAACCGCCGGGGCATTGCTCTCTTGTGCGGCCAGCCAGGCCATACGCACTTCATAGGCGATAACCTGAACCGCCATCGCCAGGTTCAGCGAGCTGTATTCCGGGTTAGCAGCAATCGCCACGTGGTAATGGCACTTTTGCAGTTCATCATTGGTCAGGCCAACGCGTTCGCGGCCAAACACCAGCGCGACCGGCGCGTGTTCCGCTTCCGCAACACTTTTCAGCCCGCATTCACGTGGATCAAGCATCGGCCACGGCAGCGTACGGGAACGCGCGCTGGTACCAACAACCAGGCTGCAACCGGCGAGCGCTTCATCCAGCGTGTCGACGATTTGCGCATTGCCAATCACATCACTGGCACCTGCGGCCAGCGCGATAGCCTGTGAATCCGGTTTTACCAGCGGGTTCACCAACCAGAGATTCGTCAAACCCATTGTTTTCATTGCACGAGCCACAGAGCCCATGTTGCCGGTGTGGGAGGTTTCCACCAGTACGATTCGAATATTTTGCAGCATAGATTTTCAACGGCTAAAGAATATTCGCGCATATTATCATAAAGCAAAGACATAATCCGAATTCGCTGCTATGATATGCGCCGTTTTCCGTTCTTTAACATCCAGTGAGAGAGACCGATGCATCCGATGCTGAACATCGCCGTGCGTGCTGCGCGCAAGGCGGGTAATTTAATTGCCAAAAACTACGAAACCCCTGACACCGTAGAAACCAGCCAGAAAGGCAGCAATGATTTCGTGACTAATATTGATAAAGCAGCCGAAGCGCTGATTATCGAAACAATCCGCAAATCTTACCCGCAACACACCATCATCACCGAAGAGAGTGGTGAGCACGAAGGCGCTGACCAGGATGTACAATGGGTTATCGATCCACTGGATGGCACCACCAACTTCATCAAACGCTTGCCGCACTTCGCGGTATCCATCGCCGTACGAATCAAAGGCCGCACAGAAGTCGCTGTGGTTTACGATCCTATGCGTAACGAACTGTTCACCGCTACTCGCGGTCAGGGCGCACAGCTAAACGGCTACCGTCTGCGCGGCAGCACCGCTCGCGATCTGGATGGCACTATTCTGGCGACCGGTTTCCCGTTCAAAGCCAAACAGCACGCCACAACTTATATCAACATCGTGGGCAAACTGTTCACCGAATGTGCGGATTTCCGCCGCACAGGTTCCGCTGCGTTGGATTTGGCCTACGTTGCCGCAGGCCGCGTGGATGGTTTCTTCGAAATCGCGCTGAAACCGTGGGATTTCGCCGCAGGCGAACTGCTGGTGCGTGAAGCCGGCGGCCTGGTGTGTGATTTCACCGGTGGTCATAACTACATGATGTCCGGCAACATCGTGGCGGGTAACCCGCGCGTCGTTAAATCGATGCTGGCGAATATGCGCGATGAGCTAAGCGACGCGCTGAAACGCTAAGTCAGACTGTGCCCGGCGGTGGTTCGCCGCCACCGGGCACTATCAAAACGGTCGTAATCCGCCGCCCGGCGGTAACGCACTGATCCACATCACTACCGACGCGCTAATTAACAACACACCACCGGCCAGAGCCAGCGTGGTCCAGCCGACCTGCCGCCACAATACCGGCGCACGATCCCCGCTTAATTTCACCGCCAGTTGGCGAAAACCATGCACCAGCAACGCCAGCGAACTGATGGTCAGCGACGTTCCGACCGCCATTGCCAGCGCGGATGCCACACCCCAGCTAAATACGCCAATCACTTTACTGAACAGCAGCACCATAATCGCACCGGAACAGGGGCGCATCCCCATCGACAAAACAATCATCAGCCGCGCGCGCCAGTCCTCACCGCTCTGCAACTGCGATGGTGTGGGTAAATGCTGATGACCGCAACCACAGCCTTCGTGATGCACATGGTGCGCCGTAAAGGCGCGAAATTTCGGTGTTTGTACAAGAGCACGCAGCTTTTTCAACGCTCGCCAGCACAAAAGCCCTCCCAGCATTCCCACCAGTAAGTAACTGCCCTTCTCCAGCCAGTAACCGCTTAAATGCAACTGCCGTGCTGGCAGCGCCAAAATACTCAGCACAACCACCACCAACGCAATCGCCACCAGCCCCTGCAATAATGAAGAGGCCAGCGTTAACCCAATCGCAGATTTCAGTTTTGATGGGTGCGTGGCAAGCCAGGTGGTGATCACCACTTTGCCGTGCCCCGGCCCGAGCGCATGCAGCACGCCATAAGCAAAGCTGAACAGCAGCAGCGCCCCACCCGCCTGATGCGGATTTTCTGCCACCGCTTTCAGTAAGCTGCTCATTTTCATATTCACATCGCGCTGCCAGATAGCGCTTTTCACCATCACCTGCGGCCAGATCTGCCACAGCCACAATGCGGCGACCAGCGCGCATCCCATGAAGAGCAGTAGCGGCCACCAGTGCAATAAGCGTCGTTTTCGCGCTACCGCGCTCAACATCACGGACATGTCAGCGTTACCGTCTGGGCAAATTGTTTTCCGAGTTCCATGTCTTCCTCCGGCGCGTCGGCTTTATCCAGCGACTGGGCGTAATTCAGCACCTCTTCCCCAGGTTTGGGGGTTTGCATTGCCAGTTTACAGCCCTGTGGCGCAGCATCAGGCAATGTCGCGTCACTCTCTTTTGCGTAACTCATATCAACAAAATAGGTGGGATCGAAGGTTGAAAAAGTATACAGCTGGCCGCTGAGCGACTGCGGTTCGGCAAGCGGCAAAATAAATGTCAGCACCGCCTGGTGCGCGACCCGTTCCATGCCATATTCCGTGGGCCGATTAAGAAACTTCACTTTCTGCCCGTGATGCCAGACTTCGGTGAAATAGTGCTGGCCGAGTACGTTCGCCATCACTTCCGCCGCCAGCTTTTTCCAGATCACATCGCCGGGTTTTGCATTTCCGGCGTCGTACAGCAGGTCCGCCGACGTTATTTCGTCCATCGTCCAGCGCATTTTCAGCCCGGTGAACTGCCCGTTATCAACCAAAACTTGCGTTTTCATGCGGATAAAACTGTGCGGATGCGCCATCACTGAAAACGATAAAAGCGCGAGAAACAGGCCACTGGTGCATTGTTTAACTGCTTGCATGTATTCCTCACGTGAAAAATTCTGTGATGTTCTCCGGCAATCCTGAAGGAAAGAGCTGCCGCTGCGCTATCGCTGAGCATACCTTTAACTACGCTTATCAAAAACCCTAACTGGAACCTGACAGATGACTATTGTAATGACACCGCCATCTGCTCTCTCCAGTCCGCAGCGCCGCTGCCAGGTGCTTTTGATGCTCGCTTTGCCGGGGCAACATGTCACCATGGAACATATCAGCGCGATGAATGGAGTAGACGACGCCGTGGCTCGCCGGGATATCGCTGAAATGCAAAGTGAAATTCAGCGCTACCACCGGCTTTCTATCGTCCCCCACCCTCACGGCGGCTTTCGGATTGAGGGCACTCCGCTCGATCAACGCCTGTGCCTGTTGCACTGGCTTCGCCGTGCGCTGCGACTGTGTCCGCAATTTATCACGCAACAGTTTACCCCAGCGTTAAAAACCGCACTTAAACAGCAAGGCATTGCCCGAACGTTATACGACGATACCAATCTGCTGGCGTTAATTAACCTCTGTTCGCGCCGCCTGCAACGCGCCTTTGAATGCCGGGATATGCAATTTCTGCGTCTCTATTTGCAATATTGTTTACTGCAACATCACCAGGGACATACGCCGGAATTTAATCCGGTTCAACAAGAGTGGGCGCAAATGCGCGCCGAGTATCAGGTGGCACAGGAGATTGTGCGCCACTGGCAGCGCCGCGTTGTCGACTATCCGCAGGAGAATGAGCACCTGTTTTTGTCGCTGTTGTTTATGCTGGTGCGCACGCCCGATCCGCTGCGTGACCAGCAACACCAGGATCGCCGTCTGCAAAAAGCCATCCGCCGGATGATCGCCCGTTTTCACGCTCTGGCGGGGTTGCGCTTCAGCAACGAGCAGGGTTTAAGCGCCCAGCTCTATATTCACATTGCCCAAGCGCTGGATCGCAGCTTGTTCGGCATTGGCATTGATAACAGCTTGCCCGACGAGATCAACCAGCTTTACCCGCGCCTGATGCGAACCACCCGCGATGCATTGCAGGAGCTGGAAGACGAGTACGATTTGCGCTTAAGCGATGAAGAGGCCGGGCTGGTGGCGGTCATTTTCGGCGCCTGGCTGATGCAAGACAGCGATCTGCATGAGAAACAGGTGGTGTTGATTACTGGCGAAGACAGTACGCGCGAACAGCAGATTGAGCAGCAACTGCGTGAATTAACGCTGCTGCCGCTCAGTATTAAATATTTGCCGCTGGCGGAATTTCGTAAGGCCGGTGCCCCGAAAGACGTGACGTTGATTATCACGCCTTACACTACGCCGCTGCCGTTGTTTTCACCGCCGTTAATTCACACTGACGGGCCGCTGAGCGGGCAACAGCAGCGGCATATTCGCGACATGCTGGAAAGTTAGCCAGCCTGCACGGCGACTTTCGGGCGCAGGAACAGCGCCGGAATGGCCAGCACGGCCATGACAAAAAACAGCCCCTGATGCAGATGTTCAAACAGGAAACCGGCAATCATGGTCATCAGCGCAATACTGCCGCCCATCGCGACCGCTGAATAGACCGCTTGCAAGCGGATAACTTCGCTGCCCTGCCGCGCCGAGATATAGCGCATCGCGGCCAGATGGCAAACGGTGAACGTGCCGCAGTGCAGGATCTGCGCAATAATCAGCCACGGAAGCTCGGTCGTCCAGCCCATCAGGCTCCAGCGTACCAACCCGCAGACGGTGGAAAGCAGCAGCAGATCGCGCGCACTGAAGCGGCGGAACAGCCGGTTGCTGAGCGCGAAAATCACCACTTCTGCCACCACGCCTAACGACCACAAATACCCCACGGTTGAAGCAGAATACCCCTCCGACTGCCAGTAAATGGCGCTGAAGCCGTAATAGGCTGCATGTGCGCCTTGTAGCAGCGACACGCAGGCGAGGAAACGCCAGTTCTGCGCAATCAGTACCCGCCATGCCTGCCAACCTGCGCCGTCCTGCTGGCGATTTTCACCCTGCGGCAAAATGGAAGGACGCAGCAGCATCCCCAGCAACATGGATGCCGCGCCCAGCGTCAGCAGCGCCAGAATCGACTGGTAATCAAACAGGCTCACCAGTTTGCCGGTCAACGCCGAACCAATCACAAAAGCAATCGATCCCCACAGCCGCACGCGGCCGTAATCCATAGGAAACTGTTTCTGCCAGGTACCCGCCAGCGCATCGGTGAGCGGCACCAGCGGCGAAAAGAAGAGGTTGAAACCAATGATAATGACCGCCAGCCAGGCCACATGAGTTCCGGAGTGAAAAGCCAGCGCGAACAGCAGTGTCGCCAGCGCCAGTACGCGCAGAGCCGTAATCAAGCGGGAAGGATCGCTCACGCGTGGGGCGATGAAAAGGCTGCCAAGAAAACGGGCGACAAGACCGGCACCAAGCAGCATACCGATGATTTCCGGGGTCAGCCCCACGCCTTTGAGCCAGACGCTCCAGAAAGGTAAAAAGATGCCGTAGCTAAAAAAGTAGGTGAAATAAGCGAGCGCCAGCCAGCGCGTGGACTGCAAGACCATGATTTCCTCCTGAATGGAGGCGATAGTCTGGCGATAAATAACAGGGCTGGCAAGTAACAATCAGGCAACACATGCGCTTACCCAATGTTTGCTGGCGAATATCAGCATCCAGGCTGCTCGCCGTTGCTTAGCGGATATAAGAATCGAGAACGCTCAGCACTACATCCAGATCCGCTTCACGCTTAATTTCGTCGTTCTCATGCACGATATGATCGGTTAGATGCCCTTTGATAACCTCGCGCATTAACCCGTTTACTGCGCCACGGATCGCCGCGATTTGCTGCAAAACCTGGGCGCATTCATGGGGCTCGTCGAGCATTTTTTTCAGCGCGGCAACCTGCCCTTCTATTTTGCTCGCCCGCGCTTTTAGCTTTTTCTTGTCCCGGATGGTGTGCGACATACAGACCTCAAATCGACCGTGCTTAAACGAACTTTAGCATACCATGCATCAACTGGGGGGGAGTTTATTTCTACTGGGGGGTAGTATTTTTTACTGGGGGGGAGTAGATTTGAGCGCACAAATTGTTACCGAGAATTATTCTCATGAATGACTTCACCATGCTTTTTCAGCAAGGGAATGCCTGGTTTTTTATTCCAAGCGCTATCCTGCTCGGCGCGCTGCACGGCCTCGAACCGGGGCACTCAAAAACAATGATGGCCGCATTTATCATCGCCATCAAAGGCACTGTTAAACAGGCCGTGATGCTGGGTCTCGCCGCCACGCTGTCGCACACGGTGGTGGTGTGGCTGATTGCGCTCGGAGGCATGTATCTCAGCAACCAATTCACCGCGCAAGCCGTTGAACCCTGGCTGCAAATGGTGTCTGCGGTGGTCATCTTTGGTACGGCGGTGTGGATGTTCCTGCGCACCTGGCAAGGTGAACGTTCGTGGCTCGCCGGGCATCATCACCACCACGATCATGACCACAGCCACGCGCATCGCGCGCCCAGCATGGTGCTTCAACCCGTTACACACGCCCGAGTTACCGCACAGCCAACAATTCTGTCGCTGCGTAAAGTGACCAAAGAGGAGGAGTATCAGGATGCGCACGAGCGGGCGCACGCGCGGGATATTGAGCGGCGTTTTACCGGCGGTGAAGTGACAAACGGGCAGATCCTGCTATTTGGTTTAACTGGCGGCCTCATCCCCTGCCCGGCGGCTATCACTATTTTGCTGATCTGTATTCAATTGAAAGCCATCACGTTGGGCGCAACGCTGGTAGTCAGCTTCAGTATTGGTCTCGCACTGACACTGGTTGCGGTTGGCGTTGGCGCGGCAATCAGCGTACAGCAAGCGGCAAAACGCTGGTCTGGATTCAACACCCTGGCGCGTAAGGCGCCCTATTTTTCCAGTGCGCTTATCGCACTTGTCGGCATTTATATGGGTATTCACGGTTATAGCGCACTGCAATAAGGCATAAAAAAACCCGCCGCAGCGGGTTTTTCAGACCTGAATAAATTTATGCGTAAACCGGGAAGCGGGCGCAGATATCCAGAACTTTCTGTTTAGTGCGCTCAATAACAGCTTCGTCATTGATGCTATCCAGCACGTCACACATCCAGCCAGCCAGTTCCTTCACTTCCGCTTCTTTGAAGCCACGACGAGTGACCGCCGGGCTACCGATACGGATACCGGAGGTAACAAACGGGCTCTTCGGATCGTTCGGCACGCTGTTTTTGTTCACGGTGATGTTCGCACGGCCCAGCGCGGCATCCGCTTCTTTACCGGTCAGGTTCTTATCAACCAGGTCCAGCAGGAACAGGTGGTTTTCAGTACCGCCAGACACCACTTTGTAGCCACGGTTCAGGAACACTTCCACCATCGCTTTGGCGTTTTTGGCAACCTGCTGCTGATAAACTTTAAACTCTGGCTCCATCGCTTCTTTCAGTGCCACCGCTTTTGCCGCGATAACGTGCATCAGCGGGCCGCCCTGCGCGCTTGGGAAAACAGCGGAGTTCAGCTTTTTGTACAGCTCTTCGTCACCGCCTTTCGCCAGGATCAGACCACCGCGCGGACCCGCCAGGGTTTTATGGGTGGTGGTGGTCACAACGTGCGCATGCGGAACCGGGTTCGGGTAAACGCCAGCGGCAATCAGACCCGCAACGTGTGCCATGTCAACGAACAGGTAAGCACCGATGCTGTCGGCGATTTCACGCATTTTTGCCCAGTCAACGATACCGGAGTAAGCAGAGAAACCACCGATAATCATCTTCGGTTTATGCTCTTTCGCCTGCTTCGCCATGTCTTCGTAGTCAATTTTACCGGACTCATCAATACCGTAAGGGATGATGTTGTACAGTTTGCCAGAGAAGTTAACCGGGGAGCCGTGAGTCAGGTGACCGCCCTGCGCCAGGTTCATACCCAGAACGGTATCGCCCGGTTGCAGCAGCGCAGTGTAGACCGCGAAGTTCGCCTGTGAACCGGAGTGCGGCTGTACGTTCGCGTAGTCAGCGCCAAACAGCTCTTTCGCGCGATCAATCGCCAGTTGTTCAACGATATCCACATACTCGCAACCGCCGTAGTAGCGTTTGCCCGGGTAGCCTTCGGCGTATTTGTTCGTCAGCTGAGAACCTTGAGCCTGCATTACACGCGGGCTGGTGTAGTTTTCGGAGGCGATCAGTTCAATGTGTTCTTCCTGACGTACTTTTTCCTGCTCCATAGCCTGCCACAGTTCGGCATCATAATCGGCAATGTTCATTTCACGCTTTAACATCCGCATCTCCTGACTCAGCTAACAAAACAACTCTAAACGAGGGCCCAATTTGGGGGACGGCCCACAGTATAACTGATTAATATTCTGATAACAGGTCTTGACAAAGGTTTTTACGCAAACGATTGGCTCCGCGTCAGGCAAGGGTTTGAGCGATAACGACGTTGCCCGCGAAAGCGGATTTCTTTTCAGGTTTGTGATGCAACTTATTCACGATGTAAATCCCTTTACATTGTCCACTCTTTACAAGCCAGGGCGCCGCGCTATAAGATGCATTTAAAATGCAACTTTAAAATAATCTGCAAAAAAGGAAGCAATTATGCTCGACGCTCAAACCATCGCTACGGTCAAAGCCACTCTTCCCTTGCTGGCGGCAACCGGCCCCAAACTCACTGCCCATTTTTATGACCGGATGTTCACTCACAACCCGGAACTGAAAGAGATTTTCAATATGAGCAACCAGCGCAACGGCGATCAGCGTGAAGCGCTGTTCAACGCCATTGCCGCTTACGCCAGCAATATTGATAATCTTGCCGCACTGCTGCCGGCGGTTGAAAAAATCGCCCAGAAGCACACCAGCTTCCAGATCCAGCCGGAACAGTACAACATCGTCGGCACGCACCTGCTGGCGACGCTGGACGAGATGTTCAGCCCCGGACAGGAAGTGTTGGACGCCTGGGGAAAGGCCTACGGCGTACTGGCGGGTGTCTTTATCAACCGTGAAGCGCAAATCTACAGCGAACACGCCGAAAAAGCGGGCGGCTGGCAAGGCACGCGCGCATTTCGCCTGGTAGAGAAAAAACCGCAGAGCGCGCTTATCACCAGTTTTGAATTCGAACCGGTCGACGGCCAGCCGGTCGCCGCTTATCAACCAGGGCAATATCTTGGTGTCTGGCTGAAACCTGAAGGTTTCGCCAATCAGGAGATCCGCCAGTACTCCCTGACCCGCAAGCCTGACGGCAAAAGCTACCGTATCGCGGTAAAACGAGAAGAAGGTGGCCAGGTTTCTAACTGGCTGCATAACAGCGCAAAAGTGGGCGACATTGTGTATCTTGCGGCACCTGCCGGGGATTTCTTTATTGATGTACAGAGCAACACGCCGGTCACGCTGATCTCCGCCGGTGTAGGTCAAACCCCGATGCTGGCGATGCTCGACAGCCTTTCTAAATCGCAGCATGCCGCACAGGTAAACTGGTTCCACGCTGCGATGAATGGCGACGTACATGCTTTTGCCGATGAAGTGAGCAAACTCGGTGCGTCGCTGAACCATTTTTATCAGCATGTTTGGTATCAACAGCCGGCGGCGGCTGAGGTGAATAGAGGTCGCTATCACAGTGAAGGGTTGATGGATTTACGCGTGCTGGAAGGGAAGTTCAGCGATCCGGCGATGCAGTTTTATCTCTGCGGCCCGGTCGGTTTTATGCAATTTGTCGCTCAACAGCTGGTCGCGCTTGGCGTGAACAAAGAGAGCATTCATTACGAATGCTTTGGCCCGCATAAGGTGCTGTAAAGCAGACTCCCTCACCCTGCGGGGTGAGGGAAGAAATTAGATTGCGGCGTCGTCTTCTTCGCCGGTACGGATACGCACCACGCGCGCGACATCAAAGACGAAAATCTTGCCATCGCCGATTTTACCGGTCTGAGCAGTACGGATAATGGTGTCCACGCAGGTATCAACGATGTCGTCAGTCACGACAATTTCAATCTTCACCTTCGGCAGAAAATCCACCATATACTCCGCGCCACGGTAAAGTTCAGTGTGGCCTTTCTGGCGACCAAAACCTTTCACTTCCGTTACCGTCATCCCGGTGATGCCGACTTCAGCCAGCGCTTCACGTACGTCATCCAGTTTGAAAGGTTTAATAATCGCATCAATCTTTTTCATGGTCGTTCCTTACACGCTCTTGCCAGTCTGCTGCATCGTAATCGGTTGCTCACAGTACCATAATCATTTCGCCATTACTCTTTAAAGTCATTGGCGTCCAGCTCATGGCGCGAGAGCAGTTTATAAAATTCGGTGCGGTTACGCCCCGCCATTCGCGCGGCATGCGTGACATTGCCCTTGGTGATTTGCAGCAGCTTACGCAGGTAGTTCAGTTCAAACTGATTACGCGCTTCGACAAAGGTCGGCAGCGCGGTATTTTCCCCTTCCAGCGCCTGCTCCACCAGCGCATCACTGATAACGGGCGATGAGGTAAGCGCCACGCATTGTTCAATGACGTTAACCAACTGTCGCACGTTGCCAGGCCAACTGGCGGTCATCAAACGCTTCATAGCATCGGTAGAAAATGCACGAACAAAAGGTTTATGCCTTTCTGCCGACTGTTTTAGCAAGTGATTGGCCAGCAGCGGAATGTCTTCCGCACGTTCAGCCAGCGCCGGGATCTTCAGGCTAACCACATTCAGCCGATAGTAGAGATCTTCGCGAAACTCGCCGCGCGCCATCGCTTTCGGTAAATCACGGTGCGTGGCTGAAATGATGCGCACATTAATATCAATATCGCGGTTGCTACCGAGCGGACGCACTTTGCGCTCCTGCAACACGCGCAACAATTTGACCTGCAACGGAATCGGCATATCGCCAATCTCATCGAGGAACAGCGTGCCGCCCTCCGCCGCCTGAAACAGCCCCTCGCGGCTGCTGACCGCGCCGGTAAACGCCCCGCGCGCGTGACCGAACAACTCAGATTCCAATAACTGTTCCGGCAACGCGCCGCAGTTAATGGCGATAAACGCACTTTTGCTGCGCGGACTGGCGTTATGAATCGCCTGCGCGAGCACCTCTTTCCCGGTACCGCTCTGGCCGTTAATCAACAAGCTCACGTCAGACTGCGCCACCATCCGCGCCTGCTCCAGCAAACGCAGCATCACCGGGCTACGGGTGACAATGGTCTCGCGCCACTGTGAGTCCATCGTCGATCCGCTGTGCTCCAGCGCATCATCAATCGCTTTATACAGCGCGTCCTTGTCCACCGGTTTGGTCAGAAAGCTGAACACGCCCTGCTGTGTTGCGGCTACCGCGTCGGGAATCGAACCGTGCGCCGTCAGGATAATCACCGGCATGCCCGGCTGTACGCGCTGGATTTCGGCAAACAACTGCATACCGTCCATCTCGTCCATGCGCAGATCGCTTATCACCAGATCGACCTTTTCCCGCACGAGAATGCGTAACCCTTCCTGCCCACTTTCCGCCGTGACGATGCTATAGCCTTCGCTGGTGAGGCGCAGCCCTAGCAGTTTTAACAGCCCCGGATCGTCATCAACCAGCAACAGATGGGCAGGTTTACGGCTGGTCATGGTTTCACATCCTCCTGAGTGCCGTCGCTTTTAGACGGGTGAGCGCTGTCCGGCAGGTCGGTGGCGGCGGGTTTATTACGCGTGGAGAGACGCCGTTCGATATCGGTGAGATTTTCCAGTTTGCGTGTAGTCGTTTCCAGTTGTTCGCGCAGAAATTGTTGCTGCTGGCGCAAACTATCAAGCTCGCTATCCGCTGATTGCTGTAACTTCGCGTAACGGGCACGCTCTTCCGCCAGTTGCAATTGGGCTTTTTCACCATCACGCCAAAGCTCAAATAATGGGCGAACCTGCGTAGGAATAGTGGGGCTTAATGCGCCTAGCCGCTCAGTATATTCACGTCGCTCAAGCGGCGAAATTTTAGCGTTAGACAGCAAAATGCCGCGCCTAAACGTGGCCTGCCAGTTATCGTCAGACCAGGTACGTGCTTCGGCACGCGCTGCGGCGGGCGATAAGCGCTGCGCGCAATCCATACCGCGCAGCCAGTAAAGCGGGTTGGTGTCGACGTTCTGACCGGACAGTGACCAGATATCGTCGCAATCTGTGGACAAGAAATCGGCCAATTGATGTTCAGGGAGCCGTTCTTCCTGGGTGTCATGAATCGCGCTTTGCGTTTTTTGGGCAACGCACCCCGCCAACAGCAGACAGGGAAATACGCGAAGCCAGGCGTTTTGCTGTGTAACCGCGTTAACCACGCGGGAAAAAACATGCGACATACTCACCAGATTTAGATTCATTGAGTGGATGCTTCCGGCGCATTGAGGGGAAGCTCAATACGGAAACAGACATCAGCTTTGCTGCTCGCCACCAGATGCAGTTCGCCTTGCATACGGCGAATGCAGTCTCTGGCAATGCTTAGCCCTAACCCGCTGCCTTTCACCGCCCCTTTTCGCTGGTGGCTACCCTGAAAGAACGGTTCGAAGATCATTTCACGCTCCGTTTCAGGGATTGGCGTACCGGTATTTGCCACGTCGATACAGAGCCGTGCGTTGGCAGTATAACTGTGCAGAGAAATGTTACCGGATTCAGCACCATAGTGCACCGCGTTGGAGTAAAGATTATCCAGCACGCTCATCAGCAACATCGGTTCAGCCTGACAGGTCGCCACATCAAGGGCGACATCGGTATGCATCATTTTAGCTCGCGCAGGCAAACTGTGGGCAGAGATCACCATTTCTATCAGTGGCGCAAGTTCAACGGTTTCCAGCTCCACTGAACCCTCGGCCAGCTTGCGGTTGTAATCCAGCAACTGTTCAATCAGTTTTTGCAAATTGCGACTGCTGTCGTCAAGGATCTCCACCACCTCTTTCTGTTCCACCGTCAGCGGCCCTACCACCTGATCGGCCAGTAGCTCGGTGCCTTCGCGCATACTGGCAAGCGGTGTTTTTAGTTCGTGGGAAAGATGGCGTAAGAATTGGTGGCGCTGTGATTCAAGCCAGGCCAGCCTTTCGCTCAGCCAAAGGATCCGCTCTCCTACATAACGCAACTCACGCGGGCCTTTAAAGACAACGCTGCGGCCCAGGGTTCTCCCCTCGCCTAAGCGGTTAATCATCCGCTCGATGCCCTTCACCGGGCCGATGATCATGCGGGTAAACAGCAGCACCAGCGCCAGGCTCACCAGAAACAGTACCAGCGCCTGCCAGCCGAAAAACTGGCCGCGTTCGGCAATTTCCAGTTGGAGCTGTTGCCCGCGGGAAAAGACCACCGCGCGCGTCGATTGCACCATTTCGGTATTGGCGGCGGCAAACGCTTCAAGCTGCGCAGAGGACTCGGCTGTCGGGCCGCTATTTTTGCATTGTAACTGGGCGAGCGCGTTTAAATCCTGGCGCAGCGCCTGGTAAAGTTTATCGTCAGGGAGCACGCCGGCGTGGGCATCGAGCATCTCGCTATAGCGCTTACGCTGATTCTGGTACACGCGCGCCAGGGTGGCGTCATCCAGCACGCAGTACTGCCGGTAGCTCCGCTCCATTTCCAGAGCGGCATTGGTCATTGCTTCACTACGACGTGCGTCAATCAACGTTGTGCGGTTGGTCTGCAACGCCTGCGCGCTCAGTGCATTCAGGCTTTGCCACGCCTGCCAGGCTAATACCAGCAGCGGCAACAGAATTAACAAAAACGCCATCATAACCAGTTGGCGAAGCGAGCGGGGGAAAACGGGCCAGCGTTTCAAGGCAGTACTCTCGCAATAAAAGGTACAGAGATGCTAACCGATTTGCCAAAAGCCAGAAACAACAAAGCCGGGGATTAACCCGGCTTTGTTATGAAATTAGGCGGTGCCTAACTCGACGTTTCGCCCGATGTCTGATAAAGCAGTGCAATAATCAGTAGGTGGACGGCAGGCACCTTTAAGTGCGTCATTCGAAGTTTATGTAGCGCGTCCCGAAGGGGCTGACATAAGAAGGTGAATGAGCCACTGCTTAATATTATGCAGGTATTGTGCCAACTTACCAACATTTAATTTAATCTATTGATTATAATGCATTTAATATTTCAAATATGAAAATGTGATGTGCTTAACATTTCAACAACCTGTCGCTATTTAGCAACACGCTCATAGCATCAAAAATAAATCATTTATAATCAATAAATTAAATGTCTCCTTTTAGAGACACTGTCCAATACCCAATGTCGGGAAATACAGACACTTTTGCACAGGCGAAAAAAAGCCCTCTTAAGAAGAGGGCTTACAGATTATTGCGAAATTAACCCAGTTGCTTACGCGCGTTGCGGAAGATACGCATCCACGGACTGTCTTCGCCCCAGTTTTCCGGGTGCCAGGAGTTGGAAACGGTACGGAACACGCGCTCCGGGTGCGGCATCATGATGGTTACGCGCCCGCTTTCGCTGGTCACTGCCGTAATGCCGTTCGGTGAGCCGTTCGGGTTCGCCGGGTAGGTTTCCGTCACGGCCCCGGTGTTATCCACGTAGCGCAGCGCCACCAGCCCTTTGCTTTCCAGCTGTGCCAGATGCGCGCCATCACGCACTTCCACTCGGCCTTCACCGTGAGAAACGGCGATCGGCATCTGCGAGCCAACCATACCGTTCAGCAACAGCGACGGGCTTTGCGTCACTTCCACCAGGCTGAAGCGCGCTTCAAAGCGGTCAGAGTGGTTACGCACAAAACGCGGCCACAGCTCGCTGCCAGGAATAAGTTCACGCAGGTTAGACATCATCTGGCAACCATTACACACGCCCAGCGCCAGTGTTTGCGGACGGTGGAAGAAGGTTTCGAACTCATCACGCACGCGCTCGTTGAACAGAATCGATTTCGCCCAGCCCTCACCCGCGCCGAGCACATCGCCATATGAGAAGCCGCCGCAGGCAACCAGCGACTGGAAATGCTCAAGGCCAGTGCGCCCTGCCAGCAGATCGCTCATATGCACGTCAATGGCATCAAAACCGGCGCGATGGAACGCCGCCGCCATTTCAACGTGGGAGTTAACGCCTTGTTCACGCAGCACAGCCACTTTCGGGCGCGCGCCGGTAGCAATAAACGGCGCGGCGATATCTTCATTGATATCAAAAGAGAGCTTCACGTTGAGGCCCGGATCGTTGTCATTGGCTTTCGCCTGATGCTCCTGATCCGCACACTCCGGGTTATCACGCAGGCGCTGCATCTGCCAGGTGGTTTCCGCCCACCACATGCGCAGCTGAGTGCGGCTTTCGCTGAACACCGCCTGACCATCGGCTTCAATGACAAAGCGATCGCCAGCGACGGCATGACCGAGATAGTGAACGCTATCGCCCAGGCCGTAAGCCGCCAGCACGCTTTCTACCGCTTCACGATCGGCTGCACGCACCTGAATCACCGCGCCCAGCTCTTCATTAAACAGCGCTGCGAGGCGATCCTGGCCGAGAGACGCGATGTCAACGTTGATACCACAGTGGCCGGTAAAGGCCATCTCTGCCAGCGTAACCAGCAGGCCGCCATCGGAGCGATCGTGGTAGGCCAGCAGTTTGCGGTCCGCTACCAGCGCCTGGATGGCGTCAAAGAAGCCTTTCAGTTGCTCGACGTTACGCACATCGGCCGGTTTGTCGCCAAGCTGGCGGTAAACCTGCGCCAGCGCGGTGGCGCCCAGTGCGTTACTGCCATTACCCAGGTCAATCAGCAGCAGCGCATTATCTTCCGTGGAAAGCTGTGGAGTAACCGTGCCGCGAACATCTTCAACGCGGGCAAACGCGGTGATCACCAGCGACAGCGGAGAGGTCATTTCGCGCTCCTCGCTGCCTTCCTGCCAGCGGGTTTTCATCGACATAGAGTCTTTGCCCACAGGAATAGTTAAACCCAGCGCCGGACAAAGCTCTTCGCCCACCGCTTTCACTGCGGCATACAGGCCAGCGTCTTCGCCAGGGTGCCCGGCTGCGGCCATCCAGTTTGCCGACAGCTTAATGCGTTTGATATCGCCAATCTGCGTCGCGGCGATGTTAGTGAGCGCTTCCCCCACTGCCAGGCGGGCAGAAGCGGCGAAATCGAGCAGCGCAACCGGCGCACGTTCGCCCAGCGCCATCGCTTCACCGTAGTAGCTATCGAGACTGGCGGTGGTTACCGCGCAGTTCGCCACCGGGATCTGCCACGGGCCAACCATCTGATCGCGCGCAACCATACCGGTCACCGTGCGGTCGCCGATGGTCACAAGGAAGGTTTTTTCTGCCACGGTTGGCAGGTGCAGCACGCGGTTAACCGCATCGGCAATAGAAATGCCCTGCACATTCAGCGCCTCGCCAGTTGCCTGACGAGACGCGACATCGCGGGTCATCTTCGGCGTTTTACCCAGCAGCACATCCAGCGGCATGTCGATCGGCTGATCGTTAAAGTGATTATCGTTGAGCGTCAGGTGCCGCGCTTGCGTCGCTTCACCAATCACCGCGTAAGGCGCGCGCTCGCGGCGGCACAATTCGTCAAACAGCGCCAGTTGATCGGCGGCAACCGCCAGCACGTAGCGCTCCTGTGATTCGTTACACCAGATTTCCAGCGGGCTCATTCCCGGCTCATCGCTCAGAATATCGCGCAGCTCAAAACGACCACCGCGCCCGCCGTCGCTCACCAGCTCCGGCATGGCGTTAGAAAGACCACCCGCGCCAACGTCGTGAATAAAGAGGATTGGGTTGGCATCGCCCAGTTGCCAGCAGCGGTCGATAACCTCCTGGCAACGACGCTCCATCTCCGGGTTGTCGCGCTGTACCGAGGCAAAATCGAGATCGGCGTCGGACTGACCAGATGCCATCGACGACGCCGCGCCGCCGCCCAGACCGATATTCATCGCCGGGCCGCCCAGCACGATCAGTTTCGCGCCAACGGTGATTTCACCTTTCTGTACGTGATCGGCGCGGATGTTGCCGATGCCGCCCGCCAGCATGATCGGTTTGTGGTAGCCGCGCAGCTCTTCGCCGTTGTGGCTGTTCACTTTCTCTTCATAAGTACGGAAGTAGCCGTTCAGTGCAGGACGGCCAAATTCATTGTTGAATGCCGCGCCGCCCAGTGGGCCATCAGTCATGATATCCAGCGCGGTGACGATACGATCCGGTTTGCCGAAATCCTCTTCCCACGGCTGTTCAAAGCCAGGAATGCGCAAGTTAGAAACGGAAAAGCCCACCAGCCCCGCTTTGGGTTTTGCACCACGGCCGGTTGCACCTTCGTCGCGGATTTCGCCGCCGGAACCTGTCGCCGCACCCGGCCACGGCGAAATCGCCGTCGGGTGGTTGTGGGTTTCCACTTTCATCAGAATATGCGCCGGTTCCTGATGATAGTCGTAACGCCCTTCCCCGCGATCGGCGAAGAAGCGGCCCACCTCGGAACCTTCCATCACCGCGGCGTTATCTTTATAGGCCGACAGCACGAAATCCGGCGTTTGCTCGAAGGTGTTTTTGATCATTTTGAACAACGACTTCGGCTGCTGCTGGCCATCAATCACCCAGTCGGCGTTGAAAATTTTGTGGCGGCAGTGCTCAGAGTTCGCCTGCGCGAACATATAAAGCTCAATGTCGTTCGGATTGCGCCCCAGGCGGGTGAATGCCTCTTGCAGGTAGTCGATTTCGTCTTCCGCCAGCGCAAGCCCCAGACGCAGGTTGGCCTCAATCAGCGCCTGGCGGCCTTCACCGAGCAGGTCCACGCTCTGTACCGGCGCAGGCTGATGGTGCTCAAACAGGTGTTCGGCGTCTGCTTGTGAGGTGAATACGCTCTCCATCATGCGGTCATGCAGCTCTGCGGCAACGTCGCTCCACTGGGCGTCAGTCAGCCCGGTTGCGTCAACGTAATAGGCGACGCCGCGTTCAAGGCGATTAATTTTATTGAGGCCGCAGTTGTGAGCGATATCGGTGGCTTTAGAAGACCAGGGAGAGATGGTGCCGGGACGAGGAGTGACGAGCAGTAATTTTCCGGTCGGGGTATGGCTGCTAAGGCTTGGGCCGTATTTCAGCAAGCGCTGGAGCCGTGCGTATTCATCTTCTGTCAGCCCATCATTGAGATCGGCGAAGTGAGCGTATTCGGCGTAAATGTTGCTTACCGGGAGGTTGGCAGCCTGAAAACGTGCCAGCAGTTTGTTGATACGGAAAGCGGACAATGCAGGCGAACCACGCAGAATTTCCATCATAAGTCTCTCGTCTTCGATTACGAAGCGTCGGGGACGCTTTAAGTGTGCACCAGGGGAAAACGGGCGTCATTATAGAGAATCCTGCGCGCCGACGAAACCGTTTGCGTCGAAATAAAATCGCCGCCAATTTTTAACAATAGCTGTCGCCGAATGCTCTAATTAGTTGCCAACTGGCGTTTTGTTGCGCAAAATGCCGCTCAATCACCGACAAACCTTACTGTTATCATCACGAGAACCTTCTGAGGCAAAGCACGGCGCAGAGAATTAACTCCTTGAAAAAATTTAAGATTAATTATCTGCTCATCGGCATTGTCACCCTGCTGCTGGCAGCGGCCCTGTGGCCTTCTATCCCCTGGTTCGGCAAAGCCGATAATCGCATCGCGGCGATCAAAGCTCGTGGGGAGCTGCGCGTCAGTACGGTAGCCACACCGCTGACTTACAACACCGTTGATGGCAAAACGTATGGGCTGGATTACGATCTCGCGCAGCATTTTGCCGATTACCTTGGCGTCAAACTGAAAGTCACAGTACGGCAGAATATCAGCCAATTGTTTGACGACCTGGATAATGACGACGCCGATATGCTCGCCGCTGGGTTGGTCTACAACAGCGAACGGGTGAAAAACTACCAAACCGGGCCGGTTTACTACTCCGTTTCTCAGCAGCTGGTGTATCGCGTGGGCAGCTACCGCCCACGGACGCTGGAGTCCGTTAATGCCAGCCAGTTAACCGTTGCCTCCGGCCATGTTGTGCTGGACGATCTGCGCGAAATAAAAGAGAAGAAGTACCCGGAGTTAAGCTGGACGGTGGATGAAAAAATCGGCACGACCGCACTACTGCAACAAGTCGTCGACGGGAAACTGAGCTACACCATCGCCGATTCGGTCGCGATTAGCCTGTACCAGCGCGTCCATCCCGAACTGGCAGTGGCGCTGGATATCACCGATGAGCAGCCCGTCACCTGGTTTAGCAAGCGCGATGACGATAATACGCTGTCGGCCGCGATGCTCGATTTTTTCAATAATATGAATGAAGACGGCACACTTGCGCGATTAGAGGAGAAATACCTCGGCCACGGCGAAGGTTTTGACTATGTCGACACGCGCACCTTTTTACGTGCCGTTGATAGCGTCCTGCCGGATCTGCAACCGCTGTTTGAAAAGTACGCCCAGGCGATCGACTGGCGACTGCTCGCAGCCATCTCTTATCAGGAGTCGCACTGGGATTCCCAGGCCACATCCCCCACCGGCGTTCGTGGTTTGATGATGCTGACTCGCAATACGGCGCAGAGTCTGGGTTTAAGCGATCGTACTGACGCGGAGCAAAGCATTAGCGGCGGCGCACGTTATCTGGTGGATATGATGAGCAAAGTGCCGGACTCCGTTCCGCAGGATGAAAAAATCTGGTTCGCGCTGGCGGCTTATAATATGGGCTACGCACATATGCTGGATGCCCGCGCATTGACGGCGAAGACGAAAGGCAATCCGGACAGTTGGGCAGACGTGAAACAGCGCCTGCCGCTATTAAGCCAGAAACAATACTACAGCAAGCTGACGTACGGTTACGCTCGCGGGCATGAAGCGTATGCCTATGTAGAAAATATTCGTAAGTATGAAATTAGCCTGGTTGGCTATTTGCTGGAAAAAGAGAAGGAAGCAGTAAAAGCGCTGAAGCTGGCGCAGAGTTACCCGGCGGTATCAACGGATGAATTGAATCGCCCGGCTTACGGCGTGCTGCCCTTTAGTGCGTTAACCGCTAATGACGCCTTCCCGCGAAACCCGCTGCTGGTGCCGGACGCACTGGTGCAAAACCCACGCAAAGTTAACCGCTAGCGGTTGTTCTGGAGAGCTGAGGGATCGCCAGCCGGTTTTTTCAGGGCTTTCTTCTCCAGCCGACGCTGGCGGAAAAAGTCGCTCAGCATCGCAGCGCATTCGTCGCGTAATACACCTTCGGTTATCTCCACCCGATGGTTCATGCCCGGATGGTGCAACACATCCATCAGCGATCCCGCCGCGCCGGTTTTCGCATCCCGCGCACCAAAGACCAATTGACCAATACGGCTGTGCACCATGGCGCCCGCGCACATAACGCATGGCTCCAGCGTGACATATAAAGTGGTATCAATAAGACGGTAGTTTTGCAGCACCAGCCCACCCTGGCGCAACGCCATAATTTCCGCATGCGCGGTAGGATCGTGGCGGCCAATCGGCCGGTTCCAGCCTTCGCCGATCACCTGACCGTTATGCACCAGCACCGCGCCAACCGGCACTTCGCCCTCTTCCCAGGCGCGTTTCGCCAGGGTGAGCGCATGACGCATCCAAACGTCGTGATTCAGTTCAGGAATGGACAAAGCGAGTTACTCCAGTAATTCAGGCGGAGCGCATTATACACAGCCGTTATCGGTTCGACACTACTCCAGCTGTTGCAAGTCGCCACGCGGCGTCACGCGCCAGCGGTGCTGGCAAAAATAGAGCAGCGGGTTATCTTGCTTGCTGTCGCTGTAACCGCTGTACAAGCGCAACGGAGTACCGATTTTACGTTCAAGCTGAGCGACTTTTTCATGACCGAGGCAGCGCATAGTCAACACCCAGCCACCGTAGCGGCGGCTGATTTGGCTGGCTATCAGGTTAACGCGCGGTAGCCACGGGGTATCACAATAGACCTGCTCCACCAGCGGCTGCGGCGAACCGGTAATCAGCCAGATATCTGCATCGGACGCCGCCAGATAGTTGGTTAACCGCGTTTGCACGACCGGAAAGGCGATAACATGCTCACGAAACCAGCTGACAAATTTCTGCTGTAACGCATTCAGGTGACGCTCACTATGGCCAAACGTGCAGCCCCACAGCAGCAAACTCATCGGCCAGCGCGCAGCACGCCCCTTGAGTAGTAATCCGCCCGCAATCACTGGCAACAAAGGCAGCACCAGCAACGCATTTAACGGCTGATGGCGCAAAATGTAACGTAGAAACGTGCCAAACATATCCTGCTGATGCAGGGTTCCATCAAGATCAAAAAAGACAACGCGGCGCTCGCTGTTAGACAAATGGGAGTCCTCTGTTGGTTAACCTTCGATCGCCGGGGCTCTCCGTGTGGCGATCGCTCTTCCAATAGCCTAACAGATAGCCCCTCACTTTTCCGGTAACAATCGGTCACCGATACCTGCAATAATAAGCGGCTATGCTGGTCAGAAAGGGATGCCCTACACTGGCCCGAACCTTTAATTAACCGCGATCCTAATGACGACACAACATACGCGCGCCTTTCATTTTGCCCCGTTTCGCCATCTGTTTTTTGCCCGTCTGCTGACGGTGCTCGGTAACGGCATCGCCCCCATTGCGTTGGCTTTTGCGGTGCTGGACATTGGCGGCACCGCCACCGAGCTCGGCATTGTGGTGGCTGCACGTTCACTGTTTAACGTGGCATTTTTGCTGGTCGGCGGTGTACTGGCCGATCGCTATTCACGCAGCCGGGTGCTGGTACTATCATCGCTGATCGCCGCCTGTTCTCAAGGTGCTGTCGCCTGGCTGGTACTGGACGGTTCAGCGACGGTAATGCTACTGGCGATACTCGGAACCATTAACGGCGCAGCAGCGGGGATCGCGCTACCCGCTTCGTCCGCGCTGGTGCCGCAAACGGTGCCAGCGCATAACCTGCGCGAAGCCAACGCGTTTATCCAGCTCGGTATTTATAGCGGAACGGTCGTCGGCGCGTCGCTCGGTGGCATTCTCACCAGCGCCGTCGGGCCTGGCTGGGGCCTGGCGATTGATGCGCTGGGCTTTGCCGCCTCGGCTCCGCTTTATCTGGCCATTCGCATGGGTGCCATTCAGGAGACAGCGGCGCAAAGCAATATCCTGCAAGATCTGTGCGATGGCTGGAAAGAGTTCATCAGCCGCACCTGGGTGTGGGCCATTGTCGTGCAATTCACCATTATTAATGCCGCGTTCAGCGGTATGGTGATGGTGCTCGGTCCGATCATTGCCGATGCCTCGTTTGGCCGTACGCGTTGGGGAATGATTGTCGCCGCGCAGAGCGTTGGCTTGATTGTCGGTTCCTTCCTCGCGCTGCGCTGGCGTCCGCGACGCGACCTGTTTATTGGCGTAATGCTGGTTGCCGTATGTGCAGTGCCGATCTATCTCCTCAGCCAGCATGTTTCTACTGTGTGGTTGCTGGGCGCGTTTTTTCTTGCGGGCGTCAGTTTCGGCCTGTTCGGCGTAGCGTGGGCGCAGTCATTACAAACACACATTCCGCCAGAGCGGCTGGCTCGCGTTTATGCCTATGATGCAATGGGGTCATTTATCGCCATTCCGGTCGGCGAGCTGGCCGCCGGACCGCTGGCTATGCACTTTGGCAGCAGCAACGTGCTGATCGCCTCGGCAATCGCGGTGGTCATTGCTTGCGCAGGTGCCAGTGTTATTCCGGCGATTCGCCTGCTGGATAATTCGTCCAAGGTTAAACAACGCGGTCTTAGCGGATCCTCTTGATCGCTGTCAAAACCCATTCAGGGATATTTTGTACTAAAAGAATTTTTAATTCATAATCTCAATCTATTACTGGAATATTAAATTCATTCATCGGCAAAATATCGCGGATGGGTTTGCTCCCGGAGATCCTATGAATTGTCTAATTCGCATTCGCCAGCGCTACCCAAGCCTTGCTCAGAGCGATAAAAAACTGGCGGAATTTCTGCTGGAAAACCCCGATCGTGCGCGCCATTTGAGTTCGCAACAACTGGCCGCTGAAGCAGGTGTTAGCCAGTCCAGCGTCGTGAAATTTGCCCAGAAGATGGACTTCAAAGGCTTTCCTGCAATGAAACTGGCGATCAGCGAAGCGCTGGCCAGCAATAGCAACCCGTGGTCTGTGCCGGTGCATAACCAGATCCGTGGCGATGATCCGCTGCGGGTGGTGGGCGAAAAGCTGATTAAAGAGTACCAGAGCGCCATGCATGCCTCGCTGGATGTTAACAGCGAAGAGAAACTGCTGGAGAGCGTGCGACTGTTACGCGAAGCACGGCGTATTATCCTGACGGGTATCGGCGCTTCCGGGCTGGTCGCGCGAAATTTTGGCTGGAAGCTGATGAAAATCGGCGTTAACGCCGTGGTTGAGCAGGATATGCACGCGCTGCTGGCAACCGTGCAGGCGATGGAGCCGGGCGATTTGTTGCTGCCGGTCTCTTACAGTGGCGAACGCCGTGAAATCAACATGGCGGCCGATGAGACACTGCGCGTTGGTGGCAAGATCCTCGCTATAACCGGCTTCACGCCGAACGCACTACAGCAGCGCGCCACACACTGCCTGTACACCATCGCGGAAGAGCAGGCGACACGCAGCGCGGCGATTTCGTCCACCAGCGCGCAAATGATGCTCACGGATTTGCTGTTTATGGCGCTGGTGCAACAGGATCTTGAGCATGCGCCGGAGCGCATTCGCCATAGCGAAGAACTGGTGAAAAAACTGGTGTAGCCTCCCCGTCCTGGCGGACGAGGAGTCTTACCGCGTTACTTACCGCCGTTGGTCAGATGTTGCCCTATCTCCTCTCGTATCATTTCCGCGAGCAGAGCATGAGTTTTGGTGGTCGGGTGCATATTGTCCCAGAAAACAAACGCCCCATTCGCCGCTTTACATGCCTGCTTCACCGCAACACCTGTGGCATAAGAGGTGCCCGAAGCGGAGATATCCAGGCAAGTTTCGGTGGTATTAACAAAGCCATGTTTACCGCTTTCATGGAGCAAATCATTAAATGCAACATCCAGTTGGACGGTGAAAAAATTCGCCTTCGGATACGCGGAGCGTAATTCGCCGAGCAAGCGGTTTAACTGCTGGTTAAAATTCTCTGACTTGTTTTTTAGCGCCTCTTTTTCCGCCGATGTCCACGCAGCGACATTCGGAATGACAGAAAAATCAGGGAGCCTGAAAATCGCAATATGCTGCGCTCCCAGTGCCGCCAGACGCGCCAGCTGTACGCGATACGTAGCGATGATATCGTCCGGCGTTTTTCCGCCAGTAATAAAATCATTACCCCCGAACAGCACGGTAAACAGGGTCTGCGCGATGTCATAGTTCTCTGTTTTACCCAGATAAGCGCTGAAAGAATCCAGTTGCTTGTCAAAACCGTTAAATAAAGGTTTCTCGCCGCTTTCCGCGTTGGCTGTCGCCCAAACGTAGCCCGGTAAATTAAGCGAACCGGCCAAATATTCGTGCCAGACCTTGCCATTAGAAAAATGACCAAGAAACCACGATGCGTGATTTGGAACCGTGCCATATGAGCCGTTATAAACATTAATCGTATCGCTAAGGCTGTCACCAAATATGACCATACGATCAATTTTATTATTACCGAACGTTATCGCCGGTTGTGCCTGCCCCTGATGCCAAATCATATAATACCAGGAAAGTGTGTAATCGGATGCATAAGGGATAATGGTCTCGGCATTAATATTGCTGGCTTTCAACGTACTCCGACACATATTTACCAGGCTTACGTAAGATGATTTGGTATAAAACATATTTGCCAGCGGCGTGGCGCTATACCAATACCCACGCAGCTTAAGATAATTGCTCCCGTCGCGCGCCCAGGCCCACGATGAGGCAGGGTTGCTTTGTTCCTGATTATCGATCTTATAGACACATTTGATATAGGTTGAAGTTTCTTCGTTTGTCCGTAAAGCGCGCTGGTTTGGGGAGGATTCATACGCAGGCGGTACAGGCGAGGTATAGATATACTCATTCGCAGCACTCGCCAGTCCGCTCGTTATACTGGCAATAAATGCAATATATAATGACACTCTTTTCATCATAGTCCCTTATTAATTATCCTTGGTCAGTCGCGCTAAGATATATACAATATTTATATATCAGAGACGGGTAATCATTCTTAATGAATAAAAACACACCGTATTCTATTTTGTCCGGGTGGTATTTATATTTTCAGCGGAGAAATATTATTCGGTCAATGGCGTTTTTCTTATGTTTGATTAAGAAGATTCGCCAAAATGTCACAGGACGGAGTAGAAACGTTGTCCCGCACCAATTTTGTGCGTAAAAGCATCATCGTGATTGGGGCTATCTGGTTTCTGTGGTAAAGTGCGCCGGTTAACATCCAGTAGTTTCCAGATAGCATCCAGATTTGACGGTAATTCTTTGAAATGGCTTTACTAATTACAAAACGCTGCATCAATTGCGACATGTGCGAACCGGAATGTCCGAACGAAGCCATTTCGATGGGCGACAGCATTTATGAGATCAACAGCGATCGGTGTACCGAATGCATCGGCCACTACGAAACCCCTACATGCCAGAAAGTATGTCCGATACCCAATACGATCCTCAAAGATCCGGCGCATGTGGAAACAGAAGAACAACTGTGGGACAAGTTTGTCCTGATGCACCACGCAGATAAAATTTAGCTCTCGATAATCACTGTCGCGCAGGCGTAATGGCGTTCATCCGCCAGCGTCACGTGCATTGCACGCACGCCCATCTGTTCCGCCATCCGCAATGCTTCGTCCCAAAGACGCAGGCTCGGCTTGCCTAGCGCGTCGTTAAACACTTCAAACTGATTAAACGCCAGCCCATTACGGATACCCGTGCCTAAGGCTTTTGCCGCTGCCTCTTTGACCGCAAAGCGTTTCGCCAGGAAGCGAACCGGCTGCTGATGCGCCTGATACAGCGCCCACTCGTTGTCGCTCAGCACCCGTTTAGCCAGGCGATCGCCACTACGGGCGACCACCGCTTCGATGCGGGCTATCTCGACGATATCCGTACCTAATCCCAGAATCGCCATTACGCGCGCGCTTCCAGCATCAGGCGTTTCATCTCTGCTACCGCCTCTTTCAGGCCGCTCATCACCGCACGACCAATAATGGCGTGGCCGATGTTCAGCTCGTGCATTTCAGGCAGCGCGGCAATGGCTTTGACGTTGTGATAAGTCAGTCCGTGCCCGGCGTTGACTTTCAGGCCGAGGCTTGCCGCGTAGGTCGCCGCTTTTGCAATGCGCTCCAGCTCTTTTGCCTGATCGGCATCGTTTTTCGCATCCGCGTAGCAACCGGTATGAATTTCAATGTACGGTGCGCCAACATCCGCCGCCGCTTTAATCTGCTCGGCATCGGCATCGATAAACAGCGACACCAGGATGCCCGCCTGCGCCAGACGCTGGCAGGCATCGCGCATTTTTTCGCGCTGACCAGCCACATCCAGCCCACCTTCGGTGGTGACTTCCTGGCGTTTTTCCGGCACCAGGCAGCAAAAATGCGGTTTGGTTTCGCAGGCAATCGCCAGCATCTCTTCGGTCACCGCCATTTCAAGATTCATTCGCGTGTGCAAAGTCTGGCGCAAAATGCGTACATCGCGATCAGTGATATGACGACGATCTTCACGCAAATGGACAGTGATGCCATCAGCACCTGCTTGCTCGGCGATAAAAGCGGCCTGCACCGGATCCGGATAGGCCGTTCCGCGCGCGTTACGCAGTGTGGCGATGTGATCGATGTTGACGCCCAACAGTAATTCAGCCATGACAATCCTCAATGTTCTCAAAGGTACTGGCGCGCTCTTCGCCGCGTCAGCCCGGTTGTTATTTTGCTATCTTTTTGGCACGAACTGCCGGAACAGCTCCCGGCTTTTCAGCGGCTTGCCTCCAAGATACGGCTTTAACGCGATACGGGTAAAGCGCTTTGCGGCGCGCAGCGAGTCGGCATCCGGAAACTCCCGCTCCGCCAGCGCCCGTAAATGCCGCCCGGTAAAGGTGCTGTTATCGATCACGACGCTGGCAATAAAGCCCTTCTCTTCCCGATAACGATAAGTCATAACATCATCGACCGGCTCGCCGCTGCCCGCGCAATGGAGAAAATCAACGCCATACCCCAGATGTCCGAGCAGCGCCAGCTCAAAACGGCGCAGCACCGGTTCCGGCGTGCTGGTGACGCCCGCAAGGGCCTGGATACAGTGCAGATAATCAAAAAACAGTTCAGAAAAACGCGTCTCATGTTCAAGCACGCGGGAGATAAGTTCGTTAACGTAGAGGCCGCTGTAGAGCGTGATGCCGCTGAGCGGCAGTGCCAGTGATACCGCTTCCGCGCTGCGCAGCGTTTTGACTTCGCCACGCCCGCCAAAGCGCACCAGCAGAGGAGTGAAAGGTTGTAATGCGCCCTTCAGATTAGAACGTTTGGAACGTGCGCCTTTGGCAACAAGGCGCACACGACCAGACTCTTCCGTGAAGACGTCCAGCATCAGGCTGGTTTCACTCCACGGGCGACTATGCAGAACAAAAGCGCGCTGCCAGCCTTCCATATTATTCTCGTCGTCTTTCAAGCCGCAGGTGCGTTGGCTTCATCCGCTCGTCCAGGGCGCTCATAAGCGCCTTAACATTCACGGCTTTGCCGTCTGCCTGCAGCCCAAGAGCCATAGAGAGCGGCTCTTAGAGGTCGTCTACGTAACCGAGACTACGCAGGGCGCGTTCGTCATCGGCCCAGCCGGATTTCACTTTCACCCACAATTCCAGGTGAACTTTGGCTTCGAACATCTCTTCCATATCTTTGCGAGCTTCAATACCGATGGTTTTGATTTTGGAACCTTTGTTGCCAATCACCATCTTCTTCTGCCCTTCGCGCTCAACAAGGATCAACCCGTGGATGTCGTAACCACCGCGTTCGTTGGTAACAAACTGTTCGATCTCCACGGTGACCGAGTACGGCAGTTCCGCCCCGAGGAAACGCATCAGTTTCTCACGGATAATTTCCGAAGCCATAAAACGCTGTGAGCGGTCAGTCACATAGTCTTCCGGGAAGTGATGAACCGCTTCCGGCAGATGCTTGCGCACAATGCTGGCAATGGTGTCAACGTTGGTACCGGTTTCTGCAGAAAGCGGCACGATATCAAGGAAATTCATCTGGCTTGCCAGGAACTGCAGGTGCGGCAGCAGATCGGCTTTCTCCTGCACATTGTCCACTTTATTGACTGCGAGGATCACCGGTGCTTTCCCGTCGCGCAGCTTATTTAGCACCATCTCGTCGTCCGGCGTCCAGCGAGTGCCTTCCACGACGAAAATGATCAACTCAACGTCACCAATGGAGCTGCTGGCAGCTTTATTCATCAGACGGTTAATCGCCCGCTTCTCTTCCATATGCAGACCGGGGGTGTCGACGTAAACCGCCTGGTATGCCCCTTCGGTATGGATACCAACAATGCGGTGTCGCGTGGTTTGCGCTTTACGGGAAGTGATCGAAATCTTCTGCCCGAGCAGTTTATTCAGCAGAGTGGATTTGCCAACGTTGGGACGCCCAACGATAGCGATAAATCCGCAGTAGCTCTTTTCAGTTTCAGTGCTCATTCCAGCTCCAGTTTTTTCAACGCCTGTTCGGCGGCAGCCTGCTCCGCCTTACGACGACTGGAACCCGTGCCCACCACCGGTTCACTCAGGCCACTGACCTGGCAGTGGATAGTAAATTCTTGATCGTGCGCTTCACCGCGTACCTGCACCACCAGGTAAGACGGCAGCGGCAGATGACGGCCTTGCAAAAATTCCTGCAGGCGCGTTTTCGGATCTTTTTGTTTATCGCCAGGACTGATTTCATCAAGGCGTGTTTGATACCAGTTCAGAATTAATTGTTCGACGGTCTGAATATCGCTGTCAAGGAACACACCGCCAATTAACGCCTCAACGGTATCTGCCAGAATGGATTCACGGCGAAAACCGCCGCTTTTCAATTCGCCTGGCCCTAAGCGCAGACATTCACCCAGCTCGAATTCGCGGGCAATCTCCGCCAGCGTATTTCCACGCACCAATGTCGCGCGCATGCGGCTCATATCACCTTCGTCCACACGCGGGAAACGATGATAGAGCGCGTTAGCAATCACATAACTTAAGATAGAGTCGCCGAGAAATTCGAGACGCTCGTTATGTTTGCTACTGGCGCTGCGGTGGGTTAATGCCTGCTGCAACAGATCCTGATGTTGAAAAGTGTAGCCCAGCTTCCGTTGAAGCCGATTAATTACGATGGGGTTCATGCGATACCAATAAATAAATGCGTCAACAATGCAGCACACGAAACCGACCTGAGAAAACCAACGCGGTTTCGTGTGCTGTGGCGCCCGGGGGAACCAGCCTTAAACTTCGGGGGAACATTCTATACGCAACGACCGGGGTTGTCGTTAGTCTGGTGGGAATAATATTGGAAATAATTCAGGGCACAATCGAGATGATTGCGCCCTGGTTACTTAATGAATTCCGCCGATACGATTCAGGCGCACGCCTGTTGGCCATTCACCTTCTTGTTTTTCGAAACTCATCCAGATTGCCGTAGCGCGGCCAACCAGATTCGCTTCCGGCACAAAGCCCCAGTAGCGGCTGTCTGCGCTGTTATCGCGGTTGTCGCCCATCATAAAGTAATGACCCGGCGGCACAATCCAGGTAGCCAGCGGCTGGCTCTGCTGGCGATAGTAAATCCCCAGTTGATCCTGCGCGATAGGCACGGTCAGAATGCGGTGCGTCACCTCACCCAACGTCTCTTTACGTTCGGTTAACCGTACGCCATCCGGCAGGGACTGGCCTTTCGGTAACTGAAAGAAACCGCTGCTTGCTTCACCACCGGAGCGACGCCCGAAGGTCTGCACAAAATCGCTCTCTTCAACGTTGCTGTAAGTGATAGGCAAAGCGCTACCACAAGTCTGGCCGGAGCTGCAGTTCGGCTGCACGGTCACTTGTTTGGTCACCGGATCGTAGGTCACTTTATCGCCCGGTACGCCAACCACACGCTTGATGTAATCCAGACGCGGATCGTCCGGGTATTTAAATACCGCAATGTCACCACGTTTCGGATGCCCGGTTTCAATCAACGTTTTCTGGTAGATCGGATCTTTAATTCCGTAGGCGAATTTCTCCACCAGAATGAAATCACCGATAAGCAGCGTTGGCATCATGGAACCAGATGGGATCTGGAATGGTTCGTAAATAAACGAACGCACCACCAGCACAATGGCCAACACCGGGAATACGGAAGCACCGGTCTCCAGCCAGCCGGGCTTCGGACCGATCTTCTTCAGCGTTTTTACATCGAGCGCATCGCCTGTCGAAACCTGCGCAGCGGCCTGACGTTCCCGGCGTTTTGGTGCAAAAATAAACTTATCCAGGCACCATAAAAAACCCGTCACCAGGGTAGCGATCACCAGGATCAGGGCAAACATGTTCGCCATGCCAACTCCTTACGATTATTTGCTATCTTTGCCCACATGCAGAATGGCAAGGAACGCTTCCTGCGGCAGTTCGACGTTGCCGACCTGCTTCATGCGTTTCTTACCTTCTTTCTGTTTCTGCAGCAGCTTTTTCTTACGGCTCACGTCACCGCCGTAGCATTTTGCCAGCACGTTTTTACGCAACTGTTTCACTGTCGAACGGGCAATAATATGGTTTCCGATTGCCGCCTGAATCGCGATATCAAACTGCTGGCGCGGGATCAGTTCTTTCATTTTCTCGACCAGCTCGCGACCACGGTACGGTGCGTTATCGTTGTGCGTGATCAGCGCCAGCGCATCCACACGCTCACCGTTGATCAGCACGTCCACACGCACCATATTGGAGGCCTGGAAACGTTTGAAGTTGTAATCAAGCGACGCATAACCGCGTGATGTTGACTTCAGACGATCGAAGAAATCCAGCACGACTTCCGCCATTGGGATCTCGTATGTCAGCGCAACCTGGTTACCGTGGTAAACCATGTTGGTCTGCACACCACGTTTCTCCACGCACAGCGTGATAACGTTGCCAAGGTACTCCTGCGGCAGCAGCATGTGACACTCAGCGATAGGTTCGCGCAGCTCATCAATGTTGTTCAGCGGCGGCAACTTAGACGGGCTATCGACGTAAATCACTTCTTTATTGGTGGTCTGCACTTCGTACACTACGGTCGGTGCGGTAGTGATCAGATCCAGATCGTATTCGCGCTCAAGACGCTCCTGGATGATCTCCATGTGCAGCAGGCCAAGGAAACCACAGCGGAAACCAAAGCCAAGCGCGGTGGAGCTTTCCGGTTCGTAGAACAACGAGGCGTCGTTAAGGCTCAACTTGCCGAGCGCATCGCGGAAGTTTTCGTAGTCGTCAGAGCTGACCGGGAACAGACCGGCGTAAACCTGCGGTTTCACCTTCTTAAAGCCTGGCAGTGCCTTATCCGCCGGGTTGCGTGCGGAGGTCAGGGTATCGCCCACTGGCGCGCCGAGAATGTCTTTAATTGCACAAACCAGCCAGCCTACTTCACCGCACTTGAGTTCGGTACGATCAACCTGTTTTGGCGTGAAAATCCCGAGACGGTCAGCGTTATAAACCTGCCCGGTACTGATCACCTTAATTTTGTCGCCTTTGCGCATGGTGCCATTTTTGATACGCACCAGAGAAACCACGCCAAGGTAGTTATCGAACCAGGAGTCGATAATCAGTGCCTGCAACGGCGCATCTGGATCGCCTTCCGGCGGCGGAATATCGCGCACCAGACGTTCCAGCACATCGGGCACGCCAACGCCGGTTTTCGCCGAGCAGCGCACAGCATCGGTGGCGTCGATGCCAACAATGTCTTCAATTTCTTCTGCAACGCGCTCGGGATCGGCGGCTGGCAGGTCTATTTTGTTCAGTACCGGTACGACTTCCAGATCCATCTCAATGGCGGTATAGCAGTTTGCAAGCGTCTGCGCTTCCACGCCCTGGCCCGCATCTACCACCAGCAGTGCGCCTTCGCAGGCCGCGAGAGAACGGGAAACCTCGTAGGAGAAGTCAACGTGACCGGGGGTATCGATAAAGTTCAGCTGGTAGGTTTCGCCATTGTTGGCTTTGTAATCCAGCGTGACACTTTGCGCTTTAATGGTAATGCCGCGCTCACGTTCAAGATCCATGGAATCGAGAACCTGGGCTTCCATTTCGCGATCGGAAAGACCACCGCAAATCTGGATGATACGGTCAGACAGCGTCGACTTACCGTGGTCGATGTGAGCGATGATCGAAAAGTTACGAATATTCTTCATATAGTGAGTTTTTATGCCTTACGAGTAACTAAGAGGCCTGTACGCGCCTGACGTCAATGTACTGAAACGCCGCATTCTACACTACAACAACAATGCGGGGAAATGCTGATACCAGGCAGAAAAGTATCGCTATTATCGTAAGACTTAAAGAGGATATTACGGCTGGCTTTCAGCGGATGCGCTGTCGACGCGGATAAGATCCGGAGGCAAACCGACGCTAAGAATAACCGGCTGCCATTCGCTGCGCGTGGCAAGCTTTGGCGACAATCCTCGGGCGAGTAAAAAACCGCCGACGCCACCAAGCACTGCGCCACAAAACGCCGCAAGATCCTGCCCAAAGAGCGCCTGGAAAATAGCCCCCATGACAAACAGGCCTACCAGCGGCGACATATAGACCAATACCGCTGAGCCCAGCAGGCTGCTCTCGGCGATGCCTAATTCAACCTTCTGCCCGGCAACTAACGGCTCTGCGCTGGGCACGGCAATGGTATGCGTGGTTTGGGGGCCGAGTTTGTTCAGCACACGGCTGCCGCACCCGGCACGTGAGGCGCAGCTGCTACAGGAAGCTTTGACGTCACATTCGACCAGCGCGCTACCATTTTGCCAGGAAACGACGGTCGCCCACTCTTTTATCATTGTGCGGCCTTAAATTTGAGACTGTCCGCAATACGTTTTGCGGTTTGCGGAGGCAATTCACCGACGACAGTAATTTCGGCGTTATCGCGAACCGTAGTGCTAACGGTACGGCGACCGGTGCGCAGCATCTGATCGGCACTGTTCTGGTTAGCACGGTTAACGTTAACGGAGAAGCTGAACAAACCGTCAGAATAGAGACGAGATTCAACGGGCATATCCATGGTCGGCAGTTGGCGACGGCTACTGGAAACTTCGCTAAACCCCTGCGGCAACCAGGCGGGTTCCCAGTTAAACACGACTTTATCGCCAGCCGGTAATGAAAGTAGCGGCGGCAGACTGGCTTTGGCCAGTGTTTGCATACTATTGGTCACCTGGCCGTTGACGGTAACAGCAATGACGCGGAATTGTTCAAGGGTTTCGCCATCGCGATCAAGCAAATCCACGCGCATCGGCAGCCGGGTTTCTTCATCCATCCACACGATATAGCTATAACGGGTACCATCGCGTGCCACGACACGGATTACTTCGCACAGCCGGTCGGCAATGCGCGTACGTCCCACGGAGATAAAATCGTAATAGGAGGAAAGGCGTTTGAAGTCGGTATACACCAGAGACGGCAGTGAATCGACGATGAAGTTGCCGTTAAGCGTGAAAGGTTCAAGACCCGGTTCGAAATAGCTGATCTCGTTGCCACGCTGCACTACTTCGCGACGGGGGCCGTCCATTTGCAACAACTGCGCAAGCGGCTGATCGTTGAGACGCACATGGCGGTAACGTAACGATTCAACACCCTGCTTATTGATGCTGACAAAAGAGAGTTCATAGTTGAGCGACTGGCTCGCCACGTTCATTTGCTGCAGCAACGCCCCGGACGAAACATCAGCCGAGGCGTTGACAGAGAAGAACAAGCCAGTAGCCACAAAAGACATGGCACACCAAAGTTGCTTCATTACTGCGATTGCGTTCCTAAAGTTTGATTTCCTGGCACCTGTACAGCGGCTTGCTGTGTTTGCGCCTGCTCAAACTGAAGCTGTTCGGAGTGCAGACGGCGTTGCAGTTCGTAATCCTGCAGCATCGCATTAATGCGACGACGTTGTTCCTGCACCTGCTGTTGCTGACCGGCATTTGCCGTCGCATCAGACGGAACACCCAAACTCACCGGACTGGCTTTGCCCATCATCGGCAGCGTATTAAACACTGGCGCTTCGGGCTGTTGGGTTGATTCAGCCGAGCCATTATAGTGCTGGACGCCAACAATTACAGCAAGCGATACGCATGCCGCAACGCCCATCTGGGTAAGCTGACTGGCCCATGGACGAACTTTGTGCCAGAACGGCATTTTCTGCCATTGATGCGGAACGGGCTGAGCTTCAGGAATCAACGGCGCTGGCGCCTGAACAGTGTCATTCTCAATCGCGGCCATTACTCGGGCTGAGATATCGAAATGAAGGAGATCGGCGGTATCACCACGCATGGAATCACGGATGAGATGGTAGCTCTCCCAGGTTTTCTGCATTTCCGGATCCTGAGACAACTCAACGAGCAGCTCACTATCCAGCGTTTCACCATCCATTAAAGCGGAAAGTTGTTCTTTCTGCATGCCTAATACCTTTTTCAGTATCCCGCTATCGTCAACGCCTGATAAGCGGTTGAACTTTATTATCAATAGCTTCCCGCGCACGGAAGATACGCGAACGAACGGTACCCACCGGACAATCCATTATGACCGCAATCTCTTCATAACTTAGGCCATCCAGCTCCCGCAACGTAATTGCCATACGTAAATCTTCCGGGAGCGACTCAATGGTACGGAAAACTATTTGTCGCAGTTCTTCTGACAACATTAAGTTCTCAGGGTTCGAAATTTCTTTCAGTGCACCGCCACTTTCGAAGTTTTCTGCTTCAATAGCGTCCACATCACTGGATGGCGGCCTGCGCCCTTGGGCAACCAGGTAATTTTTCGCTGTATTAACCGCAATTCGGTATAGCCAGGTATAAAAAGCACTATCTCCCCTGAATGAATCAAGCGCGCGATAGGCCTTTATAAATGACTCTTGTACGACATCAGGCACATCGCCCGAAGGGACATACCGGGAAACCAGACTCGCCACTTTATGCTGGTAGCGCACCACCAGTAAGTTGAACGATTTCTGATCTCCTTTCTGGACCCTTTCGACCAGGACCTGATCCGTTAACTGCTCGCTCATCCGAGGTAAAGTCTCCCCAAAACCAATTTCCACGCGTATCCAGAAACGCCACTCCAATACTGCACAATATGAGCAAGCAGCCAATTAGAGGACCGGTCTGTAATAAAGTTCCGTTACGCCTTTGTTTTTGTGCATCGTTCTACAGACTTTTCATTCTCACTCATTATAAGTCTGCAAACTTTGAACAATGTGTTTTCTCAAAGAAAAGACCTTAAGATCGCCAGAGAGTAACGCAATACCGCTTTTTTTTCACCTCTAATACACCTTAGCTAACAAACTGCTTCTTAATAGCTTTTTCCGGGTTGTATATTCTTGGCCGATTATCATGTTTAGTCGTTAGTACAAGAAAAGCAAAAAACAGTGATCATCTTCCGCTTACGGTGCTATGCTGCGCCAACACTGTTTAGTAAATTAAACAAACCATGAAAATGACTCCTGAACTCTCCTGTGATGTACTGGTCATCGGCAGCGGCGCGGCCGGTCTTTCGGTGGCTTTGCGGCTGGCAGACAAACATAACGTCATTGTTTTAAGTAAAGGTCCCATTAGCGAAGGTTCAACATTTTATGCTCAGGGCGGTATCGCTGCAGTATTTGATGAAACCGACAGCATCGAATCGCATGTGGAAGACACGCTCATTGCAGGCGCCGGCATTGTCGAGCGCCACGCAGCGGAGTTCGTCGCCAGCAACGCGCGCCAGTGCGTACAGTGGCTCATCGATCAGGGCGTATTGTTTGATACCGAGGTTACCGCCAACGGCGAGGCCAGTTATCACCTCACGCGTGAAGGCGGGCATAGCCACCGCCGCATTCTCCACAGTGCCGACGCGACCGGCAAAGAAGTCGAAAACACGCTGGTCACCCAGGCGGTAAACCATCCGAACATTTGTGTGCTTGAGCGCTGCAATGCGGTGGATCTGATTATTTCCGATAAAATCGGTCTGGCCGGAACGCGGCGTGTAGTGGGCGCGTGGGTGTGGAACCGTAATAAAGAACAGGTGGAGACCTGCCAGGCAAAAGCCGTGGTACTGGCAACAGGTGGAGCCTCGAAGGTCTATCAGTACACCACCAATCCTGATATCGCCTCTGGTGACGGCATTGCTATGGCCTGGCGTGCGGGCTGCCGGGTAGCGAACCTGGAGTTTAATCAATTTCACCCTACCGCACTATTCCACCCGCAGGCGCGCAATTTCCTGCTCACAGAAGCGTTACGCGGTGAAGGTGCGCATCTGAAACGCCCGGACGGCACCCGTTTTATGCCAGATTTTGACGCGCGAGGTGAGTTAGCGCCACGCGATGTGGTCGCCCGCGCGATAGATCATGAAATGAAACGCCTCGGCGTCGATTGCATGTATCTCGATATTAGCCATAAACCAGCTGAGTTTATTCGTCACCATTTCCCGATGATTTACGAAAAGTTGCTCGGGCTTGGCATCGATTTAACCAAAGAGCCCGTGCCGATTGTACCTGCAGCACATTACACCTGCGGCGGCGTAATGATTGACGAACGCGGGCGTACCGATGTCGACGGGCTGTATGCAATTGGAGAAGTGAGTTATAGCGGTTTGCACGGTGCAAATCGCATGGCGTCGAATTCGCTGCTGGAGTGCCTGGTCTATGGCTGGTCGGCGGCGGAAGATATCGCTCATCGTATACCGCATGCACAAGCGGCCACGACGCTGCCGGCATGGGATGAAAGCCGCGTGGACGATGCCGATGAACGGGTGATTCTGCAACACAACTGGCACGAATTACGGTTGTTTATGTGGGATTACGTCGGCATTGTGCGCACCACTAAACGCCTTGAGCGCGCCCTGCGCCGAATCACATTACTACAGCAGGAAATTGACGAGTATTACGCGAACTTCCGCGTCTCGAATAACCTGCTGGAGTTGCGCAACCTGGTGCAAGTCGCGGAGTTAATTGTGCGCTGTGCGATGGCTCGTAAAGAGAGCCGTGGGTTGCATTACACGCTGGATTATCCCGATTTACTGCCGGAATCTGGCCCGACGGTGCTGTCGCCACAAAACTACATAAACAGATAAAACGCCTGGGTCAGCGCGGTGTAGCTCTCTGAGTAGCGCTGATCGGGCCCACGGATCACCAGACGATCTGCAAACAGTTCGCCGTCTCGCGGAGAGAATGCCAACAGGACGCGATGAGGCAAACGGCTTTCTGTTTCAGTTACATCCGTACGCAAACGCAGATGCCAGCCCAGCGTCTGCGCTTTGCTGACAAAAGTTTCGCTGATTTCAATCGGCAGAACGACGCAGAAAAAGCCCTCTTCCGTAATCAGCGTTGCGCCAATTTCCAGCAAGGATTGATGATCAAGCGTTGTGGTATAGCGCGCTTTTTCGCGCTCCGGCGTGGCGCATTGTACCCCTTCGTCAAAATAGGGCGGGTTGCTGACAATCAGATCATAGCGCGCGGTATTTTCCGTGCTCCACTGGCAGATATCCGCCTGATGCACGGTAATGCGCTCAGCCCACGGTGAGGCCAGAACATTTTCCTGTGCCTGCCCGGCTGCGTGATCATCCAGTTCGACGGCATCAATTGTTACTTCTGGTGATGTGCGTTGCGCCAGCATCAGCGCCAGCAGCCCGCTACCGGTGCCAATGTCCAGCACATGCCTTGCTTTGGAAACCGGCGCCCACGCGCCTAACATCACCCCATCAGTGCCTACTTTCATGGCACAGCGATCGTGAGCAACAAAGAATTCTTTAAACGTGAAGCCATCACGGCGCAACAGAGCCTTGGGCTGAGACATCTTTACAACCTCAATTCGGAAACCGGTGTAGCATAGGGGAAAGCAAAGCGCTGGAAAAGCAATAAGCAGACAACAGATGAAGATTGCAGCCGTAACGTCTATAATCGGCGCCCCACACAGAGGTAGATCATGACTGTAACGACTTTTTCCGAACTCGAACTTGACGACAGCCTGCTGGACGCGCTCCAGAATAAAGGCTTTACACGCCCGACCGCCATCCAGGCCGCCGCCATTCCGCCTGCGCTTGAAGGGCGTGATGTCCTCGGTTCCGCCCCTACCGGCACCGGTAAAACAGCGGCATATCTGCTGCCTGCGTTGCAGCACCTTCTGGACTTCCCGCGTAAGAAATCCGGCCCACCGCGCATCCTGATCCTGACCCCGACCCGCGAACTGGCGATGCAGGTGGCCGATCACGCACGTGAGCTTGCCGCTAACACGCATCTGGATATCGCCACCATTACCGGCGGTGTAGCGTATATGAACCACGCGGAAGTGTTCAGCGAAAACCAGGATGTCGTGGTCGCGACCACTGGCCGCCTGTTGCAATACATTAAAGAAGAGAACTTCGACTGCCGCGCGGTAGAGACGCTGATCCTTGACGAAGCAGATCGCATGCTGGACATGGGCTTCGCGCAAGATATCGAGCACATTGCCGGTGAAACCCGCTGGCGCAAGCAGACCATGCTCTTCTCTGCGACGCTGGAAGGCGAAGCGATTAAAAACTTTGCTGAGCGCCTGCTGGAAGATCCTGTTGAAGTTTCTGCCACGCCATCAACGCGCGAGCGCAAGAAAATTCACCAGTGGTACTACCGTGCCGACGACGTGGCACATAAAACCGCGCTGCTGGTGCATCTGCTTAAGCAACCTGAAGTTAGCCGCTCTATCGTATTCGTTCGCAAACGCGAGCGTGTGCATGAGCTGGCAAACTGGCTGCGTGAAGCGGGAATTAACAACTGCTATCTCGAAGGTGAGATGGTACAGGCGAAGCGTAACGAAGCGATTAAACGCCTGACGGAAGGCCGTGTGAACGTGCTGGTCGCCACCGATGTCGCCGCTCGCGGCATTGATATCGACGATGTCAGCCACGTATTTAACTTCGATCTGCCGCGCAGCGGCGATACCTACTTGCACCGCATCGGTCGTACGGGCCGCGCGGGCCGTAAAGGCACCGCGATTTCTCTGGTCGAAGCGCACGATCATTTGTTGCTGGGTAAAATTGGCCGGTATGTTGAAGAACCGCTGAAGCCGCGTGTGATAGACGAATTGCGTGCAAAAACGCGCGCGCCCAGTGAGAAGCTGACAGGCAAACCATCGAAGAAAGTGTTGGCGAAACGCGAAGAGAAGAAAAAAGAGAAAGAAAAAGAGAAACCGCGTGTGAAGCAACGCCATCGTGACACCAAAAATATTGGTAAACGACGTAAGCCGAGCGCTGCAAGTACTGCGCCGCAAAATACAGAAGAGTAAAAAAAACGCCGGGATATCCCGGCGTTTTTATGTGTGCCTGAAATTACAGGCTTTCAGTAAAGGTACGAGCAATAACGTCGCGCTGCTGTTCTGGAGTCAGAGAGTTAAAACGCACAGCATAACCGGATACACGAATCGTCAGCTGTGGGTATTTTTCCGGGTGTTCAACGGCATCAAGCAGTGTTTCACGACGCAGCACGTTAACGTTCAGGTGCTGACCGCCTTCAACGCGCACTTCTGGTTTCACTTCCATCGGAATTTCACGGTATTCGATAGCGCCGAGTTTGCTAACCGCAACCACTTCATCTTCGGCATAACCCGCTTTGGCACACACGCAACGTGCTTCGCCTTTTTCGTTATCGAGCAGCCAGAATGAGTTCAGCAAGTTGTCATTGGCAGCTTTAGTAATCTGGATACCAGTAATCATGAATAGCCTCCCTTAGGCACATTATTTGATTAGCCGGATTCTTTCCGGCCAATTGGTAAAACCATTGTTGTCTGATTGTTTATATACCAGTCTGACATGCGGCATTCTTTGATTTAAATCAATAAAAACCACACAGTAAAAATGGCCATAGAGGAATATACTTGTTTTATATCAAGTTACGCCAATCGCGCCGACTTAAAATTTTTGTAAATTTTAAAAATATTTTTAGGATTATCTATCACGAAGGACAGTCAATTTTGTTTCAGGGAAATAAGCAGTTAAGCTACGGGGAATGAACTTCGCAGGAGAGCGGGATGACCACTTCATTAACATGGCATGATGTGCTGGCAGAAGAAAAACAGCAGCCGTACTTTATTAACACCCTTAGCACAGTGGCGACTGAGCGCCAGTCCGGCATAACCATCTATCCGCCACAGAAAGATGTGTTCAACGCCTTTCGCTTCACTGAGCTCGGCGACGTCAAAGTTGTCATCCTCGGCCAGGATCCTTACCACGGCCCGGGACAAGCACACGGTTTAGCATTTTCCGTCTTGCCTGGCATTGCGCCACCGCCTTCCCTGCTGAATATGTATAAAGAGCTGGAAGCCAGCATTCCGGGTTTTGTGCGCCCGCAACATGGTTATCTCGAAAGCTGGGCGCGTCAGGGCGTGTTGCTACTGAATACCGTGCTCACCGTGCGCGCTGGTCAGGCACACTCACATGCAAGCCTCGGCTGGGAAACCTTTACCGATAAAGTCATTAGCCTGATTAATGAGCATCGCGAAGGCGTGGTATTTCTGCTTTGGGGTTCGCACGCGCAGAAGAAAGGGGCGATTATCGACACAAATCGCCATCATGTTCTGAAAGCGCCGCATCCATCGCCGCTCTCCGCGCACCGCGGATTTTTCGGCTGTAACCATTTTGTCCTGGCGAATCAATGGCTAGAAAAACAGGGTGAAGCGCCAGTCGACTGGATGCCGACACTGCCGGCAGAAAGTGAGTAAAAAAAAGCCAGCTTTACGCTGGCTTTTTTATTGCACCTGACGTTGCGCTATCAGGCTTTATTTTGACGCCACCACTCCGCCAGCAACACACCGGTTGCGACAGAAACGTTGAGGCTTTCAACGTTGCCGGTGCCATCAATTGAGACACTCAAATCGGAACGAGACAGCGTCACATCAGACAGACCATCGCGCTCCTGACCGAGCACCAGTACCATCTTTTTCGGCAGCTCGGCTTTAAACAGCGAGGTTCCGTTGTGACTGGAGGTGGTCACCAGCGCATAACCCGCCTGACGGAACTCTTCCAGCGCATCGACAAAACTATCGCCGGTGATCGCCTGAACGTGTTCCGCGCCGCCTTCTGCGGTACGGACTGCCGCACCAGATTCAATCACTGCCGCATCCTGCAATACCACGCCTTTCACACCGAAATGCGCGCAGCTACGCATAATTGCGCCGAGGTTATGCGGGTTACCCACATCTTCCAGCGCCAGCACGCAATCTTCGTCTGCGGCGTTCGCCACCCATTTCTGGACACTCAGGCCATTACGCTTTTTGATCAAGAAGCACACGCCACCGTGGTGTTCCGTGCCGGAGGCTTTTGTCAGTTCGTCTTCATCAACCACGTGATACGCTTTACGGTTCGCGGCCATCCAGCGCAGGGCTTCTTTAAAACGCGGGGTTACACTCTGTACAAACCAAGCGCGAACAATCGACTCAGGACGGCTGCTGAACAGTGCCTGGCAGGCATTTTCGCCATAGACACGCGTCTCTTCCGCACGCTGGCGGCGCAGCACTTCCGGATCGATAAAACTTTTACCGCTAATACCACCATGATCCGGTTTTTCCGGCGTTTCGTCGCCCGGGGCACGGGAAACGGTACGCCACGGCGAATCACTCTGGTTGCTGAAATTGTCTCGCTGCGGGCGGCTTCTGTCATCACGAGCAGGGCGGCCCCGGTCATCACGGGCAGAACGACTTCTATCGTCACGGCCTGCACGACCTTTATCATCGCGGGAGGTGCGACGGTCATCGCCACCGCGCGAAGACGTTCCGCTACGTGCTGGCCCTTTCCCGGTGCGCGGGTTAAGACCACGTTTATCGGAATCATCATCACTGCGGACATACATCACTTTGACCTTGCCGCTTTTATTCTTTAATTCATCGTTCATGCTTTTCTCCACCAGCGCTGCGCGAAGCGCGCAGATTACCTGATGTGCTGGCGCTTAGCCATTAATTCGTTCAAAAGTTATCGGCTATTGTACTCATTGAATAAAACGCGTTGTTGTTTAAAACCTTCTTATTAATAATATGTAACATTGAAGAAACATACCGGCGAAACGCCGCTTTGTACCATCGTTTCCCTGAGGTTAGTTATGAATACCGTATGTGCAAGCTGTCAGGCGCTGAACCGCATTCCTGAAGAAAGAATGAGCGACGGCGCGAAATGTGGGCGCTGTGGACATGAGCTGTTCGACGGAGATGTGATCAATGCGACCGGCGAAACCCTGGATAAACTGCTGAAAGATGACCTGCCTGTGGTCGTCGATTTCTGGGCACCATGGTGTGGCCCGTGCCGCAACTTTGCGCCGATTTTCGAAGATGTCGCGGAAGAACGCAGCGGCCAAGTGCGCTTTGTGAAAGTCAACACTGAAGCCGAGCGCGAGCTGAGCGCGCGTTTCCGTATTCGCAGCATTCCTACCATTATGCTGTTCAAAAATGGCGAAGTGGTGGACATGCTAAGCGGGGCGATGCCGAAAGCGCCGTTCGACAGCTGGCTTAACGAATCACTGTAATCCCTTCGGGGCGCTTCTTGTGCCCCGTTTTCAGCTCTGCGACAATGGCGTTTTTCTTGTGCGACCTTCATGACCAATAACGCTGTTCTCCAACTCCGTGCTGAGCGTCTTGCCCGCTCGACGCGCCCGTTTCTGGCGCGTGGCAACCGTATTCGCCGCTGCCAGAGCTGCTTGCTGCCGCTAAAAAACTGTCTGTGTGATACCTTAAAACCGGCCTGCGCCAACAGCCGTTTTTGCCTGGTCATGTTTGACACCGAGCCGATGAAACCCAGTAACACCGGGCGTTTGATTGCCGATATCCTGCCCGACACGCAGGCTTTTCAATGGTCGCGCACCGAGCCGCCGCAGGCGCTTATCGATTTATGCACCAGTGAAGCGTACCAGCCAATGGTCGTCTTCCCGGCCTCTTATGCAGGAAGTGAACGTCAGGTGTTGAGCGCTCCGGCAGCCGGAAAACCCCCGCTGTTTATTATGCTGGATGGTACCTGGACCGAAGCACGTAAAATGTTCCGCAAAAGCCCTTATCTGGATGCATTACCGGTTATCTCCGTCGATTTATCACGTGTGTCTGCCTATCGCTTACGGGAAGCGCACGCAGAAGATCAATACTGCACGGCGGAAGTGGCCATTGCTCTGTTGGATCTGGCTGGCGATAACAGTGCAGCGCAAGCCCTCGGCGATCACTTTACCCTGTTTCGCGAACGTTACCTGGCGGGGAAACCGCATCATTCGTCCGCCATCACAGCAAACGCTGCAGAAAACGTTTAATATCATCGGGTCACTCTTTTGCGGAGGCCGGTATGAGCCAACGAGGGCTGGAAGCGTTATTACGTCCCCGATCGATTGCGGTGGTGGGTGCATCCATGAAGCCGGATCGTGCGGGTTATTTAATGATGCGCAATTTGCTGGCAGGCGGTTTCGCCGGGCCAGTCTTACCGGTAACGCCCGCCTATAAAGCGGTACAGGGCGTGCTGGCGTGGCCGGATGTCGCCAGCCTGCCTTTCACGCCCGATCTTGCCGTATTGTGTACCCACGCAAAACGTAATTTGGCGCTGCTTGAAGCGCTCGGCCAAAAGGGGTGTAAAACCTGCATTATCCTTTCCGCTCCGCCCGAACAACATGCCGATTTACTGGCCTGCGCCGGTCGCTACCAGATGCGATTGCTTGGCCCGAACAGCCTGGGCTTGCTCGCTCCCTGGCAAGGGCTTAATGCCAGTTTCTCGCCGGTGCCGATTACACGCGGCAAGCTGGCTTTTATTTCCCAGTCAGCCGCCGTCTCCAATACTATCCTCGACTGGGCGCAACAGCGGGAAATGGGGTTCTCTTATTTCATCGCACTCGGCGATAGTCTCGATATTGATGTCGATGAACTGCTCGATTTCCTGGCGCGCGACAGTAAGACCAGCGCCATCCTGCTCTATCTGGAACAGTTAAGTGATGCCCGTCGATTTGTTTCCGCCGCACGTAGCGCCTCACGTAATAAACCGATTCTGGTCATAAAAAGCGGTCGCAGCCCGGAAGCACAGCGTCTGCTGCATTCTCATGCGGGGCTCGATCCGGCCTGGGATGCGGCTATTCAGCGCGCCGGTTTATTGCGGGTCCAGGATACGCATGAGCTTTTTTCCGCCGTCGAAACACTTAGCCATATGCACCCACTGCGCGGCGAACGGTTGATGATCATCAGTAATGGCGCAGCACCCGCCGCACTGGCGCTTGACGAACTGTGGTCACGCAACGGCAAGCTGGCCACACTGAGTGAAGAGACGATAGCGCAGTTGCGAGCCGTACTGCCGGAGTATGTGGAACCCGCTAACCCGCTGGATTTGCGCGATGATGCAAGCAGTGAGCGTTACATCGCGGCGTTGAATATTTTGCTCGATAGCCAGGATTACGATGCGTTGATGGTGATCCACGCGCCCAGCGCCGCAGCGCCGGGCAGCGAAAGCGCGGTGGCGTTAATTGATGCGTTGAAAAAACATCCCCGCGGGAAATATGTCACCGTGCTGACCAACTGGTGCGGTGAGTTTTCTTCTCAGGAAGCGCGGCGTCTGTTTAGTGAGGCCGGATTGCCAACCTATCGAACCCCGGAAGGCACTATTACGGCGTTTATGCATATGGTGGAATATCGGCGAAACCAGAAACAGTTGCGTGAAACGCCAGCGATCTCCGTAAGCCTGACAGCAGATACCGCCGCCGCACACAACCTTCTGCAGCAGGCGCTGACCGAGGGCGCATCAACGCTGGACACCCACGAAGTTCAGCCGATCCTGCGGGCCTGGGGGTTGCAAACGCTGCCGACATGGATTGCCAGCGACAGTGCGGAAGCGGTGCATATTGCCGAACAGATTGGCTACCCGGTTGCGCTGAAATTACGCTCTCCGGATATCCCGCATAAGTCAGAAGTTCAGGGGGTAATGCTTTATCTGCGTACCGCGAAAGAAGTGCAACAGGCTGCTGACGCGATTATTGATCGTGTCAAAATGAACTGGCCGCAAGCGCGCATCCACGGTTTGCAAGTGCAGAGCATGGCGAACCGTGCTGGTGCGCAGGAACTGCGCGTTGTGGTAGAACACGATCCGGTTTTCGGCCCGCTGATTATGTTGGGTGAAGGCGGCGTTGAGTGGCGAGCAGAGGATCAAGCCGCAGTGGCGCTTCCGCCACTCAATATGAATCTGGCGCGCTACCTGGTCATTCAGGCGATCAAAAGTAAAAAGATCCGTGGGCGCAGCGCACTCCGCACGCTGGATATTGCAGGTCTGAGCCAGTTTTTAGTTCAGGTTTCAAATTTGATCGTCGATTGCCCGGAAATCGAACGGCTCGACATTCACCCTTTGCTGGCTTCCGGGAGCGAATTCACGGCGCTGGATGTCACGATGTCTATCGCGCCCACCGCGGGGAACGGCGAGACGCGTCTTGCTATTCGCCCCTATCCGCAGCATCTGGAAGAGCGCGTTGAGATGAGAAATGGCGAGCAGTGCTTGTTCCGCCCTATTCTTCCCGAGGATGAACCTCAGTTGCAGGCATTTATCGCCAGGGTGACAAAAGAAGATCTCTATTATCGCTACTTTAGCGAGATTAACGAATTTACCCACGATGATTTAGCGAATATGACGCAGATCGACTACGATCGGGAAATGGCTTTCGTGGCTGTGCGCAGCACAGATCAGGGCGAAGAAATTTTGGGCGTCACCCGCGCTATTTCCGATCCGGATAATATCGATGCTGAATTTGCCGTGCTGGTTCGTTCCGACCTAAAAGGGCTTGGGCTCGGACGACGTTTGCTTGAAAAGCTTATCAGTTATACCCGGGATCACGGACTTAAGCGCTTGAATGGTATTACTATGCCCAACAATCGCGGCATGGTGACGCTGGCGCGTAAATTGGGATTTGATGTCGATATCCAACTGGAAGATGGAATCGTAGGTTTGTCGCTCCATCTGACACCGACCGAGTAATCCCGAGTAAGGTACTGGAAATGTTGACCGCTTTAGCAGGCTCGGTGTTATTATTGCCCGCTTATGTCGTCTGCATGCTACAGAAGACCCTTCAATAAACAGAGAAGAAACGCACTGTGATGTTGTCAAAATTTAAGCGTAATAAACATCAACAACACCTTGCCCAATTACCCAAGATTTCTCAGTCAGCTGATGATATAGAGTTCTTCTATGCGCCTGCTGATTTCAGGGAGACGCTGCTTGCGAAGATAGCCACCGCAACGCGCCGGATCTATATCATTGCCCTGTATCTTGAACAGGATGATGGTGGGAAAGGAATTCTGAACGCGCTGTATGAAGCAAAACGCCAGCGCCCGGAGCTGGATGTTCGCGTCCTCGTTGACTGGCATCGCGCTCAGCGCGGTCGTATTGGCGCAGCAGCGTCAAATACCAATGCGGACTGGTACTGCCGCATGGCACAGGAAAACCCTGGCGTTGTCGTTCCCGTTTACGGGGTGCCGGTTAATACCCGCGAAGCGCTTGGTGTGCTGCATTTCAAAGGTTTTATTATTGATGACTGTGTGCTGTATAGCGGCGCGAGTCTTAATGATGTTTACCTGCACCAGCACGATAAATACCGTTATGACCGTTATCAGCTGATCCGTAACCCACAGATGGCGGACGTGATGCAAGGCTGGGTTGAGCAGAATCTGATCCAGGGCCGTGGTGTGAATCGCCTTGATGATACGCAGCGCCCCAAAAGCCAGGAAATCAAAAATGATATCCGCCTGTTCCGTCAGGAATTGCGCGATGCGTCGTACCATTTCCAGGGCGATGCGGATAACGAACAACTGGCCGTGACTCCGCTGGTTGGTCTGGGAAAATCCAGCCTGCTGAATAAGACGATTTTCCATCTTATGCCGTGCGCGGAACACAAACTGACGATTTGTACGCCCTATTTCAACCTGCCTGCGGTACTGGTACGCAATATTATCCAGTTGCTGCGTGAGGGGAAAAAAGTCGAAATCATCGTTGGCGATAAGACAGCGAATGACTTTTTCATTCCTGAAGATGAGCCATTTAAGATCATTGGCGCGTTGCCTTATTTGTATGAGATCAACCTGCGTCGCTTCTTAAGCCGTCTGCAATATTATGTGAATACCGATCAACTGGTTGTTCGCTTGTGGAAAGATGACGATAACAGCTACCACCTGAAAGGAATGTGGGTCGACGATGAGTGGATCCTGGTCACCGGGAATAACCTGAACCCACGAGCCTGGCGTCTGGACCTGGAGAACGCAGTACTGATCCACGATCCGAAACATGAGCTGGCCGCACAGCGTGATAAAGAGCTGGAACTTATCCGCACGCACACCACAGTGGTAAATCATTACCGTGACTTGCAAAGTATTGCTGATTACCCGGTGAAAGTCCGTAAGCTGATACGCCGCCTGCGCCGTATCCGCATTGATAAGCTGATTAGCCGCATTCTTTAACATTAAGCCCCATCCCTGTGATGGGGCTTTTTTTTCAGGTATTCCAATGAAATACACCTTGCTGGCAACAACGCTGCTGCTGACAGGCTGTAGCCATATGGCAAACGATAGCTGGAGCGGGCAGGATAAAGCACAACATTTCCTTGGTTCGGCGATGCTTTCCGCAGCCGGTAACGAATACGCACAACATCAGGGTATTAGCCGTGACCGTAGCGCAGTATATGGTCTGATGTTTTCTGTTAGCCTTGGCGCATCGAAAGAGTTATGGGATAGCCGCCCGGCAGGGAGCGGCTGGAGCTGGAAAGATTTCGCTTGGGATGTTGCCGGTGCCACAACAGGTTTTGCCGTGTGGCAACTGGCAAGATAGATACTAAAGCCGGATGCCTTTCCCTTTGCGATGCAGCATTAAGGAAACCACAAACGCTAATGCGCCCATCACGGTAACGTACCAGAAAAAGGTGCTTTCAAAACCGACCGATTTCAGCGACAGCGCAACATACTCAGCCGAACCACCAAACAGCGCATTCGCCACGGCATAGGATAATCCGACACCTAACGCACGAACCTGTGCCGGGAACATTTCGGCTTTCAGGATTCCACTGATCGAGGTGTAGAAACTGACAATCACTAATGCCAGCATAACCAGCGCGAACGCGGCATAGGGCGACGTTACGCTATGCAGCGCACTGAGAATCGGGACGGTACAAAGTGTGGCAAGACCGCCGAACAGCAACATTGAGGTGCGGCGGCCAATTTTGTCCGACAGCGCGCCAATAACGGGTTGAATCAACATAAAGACAAATAACGCAACTGTCATAATGACGCTGGCAACGTTGGCATGCATTCCGGCGGTATTCACCAGATATTTTTGCATATAGGTGGTAAAGGTGTAGAACGTCAGTGAACCGCCAGCCGTAAAACCAAGCACCATAATAAAAGCCTTGCGGTTACGCCACAGCCCTTTTAGCGATCCCGCCTCTTTCAGAGCCCGTACTTCTTGCCGCGAGGTTTCATCAAGTTGTCGGCGTAGCCACAGCGCAACAATGGCCAGTGCGGCACCGAGCGCAAACGGAATACGCCAACCCCAGGCACGTAAATCTTCATCGCTCAGAACCTGTTGCAATACAACAACAACCAGCAGAGCCAATAATTGCCCGCCAATCAGCGTGACATACTGGAATGACGCGTAAAATCCTTTACGCCCTTCCACTGCAACTTCGCTCATATAAGTCGCGCTTGTGCCATATTCACCACCCACTGATAGCCCCTGGAACAGACGCGCCAGCAGTAATAATGCTGGTGCCCAGGTCCCAATGGACTCATAACCGGGCAAGCAGGCGATGACCAGTGATCCCAGGCACATCATACACACCGAGATGAGCATCGATGCCTTGCGTCCGCGCCTGTCAGCGATACGGCCAAATAACCAGCCCCCGATCGGTCGCATAAGAAAACCTGCGGCAAAAACACCCGCTGTTTGTAATAGCTGAGTCGTTGTGTTGCCGGCGGGGAAAAAGATGTGCGCGAAGTAGAGGGAGCAAAAGGAATAGACATAGAAATCAAACCACTCAACCAAGTTACCTGATGAAGCGCCAATGATCGCCCATACCCTGCGTCGGGTATCGCTACTAGTGAGCGATTCAGATTCAGGTGTTGTCACACTGCTTTCTGCCATTCTATTAATACTCCTGCTAAAGATTTTGAAGATATGAACTTCGTGAAAATCCTTATCCACTCAGCGCAAAGACCAAAATGTTACATATTTGTTATATCTCAAGAGTGATTTACATCACATTTCAAATTAGCAATGTAAGCAATTAAGAATAGGGGCATGTACGGTCTTAAGCAAAAAAGCCCCATGCTTTCGCATGAGGCTTTCTGTCCGGCAAATCAAAGTTAAAAACCGGTACGGCGGACGGAATTTGTCGCAGCGCAAAAACGCAAAAAGGCCATCCGTCAGGATGGCCTCTTCACTTAATTGATGCCTGGCAGTTCCCTACTCTCGCATGGGGAGACCCCACACTACCATCGGCGCTACGGCGTTTCACTTCTGAG